>CAZURK010000154.1:0-34022 GCA_964623055.1 uncultured Pirellulaceae bacterium
CTCTCCAAGTCGTCCGCCAGCTCGAATAGGTCGCGGAGATCCGCGATCTTCAAATGCTCCCAATCGACGCGCCCGAAGAAATCGAAGTACTCCTCAAGGGATCGCTGTGCGAATAGGAACGTGTTTTCAGCATGCTCTCGCTGCCGTTCGGCCTCTTCGCGTGCATTCTTCTCCTCTTGGCGAGCAATCTTTTCGGCCTCATGCGCGGCGACAACCTTTGCCTTTTCACGGCTGATGAGGACGTTGCTGACGAGAAGGCCAACCAGCGCGGTCATTACCAGAACGGCCGTGGCTGCAACCAGCGTACGATGTCGCCTGCAGAATCGGCCAACGCGTACGGTAAGTGGATCCCGGTACACGTCTACTGGCTCGTCGTTCAGCCATCGTCTGATGTCGTCGGCAAGCTCCCGAGCGGTCGGATAGCGATCCTCTGGCTCCAACGCCATCGCTCTCAAGCAGACTGCCTCCAGGGGCTTGGGAACCTGGCGGCTGACTTCGCACGGTCGCCGGAACTCGCCTTTTCGGACTTGAACGAGCACCTCGACGGGATCCGTCGTGTCGAAGTGGGCGTCTCGGCCCGCCAAAAGCATGTACAGCGTTGCGCCGAGACCGTAGATGTCGGTCGCGTGGCCCAATTCGCCGATCTGACCAGCCGCCTGTTCCGGACTGATGAATCGCGGGCTGCCAAGGATCGTACCAACCTGGGTGGCGGCTGCCCCCGCCTCGGCTTCATCGGTCGAGGGGGTTGGTATCGCTTCCGCATCCTCTTCGTCGATCCTCTTCGCCAGGCCCCAGTCCACGACCAGGGTTTCTCCGTACTCGCCAAGCATGATGTTCTCTGGTTTGACGTCACGATGGAGGACTCCCTGGTCGTGTGCGTATTGAATGGCATCGCAGACGTTGATAAACCGGCGCAGAAGTTCCCGGAATTCTGCATTCCGGCTAAGCGGGCCGGAACTGTTGCTCGAATCGCCGTGAAGTTTCCTGATGCTCTCGTCCAGCGTCGCGCCCTTGCCGCCGACAAAGCGCATCACGTAGAAAGGCCGCCCGTCAGCGAATGTTCCAAGTCCGTAGATCGGGACGGTTCCAGGATGTTCCAGGGTCGCCGTGATTCTCGCCTCGCGAAGGAACCGAGATCTGCATCCTTCGTCCGTGGCTCGATTCTCTCGTATCTGTTTCAACGCGACGTTGCGTCCCAGTTCCTCGTCCCGAGCCTCGAAAATCACGCCCAGACCGCCGTGAGCATGTTCCCTCAGTTTGCGGAAACGACGGTTGGGCAACTCTGGATCGTCAAGCGGTCGTTCAGCTTCAGCGCTGACCCCGTCGCCAACGTCAGATTGAGACGATTCCGGCGCCGACGAGCTGGCTTCGAGTTCGCTCAGCGTCGAAACCAACCGATCGCGGTATTCGGAGAATCGGTCCAGGAATGCGGAAGCGGAGAGATCAGGCTCCCTACGTCGGCGGAATTCGAATTCCTCGGTGATGAGTTCCAGCGCGATCCCTTCGTTCTCTGCCAGCGCTGGATAGCGTTCGAAGTAATCCTCGACGCGTGCCGAATACCCACTCTTCAGTCGGAACTCCAGGTCGGTGCAAGCGAGTTCGGCCAGCACCGTGGCACGACTATCGTCATCCGGGAGAAAGTCGTCGATGTCCGGAACGCGGCCTTCATACCAGGCTTCTTCGAACTGTTCGATGATTTCTGCTATCTCTTTCGCGTCGTCAACAGGCTTCCTCTCTGGCATCTCGATACCTCCGACTTGGCGATACGGCAGCACGCCTGCTGGCAGCAAGTGTGCCGACCAAGGTAAGAACCGGCCTTGCGCTGCAAATTCGGAAATCGAGTGGAACACTGACGCGGAATCGCGGAAAAATTGCCCGGCCGTCCGGCCAAGTTGTGTCTAGCCGGACTGATCTAACATTTCAAGCTGTTCCCGAATTACCCTGCGAGCCCGGTGCACCGTCCTCTCGGCACATTTCATTCTCTTTGCGATCTCGCGAGGCCCGTATCCTTCCAGGGATAGCTCAGCAATCTCCATATAATTCTCGGGAAGCCGCCCTGCTAGCCAAACGAGCACTTCCTGCCTCATTGCACATACGTCTGGCGGTTCAGTGGATGCTCGGAGCTGCAACTCTGCTGCCGAGTCGCTGGAATCGGGCGAGAGAGGAACCTCGCGGTGCCTGTCACGCTTCTTCACACCCTTCTTCCCTGCTCCGAAGTCCGCAGCGTGCCGGCGACACTTGTTCGCCACAATTCTTGCCAGTAGAGCCCACACCGCCTCCCAACTGTCGGCAGAGACTTTGCCGGCGTCTACTTTCTGCCAAAAGGTTATGATCCCCTCCTGGGCGACATCAGTAGCTCCTCCCTTTTGTAGAAGGCTGCCGCTGAGGAGTTTCGCCGCCAGCCGCCTGGCGGGATCCAGATATCGCCTGTAGACCTCACTCATGTCCGGATCGCCGAGTTTCAGGCGTTCCTGAAAGTCATCGAACGAGTCGCTCATCGGGGGCACCTCGAATTCGCATCGGACAGGCACAGCCGCCATTCGAATTGCATTTAGATTTTCGACCCAGTGATTGCCTATGTCAAGCAAGCCCGTTTTGTTCTTACGTGTTTACGCCATCCTGTGGCTCACGCTCCGAACGTACGAGGAGATTCAGCATTCCATTCGATACCCGTAACGGTCAACAGTATTGGGATGCTTTGCAGATTGTCCGAGATTGGACGAAATTGAATCACGAGGTCATCCACGGGTTGATCGCGCGAAGACTGGATTTCGATAGCTTCGAGGGCGTTTCACCGAGCGGAAGGACTTTCTGGAACGAACATAACTTCGTCTTTCGCGGAAGCATGGACGATTCAGACGGCAAAGCGTTGTTCTATCATGCGAAAGGCGCAACTCCTTTAGATGACTCGCTTACGTCAGACTCCTGTGCTGGGCTTCGTCTAATACCACTGAACATGGGACAACCCGTTCTCATTGTTCGAGGCAAAACGCACTCGACGAATCTCGGTTTCGCGCCGCATGGTGCAGGGCGGAATATGAGTCGCTCGCACCACAAGAAGATACGACGGAAGTCCGGCAAAACAGACAAGGAGATCTTTGCCGACGAGACTCAAGGGCTCGACGTTCGTTTCTTGTCCAATGCGATTGATATCGCGGAGCTTCCGAGCGCGTATAAGAACGCAGACGAGGTACAGCGCCAGATGGCCAAGTTCGACTTGGGAGAGGTGGTAGATCGCATCCACCCTTACGGCTGCATCATGGCAGGCGCGAAAACCGGCGTTTCAGGGAAACGAAGCGTGGCCGTCTAGCGAGCAGAGTAAACTGGCGAATTGGCAGGCAACTGCCCCGACACAGCGGATCGTTGGCTATAGACGCGTTCCCAGTACTGCGGATCGATTCGTTTCGCCTGCGCGTAGTCACGGGCCCGGCCAGCGGAGTCTCCTTGGGCGTATCGGCTCGAACCACGGGTTGCATACGCCTCCGCAAGTCTAGTGCGCACCCACGGCAGCCGGGGATACAGCTTCAGTACTTCTGTGTAGGCAAGAATGGTGTTGTCGTAGTCTCCTTCATCGAAAGCCTGGCGAGCAACGTCGCACAGTGCCGTGCGAAGCTCCCATCTTGGGCTGCCTGCGTATACTTTGTTGGAAGCAACGATAAGGCAACTGATTGCTGCCATCGTCAGGATACTCGGTGTTCGACCGCGGCAATGGATCATTCGACTTTTCCTTTCGTACTCTGAAGCAACGGTTCACTGTGAGAGTCCTTTCACTCAGCGTTTGTAGCGTTCAACGCGATTCTCATATGCCTCCTTGTTAGCCCTGAAGCGCGCTCTGGCTAATCCAATTGCTTCGTTTCCGCGCTCCCATTCCTCAAACTTGCGTACGGCACTTCGAATGGCTGCACTACGGGCCACACCTTGGGGCGGCAACGCTATCAGCGCGATGGCCGCAGTAGCCTGTCTTCGTTTCGCGTTGTTTTCGCTGATGCGGTGATTGAGCTCGTTGTACTCCCTCTTCAACTTGCCGTACTCCCATCGCAACCGCTGTCGCTCGCGAGGCGATATACCCGACCACTCCTCAGGTCCGATGATGAGCTCTGGGTACCTCAAGATGACAGTCTGCGACCACGCTGTGTTCGAAAGGAACATCAACGAAATGGCCGTTACCAGCACCGGCAGCAACGTCGTGCGAAACATATTGCTCTCCTTTGTCCAGAGGAACTTTGGCGACTCGAGGCTCGGCCGCTCCGGCCCAGTATTAACAATGCGAAAACACCGCGCAGTGCTGACACAGAAAAGTGTAAAGAAAGATAATAGAGCCCCGAGCAATTCACCCGCTCTACCCTAATCGTCGAGACCGTTTTCCGGGGGCTGGCTAGGTGTCCGTACTCGATGGGCCAGGTTTGACAGACCACTGGAAGACCTTGTCAGGGCAGCGCGGGGACACGCGCGACCAGCGTTCGTACCATCCAACCAGCGCTAAGGTCTGGCCGAGGCGATCACACGCTACGATATCCCCGACCCCGACGGCCGCCTGCTGGAGGGCGGCGCACAGGGCTTCCACGTCGATCACCTCCAGTTCGTTGAACGCCGACGCTCGGACATGCTTTTCGATTCTAGATTGGTGGTGATTCAATGCGCGACCGTTCACATCGTCGAATCCCTGTTTCCTACTGCGCACGCGGATCGACTCGGGAACAAGCCTGCGAACGGCGGCTCTCAATACGGGCTTCGTCTCTTCTTCGGTACCAGCCCGGATATCTTCTGGTAGCCCAGAAACAAACCGGATCACGCGGATGTCTCGAAACGGATGGGAAATCGTGATGCCGCGAGGAGCCGCCAAGTATTGACGGTTCCAGTCACCCGCCGCCGTTAGCAGAGTGCGTTGGTACTCCGCTTCCTTCGAAGTCACGTAAATCTGCCGGGCCCGCGCTCGACCGAGTTCGAACAGACTGAAACGTCGGGCAAATGTCTTCCTGACCCAAGGCGGAACGGTAAACAGACCTAGAGCGGGCCACTTAGACCGGCCGTTTCGAAAGTACGGGTGGATGCCTTCGCGACAGAGAATGGGATACATGCGCGAAAGGGCATCGTCCACCAGGACTGACCAGATTCCCTCGTTTCGGATTCGCGCAAGTCTACGAGCTTCACGAAGAGCTTTGAACCACTGAAACCGACGAACCGATTGGAAAAGCGGATCTGGTGTGCTCACCAGGATTTCGTCACTGCCAACGCCCGTCAGAATCACGTCCGCTCCTTCCTGGTCGGCAGCGTCGACCATCAACCTTTGCGTTGCCAAGCCGCGTAATCCCGAACGAGGCTCGTCATGCTCCGGTATCTGATCGGGTGATAGATCAAAATCGAGCACGTTGTCAGCGGGCAGAAGCAAGGGGTGCCGTACACCCAAGTGCTGGATTGCCCCGTCGATGAAAGGCCGTTCCGCAGCGAGTTCTCCGCGGTGGTATACCAATGAAAGAGTCCGCAGTTCCCATCCGGCGTCCATTTGTGACTCGACATCCCGCATCAGAGCCGCGATCGAGGTGCTATCCAGGCCACCAGAGAAGTGAACCGCTGCCTTTCGCCCTCGGATCCGCTCCTGAACTGCGCGGTCCAAAAGGCCTCGAAGGATTTCGCCGGCTTCCTCGACACTTGCAACGTTCTGCTGAGGGATCTCCGACAGCCAATTCTCAGGTTGATTCCGAACGATGTCACCTTCAAGAGGAAGCTCCACCAGCGTCCCAGGCAATACACGGAAGACATTGGAGATTGGCGTCAATTCACTGAAGACTTCGCCAGCGCCAAACGATCGTGTCAGGCACTCGGCTAGATACTCCGGGTTTGCGGCCCCGACCGCTTTGCTCTCCATGGAAGAAAGCTGGGATGTCATCCCGAAAACGCGGCCGTTCCGCCACCAGTACAGTGGCCCACCGCCCAACGGGTCTCTGAGGCCAAGCAAACGTCTTGTACGTGCGTCCCAGAGGGCGATCGAGTAGTCCCCTTCCAATCGGCGCAAGGCACTTGCGCCAAATTCCCGAACGATTGCGACCACGGTCTGCGCAGTGGTCGGATTCGGTTCCCCAGTGAGGGCCTCTAGCCCTTCCTTGTACCCTTGGTAGTCCAAAAAATCGTTTAGGTAGAAGAGACGACCATGGCATACGGCGATACTTCCAGTTGCTGAATCACGAGCCAGGGATACCGGTCCTTGCTCCGTCCTTCTTGCATGTCTTGGTTCAAAAAGCCCAACGGAAATGGAGGCGTCGTCCCGGATCGTCAGTTGGAAGCCTTCCCAGGGCATGGTTCGTTTTCTCCCCACTAGCCGTACGAGGCGATCGGAGTAAACTCGCGACAACGGGCTTCATCGTCGGAGACGCACTGTCCCTGCAATTCCACCCACGCATGTGCCTGAAACGGGTAGAGTCTTATTCCAACAAAGAGAACGGCCGGCAATCCCATTCGTCCGCGGAGGATCTGCCAGGCAACCAGCGCACGTTCCTTGCACTCCGGGCTGAGAATCAGCCTGGCCGCCGCGTCTCGCACCGTACCGTCAACTGCTGCAATGGTTTCAGGACCTTGATTCGTCGCGCTGTTCAGTTCCGCGTGGCGCCTTCGCATCCATCGGACCGTTCTGGCCCAACCGAACAGTCTCAGGCTGAACCAACAGAAGGCCATGAGTATACTCAAGCAGGGCTTGCGGGGAACGGTGCACTTGGGCGTTTTGCCGTTCCTGGGCGATCTCTCCAGGGCGTTGGAAGCCCGGAGGGATCTCGATGACTTCGATCGCAGCAGACCGGCTGACTGGAGTGTGTGTCTGAGGTCTTTCCAGTCCTGTTCCGCGGTCGCCCGTGGCACCCCGAATTCCTCGGCAACCACCTGCGCAACGTTATCGCCTCCCTGGCCGATAGCGATATCAATCATCTGTGCGCCAACCGTCCCAATGGCATAGAAGCGACCGCGACGAAGATCAACGATACGGCTCTCTTCGCCTTCACCCACTCGGAATACATCGGGTGCCAATTCCAGAGGAGCTTCTGCTGGGCGATCCTGGTCCGTGCCGTCCAAAGAACCCGGGAAGATACTGGTCACTGTCATCATCGGAAGCCCCCAAGTCGACGTCCAGGCAGATAGTCCGACTAAGATGTCCCGTCGCCGCCCCGACTGTCTCGCTTGAAGTAGAATCCGCGAGTCGAGGTAAGTCGGTATCGACCCTGGTGTCAGGCCTCGCGACCTCTTACCAGCAGCAGGGCGGCGACGGGCTCACGACCTCTCGGTCGGCAGACGGTGTGTCACCGACCAAAGTAGGTGCCATCGTCATGATCGCCGCGACGCCCCGACTTAGCGAGGACATCACGCAGCGAACCGACTTGGATCAACGCCGGCTTGCGATACTCGGCAGCATCCTTCTTCGGCGTGTCCTGTACCTTACGATCCACTTCTTGCTTAGACTCGTTCATTACTGAGCCTCCTCATCACCAGCGATCTATGGTTGAAAGAAACATGTAGCTGCTGGTGTCGAGCCCACAGGTTCCTTTGTCCTGAAATAGGACTACTCCAGTTCTCCACGACAATTGCTCACGCTGTTTTCAGTATTCTGTTTCCCGCGGTATCGTCGACTCGCATTCGTCGGCCAATGTCTCGCAAGCGGCTGATCTGCTGCACAAGCACTGGTGCGCAATCCAATCCGAGAACAAACATCATCACGTACCGAAATACGGCGAATATGTCGCCCGCGCTGGTCTCAGGGGCGCCGCACAAACGAATTAGCGAGGTCGCCATCAGGCCGACGATCAAGAATTCCATTGCGCCAAAGTTCATGGCTTCCCAGTCGGAAAGCTTGATTTGCCAACGTCTCAGCAGGCCATAGTGCTTCCGTACCGCCTGACGTTCTCCTTGCTTGATCACATCCACTTCACTCTCGAACTGGTCATTCAGGCGCTTGTGCAGTCTTAGAGTCTTGCGACCGTACAACCAGTTCAGCAGACTTGCGGGAATCACCAATCCGATGCAGGTAAGAGCAATCAGCCCATCGTACCACGCAAACACCACCAGCGCACCCAGCACAGAATAGAGCCCGTGGAACATCAGCGGCACGTCGTGCTCGAAGAAACTCACGTACTCGCGAGACAGAGCCGACCGGGCCGCAACTCGCGACGTTTCCACTTGCTGTGCGCGCTGCTCGGTTACGAGTCGCGCGGCCAAGTCTGTATAGATCCCGGTAAAGGCACGCGTGTCGTACATCCGCCGCAGACAACCGATCAACATGTGGGTGAAATGCTGGACGGCGAACAGCCCCAAGCAGAGGTACGATGATGCCAATAGGCCGTTGATGGCCAGTCCCAACATGTACGGCTGGCTCAGGCGAAGCAAGTTCTCCACGTTGAACAGACCATACGTGAACAACATGCGCCACTTGTAGGTGCTGACGAGCGCGCCCAACATCGTCTTTCGTCGACTGCTCTCGGCTCGCCTTACGTCGCGACTGGTCACGTCAACAAATGAGGTCTCGCTTGTCCCCGTGGGATTCACGTTGAGCAGCGCCAGTCCTTGTGTCGTCACTTGAATGTCGCCGCTCATCGCTTCTGACCCTTGAAATAGCCCCCGTCAGGGCACTTTTGGATTCACGCTCTTGGGAATTGGCCGTCGTCCGGTTTTTCCAATTCCTCCTTCAGAATAGGAATGCGAAAACACACGGCGACGCTGACAGAAAAATCGAGGAAAATCGCAGAAAATGGCCCGTTATCCGTGTGAAACGCGGAGCGGTTTGTCATGCCACCGCGATTCCATCGGGTGTCAAGTCAGCGCGAAGTCCGGTAACGGGTTCAAAGTACTTTTCGATGAACGACTTGCGCCATCCACAGTTGGGCGACTTGCGCGAGAGGCTTCCTTCACACAGCAGCGCATCCACGGGGCAGCCCCCGTGACACAGGCCCCAGAAGCGACATCCAGAACATTCCGTCAATGGAAGGTGATGAACTCGTCGGGCAATCTCATCCCTTTGCCGATTGTGAAGAAGTTCATCTAGGGACGAATCCCGAACATTGCCGTAACAGATCGCGTTGACGTCTCCACTGCAACCACAATGAGATGCCTCCCCCTGAGGCCCTATATACAGCCATCTGTATGCGCATCCACCAGACGCCTCACAAAGCGCCGGTGGCTCTGCGTCGCGTATGGCCTCTGTTATCTGGACGAAAGGCCTTACACTTCCATAGCGATCTTGATTCTCCCACCAGTGAGGGAATATCTTCCCAAGAAAGTCAGCATACTCCTCCTGGCTGATGTCCATCTGGTGAGTATCCTCGCCGTGTATGTAGACCTTGTTCAAGCTGACGCCCCTTGACGGATTCAGATTCGACAGGAAGTGGAACAGTTCGAGCGGCTTGTCAAGAGCGGCTTTCGTGACGACGTATATCACACCCCACTGCATCTCGTTCTGCTCTAACAGACGAACTCCCTCGAAGAACATGCGGTTGTAGCGTTCGGAGTCTCTCTTCCGTCCTATGCCACGAATCCCTGGAATCGGCTCATAGCTCGATCCAATCTCGCTGATCCCCATCGAGCGAAACACGTCGACGATCTCTTGCGTTAACCTTGTCAAGTTCGATTGCACAGAGTGCACCAGTCGAGTGGCAACATCGCGGCAGTGCTCGTATTGAAACTCGGCAGCCCTTCGGAAATACTCATGACCAAGTAGAGTTGGTTCCCCCCCATGCCAAGTCAGGTTAACGTCCTCTTTCGGGTTCTCACGCAGATAATTCCCAATTCGCCGAAAGACCAGTTCAAGGAGGCCGTAGTCCATCACTACAGACTCGTGTTTCTTGGCAACATCGCAATAAACGCAATTGGAGTTGCAGATCTCGGTCGGTTTGAAAATGATTGTAGCCATTTGAGGGCCTCCGTCTCGTCACATTGTCTGCTCATAAAACTCGACAGCTTCCAGCAGTTCAGTAAAGAACTTGCTGCAGCGGTGTGTCGCGACTCGCTCCTCCTTGAACTGGCCTCCGCAAAGCCGCCATCCCGGACAGTACGCACAATCATCCTGATCCGCCAAGTGCCCGAACGACTCGCTTTCGGCCATCCGATACGCGTCGGAGTGAAGGGATTCGTGAAGCGAGGCGACATTGTCACAAAGGAATATCTCGCGCTTCAGGTCGCGGGGGTTAAGAGCAACACGCCCGTCGGGGGCCAGGTGGAGAAATTTGCCAGGCGAAGAAAGGAAGAACTCTCCGAAGCTCACGCGTCTGTACCGATTCTCGTGATACGCCCAGGCAGTCCAGTCAAAGGGCTCAACAGGCGCTCGCCGCGATTTCGAGTAGAGTGCGTAGCAAGCGAGATCGGAAACCGCCTCCCAGTCCACGTCGCCTTCCAGCATGTCAACTCCCGCTCGAACGCCGAGAGATGCGAGTATTTGCGATGCCAAGCAGTTGTCGCTATTCGCGGGTGAGAACAGGAAAGTCACATTTTCGGCAACAAGCTCATCGAGACGTTTAACCAACGTAGGCATATCCCCAAGAGAGTCGGCTTCCACGACAATTCGGATCTTCTGGCCGTTGACCGCCACGTCCAAATCGCTAACCGGCGCGTGAGACCGCAGCCAAATGGAATCAACATTCAAAGCCTTCTCGCGAGCAGACTTCAGGATCGTAGATACGATATCTGGCGCGACGTTCGCGCGAACCAGCACATTTGCATTCTGCAGTTGATCAAAGGCCTTGCTCGGAAAAGGACAGACAAGAATGTGTGGTTTCCACGACATCGGTGAATCCCCTGTTTAGTTAGATTGAACTAGATGTGCAGCGCACCCTGCTTGACACAGCTCATCTTTTCTCATGTCGCAGTTCTTGCACGACTCCATCACGCCGCCGCGCTCCGATTTGAGGTCGCTCTGAAGCTTCGCGAAGTATTCCGCGGCTTCGTCTAACGAGTTGAAGTCGTAAATCGACTTCTTCTTCACTGTGGACAGGGGAAAACAGGCCCAAACCTTCATGTCGGGGCCGATGTCGATGGCAGGTCCGCAGGAGAAACTGAGTCTACCTCGCGATAAGCGAAACAATCTGCCCAATTCCGCGTCACTGAACAGACAGAGGGGCACTCCGCAGTCTAATCCGAGCCGAACGCCCTGCGATTCGAAAGTCGGAAGAAAGTGCACAAGTCGGCGGGCCATTCCTGACAAATGCTGGGCAGGGATGCAGACGTTCTCGCGTCCAGGAATGGGGTGGGCCAGACCCAAACGAACGTGTTTGCATAATGAGAACTCGGCGATGTATTCGAAAACGAAATCTAAATCAAAGTCATTGCGATAGATGTTGTAGCTTACCGTCGTTTGCGGCCCAAAGGCGCGAAGAAAGCGATGTATCGCCTCCGACTCCCTATCGGATGAAAGCGAGGGATGATTCAGATTGCACACAAACTCGAGCTGCTCTTGCGTGGAATCCGATAGGTGACGCGTCAGCGAATCCAGCTTCTGCGCGGACATTATCCCGCTGGTGAAGACGGTCACGTGAAACCCTCGACGTAGCGTATAGAGGGCAAAGTCCGTGAAACTCGGGTGAAGTGTCGGCTCGCCTCCCAGGTAGGAGATGTGTTTGTCGTTTGAGATGTCGAGGAGATCAAGTATGTACAGGAGGTTCTTCCAGGACATCCGGCTGTCAGCCGCGCCGGCCATGTGCTTCTTGGCGAAACAATACGGACACGATCTGACGCACGTTTCTGTTAGTAGGACGTTGGGCATAGGACACCTCCAGACAGTGGCACAATTCGCTTTTTCGGGCGTACAGCAACAACACCGTCTGCGCGGTTTTGCAGACGGCGAACCAGTGTCGCTATGAGTTAGCGCGCAACTAGCTGGCAGAGCAGGAAACACTCCGAAGCCGGCTAGTGGCGACGCTGGCCGCTTCGACCAGACATCGCCACGCTTCGGTACGCCGAGTTCGGGCCAATTTCGCCCCTGGCCGGAACCGTTGCAGCGCTGTTGTGGGCCGCCTATCGCAGTCGGATGTACTGCCTGTAGTTACGGTAGGCCCGGTAGTTGTAGTAGTAGTAGTTTCTGTAGTTGTAGTAGGCGGCTTGTGCCTTGCGGGGCGCTCCCGTCAGGCCAAGTAGTCCGACGCCGGCGCTCCCAGCAACGGCCAATGCCTTGGCGATCCGCTTCATGGCGCATCGACGGCTTACAACCTCGTTTCCCTCGTTTTCGGCAGTCATGTCTCGCTCCTCAAAAACTGATTTGAATCCAGCGCAGTTGTCATCCTGACTCTCTCCCTCATAAACGGCCGTAGCCGAATGAGCCTCCTCCGCCTCGTGCGGATATTCCGTTTCGCCTCTAGATCTACAATGCGGAAATGTTCGACGACGCTGACACCCAAAACCCCAAAAAAGCAGATTCATGCTTCGATGATTTTTCGTAACGTCCGCAATTGGCCGAAGGGTATCGAACAATCCACTTCTTGTGTCAGCTTCTGAGTGGTGATTCGCATTTATGTGGTGCACAGGTGGCTCTGGGCTCACGAACTCACCACTCTTGAAGTATTCGCAACGTTGACCTCGAAGAAAACGAGCAGTGAGTTCCCCTATGACAGGCAGACCGAGACACGTTTCATGCGGCGCAATCGGACGGTTGCTCGTACATCGCCAATCTGGGAGTTGACCAATGGCAGAAGAAGGCCCATCCCTTGAGCTTCCTCACCTAGCGGAGTTCTTCCGGGACTTCGTCCACAGGATAGCGAGCGGTGAAGACGAAGATCTCAAAGTTGAATTCGCCAGACAATCGCTTCCCCCTCCGCCATCAGAGGCGCGGGAAGAACGACTGGTTATCAGAAAGGGTGTCCACTTCTACGAATTGACGCGTTTTGACATCGCCCTTTTCTACGGTTCGAAGGAGGACTACTGCGGTTTGGGCGTTGCCATCTTGTCCGCCCTCTTTCATCGCACGGAACTTGCGGTCCACTTGGCTCATCCAGCGAGCGAGATAAGGCGACTTGTTGTGGATGGAGCTTCCGGCTGGCAGGTGGAGCCCATTTTGTGCGATGTAGGGGCATTGACGTCGTGCGCTGCCGACTCCAACCGTGGAAGTGCCTGGCAAAGCAAAGGCGAATACGATAAGGCAATTGCCGACTACGACCGGGTGATCGAGCTAGATCCGGAGGATGCCGATGCGTATTTCAGTCGTGGAGACGTCTGGGACATTAAAGGCGAGTACGAAAAAGCCATCGCTGATTGCAGCCGAGCGATTGACCTGGAGCCGGATAACGCCGACGCCTACAACCAACTGGCTTGGCTACGTTCCACATGTCCTGAATCCGGCTTTCGCGATGCCCAAGCGGCGATTGAGAACGCCTCGCGAGCCTGTGAACTAACCAATTGGCAAGACTGGAACATACTGGATACGCTCGCGGCCGCCTACGCCGAAACAGGTGACTTCGAGTCCGCGGTCTGCTGGGTGACGAAGGCCTTGGAACTGGATCCGGAGACCGAGAAAGCAGTTGAGCAAAACCGTCTGGAACTCTACCAATCTGGTACTCCCTATCGCGAAGAATAAAATAGAAGTCACCGTTGCGCAGGCCAGGGAGACCATCGAGACTCTCCCGGTTGACCAGCATCATCGCCAATTTGAACAATCAGACCAGTCGGGCGGTCCATACGAAGCATCCTCGTTGGCGACGTTCGCCCGTTCGTCCGGAATGACCGAATACGGAGACCGCGTTCCAGCCCGCCGCGATGGAAGACGCCAACCAGAGAAGGTACGGTACGAATGAACGAAGAAACGAAATCGCGAGCGCAATCACACCTTGATTCTTCAGACGTCCAGGGAGGCAAGGTCCGCGTTCGCATTATCGCTTCTCACAACAACTGGGTCGTTAGCGAGGCGGTGTCACAACTGCAAAGCTTGGCTCGCTTGCCGGGCGTCGAACACGTCGTTGGGCTGCCGGACCTTCACCCAGGCCGCGGAGTTCCGATTGGCGCTGCCGTGATCACAAGCGGCGTCATCTACCCTCATCTTGCCGGCAACGACATCGGCTGCGGGATGGCGTTGTGGAAAGCCGGTCTTCCGGCGGGCAAGCGGAAGCTGGATCGTTGGACCAAGAAGCTCAAGGGCCTGGAAAACTGCTGGGGCGGTGACGTCGCGAATTGGTTGGCCAACGATGGCGTCCAGCCGACATCCTTTGACCGTTCACTGGGTACGATTGGGGGCGGAAACCACTTCGCCGAGTTGCAGGCCGTCGAGGCCGTGCACGACGAATTGGCCTTTGAGGGCCTCGGGCTAGAGGCCGGTGAACTCGTATTGCTTGTACACAGTGGGTCACGCGGTTTCGGAGAAGCTGTCCTTCAAGATCACCTGAAGGAATGTGGCACGGCTGGTACGCCCGTCGAGTCCGATCCCGCCCGCACCTACCTGACTCGACACAACCATGCGATCGCTTGGGCCCGCTGTAACCGGACGGTGATCGCTCACCGTTTCCTTTCGATGATCAGTGGAAAAGGCGAACGAGTGTTGGATCTTTGCCACAACGGGATTACCCAAACCGCGGTTGACGGAAAAAGCTGCTGGGTGCACCGAAAAGGCGCGGCCCCGTCGGATGTCGGTCCGGTGGTGGTTCCTGGCTCTCGGGGGTCACTGAGTTACCTGGTTCAGCCAACCGGTGACCAGAAGGCGAATGGGTTTTCCGTCGCCCACGGTGCGGGTCGAAAATGGGCCCGCAACGACGCCCGGGGCCGACTGGAAGGACGCTACTCCCCCGAGTCGCTCAAACGGACCGATCTCGGCAGCCGTGTAATCTGCGAAGACAAGAACTTGTTGTATGAAGAAGCCCCTCAAGCCTACAAGAAAGCGGACGTAGTCGTTCAGGATCTGGTCGACGCTGGGCTTGTACGAATCGTCGCCACGTTTCGTCCGCTGATTACCTACAAGACAAAGGCGCGAACATGAGTCTATGGCTCCACATCACCTCTGGGCAGGGCCCCGTTGAGTGCCAATGGGTCGTAGCTCGCGTGGCAGAGCAGATCGAGAAGGAGGCCGTCCAATGCGGCGTGCGGTGCAGCGTGTTGGAAGCTGTGGCGGGAGACGAAGCAGATACCTTCCGTTCGGTTTTGCTGAGATTGAAAGGCGACCAAGCAGAGACACTGACGAATGACTGGCGGGGCACTATCCAGTGGATTGGCCAAAGCCCGTTTCGCCCTCACCACAAGCGAAAGAACTGGTTCGTTGGTGTAGAGCTTCTTGCGCCTCCTTCATCACCCCCGTGGACGACGTCTGATGTGAAGATCGACGTTATGCGTAGCTCTGGGCCCGGTGGACAGCACGTCAACAAGACTAGCTCGGCGGTGCGGATCACCCACATGCCCACCGGCCTCGTAGCAGTAGCTCGGGAAGAGCGATCACAGCATCAGAACCGTGCACTTGCCTTGGCGCGGCTGGCAAGACTGCTCCAAGAGAAGCAAGAGAGCGCCAAAGCGACGGGGCGGCGAGAACGGTGGGAGCAGCATGCTGCGCTGGAACGCGGCAACGCAGTGCGCGTGTACCGGGGGCCGAAGTTCAAATGGCTCAAAGGCCGAGGGTTAAGAGCCGCCAAATCTGACACCGGTTCTGAAGCATAGGCAGGGCTCCATGGCTCGAAGCATCCACGCAACCAGACGCCAGTTGGCCGAACTCGAACAAGCTAGTTTCGTTGATGCGGAGACGCGCTCGCGCCGGCTTCTGGAGCTACAGAGTGAATTGCGTAAGAAGCGGCGAGTCAAGCGACAGGTTCGTGAGCGGCGCCGATCGCCGAACGCGCCAACGTCAATCCCAAGCGGTGCAATTCCGGTTCAGGTCTTCGACACTTCTCCATTCGCCCACTACCCGGCGGGTCCGGCGGATCTTCGAGCCGTTTTGACGGCCGTACCTGGCGGTGTCGCCGATGGTCTCGAAGCTGTCGAACTTCGTATGGGAGAGACAAGACAACGCGACCTGCTGGACGAACACAAGTGGGGTGCGGTGGAACCGGACCCCTTCACCGGCCGGCATGGATGTGAGGTAATGCCGAACGTCTTTTCGGGGTTATCCCTTGGCTGTTACTATCCGCATCGCGCTCTGATTCATCTGTTCGGCTACGTCTACCCTGCCGACATTTCAAACCTGGAAGTCGTCGAGTTCTATCTGCGATTGAAGATGTTGTCCACGTTTGTTCATGAAATCGCACATCATTACGATTTCACGTTCAGAGTGTTCGGTGACCGATGGCGCGCGGACGACAAGGAGAAAGTCGAAGTCTATGCAGAGCAAGTGCAGCATGAATGGATGACGCGTTATGTAATCCCTTACCTGGAAACCACCAACGCGGATCAGGTCGCCGGTATGAAGCGATGGATCGAGGGACATGTTGGTGCCCAAGTACCTTTGCACCTGCTTGCGGGTGATCCGCGATCGACTCCGAAAAAGGGCAATATCTACATTTCCGCGTTTTTCAGTACCTCTCACGCGTTCGAACAATTGGTGACCATGGTCGCACAAGAGCGACCGCCGGACGAGATTCGCGTGGAATTCGCGAGGGAGCTTCACTATGCTTCTGAGTACGCCGTGCCCGAGCGTATTCTGGAATCCGTGCTAGCCGACACCCCGAAGCACGTGGACGCGTTAGCGCTCCGAGCGGACATAGCCGAGCACCAGGGCGAGTTCCACACGGCAATCGAGTTGGCTCGCCGCGCCCTGACGATCCAACGTGACCACATCGACGCTTTGCAGGTGCTGGCGGATGTGTACGAGCAGACGAACGATTGGAAACGGCTGATTCGGACCACGGATCGCTTGCTGGATCTATGCCAGGACATTCCGTTCCATTTCATCTGTGCGTTGACACATAGGGCGACGGCTCTGCTATATCTGGGCAGACCGAACGAGGCGGAAGAGGCAATAGCCGCGCTTGAATCTACAAGTCAGCGACGGGCAATAAGGAATGCGAAGCGTCTGCGACGGCTGATGAAGGCGCGAAACGGCCCTGCGCCCAAGAGAGATCGGCAACGCTGAAGCCCATACGATTGGTGCCGACCGGTCCGCTCTTCAGGCCTTCATGGCGGGGCATGACGGCGCGATCGACTTCGGCCTCGGCACAAATCTAACCACCCACCTGGGCATGGTCCACGAGGTGCCACAGAGGCCGACACGCGGCATCAGAGGTGTGTATCCCTACCAATCAACAACAAGAAGCCCATCCGCCACAGGATGACAAAGGAGCGGGAACACCACGCGATACTGAATCCTGGTCCGATCTTGCCGCTGGCGCCGCTTTCGGCCAACCGTCGACGTCAGACGACACGTCCGGCAAAGGGCAAGACAACGGCGTGATCGCTGTTGGGCGAGGCCCGAACGGTGAGAGGGCGACAGCGCCCGAGGCCTATGTCGTTTGGGAAGTGACGGACGAGGGCCAGAGAATCGTGCGTCGTGTCACCACCAACGCCAAAGAGGCGCGACTGGCCAAGGAGGAGCTTGACCGGATGGGGAAACGCGCGTACCGAAAGGAGTTCAATTCCAGCGAAGACGCAAGCAACTTCGCCGGAGAGGTTTCCGGAGCGGCCAGTGCCAGAGCGGAGTTGCTGAACGTACAGGCACGACCGAAGTGATGGTCGCTCCCTGCGACTGCCACGAAGTCGTGCGCGAATACTCAGAACAGTCGCCGCCGGTCGAGTTCTTGCTGAAGCACGTGGTCTCACGGTGATTCGCTGCGGACGCTGGATCATGGAGGCAAGAGCTTGGCTCCACTGTCGCCGTTCTCCAAAATGCTATGGATGTTCCACACCTTCAACGTCCGGTCCGAGCTTCCGCTTGCGATCCATTCGCCATCAGGACTGAATGCCACGTCATTAACCCGACCGGTATGTCCTTTGAGCCTCGCGGCCAACTGGCCGGTCTGCGCATCCCACAGTCTGATCACGCCGGGCCCTCGCATTTCCCCACCTGCGCCAGCGCCAGCGATCCATCGGCCCCTGGGGCTGATAGCTACACCTGTAATGCCCTTGTCATCTCCCTCGAGTGTCAACGCTTCCTGGGCTGTCTCTGCGTCCCACACCTTGATCTCACCCGCAACAGTAAACTGTCTCTCCCTCTCCGGCCGAATTTCATAAGCCCCACTAACGATCCGCCGCCCGTCCGGGCTGAATGCAACGCTGCTGACAGAGCAGCTATGGCCTCTGAGTGTGAGAGTTTCCTGGCCTGTCTGGGCATCCGACACCTTCAGAGTCTTGTCCCAGCCTCCACTAACAATCCGTTGTCCGTCCGGGCTGACCGCTACGGCTGTAACCCTGGTGGAATGTCCTTCGTGTGTTGGACCTTTCATTCTTCCCGTCGCCACATCCCACACCTTCAATTCCCCATTCTCCACGTCGCCACCGCCGCTAACGATCCATTCGCCATTGGGACTGAACGCCACGCAGAGGACACTATCGGAATGTCCTTTGAGTGTCCAAATCTCTTGACCGGTCACTGCGTCCCATACTTTCAATGTCTTGTCTCCGCTAGAACTGACGATCCGCTGTCCATCGGGGCTGAACGCAACTTCATTGACTCTTGCAGTGTGCCCCCTGAGCGTCAGCGCTTCTTGCCCCGTTCGTGCATCCCATACCTTCAGTTCGCCTGGGATGTCCAAATTGCTTCCTCCGCTGCTTACGATCCGCTGACCATCCGGGCTAAACGCCACGCACGTGATGTCAAAATCGGGCTTGAGCGTCAGCGGCCCCTGGCTCGATTCGGCATCCCAGACTTTCACTGCATTCCCATAGCGATCAAAGCCACCACACACGATCCGTCGCCCATCGGGGCTGAACGCTACGCTCCGAGTCAGACCGGCCTGGGCTTTTAGGGTCAGCGTTTCGAGCCCCGTCCGCGAATCCCATACCTTCAACTCCCCGTTGTCCCGGTCGCCACCGACGCTAACGATGCGGCGGCCGTCCGGGCTGCAGGCGACACTTGTGATCTCACCAGAATGCCCCTTAAGCGTCAGCACCTCCTCGCCCGTCTGCGCAATCCATACCTTCAGAGTACCCTCTCGCGAGCCACCGACAATCTGCCGCCCATCACGACTGAACGTCACAGCCGTGATCAGGGGTGAATGTGCCTCTACAGTCAGTATCTCTTCAGATTTCCTCACGCTCCAAATCTTCAACGTCGCGTCCGTGCTTCCGCTGACGATCTGTTCGCCATCAGGGCTGAATGCCAAACTTGTGATTCCATGGACATGGCCGGTCAGGTTGACGGGTTCATTGCCTGTCGTGACATCCCACAGCTTCAATTCTGGCTTTCGGAACCCACCTCCACCGCTGGCAATTCGCCTTCCATCGGGGCTGAATGCAATGGTCATGATAGGCTCGGAATGCCCCGCCATGGACAACGTTTTCGTTTCTCGGCCAGTCTCGGCATCCCATATCTTTACCGTCTTGTCGATGCTTCCGCTGATGATCCATTTCCCGTCATGGCAAAACGACACATTAGTGACAGGTAGAGTATGTCCTTCGAGCGTGAGTTCTCGTTGGCCGGTTTGTGAGTCCCAGACCATCAACAGAGGTCCGTCGCCTCCGCTGACAATCCGCCGTCCATCCGGGCTGAAGACAACGCTGCGGGACCCGCGTATCTGACCTTCCAGTGTCAGAGGCTGCTGGCTCGTCTGCGTGTCCCACACTTTCAACGCATTACCGCAACTGACGATGCGTTGACCGTCCGGAGAGAATGCTACACACTCGACAATGCTGTCGTGACCTTTGAATGTCCTCCTGAGTTTGCCGGTCTTCGACTCCCACAACTTCACAGTCTTATCCGCGCTTCCACTAGCGATCCAGCGTCCATCCGGGCTGAATGCAACGCTCCAGATCGGTTCGGAGTGCCCTTTCAAAGTGAGAGTTCCCTGCCCTGTCTCTGCGTCCCATACCCTCAATGTTCGGTCGAAACTACCGCTAACGATCCGCCGGCCGTCTGGGCTATAGGCTACGCTCCTCACATAGTAACTGTGGCCTTCAAGTGTCAGCATTTCCAGACCGTCCTGGGCGTCCCATACCTTCAGAGTTTTGTCCCAGCTTCCACTAACAATCCGTTGTCCGTCCGGGCTAAACGCCACGCTCGTGACATCGTAGTTGTGGCCTTTCATTGTCAGCATTTCCTGACCCGTCTTTGAGTCCCACACCTTCAGAGTCTTATCCCGGCTTCCGCTAACGATCCGTTTTCCGTCCCGGCTGAACGCCACGGCCGTGACCGTACTAGAATGTCCCCTGAGAGTGAGGATCTCCCGACTTGTCTGCGCATCCCATAGTTTCAGTTCTCCATGGCTGCTCGAGCCCTCGCCACTAACGATCATTCGTCCGTCCGGACTGACCGCCACTGTCCGAACTGGAAACGCACTACCGGGAAAGGTCTGCTGATTCCTATTGAACAGTGTGCGCAGGTGATCATGTTCCCAACCGCGTAGATTCCACTGGCAATCCTCCAGTAGCTCCCGTGCGCGGCGTACATTGCCGTCTTCCCATTCACGATCCGCCGAAGCAATCTGCATTGCATAGAGGCGCCAGTCCGCTCGCGCGTTTGCATTCTCAGCGCGGTTTCTTTGCTCCTTTTCCCGTTTCAAGGCTGAGACTACGTCCGCCTCCGCCGCCCTGGCACGTTTCTCGCTCGTTTCGGCACGTCGCCATTCCTGCTCGGCTCGATCCCTCTCGGCAATCGCTACTGTGCGTTGATAGTTCACGGCGCAGAACGCTACGATGAAGACCAGAACGATGGTCGCTATCGAGCCGGCGAGAATGGGCCGCCGTTCGCACCACCGCCAAACGCGCGCTGACGTGCTGATCGGGCGGGCGTGAATCGGTTCTCCGTTCAAGAACCGCTGCAACTCGTCAACCACTTCTTGGGCGGATGCATAGCGTTGCCGAGCATCCTTCTCCATGCACTTCAGGCAGACGGTTTCCAGATCCCGCGGAATGCGATCGTTCAGCCTGCGCGGCGGTTGCGGTTCGGTGTTCATCACTTGGTGCAGCAGCATCCGACTGTTGCCACGGAACGGCAGTTCGCCAACGAGCAACTCGTACAGGATGACGCCCAAGCTGTACACATCGCTGCGGCCGTCGACGCGATGTCCCTCGCCGCGTGCCTGTTCCGGACTCATGTAGGCCGGGGTGCCCAGCACTTGTCCCTCGGCAGTGACCGTCACTTCACCCTCATCCCGTCGAGCGAGGCCAAAGTCCATCAGACGGGCTCGAAATTCGGGCGCAGGATGTCGAGAGCCGGAGGGTCGGTCGATCTGAGTGGCTGTGGCACTGGACAACTGGCCCTTGAGCGTCGATGTGCCTGTCCCGCTCCCAACCGCTTTCCCGCCGCCGTCAACTCCTTCCAGCATGATATTCGATGGTTTCAGGTCCCGGTGGATCACACCGTGCTGATGCGAATGCTCCAGAGCTTCGGCAATCTGGGCGATGATCTCGGCCGATTCCTCGAATGTGAAACGACGACCGGTCAGCGCGTCCGCCAGTGTAATGCCGTCAACGTACTCTGTGACAATGTAAGGGAACTGCTCGCTGTGGCCCACGTCATGGATTGGGATGACGCCAGAATGATGCAACTGGGCCACGCTGCGAGCTTCCCGCACGAACCGCTCCTCGTCCTCCTGCGTTGCGAATATCCCACTCCGTGGAACTTTCACCGCCACGACGCGGTCCAGTTCCGTGTCACGCGCTTTGTACACGGTACCGAAAGCGCCTCGGCCCACCGCCTCCAGAAGCTCGAATTTCCCAAGGCGAGGCAGCTTCTCCGGACGCCAGGAAACTGTTCGATCTTGATCCAGGCGAAAAGAACTGCCACAGGACGGACAGAGCACTTCCTCCTCGCCCGAGTCGTCAACCACAGCGATCGGGTTCTGACAGTGGGGGCAGTTCAGACGAATGGGAAACCGCTTGCCCCGGCGGGACGGCGGTTCCTTTGTCAGACGTCGAGGTAGCTCTTCTTGAAACTGGGGAAACCGCTCCAGATACTCGGTAATCGTCGTGCCTTTGTCGAATTCGCAGCGTGTGGAATACTCGGCAGCGATCAGCTCCAGAATCGCTTCTCTATCTTCGGCCAGTTCAGGATACCGCCCCAGGTACTCTTCGACACGAGCCAACTCGTCGGTTTTCAGGCGACGTTCAAGGTCTACACACACCAACTCGATCAGGATCGCCCGCCGCTCTTCGCCCTCGCCCGTGACATAGTCTCCAATCGCCGGGCGTTCGCCCTGCTGCCAAGCGTCCTCGAATCGGGAAACGATTTCCTCGCACAACTCACCCCGCTCGCTGAAAATGCGTTTGCCCTCTTGATTCGCCTCTGACATGCACTGTTCTCCCGCCTTGTCGTTCACGACATGCACATTACTCTGCCGAGAGATGGTTCACCTGACGTCCGGGAAACAGATTGCGACCGCGAATCTCCTCGTTTCTTGGAGTCGTGCGGTCAAGGCGACCGCCGGGTCAGACAACCTCACATGAGGATTCCGCCCCCTAGTCTGCTAGATCCCTCTCCAGGCGATCTACTGCATCGCGAACCCTGCCGAGTACTCGATGCACCGTCCGCTCGGTTCGCCCCACCTGCTGCCCGATCTCGGGAATCGTATGTCCTTGAAGGCGCAAGACTACAATCTGTTGCTGTTTTTCGTCCAGGCCGCCCATCAGATGTTCCAGCGTTTCCGTCAGAGATGCGACCTCGTCAGGCGTGGGCTCTCGCGCGATGGCCTCCCATTGGCGGCGAGATTCTTGGTCCGAGGCTACCGCACTCATTTCCCGCCCTATGTCTCGACGACCAGCCCGAAGAAGCGCAACCTGCCGACCGCATTTGCGAAGCGTAATGCACACCAGCAGGCCCCACAGGCTGTCCCAGCCTCCCAACTCGAATTGTCCCTTATCTTGCCGGACGAAGAAGCTACGGAAGACTGACTGTATGACATCTTCTGGATCGACCTTCCGGCGCATCCGGGCGTCGAGCCGTTTTCGGGCCAAGTTGATCAGCCGATCGGAAAACCGGCCGAAGATCTCCGTTGCCGCATCTTCGTCACCGCAGCGAAGGCGGTTAACGACGTCGTCGAAGGACGCAGATTCGGACATGGCTGTCCCCTCGCGCATTTACCCGTAACGCCATTTGCGGTGACACATTGTAGTTGAACGCAATCCAGTGTCGCAAGTCTGTGCTCGAACCTGGGCTGCAGTGATACGGAGTATCCGGCGGCGGCTGCACCATCGTAATGAAGCAGGCTACCCAAAAGAAGGCGTCTACGTCAGCAGCGGCACGGGCAAACGCTGTGGCGGCGCATTTCGCCGATACTGCGACGTGGCCGTGATCGACTATCGGGATGGTCCGAAACTCATTGGTCGGAAGCGCATTCTCGGACCGGAACCACCCTACAAAACGGACAGCGAAAGCGATGTCTATGGGAAGCATCCACGTCGCGAAATCGTGGAGTACTTGGCGTCCTTGCCTCGGAATTAGACCGGGAACGAGGATAACTTCAGAACACGTTCTGAGTCGTTCGAGTTTTTTCTGATTTTTCGTGTCAGTTTGTTGGCGGTAATTCGCATTTACGTGGTGGCGAGGCGACTACGGAGCGTACAATGACATCCGGGAGGTTGACAAAATGGAATCGGTGCTTTGGGGGTTCTTGTCGATCGGTGGGTACGTCGGAGCGGTGCTGTTGTTCATTGGTGGCCTGCGTGGGTTGGGCGCAAGCGAAGATGGCCGCGGGATTTGCTGCGAATTATTTTCGCCGTGGAGCGGGAATTACAGCCGACGAATGACGGGCCTTGCCGCGGCTGTGTTTGGGACTCTGTACGGTCTCCTGACCATTCTACCGCTTCCTTGCCTCGTCGTCGGTGTGGTGATCGAAGCGGCTTCGATCGTCTTCCGCGGGCAGTCGTTTTTTGGAGGCGAGGGTGCTAACGGGTTCGTGGTTCTCGGGTGCTATGTTGCACTGGCCATCGCAGTGTTGTCGTGGTCGTTCAGCATCATCAAACCGCTGTTCGCCACGGAGGAGATGGGGCTTGGTGATTCCTACGAGTCGGAAACACATCTGTATCCGACTGAAGAGGATCGTCAGACAACGGTCGACATCCAATCACTCATAGACGCTTCTCGACCGTTCTCCGATCAGCCATGTTTGCTCGATGGCCCTGGCCGACCGCCGCACAGAGAGAAGCGGTCGCCCGACGGGAAGACCAAAAACTACCGTACCGAATAGAGCGTGGGCGAGCCGTGTGATGTGTCGGATTTTGGCCGATTGGCTGTGGCCGCGTTTCAAGGCGAGAAAATGATGGGCGTTCATGCCCCCTCGCCGCGTGAGTGGTCAGGTGTCTGGGGCGAGCCAGTCGATGGGAGGAAAGAGATGGCCATGACAACCTGTACGACCTGCCAGCAGAAACAAGGGTTCACCACGCTGGACGGACAATGTCCGGACTGTTGGGAAGGCCGAAATACACCGGCAAGTGACCGGGGCACATGTCCGAATCCTTGGATCGCCGTGCTTACTCAGCCTCGCCGTGCAATCCGCCAGATCCTCACGGTCAAACCCAATGTGCACCCCTTGCTGATCACGGCGGCGTACGGACTACTTCTTATCCTGTCCATCCCCCAATTCTACTCGTTGCCCATTGATCGCTTTGTTTTCTTTGCGCTTTGCGGTCTGGTGGGACCTGTCATCGCTCTCTACGTCATCGCCGAGGCGATCTGGTTGGTAGCGGGCTTCATGGGTGGCGCGGCTACCAACGGGCAACTGCGCGCTACCATTGTATGGTCTCTGTTTTGGCCCAACATACTGTGCACATTCCCTGTCATGGTGGCCGCACAACTGCTGATGGCTGTGCTTCCGTCAGCCAGTGGATGGTTGGGCTGGCTCCCATACATTCCAAGCTGCTACTGCCTGGGGCTCTTCACGGTTTGCTTTGCAGAAGTACAGAGGTTCTCGATGCTTCGTGCGGCAATCTGTCTCCTCGTGGTGTTTCTCGGCCCGCCATTGGCGTTTTTCGTGTTGTCTTGTGCAACCAGTTCGGCGGGCTAGTCGCCGGGATCACGTTTAACGATTGATTTGCGATCAGACGAAGCAGCTAGCTTTGTGACGCATCTGGTACGCGGACCACGTTGAGCGTCTCCCTTTCGAATCGGCCCTCATCCCGACTTCTTATCAGAAGGAAACGGGCTTCTCGAACACGCATTGGTAAGAGTGTCCACAAACTTCGGTGTCTTTCGAAGGACAGTGGCATGTCTGCTCTTCAATTCCGGATTCTTAGGTTGGAGATGAGCCTGCGCGGCTCCAGCGACGCAGTTCCAGCCTATTGGACGGTTGAAGAGCGAGCACGACGAAATGCCTGGCCTTTTTCAGAAATCACAATACGCGGTCGCGCTGCTCACCGTAGTAGGGTTCTTCAACGGCTTGGCCGCGGCGTATCTTCACGTGTCGACATATTCTCTGAGTGTGTCGCTCCTTGGGGCGGACAACGTGTTGTATCCGTTCCTGATCGCGTCGATTGCCTTGCCCGGAATAGGCTGTTTGTACACATGGGCGATGCGACGTTTCGGCGTTGCCATCTTGCTTGCCACCGCGTCAGGTTTGATGTGCTTGTCGATCCTCGCGCTGTGGTCGGTAACATCGATTGCTCTGCACGCCAGCACTGCCCTGGTCCTCGTGTTTCTGGACGAATTGGTCTACGCATTGTTGGGGCTAGGCTTCTGGCAGCTCGCGGCGCGCGCGTTCCCCCGCGACCGGAACGGTGGCTCATTTGCGATCGTCGGTGCGGGATTCCCTTTGGCCCGAGCCGCTGGTGGCGTGAGCTCGATTGCATTGACGCAACTCCTATCGACCGACTGGCTGCTGCCTCTATCGGCGTTGGCGATGTCTCTTGCCGCCGTCCCCGCAGTGTTGCTTGCCCGCAGAGTGGCGGCTGACGAACAAAATGTCGGGATTCAACGCGAGCATCTTGCACAGGGCCGGGCGGCCAATCCAGGGCGAGTGGAATGGAAGCGTAACGTAAGAATCCTGTTGTTTGTCGCCATGAGCGTAATCGCCTTCGAGTTCTTAGAGCACACCTTCCGTTGCGCCATCTACTCGTATTCATCCGGCGATGGCGATCTTGCCCGCCAATTCGGAGCGATTGAGTCCCTAACTGGGCTCTTCCAAGCGATCTGCATGGTCGGCCTGTCCCGGAGGTTCCTCGAACGATTCGGCGTGTCGGCTGGCCTCGTTGCTCTGCCTTCCTGTCTCCTAGTCGGCATGGTCGCTGTGCTGGTTGTCGCTGGCGTCTCAACTCAACCATGGCACATCTTTCTGGTTGTGTCACTGATAAGGCTCACAGATGACGTGGGCCGAGGTTGTCTCCAGCGGCCATCGCTCATGTCGCTGTATGGGATGCGACCTCCTGACGAACGTTGCGTTCTCCTGACGGCAGCGGAGACGACCGTCAAGCCGCTGGCCAGGATCGGAGCTCATACGCTGCTGCTCGGTCTCATGTGGCTTCCTGGAGCCGCGCCGGTACGGGCGATTCAAGCCACGGGACTGATTGCAGTTGTCTGGTGCGTTTCTGCTATGCTCCTCAGCGCTCAATGTGCCCACAGGGCCAAACCGGGCAGCGCAGGTACGTCACCCGGTCGCCGGACGCTTCAGTCAAATTCGCGCCAACGGACCAGGATGGGTCCGCCGAGTAGCGCCACGGTCGGCAACCCGCGCGCTTTTCGGCGAGTTGCTGAAAGAAACGTGGCAGGATTCGCCCCGGAATCCGCATTTAGTCTGCAGAGGTTACTCCGAAGGGAGAAGGGTACCCATGACTATCTATGACAGCCGCGGACGTCGACACAGCACGTGTGAAGACAAGAAGCGTTGTTACACGTGGCACCGAACGATGCGCGTGCGACGGCGCGTACTTGAGCTGAACTCCTCGCGACCTGAGTTTCACTGTTTGGATCTCCTTTGAATGGGCAGGATAGGCAGGGGCACACCCGAATTGGCACAAGGCTACATGAGGTAACTACCAATGTCAGGAATCCACCAACTCCACTCGGCACTGATTATTGGACTGTACCGTTCGCTCCTTCTTGTCGCGACACCGCTGATGCAGGTCGGCAGAGCATTCGTCCTGGCGACGAGACGAGTAGCGAGGTTGATTGGTGGCGATATCTCGCCCGAGAAATTTGTCACCGTGTACGGCATGACCAACCGCCCGGTCCGTTGCCTACGATCCAGGGTCCACGAGATACGTCGGAGCCGTGCGCCAGTGACGCCCTTCACCCATCCGGCAGTAACGGATTCGACACGGTCTTCCTTGTATGATCGTCGGGGTGGCGATCGAGCTAGTCTGGATCATCTACTTCAGGGATAGCTTCTTGGGGCATACGCGAACGGTTTGTGGTTCTTGGCCTCTACGCGGCAGTTGCAGTCGCCGAACGGATCAAACTCGAAAAGCCAAGATCGTTCGTTTTTGGATACGAAGGCATGTCGATTTCCTGTTCGTCTGTCACGTTTCCTGCCAGGAATCGCATTGGAGATACCGTGGAAACAGAGACGGGGAGCACGAATGAAGGGATGACGGCATTAGGAGCCCAGATTATGAAGCCCGATAGCTCAAAGTCACGTTTTGAGAGCGCGGCAGAAGTTCATCTCTCCCGGCGTCCATCCGTGAGAACCGTGTGGGAGGCATGGAAGCGATACCTGACGTCTGACATCAGTTGGCACGGGGAGGCCATTGGAGTTGATTTCTACCCAGTTGTCGCCGAACTCAATGCAGGGGATGAGCCTGAAGGCACGGCTGGTCGATTCGATCCAGCCGGTGACCACTTGTATTTGGAGTTTTGGTGTTACCGAAATGTTGGCGTGTGCAGTCAGGAGCTTGACGGTGTCGGTCTTTCGTTTCTCTTCGCGCGTGACCGGTTACCTTCGGATGTCAGCGCCTTCGTCGATAAGATCTTCGTCGAACCACCTGAACTCATGCCAGAAATAGCCCTCGACAAGTTCGAGAACCTCGCGTCATACTTCCAACGCGTTGAGGAACACGTTATCGCCAAGTTGTTCAACGTCACACCCGATGCTTTTGACATCTTCTAATGAGGCCGTTGACCGACGAGATTTCGCGATAGCGTGGAATTCTCGCTTTCGACCGTAGAACAGGCATTGCGGTGTGCCGCGGCCGTGGAGGCATGTTGTCCGATTCTGTGGCACGAAAGTCGAAGGTACGAACCAGGTGCTCACAAAGGCCTGAACAACGTACATCCGCATCAGTCGTGTTCGTGTTCTCTAGTGTACCCCTCGTAAACGACGAACCGACACAATGGCTCGCTGAGGTACTGCAGCATCAGCGGCTTGACGTCAGATTCCCAGGATAACTTACCGAGCCCCGCGCCGATTTTCGGCAAGCCAACCGAATCGACATGCTCTTTGACAGCCCATTTTGCCAAGTTTCGCAACGATTTCCGCAAATAGGCGAGAATGGCATGGTACATGTCCGGCTGCGTGGCAAGGTAAATCACGCCTGGCCGCCCTTCTGCAGGCGGGCAGACCCAGATCTCGCCACCACGGAACCTGCCCGATCGAGCGTACTTCTTGAAGGCAGATTGTACGTCAGGCCATCGCTTCGAGATCTTTAGAGCCAATCCCGTTCCGAGACCTTCCTGGTTGCCCTCGGCAACGCCTTGGGCAATGTACTGCTCAATGGCTTGAAGAAGGTCACCCGATGTGAATTCAATCATCGCATCGACAACGTGTGAGTTCCGGTGGCGAGTTGTGACGGGCCTCCGGTCTCAGTCTTCCCTTCGTTCGTCTTCTCGGACCAGACGATATTCGCCTTCGGTCAGTTTCCAGGAATCGGGAAAATCGGTTGCTGGGAAGACCGCGCGGACTTCCGCCAATTGGTCACGCCACTCCTGTTCTGAGTAACGGTCCGATAAGTGAAACAGAATCAATCGCTCGGATCCAACGCGACTGGCTAGCCGCGCAACATCGCCGGAGACCATATGGTAAGACCGCATGGCCAACTCGCGGTCGGCGTTGCGGAAGTTGTTTTCGCAAACGATCGTCTGACAGCCGTCCAGCATCTCCACGAGCCGGTCTTCCGAGGTAGGGTCCAGCCGGAAGTCCGTCAAGTACGCGATACTGTCGCCGAGGCTCCTGACAAGCAACTGCTCCTGCAACTCGCCGATGGAGTAGCGTCTGCCAGCGAACTCCAACGTCAAACTTGTATCGGCGTCAGGGGCCTTGACGGTCTTCAGCCACGGGCCTGGCACCAATCCCAAATTGGCCAGCTTGTCCGTATCGATGTTGTGTCGCGGCTTCTCACGAACCAGGTAGGCCGCGCTGGGAACATCGTGGTCCATAAGCCGGACTTCCACGGTGTAATCTGCCGCATCGACAACCAGACCGTCGAGTGGCCGCTCCTGACCGGCGTGTACGACAGCGAAACCTTCGCAAGTGAGAATTTGACTCGTTGACACGTGTGTGCTGGCGATTTCGTGGACCAGGAATTCGCCTGAAAGGTCATCGACGAGGTTCCACGTCACGCCTTGCAGTCGATGCCTAATGATCTCTTGCACGCCCAACGGACCGTAAATTTCAACCGGCTGCTCTTCGCGGCAATAGTTGTGCCGCAGGAAGGTATCAAAACCCGCGACGTGGTCGATGTGAAAGTGCGAGAAGAACACCGCGTCGACTGCCTGAATCTTGGATATCGGGACGTCCCTGAGACACGCCTCGCCGCAGTCAAACAGAAGTCGGTGAACAGCCTGGCCCGTGTCGATCTCGACGAACAAGGCGTTGTCACGGCCAGGCTGTCCGAGGATTCGATAAAGGATGCTCATAAAGCTGTCTTGGCCTCGTTTATTCTCTGACGCGTTTGTTAGATCTGGCCATGTGATCGCCCACTTAGTGTATCAGGTTAGCTCTCTGGTTGCATTCTCCGCGGTGTGTTTGGGCGACGGGCCCTGACACACTTGCCACGCGTCGTGAGACTGGCCTCTGAATTCCCTTCTTCTGTGTCACCTTCTGGAGGAGAAAACGCATTACAATATCAAGTACATCCCTCGCACGTAGTCTGCGATAGTCGTCGGGAATTCTCAGTCGATCATCGGCACACTAGTGAGCGTTCGCGTAAAGGGCTCAATCCAGTGCGTTACATCATCATCGGAGACATTCACGGTTGTTTCGAGCCGCTGCACCGGCTTCTGAGGGAAGTCCGTCTTAATCGAACGGATCGCCTCATTCTGGTCGGTGACCTTGTCAACAAGGGACCAAGTTCCGGGACGGTGGTCAAACACTTGCGAAAACTCCGCGAATCCGGACAAGAAATCGTACTGGTCGGGGGCAATCACGAAGAGAAATTCCTTCGCTTCGTGCGCCATGAAGCGAAGCGCCGCGCAGAGGGCCTCCCGAACCCAATCAACGACGAGAAGGGACAACTGGCGGGTTTGCTTGCTGAACTCGACGAAACAGATATCGCTTTCTTGAAGACTTGGGTATTGTACGAGAAGCTCCCAAAGGAGTTCGGGGCTGCACTGGTGGTTCATGCGGGAATCGAGAAGGCCCTCGACCAGTTGCCGGATCTTGCCGAATTCAGCCGCATGTCGAACACGAAACGCCAGAGATTCATGCCCATGATGAGGGTTCGGCGGATCGATGCAGAGGGTCGCATGATCAAGCTTGCCGACGCGACAGAATCCGATCCATTTTGGGCCGACGACTACGATGGGCGCTTTGGTCACGTGTTCTTTGGCCACATGTCATCTCTGCGCGACAATCCGATCGAGTTTCCGCATGCCACAGGATTGGATCTGGGTGCCGTATACGGCGGTCGTCTTTGTGCGGCGATCGTGGAACCCGGCCCAAAGGTGTCGTACGTGACAGTCCCCGCAGGATCGCCCCAGGCCGAGATCGAGTCCGGTACAATAATATCATGATCTGGAATAGATCGGAAACGCGCACTCGGTGCGAAGCTTCTGTTGAGTGGACGGCCTGACCCGTGTTCGTGTCATCCGCTATCAGTTGACTCGTAGTTCGACGCGTCGTTTCTAAAGGCCTTCATGAAAAGCACGCCAAATCGGGAGCCATACGATGTCAAAGGGCGATGATGTCCAATCGGCCGACGTATCTCCGAATAGCAGCATCAAGAATGCGAAGAAGGGCCTTGGCATCTGGGTGGTATTCTGCGTTTGGTCGTTGCCCGCAGTCGCAATGGAAATCTGGCTGTATTCTCAACTCGCAGCGTTGGAAAGTGGAACGGTCGAGTCGATTACGGTTTGGTGGCCGGTCGCGCAACTGTACTCGGCGGCCGGATTTTGGGGGGCCATGAGTGTTTGGCCGGGATGCATCTTTCTAATACTCCTTTACACCCTCATGTGCTACGCCCCGTGGGTCGCGAGGGTCTACGCCGTGCTGCTGCTGTCGGTAGCATGCCTGGCACTGTTGTGCGTAGCCGCATGGGTTGTTTACATGCCTGTTCGCGAAGGCGAAGGCGTTCCAGCCGTTGTCGCGGCTATTGGTGGATTCCTCGCACTTGTTGGCTGCGGATTCGGTTTCTTGGCGTGGCACACCGCCCGGGAGCCGGCCGACGACATCGCAAAGGCGAAACCTGCTCGAATAGACACTTTCATCGAACAGAACAAGTGGGCGAAAGCCGCCGTCGCGGCCGCGATCATCGTCATCATCTCTGCTGTCATGGGGATGGTGATCTACTTTTCGACTCAGTGATCACTTGGGGCCACTACAATCAGTGAGCGTTACATCCGCAACGCATTGGCGTGGCCAGTACTGTTTTGAGATGGTTGGGCATACTGAGATAGGACAGCGGCGTCCGGTCGTCACGCGCCCCATGACATCTGGTACAACAATATCGTAGCCTGGAATAGGTCGGAGCAGGGCACGACGGAGGGGGGAAGCTCTTGTCGAGTGGACGGCTTGATCGCTGTTCGTGTCATCCGCTAACAGGAGTACTGAATCGTGAGAGCCTGGCTGGATGACTTGCGAGATATGCCCGAAGAGTTCGACGTACACGTCAGGACTGCTGACGAGGCGATTGAGCTTCTCCGATCAGGAAGAGTGATTGAAATCTCGCTGGATCATGACTTGGGCGAGGAAGTCAATGGCACCGGGTACGATGTTGCCTTGTGGATCGAGGAACATGCCTTCTACGGCGACTTACCCAAGCTGAAGTGGCACATCCACTCGCAGAACAACGTTGGTGCGGAGCGGATGCTCACGGCCTTGCAGAACGCCGACCGATTCTGGTCTGACAGGTTTGCCGGGACAAATAGGGATGAGGAAACCTAGTCGTTGACTCACATGATCGAGGCGACCAAAAGGAGAGCCCTATGCCCAGCATGCCACAGGACTGGCTGCAGGAAATCGCCGCCGTACCGAACGAGGATGGACCGCGGCTCGCGTTTGCCGAGTGGCTAGAGAACAACGGGCACCCAGATTGGCTACGTATATCCGCAGTGGATTCGTTCAAAAGGGCCAGAGGAGGTGGCAACTCGCACATGAATCCTCGGAAGAAGGCGTGGCGTGGGAACGAATTGACGTCCGGGTGGAGTTAGACGGAATGGACGTGTATTTTTGCGGCAGTGGAATTCGAGTACATCCGGAACCTGCGCGACCTGAACGTCAAAGGGATGCATCCCGGGCTGCGAGGGATGAGGGCGCTGGGTGCCTTTGCCGCGGGCATTGCGGCGTCTGGGATTAGGACATCGTATGTGACGTTTTTGCGGGCGGGGCCAGCTAAGGCTGAAATGCAGACACGAGGGTGATGTTATGTTAGTGGAACTGGCTATTGGGGGCGCTTACGGTGCCGCCTTTGAATACGCCACAGAGATGATTGCGCCACACAACGACGGCCGGCACTACTCGAAACATCCTCGCCACAATATTCTGCCCGGCTGCTACACAGACGATACCCAAATGAGTATCGCGATTGCTGAGGCCCTGGTTTCAGGCGATCCGTGGACGCCTGAGAATCTGGCGGATAGATTTGTCGCCGTCTTCAAGAGGAACCCTCGTAACGGATATTCCCATCATTTCCAACAACTCTAAAAACAGGTGGCCAGTGGTCGGGAACTGCTCGAGAGAATCGACCCCACCAGCCGCAAGAGCGGAGCCGCCATGCGAGCTGGGCCGATCGGTGTTCTGCCCACTGCCGAGGAAGTCGTGGCCCGTGCGACCGTCCAGGCGAAGGTCACCCACAACACGCCTGAAGGAATAGCTGCGGCACAAGCTGCCGCGTTGATGACGCATTACTTCCTCTACAACCATGGTCGCAAAGCGGGACTTTTCTCGTTCGTAACACAATACGTGCCGACCGGCCTGACTGTCCCGTGGAAGGGGAAGGTTGGAAGCAAGGGCTTAACGAGTGTCAGCGCGGCGATGACCGCCGTTATGCGCAACGACTGCCTCGCGAACCTGCTGATCGATTGCGTGGCCTTCACGGGTGATACTGACACGGTTTGTACGATTGCCATGGCTGCGGCATCGTGTTGCGAAGAATACGCGTTCGATCTTCCCGAGAATATGTACGTTCTCGTGGAGCAAGGCCGCGAGGCGTACGGCCTCGAGTTCCTGCGAGAGTTGGACGGGGCATTACTGAACATGCGAGAGGATACAGGCAAGGCGTAATTCGTCTTTGCTGGCAACTCCGCCGCGAAGCAGAGATTGACGAGTCAGCGGTGCAAGGCGAGCTTGCCTTCGGCGAACGGCACCAACTTGGAGTCCGGACTACTATGCGGCGCTGAATCCCCAATCGACATGGGATCACCTCCGTGCAACGCCCGAAAGAACTCGCCTCATACAAGCTGACAGCACAAAACGACAATTGCTGGAACAAGAGCAGCCAAATCGGACCAGATCAGTCTTCCCTGAGGATTTGAGGACTTTCACCTGCCACGTTGAACATTAGTCTTGCGAAAGGCCACGAGGTTGGGGCAAAACGGCAGAGTCGCGGGGCTTTGGCGATTCGCCGTCGTCAGCCCGATCATCACCGCGGCTTGGCCTCAGCGAGGGCGTGTCTTCTGCCTGCTTTTTTCCTGTCGGCTTTCTCACAAA
>CAZURK010000155.1:0-34007 GCA_964623055.1 uncultured Pirellulaceae bacterium
TGGCATGGGAATGGGCGGTGGCGGCATGGGCGGTATGGGAATGGGCGGAGGAATGTTCAACGTTGCCCCAGATAAGGTAGGGAAGCTGAACATCCCCATCGTTTGCCTGGAACATGGCAAACGCGACCCCAATCCGCGAGTGGCCTACGGAATCATCCCCATCGAATCGTTCACCAAGAACCAAAAGGTAGTCGAAGTCTGCAAAATGCTCGGTTACGGCCAAGTGCCTCGGAACACGGCTCAAGCGGCTGTTTGGCATCTGGAAAGCGGATTGAGCTGGGCCGAATTGGCCAGCAAAGACAAGGTGCGACTGAGTAACGGCTATTTCGAGAGGTACTTCTCGCCTCAGGAAATCGTGCTCGCGATGCGCGTCGCAACGGAAGCCTCTCGCCGAGCCGAGAAGCACGAGAAAGAAGATCCAGGCAAGTACGATTCGCTCAGCAGCAAATAGACGAAGTGGGCAGAAAACGACGAACCAACAAGGGCGTCTCGCAGGATGCTGCAAGACGCCCTTTCTGTTTGGCATTCAGACGAAGTCGAGTAGGGCCGGTTCCTACCTGCCAGCGCTTGATCGTCGTCTGATCGGCCGGTGGGAACCGGCCCTACGCCTACCTGCCGTCAAAACGACTTTGGTTGCCGCCGAAGTCAGGGCTACCGCACCGTTTTCATGTAACGGAGGAAATCGGCGTGCAGTTCGGCATAATCCTGCCCGAAGGCCTCGGTAAAGGCATCCAGACGCCCTTCGGGCGTGTCCTCCAGCAGCGGCGCTTTGCGAGCCAACATGCTCAAGTACTTCACATACTGGCCGCATCGGCGGTGGATCAAGTAGTGGTTCAAGGACCAGGCTACGGCATAGGAGTCCAACGCCGTCTCCGGCATCCGGAAACGATTGTCGTCCACAAGTAGTTCCTTCAACGTTTCCGGTTGTCGCGCCGCAGCATACCTGCGAAAGCGATCCAGCCTACGTCGGTTCACGCCGCCGATGTTCCGCCATCCCTGCTTGCTGCGCAGGTCGGGAGTCTCGAAGTACACGGCCAACCCTTCGCTGACCCACAGGGGTATGTCTGCGTACCGCTGGTGCATTCCGCAATTGTATGCCAGTTGGTGCGTGGCCTCGTGAATGATCGTGGCCACCATCCGTTCTGCGTCCGGGTGCATCAGAAACAAGTTGATCTGGGCCGAAGTACCGAGGCGCCTGCCGACACCTTGCAGACGGTTCATCTTGGTTAGGTCGAACATCGTCATACGATTCGTGCGGAAGCTGTAGTAGCCGACAATATTCGCCGTGGCGTCTCCCAATTCAGTTCGCGCGTAGCGAGCGTAGCTGGCCTGGGTATCGAAAATCAAAGCCACCAGCGGCATGTCCGGGTCGCGAAGCTTTAGCCCGCGGAGTCTCCAGTAGTTCTTGAAAGACCAGTAGAGTCGCTCGTATAGTGCGCCGCACCACTGGGCGTAGGCCAACGACGTGTTGTAGCAAATCAGATAGTGCGCCGTCGCGTAGATGCGAAAGCCCGGCATCTCCGCGGCCAACTTCTCTTGCAGTTCCTTCTGCTGCATCGGCTGGTAGGGCGTATCGTCATGCGATTGCTTAGTGATCTCGTCCGGCTGAACGCCCCACACGATCCCCTCTCGGTCCTGAAACAGCAGGCCGCCATCCACTGCGTCTTGCAGCACCTTCCCCGTGAGGTGGATCGGTTTTCCATCGCGTGTCAGGGACACGTAATCCATCCCGACTGCGATGCGGGGCAACGAAATGAGCAGGAACGCAAGTGGTATGAGTAGTAGCTTCATACAACCAGTATAGACTATGCGGAGTGTTTTGTTGTAAGGGGTGATCGACGAAACAACCATATCGCTGTCCCCGCCATGATGACGAAGACGACGAGCGAGGCCAGGCAGATCCCCGCGACCTGATCGTCAACGCCGTAGTGTATCAACCCGAAAACTCGAATTGGTACGGTGACCACCCCTGGCGGCACGACGAGAATACTACACGCCAAATCCCCGGACGCGACGACAAACGCCGCCAGCCACGCCGCAGCGAGTGCCGATACGCGTTGCGGCGCAGCGATCAACCAGAATCTCTGCCAGGGCCCCGCACCTTCCGTGGTGGCACTATCCAGGACATCGTCGGAAACGCTCCGCAGCGCGTACCAGCACAGCAAGATCGTAATCGGAAGAACCCGTACCAGCATCGCCAACACCGGAGCCAGAACGGTCCGATCGTACAACCAAATCGCCAGCGGAATGTCTCGGTCAAGCCACCATATCACGCCCAAGCCGACAAGCGGTCCCGGCGTGACCAGGCACACGGCAGCCGTTGCCAAAGCAGGTACTGAACGCGATCCGCCTCGCCGAGCTAGCCACGCGAGCGGAGCAGCCAATGCGAGGGCGGCTGTGGCGGCAAGACCGCTGATGAGTAGCGTCCAGCCAAACTCGGCACCGTAGTCGTGAAAAATGGGGGCGACTACTTCGATGAACCTGCCAACCGACCACTGCCGCACCAACGAATCGCCTGCCGGGCGCACGATCTCGCCAGCCTTGTACACCAAGTTGCCGACGGGAATCGCAACGGTTCCGAGAATCGTGGCAACCACGAACAGAAGAGCCGGCCATCGCCAGATGTCCAATCGAAACGTCCACGGAGGACGCGACGCCGTTTGAACCGACGGCACCGCCTTTGACGCCACAACGAAAGTAATGATGACCAGCGCTGCCCCTATGGCAATGCCAGGCATCGCCGTGAGCCAAGCAGACTGTAAACCCTCGCCCAAGGCGAACTCAGAATAGATCACCTCGGCATAGGTTCTTACACGATACAGGTCCGTGACGGTCATTTCGCCCGCTGTGCTCAGCAGGACCCATAATGCGGCTACGCCCATTGCGGCGACCATCCTGGGGGCGGTGACGCGCAGAAAGACTTGCAGCGTCGAGCCAACTAGCAATGCTTCCTCCTCCAGTTCCGGTTCCACATAACGAATCCCCGCACCGACAATCAGGACTACCCACGGAATCGACGCCATCGCGTGAATCCAGGCGGCCGCCGGCAAGCCGGTCAGCAACGGCGAAGTGACCGAACCTCCGGCAAGGATGAATCCCGCATGCCAAGCCGAGGCCTGCAAGTACAGAGGCAGAAGCAGCATGGCGGCCATCAGCAATAGGGCCGTTCGCCGACCAGGCACGTTGGTACGGACAAGCAAGAAGGCTAGCACGGTTCCCACAGGCAGGCTGATCGCGCATGCGAGCGCAGCCAACGCGGCCGTGTTGCGCATCAGCTTCTGTTGCCCCTCGTCGTTCCACAGCAGAAAACACGCTAGCCCTGCGAGCGATGCTGCTATGACGACGAGCACAATCGTGTGGCGATTCCTGGGCATTAACCTAGTGTAGCCATCCGCGTCGTTGTTCACAAAGAACGGTTCTTGGGAATATCTGGGCGATTCAGTGGATCATGTCCGTTGAGACACAAGACTGTAGTGCAGCACGATCACGTGCTGATGTGGTCCGGTCTCCTGACCGGGCAGCAACCAGAGGCGACCCTGCCACGACCAGGGAACAACCAGCCCTGTCACTTTTCCCCTATCGTAGGAGTGCGAAAATGGTGCGCAAACACCTCTTCTTTGTCGTCGTTGCCGGTGCGATATGCATGCTACATGGTTGCGGGTACTCGACCTCACCGAGTACTGCGCCATCCGACTACGCCGACTACGCCGGGTATGCCGAAGCGACTGATGCCGAACCAGCGGAAATGCCGCAAGCCGGTTTGGGCGTCGGGCCAGGGAAGGGTGGTGATCGGTTCGATCACATCGTCGAGAACCCGTTCCTGGCGGTCAGTGACAAGTGGTTGTCAACTTTCTCGGTGGACGTCGATACGGCCTCGTATTCCAAGACTCGCATGTACTTGATGCAACACAACCAACTGCCGCCACCGGACGCCGTGCGGATCGAGGAGTTGGTCAACTACTTCGATTACGAATACGCGTCCCCTACCGACGAGCATCCATTTGCCGTTCATGTTGAGACGGCAGCTTGTCCGTGGCGAGACAAGCACCGTTTGTTGCGTGTCGGGATTAAAGGCAAGGAGTTGAACAAGCAGCGACCTGCGTGCAATCTGGTTTTTCTACTGGATGTGTCCGGTTCGATGAACTCGCCTAAGAAGCTGCCGCTGGTCAAGCACGGGATGCGAATGCTCGTCGAACGGCTCGGCGAGAACGACCGAGTAGCCATCGTAGTCTATGCCGGCGCCGCCGGCTTGGTCTTGCCGTCAACGCAGGCGACGGAAAAGCACACGATCCTCACAGCGATCGAGAGTCTCCACGCCGGCGGCTCGACGAACGGCGGCGAGGGCATCCGGCTGGCCTACAACACGGCTCTGGACAACTTCATCCAAGGTGGCGCGAACCGAGTGATCCTTTGCAGCGACGGCGATTTCAACGTTGGGGTCACCAGCACGGGTGAGCTGGTACGTTTGGCCGAAAATCAGGCCAAAGCCGGTGTCTTCCTCAGTATCCTGGGCTTTGGCATCGGCAACCACAACGACGCCATGTTGGAGGAAATCTCGAACAAGGCCAATGGCAACTACGCCTTTATCGACACCCCTGCCGAAGCCTACAAAGTGCTGGTTGAACAACTCAGCGGTACGTTGGTCACGATCGCCAAGGACGTGAAGATCCAGGTCGAGTTCAACCCACGAGGCGTAGCGGCCTATCGCCTGATCGGCTACGAGAACCGTAAACTGGCCGACCGTGATTTCCGCGACGACACCAAAGATGCCGGCGAGATCGGCGCGGGGCACACGGTCACGGCGCTGTACGAGATGATGCTCGTCGGCCAGGAAACGGAGATGATGCCGCCGGCCGTCAAGGAACTCAAATACCAGCAGCGCCCCAGGACCTCGGACGCAGCCGGAACCGGCGAATTGCTGACGGTTTCCTTGCGATACAAACTGCCGGAGGCGGAGCAGGGCACGGAACTGGCGATTGCCGTCAAGGACTCGGACGATGCCTTTGATAGGGCGTCTGACGATTTTCGCTTTGCTGCCGCAGTCGCCTCGTTCGGCATGCTGTTACGCAAATCACAATACAAGGGCGACAGCGATTTTGGCACCGTCCACCAGGTTGCCAACGCGGCGCGAGGCCAAGACCGGAACGGCTATCGAGTCGAGTTCCTGGAAATGGTCAAACGGGCGGCCAGCCTGTCGGGAACTGACGTCTCGTGGACGCCTGTGGCTCCGTCCCGGCACGTGGCCAGCAACACGGCAGCCGTACCTCATCAAGTGGCGTTGACCAGCGTTTCGAACCGCCCCTCGATCGGCATGCGAGTTTGGGTATTCATCTGGTTGGGCATTATGCTCGGCGTCGGAGCGTCAGCCGTCGCATTGGGCTTGATCCTACCTATCATATTGGGGAAAGCCCGATTGCCAGCCCCAGAAGCCGGAACGAAGATGGGCTGCCTACTGAAACCGCCCCCGATACAATGAGGCGGCAGGGCGATCCTCTAGCGCCCGATCTGCCGAAAAGCCTCGTACGCTGCCACAGCAACGGAGCTTGCGAGATTGAGGCTGCGGACTTGGGGCTGCATGGGGATTCGCAGTGATCGTTCGGAGTTGGCGTCCAGAAGCGACTTGGGTATCCCTTGAGTCTCACTGCCAAACACCAGAATGTCTCCCGAAGCGTATGGGGTTTCGGTGTAGAGCTTAGTCGCTGTCTTGGAGAAGTACCACGGTTCGGGTGCGGGCAACCGGTCTCGCAATGCGTGCCAATCGTCCACCGCTTCCCATTGCAGGTGCTGCCAGTAGTCTAGTCCGGCACGGCGTAGTCGCGCATCGTCCAACCGAAACGCCATGGGACGGACCAACCATAGCTTCGCCCCGATTGCCACGCAGGTACGGCCGATGTTACCGGTGTTTTGGGGAATCTCCGGCTGGAACAACACGATGTGCAAGAGCGGTTCGTCCATCAGTAGACCACGACCTCGCCGGCCTTCACCCATCCTTCTTTCGAACCGGGCAGCCGAATCAACAGCCAACCGCCGCGGTGCTCCGCAACCACAAACTCGGTGCCTTGCGATAGCGGTTGCGTGAAAGCCTCTTTGAACGTACCTGCGGGGCCTTTGAGGGCAACGACGTCGTCGACGACCACGACGCCGTGCTGGACGCTTTCGAAACGGTACCAGTCGTAAGCGGCAGACGCAGCCACGACTATCGTGACGACCAACCCCGCCCATCCGCAATACACAATCCAACGACGCCGGCCGGCGAGAAGTGCGGCTACTCCGATCGCGAACGTGAGGGCCGCCGAGCAGGCGAAAAGTCGGAACTTGCCCCCGTAGCCGATCCAGTCTTGCCAAAAGAACACGTAGTCGACGAAGACGCGCCGGCGTTTCGAATCGTCGACGTCCAACGCGGATCGCAGACTGCCGTCCACGAAGGGGTCCTGCGGTCGGTATCGTTTCGCTTGCCTGTAACACGCAATGGCCCTGCCGCGATGGCCGGCACGCATGAAGGCGTTTCCCTGGTTATAGAGAACTGCGCCGGAAACGAAGCCGTCATCCAGGATCTCCTGGTACAGACTGGCGGCTCGAAGAAAGCCCTCCTGGCTGTCCGCCTTGTCGTATATTTGCTGCGCCGAGAGGAACTTCTGAAGTACCTCATCATCCGGTGCGCGACCACATCCAGCCACGGCCGAAACAACGGTGGCAGCGAGCAAGGCGAAAGTGGCGTTATGCCGCTCGCGGCCAAGTCTCCCCGTTACATGTGACTTCACACCAGCCCGAAGCGCAAGCGAGGGGGTAGGTTGCGTCCCTCGCTTGCGCATCGGGCTAGTGTCGGTCTTGGCCGCGAGCGGTATATGTCGAAGCATCTGGGGCATCAAGTCTCTTCAAAGCTGCTCTGGTGACCTGCGGTCATCTCAACTGCTTCTTGCTCTTGAACGTCTTGATCAAGTTTTCCAATAAAGCCTGGGCTTCGTGTTCCAGTCCGTGTACGGCATCCGCGCTCGCACCGTATCTTGCCGCATCGCATGCTTCGCACCATTCGGTCAGCCGCGCGACAATAGGCTCGTCGGTTCCGATTTCTACCAGTTGTTCGCGCACTTCACCCGTCGTCAGACCGGCTTCGTCGATACCCGATGCATCGGCGATCAGGCCGACGATGGCGGCCCGCAAGCTTTCGACTTCAGCTTGTGTACCGGCTTGGCTGCGCGTCGCGTCGCGCAGTCGTCGCCGTGCCCGAGTCGCTGCCGTACGACGTCGCACCAGGTCGGGGTCGGCAATGACGCGGCGCACTCTCTGTGTCACCAGCAAGACGATCAGGTACACCCCCGCCAGACTTCCCAACCCGGCAAACCAACGGAGCGGATCGACAGAATCGTTTCGCAACGACGCCAAAGTGTGGTTCGCAAGAAGTCCGCCTTCCTGCATTTCGATATCGCCACCGCCAGATGGAGACGTGTCAGCCATCGCGATGTCCCCGCTGGCCAACTTCTCTGCGGTACCGATCTGAAGCGGGATCTTCTCCGTGTGCAGCGTGATGTATTCCTCTTGCTCGACGTCGAAGTAACTCATCTCGATCGGTGGAAAACTATCGATTCCGGTATCCAACGGTCTGAGGCCGTATGTGAACCTCCGCACCTCATCGTCGCTTTCCTCCGTCGCCTCATGGATTCGAAAATGGCCCGCGATTTCCGATATGTCCTCCAGTCGCGGCGCCGTCACCGCATCCAGAGTGCCTTGTCCGCGCAACGTGACCGTCAACGTCATGGGGTCGCCTACTTTGGCTTTGGTGGGCGCGAGTTGACTCTCGAATTCAAACCGGCCAATCAGCCCGGCATACGAGGCTGGCCGCCCATCGAGAGGAGCGTCCTTGACGGTAACAGCCGCCGGCTTGGCCATCACGTAGACCTCTTCGAGGCCGACCTGACCGCGAGCGTTGACACGTGCAGCAAGCTCTCCCTTCAGGGTGGCAGGACCGAATGAGTATTCGCCCACCTGCTTTGCCAGGAACTTGCGATCGAACGAATACTCCCAGTAGCCTGTGGACCGGCCTGATCCGTCGTTGCGGCGAATGCGCTGGCCGCTTGGCGAAAAGTCCTTACGGCCGCGGAATGAATAGTTGTTGATGGAGAAGCCGCCTCCACGGTTCGCCACGTATCGTCCGAGCCAACGCTCCAGAGGCCGATCGGGTATCACCCCCCCCTGCAAGCCCTCGTCCTCAGCCCACGGGATTGACAGCACCGGCGGGGGTACTCTTTCATCGAAGAATGACATCGAGAATTGGGAAGGCCGTGAGATGGACGCCAGCAGCGCCACGGGATCCTTCTCATCGAGTGGATCTGGGATGCCTTTCACTGCAATTTTGAGGGTCACGGTGAAAGGTTGCACTGGATAGACGGCTGTCTTATCGACCAGTATCTCCAGGAAGGCGAAGTCTTGTTCCTCCGGTGCGACGACGTGAAGCTTGAACGACTGACCCTGCAGCACCTTCCCGTTCACTTCGCACGTAGGTGCTGGAACTGTCAACTCACCGGATCGTTTCGGGGTGAGAAGGTAGCTGAAAACATGTCCACGTAGGACCAACGCTCTGCGTTCGCCATTGATATTTTGAGTCTGCTGGAGGTCGATTCGCCGTTGCCCTTGGAATTCCACGACGAAGTCGTCGAAACCGTCGAGCTTAGGCGTCGAGGGATTTTCGACGTGGTTGGGAATTACGGCGTACGAGACCGATTCGCCCTCATAGATGCGATCCTTGGCGAGTTGGACGAGCAGTTCCGGCTCGTAATCTGCGGCAACGGCCAACGATGACACGAACAGCCAGACTAGCGAGATCAGCAACTTCATCGTATCCTACCAGTCCTTTTCAACGACCACTCCGCCTTGGAGAAAACGTCGCAATTCCTTTTGATTTTCGCGATGATCGCGTTCTCGCTCCCGCACCTTTCTAAGGACAGCCTCGGCCTGTTGTCGCGAGAGGTCCTGAGGCCGCTGTTGTTGCTTCTGGTCACCGCCTGACGGTTTCTGCTTTGGCTTCTCCTGTTGGTTATCCTGTTGTTGCTTCTGATCGTCCTGCTCCTGGTTCTGTTGCGGCTCTTTCGGAAGCGACTCGGCTATCTCCTTCAGCAGTTTCAGCGCCTCCTCCTGTCTCGGCAAGGCGGCGTTGGCATCCCCGTCCTCCAACGATTTCGCCGCTTCGTCACAGAGGCCCTGGATCTTCGGTCCGAGTTCTATTGCCTTGTCGAGTGACTCTTTCAGTGCTTCCTTGGCCTGCTCGGCCTGCTGTGGATCGGTCCCAGGGCCCATGCCCATTTGAACGGCTCCCGGACTGCCCGGCGCAGATGGGGCCGTCTCGATTCGCTGCAACTCCGCTTCAGCTTTCATCGGCAAGACCTCACTCCAACCTTCGACACGACGTTGACTGTGTGCAAGGTCCGGATAGTCAATCGGACGGGGATCCTCCTGGTCGTCAGCCTCTTCCGAGCGTTCGACAACGTCCTTCGAGTTGTTGACGAGCCCGTCTTCCGTAGTCGTGGCCTTCTGCAAAACGTTCTGGAACGGCGCAATCACAGTGTAGATCTCGTTCAGTGCGTCCAACGCCTTTGTTTGATTGTCGACCGCGTCGGGCAACTCTCGCTCGTTCAGGCGTCGCGATGCCTTCTGCATGGCCGAGTGAGCCCCGTCAGCCATGCCGTGCAGTTCATCTAGTGCACGCTTCATCTGATCCGCATCGGGCGGTTTCGGGGTCGGCTGTCCGGCGGGAGCGGTCGGCGGCTGGAGCGACTGCTCGATCTTATCCTTCAATGGTTTGATCTCGTCGCGCAGCCGCACTTGTTCGACTTTGACCTGCTTCGTCGCTTGGCGGCGGCGTGGCGAGTCTTTCTGCTCCTGCAAATGTTTGACCGCCCGGCGCAGTCCCGTTTGTTGGGTTTCGATCATTTGCAGAAACGCCAGCAAATCCATTTCGTCGCGCTGCTTCTCGCTGTCGAGTCTTGCCCAGGTGTCCTGCATGTGTTTGATCCACAATCGCAGCAATTCCAGGTTGCGTCTGGCACTCGAGTGATTTGGCTCGATCTCCAGGCAATCACGATAATGCGCGATCGCTGAAGCCAGTAGCGATAGACCCTTGGCGCGCACCTCCGGAGTCGCCTGTTCAGGGCTGTCGCCAAAGACCGCTTTCGCCTTGGCAGCCACCGCACACCCCAAGTTGTAGTGGCTGCTGGCAGCCAACTGGGCGTCCCGAGACATGGCCGCCTGGCGAAACAGCTCGATCGCCTTATCTGCGTCACCCCGGGCAGCAAAGACGCAAGCGCGATCGTAGGCAATCCGCTCGTCTTCGGGCAGCGCGACGTCGGCCTCGGCAAAGGCTCGGTCGGCGGCCTCGAAATCCCCGGCACGGTAGTGCTGAATCCCGTCGTTTACGTGGCGGTAGGCTTTCTTGGTCGAACCATAGACTTCAGCCTGCCACGCCAGCGGGACGGCTACCGTGCATGCAACAAGAGGAATCCACCTGAGTAACGTTCGGTTCATTCGCGGGCTACTGTTTCGTGAGCGCTGCTACAGGGAGTATTACCTATTCCGAAACCCGAATTATACCTTCGTTTGCCAGTTTTTGTACCGGTGTCGAACCTTGACGTGGCCGCCCGAAAGCTCACAATGACGCGATCGAATACGACCTTGGCGGTGTTTCTTGTGGACGTGTCCAATTCACTCGAAAGGATGGAGCAGTGGCCAGTTTTGCCGTAATTCTCGCCGCAGCCGGCAAGAGTAGCCGGTTCGAAGATCCCCACTACAAGAAACCGTTCGCCGTACTGGCGAATCGCGCCGTTTGGCTGCACTCGGCCGAGAAGTTCGTCAATCGGGACGACGTGAAGCAATTGATCCTGGTCATCTCGCCGGACGATCGGGAAGCGTTTAACATGAAGTTTGCGGCCAATGCGGCAGTGCTGGGCATCGACGTGGTCGACGGCGGAGCGAAGCGTGCCGACTCGGTCGCCAACGCTTTGGCGCGGGTCAAGCCGGACGTTGATTTTGTGGCCGTACACGATGCGGCTCGCCCATGTATCGCGAACGAGTGGATCGACAAGGTGTTCGAGGCGGCGGAAGAGTCGGATGCGGCAATTCTGGCCATCCCCGTGCGTGGAACCCTCAAGAAGGGCGCAAAGGACCGGACGATCGAGGAAACGGTCGGGCGCGAAAATCTCTGGGAGGCGCAAACGCCGCAGGTTTTCCGCAGGCAGCTACTATTGGACGCCTACGCCAACCGTGGCGATCATGTGGTAACTGACGATGCACAACTGGTCGAGCAACTGGGCCAACGCGTGCGGATCGTTCGGGGTTCCCCCATCAACCTGAAGATTACGACCAAGGAAGATCTCCATTTGGCGGTGCATGCGTTGAAGGCCCTGCCCAAACCAAAGATCCTGGGACCGGCACATCCATTCGCCGACGACGATCTCTGGCGATAACGACAAGAAGCCGGCCGGCCTGTCAGGCAAGCAGACAAAACGAATCCCGAACCGACGTGTGAATCGGGCTTGGGCTGTCCACTTTCTCAGTCGGACCTGGGGTAACGACGTGTAATGGCCAGCACTTCGTCCAAGACGTGACGGTTACAGCCGATGGCCTCGCCACCGTGCGTCGTGGGACGCCCTTGCCAGTCGACAAATGCACCGCCGGCTTCCTCAACCACCGGCCCGAGCGCGGCTGTGTCCCAGGCGTTCACGATCGGGTCGACCATCACCTCGGCTCGGCCCGTGGCAACCAGCAGATAGCCGTAGGCATCGCCCCACGTACGCGTGATGTATGCCGTCCGCTCCAATTCGTGATAGGCTTCCAACGCACCGCGTTCTGCAAACGAGTCGACTTGTGACGTCAGGAACAGGCCGTCGGCAAGTGCCTCTCGCGTGGACACACAGGCCTTGCGCGGCTCGGCGTCCGCTTTGATATACCACGCTCCGTGACCGGTGGCGGCGTATGCGCATTCGCCCAGCGCCGGTATGTCGATCACGCCGATCACGCTGCGCCCTTCGTGCTCGACGCCCACGAGCGTGCCGTACAACGGTACTCCGCTGATGAATGACTTTGTCCCGTCGATGGGATCCAGTATCCATCGGTATCCCGAATCGCCGGGTTGCTCACCAAACTCTTCACCCAGAATGGCATCGCCAGGAAAGGCATCGGTGATCCTACCTCTGAGCAACTGCTCTGCACGTCGATCCGCTTCGGTTACCGGCGAATCGTCGGATTTGCGCTCCACGTGCAAGTTGGCCATCTGGAAGTACTCCAGCGTCGACCGCCCCGCATCACGAGCGGCTGACAGCGCAAGTTCCAACCTGGCAAGCGTTTCGGTTTCTTGGTCTTTCATTCGTCGTACAGAGATAGCGTTGGCCTAACGGTTAGTGTATGGCTGTCGACGATTTGGCTCGCTGAAGATGCATTTCGTGGGGCACGTTTCCAACGTGCCTCTTGGATCGCCGGCACGTTGGAAACGTGCCCCACATCGAGAAAGCCGCGCATCACAGTCCGGGCACGTCGTTGGGCGCTTCTTCGACGATTGGCGGGGGCGGCAGCAATTGCGACAACTTGATGGCCTCCAGTTGCCGGCGCGCCGTCTGAGTGACTTCCCTGATCGCAGAATGCAGATTGTTCTGTACTTGCTCGCTTTGCTCGGCGTCCGCCGCCTCCCGCTGGTCTTCCATGGGACCGTCGATGGCCTCGATGATTTCGAGCAGCGAGACCTGATCCGCGGGCCTTGTCAACGAGTAGCCGCCGTCTACGCCACGTGTCGACCTCAGAATCCCATGCGTCACCAGCATGCGCAGAATCTGAAGCAGGAACCGTTCGGGCATGTCCCCTTCGGATGCAAGCTTGCTGCACGGCACCGGTGTCGAGGAATCACTCTTAGCCAACTGAAGTGTAGCTCGCACAGCGTAGGAGACAGTTCGCGAAAGCTTCATGGTAGCCGCCTGATATTGCTGCGACCGCCGCACCGCCTCTATGGTGATTCGCGTGAATCACACGCCGTCTGTCCCGATGTAAGTGCAGCAATCTGATCCCGCGTGCGTGAGTTCTGCATGCAAGGTATACCAAAGTCTGGCGGAATGTCAACTAAAGCGGGCGCTGTGCGCCGCCATCCGCAACGGATTCAGGTTGCTCGACCGGCTCTTTTCGAAAGAAGCCGTGCCACGCCAGCATGACTGCTCCGCAGACGAGCAGGCTGTCGGCGATGTTGAAGTTTGGCCAAGTGTGACCCTGGTAACGAAACAGAATCCAATCGCGAACTGCGTGTTCGTAGCCTGCCGGCACGTTGCCGTCGTGCCAGAGTCCGAGGCGGTCGTAGAGGTTACCGCAAATGCCGCCCGTGACGCAGCCCAATGCGATGGTCAACAGCAGATCGCAAGCGGCGCGGAACCAGAAGAGCCAGACTAGAATGCCTGCGGCGGCAACAATCGAAAGGACAGCAAAAAAGAAGCCAAAGCCTTCTCCCAGGCCAAACAACGCCCCGCGATTCAGCGCGGTTTCGATGCCGATATAGCCCTCCCAGATCCACCACTCGTTGTCAAGCTTTGGCATACCGCGCCACTGGAAGATCCAATGCTTGGTCAGCAGATCAAGGGCGCAACCCACCACGGCGAGAGAAAAGAAGATCACGTAACGATTCTTAGGAACTGCCAGAGAATCGAAACGTTCAGTGGGTTTCAAGCTTGCTTGCGCACTTGACACAATGTGGCGTGTAGGGAATGGCGTTCAGTCGGGTCTTGGGAATGCGTCCACTGCATTCAACGCAGCTACCATAGACGCCGCCTTCGATCCGTTCAAGAGCGCCTTCGACCAGTTCAAGCATGCTTTCGTCGTTTTGCAGGAGGTTCAGCGTGAATTCCTGCTCGTAATTGTCGGTCCCCACGTCGGCCATGTGTATCGGCATCAAGGATAGGTCGCCGCTAGCTTCGGCCCGGGTCTTGTTCAATGCTGCATCTGCCATGGCATGCACGTCGCCGCGCAGACGGGCTCGCAGGGCCAGCAAGCGCTCCTTGTACACCTTCATTTCGGGCTTCTTCATGCTGCGCTCTCCAATCCTCGATTCGTCGCCGGATCCCTCAGAAATCCGGATCGCGCTGGCCAGCGACCAGCGCGTTTCAGAGCCTTTCAATAGTAGTTGCAGCACCGGTGGGTGTCAAAAGGGGGCGGCGCGCGCCGACACGCCACGCGTGGCACGTAGAGGGTTGCTGCAATTGGACTTCCGTCATTTTTCGCGAATGCGTTTTGCCGCCCAGATCGCCAGTTTTTCCCGAAAAATCTTGGCGTTATGGCGAATGTCTACCGGCAGGGACGAATGGATAAGCATGTCTCGAATTCGATTTGTCAGCGGATCCGATTGTGCCAGTTCCGACAGCTCGTGCAGCAACCGCTCCGTTTCCTGCCTCGTCTTGGGCCGGTGCTCCGGCCACGGCTCCGCAACGAGCACGGGCCTTTGGCCACCCGCCGCGCCAATGCCCACCAGTGCCGAACGGTAGATTCGTTCATGCTGATTGAAGATCGCTTCGCAGGGGATGGTGTACATTGGGCCGTCGGGTGTCAGCAAGCGATGGGATTTGCGTCCGCAGAACCAAAATCGGTCCTGATCGTCCAAGTAGCCCACGTCGCCAAGACGATGCCAGATACCGTCGCCGTCCCGGATCTTGTGCAGTGGATTCGCCTCCGTACGAGTGACATACTCTGTGGTAACAACCGCACCTTTCACCATCAATTCGCCGATCTCCCCGCACGGCAATTCTTCGATCTGGTCCATACTCGTGATCGGCCCGTCTTCGATCCGAATCACTTTCCATTGGATGCCCGGAAAACGACGACCCACGCACGTCCCTGCGCCCTTTTGGCTTTTCGCCGCCGTCTCGCTCAAGACCTCAGTTGCCGAAATCGACGCTACGGGCAACGATTCGGTTGCGCCGTAGGGAGTGTGGATATCACCTTCCGGATGAATCGCATTCTTCATACGCTCGAGTACGTGCGGTGGAACCGGCGCGCCGGCGGATAGCACACGTCGCAGCGTGGGCAGCTTCACATCGTGCCTTTCGCAGTAGCGGCCAACCGTGTTCCACAAGGCAGGCGAACCGAACGCTTGGGTGACTTTCCAGTCCTGTGCGGCCTCGATGATGTTTCGAGGATCGACATCGGCTGGCCGTGTGGGGTCCATGTCCGGGATGACTGTGGACACGCGCATTGCACAATTGAACAAGGCGAAAAGTGGAAACCCCGGAAGATCGATTTCGCCTGGCTGGATGACGTACAAATCGCGGATTTCGTCCACCTGCTGATTGAAATTGCCGTGGCGGTACAGAACCCCTTTCGGCGGCCCCGTGCTCCCGGTAGTGAAAATGACGGCCGCGGGATCATCCGCTCTGGTCGCTGCGGGCTGAAAGTCCGTGCTCAATTGCCTTTGACGCAACTGGCGAATCGTCGGCCCGCCCCAGAACCACCGCCGTCCCACCGTGACGTTCAGCCGTGCCTTTGGGAACCGCCTTCGCAATACCGAACGCACGGCGTGGGCCAGCGGAATCGCCAGGAATCCGTCCGGTTCGACTTCCTCCAAGCAACGGACCAGGTTCTTTCGCCCCATGCCCGGGTCGATCAGCACCGTGATGACGCCCGCTTTGAACATGGCAAACACGAGCGAAATGAAATCGATGCTGGGACGAACCATCAGCACCAAGCGTGTCTCCGGCCCGCCTCCGAGATTCCTCAATCCATCGGCCAACAGGTTGCTGTCTTCGTCCAATTCGCGAAACGTCAGATGCCGGTACCGGCGTTTGCCGTTCTTGTCACGTCCCAGCGGTTCAACGACGGCAATGCCGTCCGGATCGACCCGCGCGGTTGCAGTGAGACGTAGGCCTACGTTGACGGTTTCTTCCATTTCATGCCCTACTTGATCAGCCGCGCGTTCAGCCAGTTCGCGTAGTCCAAAGCGTCGCCTCGCTCGGCGAAGTCGACGATGAGAGCCATGCGTGATGCGCCGGTTACGTCCACCGAGATTGGGATCGGCTTGGCCGATCCTCTGACGATAGGACTCTCATAGGCCGGTTCCCGATTCCATTTGCCGGTGGAATCGGCCAAGAAGACCCGAAACACCACGCTGCCGCCCAAACCCGCGCGCTCGTCCAACGCGATATCGGCCTGGAATCTCCGATAGTCCTCCGCGAGGTCGTAGGCCAGTCGCGATGTGGTATGCATCCCGAGCCCCTTCGCGTACACGCAGCCAGCGCTCCGCAATCGCCCGCCGAGTACATTGCGGTCCGCCTGGAACGACCACTGCGTGTCCAAGAAAGGGACGTGTTTGTAACCGATGGACTTCATATCAGACAGGTAGGTCACGCGCTGGCCAAACGGTCGCAGCAGAGTGAGTTCCGTCCAAATCGTCTCGGAATCCGCTTTAAGTTCTACGCGTCCGGGCAGCTTGAGTTGTACGAATACGCCGCCTTGACCGATCTGCTCGACGACTGCCAAGCTGCCATCGCGGAATCCCATCAACACGCGAAGACCGCGATGCTTCGGCGTTTCGACCAATGCCGGGTTGAAGACCACTGCGGCCGTCTTGTCAATCGGGATTTCTACATCCCTTCCTTCCGTCGAGATCGAAACCGCGGGGGAATCGTTCGGGTCGGTATCGGATGCCTCTCTGAGCCCTTTCACCGAACCGCTCACCACATCTCCGTTTTCTAGCAAGAGCCGGTCCAGTGCGCCGTTAGCCGTCAGGATTCTATCGTGCAGTCGATCCCGCCCGAAAGGCGCAACGGGCGGATTGAAAACGACGCCTCGAATTTGCGAGAGTGGCAGATTCGTTTGCCCCCACAGTTCGCCGTAGACGACAATCCGTTCATCCGCGATCTCAAGCACTTCGGCCATCAATAGAGATCCGTCGGCCAACAGGATTTGGGTCCCTTGGTACGAATCACTATACGCGCCCCAGTGAACCAAATCCTGGACAGGCAGCACGCGTCGGTCTTCGCCCGCGTCGAAAGTCACATTCCAGTCGCGATCCACTGCCGCGATCCGCGCGTGAAAGGAATCGCCGTCCAACGGGACCGCCAAACGACCGTCGCGCACCGACTCTTGGGCCATCACGGCGGACGTGATCAACAGAGCGGACAGCGCGACCATGGGCAGGCTACGTGGGTGGGCGGAAGTGAAGGATGTGCCCGCAGGATGCGTCTCCCGACCCGTCCAGACGGCTCGGGAGAGCCGTCCTACAGGGACTTCTACTTCTGGCTCTCGCGTCGGCCGTCGAGCTATGATCGGCAGGGTCATGAAGGATGGCTCTGCTGGCTCAATGCTGCATGATCGGCAAGTAGTTGTTTGGCATCTGTAGGATGATGCACGCCATGGCAGTGCCGTATTCCGGCGAGATCGTGTCGAACCAGGAGCCCTCTGGCTTCTTCTGGCGCGCCAGCAAAGCATCGTGTACCGCGGGGTACCAGTCCCGCCAACGCTCGCCGCCCGCCTGCCACATCGCCTGTACGGCGTAGTAATGCCCGTAGAAGTAATGGCTCTCGCGCTGCGGGGCGTCGGAGCGAGGCACGTGCTTCATCAGATAGTCAAGGCCTTTTTCAATCTCGACACCTTCGTAGATGCCGGCGCTGTACAAAGCAACGATACCTGCAGCGCTGCGAGGAAAGCGGCTATCGCCCGGCTGAGACAGCATGTACATGAAACCGCCGTCCGGGTTCTGGCTGCGCTTCACGTAGTCGATACAGCGGTCGATCGTCTCGTTGGGTACGAAGATCCCGGCGTTTCGCGCAGCTCGCAGCGCCATCACCTGGCAGATGGTGACAGAGATGTCCGCTTCGTGGCGTTTCGGCTCGTAGCGCCAACCGCCTTCCTCGTTCTGCGTGTTGACAATCAATTCGACTGCATTCGCCAGTTTCTCGCGCACGAGGGTGTCCGGGTACATGCCGTAGACCTCGGCCAGAAACAGCGTAGCAAAGCCGTGCCCGTACATCGGACCGTGGCTCACGGCGTCCGAAACGATGAATCCGCTGTCGCGGGCGTTGTTCAGAACGAAAGACACGCAACGATTGACATCGCGGCCGTAGGCACCGCGTCCGGGCGTACTGCCGTTGGCCATGAACGCCATGCCGGCCAAACTGCAGACCGCTACGTTGCGGCCGTACTGGCGAGCGGCGAACGAACCGTCGTCGTTCTGTCGCGACCGAAGATAATCAAGCCCGGATTTGATCGCCGTGCGCGTCTCAGGCTTCATCAGATTGGTGGATGCCTCGGGCGGCTCCAGCAACGGCATCTGGGCCATGCCCAGTTTGGCGGACCCGCACAACCCCACACCGAAGGCTGCGGCTCGCGTCAAGAACTCTCGGCGATTTGCAGTCCGCATGTCTTTTCGTCCCCTCAGAATTGAGCGTTTGCAGGCCGAATCAAGAACCACCATACCTCAGGCAAATGAAAAAGCCAAGGCTTTGCTCAAAAACCAACCTACCAAGTACGTTTTTCCTCCGCGAGCCGCTTGTAGTAGTCCTCGATCAGCCGCTCGTATTTCGGCAGAAACTCCTCTGGCCTACCGGCTTGCATCTGCTCGCGGATCTTGGGGGGCAAGTGCCCCCAGACCTCCTTGAGCATCTGCTTCATTCTTTCCATTTCAGTGAGGGTATCCGCATCCTTTCCGGTTCGTGCGGTACTGTCTTTCGCCGGGCGGCTCTTGCCTTTGTTCTCGCCGGTGCCCGCCTTGGTACCGCTCCCTGGCTTGCCGCCGGGCTTCTTCTTGCCGTCCCCGTCACCCTGCCCACCGCAGCACTGCTTCTTCATCTGCTCGATCAGCAAGTCCAAATCTTCGACGATTTGTCTCTGAAGTCGTTGAGTGGGCTGCGAAGTATTCCTGCCTTCGATCAAATCCTCGACCGCGCGCATCCTGCGACTTATCACAAGCAGCGGGTCGAGCGTTTCTTCGCCAACATCCTCGCCTTCGCCAAGCTGCCGCAGCAGTTCGTCATCCAAATCCGACATCGACCCCGACGAGCCATCCGGCGCCGAGTCTTTACCAGCCTTCGACGGCTTCGTATCCAAGCCATCAACCACATCGTTCTCCAAATCGTCCAGTAGCATATCGTCCAGCGACGGCGTCGCATCAGACGTGCCAGTCTTCTTTGGAGCGTCGTCTGCGGCGAGAGCACCGCAAGCGATCAGCAGGCATGCTGCTACAAGAATCGAAGAACAATATGCCAGTCGTTCACGCATGTCACCGCTCCCCGTCAATCCCTTCAAGCAGTTCGTTGTCGAGACTATCCTCCAACTCGACACTTGGTTTGTCATCAGACGCACCAGGAAGGTTCTCGGGATCCTCTTCAGGTTTGCCTTCTGTCGGCATAGTCAAGTCCATCGCCAGATCGGCCAAACGCCCCTGCTCGGCCGACAAGTCCTTCAAGATATCGAGCTGTTCTTCCGACAACGTCCCCTCGCGCCGCCGTATCTCCTCCAATTCCATCGTCCGGCGGTTGATCTCCACCTGCATCAATTTTAGCAGCTTCAACTCGGCAAGTCTCTGCACTGCGTCAGCGGGCGGCGGCGGTTTCGGTCCGTCGCCGCCGGGATTCTTGCTACCCGGCGGCTGGTCCGACTGTGAGTCGTCTCGTTTTAGTGCCTCCTGTAGTTGCCGGAGGCGGGTGTGCGCCGCGCGTTCCGACTGCTGTGTGCTCTCGCCCGTGTCGGCGCGGTCCAAGCCGTCAGCGGCGCGATCCATCGCGCGCATTGCACCTTGCAGCCCCAGTACGAACGACTTGGCCTTAGCGATTTTCTCGGCCAGTGCGGCGCAGTCCGTGGCAAGCGAACGTTGTTGTCGCGCCACGTCACCGACGTCGGCCAATTGTCCGCGCGTCAGCCGACCGTTTTGTTGGAGACGCAGGCCGTCCAATTCCAAGGTTGTGTCGATGATCGCCTGCTGGCGGGCCACCAAGCCGGCGATCTGCTGCTCCAGACGAGCCATCTGCTCGTCGAGCAAGTCTTGCTGGGCCTTTCGCCGTTCCTTGTCGAGTTCGCGTTCAGCCTCCTCCAACGTCGATTCCGCTTTCTGGGCCTGTTCCAGTGCGCTTTCTCCTTCGCCCTGCTCGCATGCCTCGCCCGCTGAATCCAACTGCGACGCGGCTTCCTCGATCAGTGAAGCGGGCTTCTCTGCCTGCAGCCGCTGCAGGCGTCTGGAGAGCCGTTTGGCTTGCTCTGCCAATTTCTTCTGTTCACGGCTGAGCCTCTGGAGTTCTCGCTTTCGTACCTGTTCATCGGGCTGGTCTTTGGCTTGATCAATCTTGTCCTGTAACTCCTTGACCTTCTTTCGCAGTTCCTTCAACTCGTCCGCGGCTTCACCCATCTTGCGAAGCCGGCGGTCCAGCTCGTGCTCGCGGCGATTGGCGAGTGTGTCGATCAACTCCTGCAGGCTGCTGACGATCGCCTTCTGCGTTTCCGCCGCTTGGCCAACGCGGTTCTGATCGACCTGTCGAGCGCTCTCGTGCATCTGACCGCCGATTGCCGCCCGGCGGGCCAGATCCACTGCATCAGCCAGCGTTTCCGCCGCCAGCGGGTCGGCGTCCTGCAAGTCGACTCGCATCTTGTCCATTCGGCTTTGGATCTTGTCGAATCGTCGCGCCAATTCGGTTTGTCGCTCCGCAAGTCGTTTCACGTTAGCCCGCTCCTGCAAATCCAGATCCCTCAGTTCCTTGCCCAACGTATCCAGCCGCGTCTGCTCCGTTTCCTGTAGAATCTCCCCCTGAAGCTGCCGGATTCGGCTGATTTCGCGGGCAAATCGGCGATAGCTGTCCCATTCGGTCAGCTCGCCCAATAGACGTTCGAGGATGGCGATTATCTCGTCCTGGCCGCTGCCGGCTCGGCCCAACGAACCCGCCAACGCGTCGTCCGCCTTGGACCCTGTGGGCGAACCACCATCTCCGGCCGGATCCAACTGCGCACGGGCGATTTTCCTGGCGCCTGTCAACTCGCGTTGAATCAAAGGAACGTGTTCGCGACTGATCTGTTCTACGGCCTCCAGCAGTTCCGTCATGCGCCGATTGACCTCGGGATTGTCCACGCGATTGCTGGCCAGTTCATGAAGCAGCGCCTCGATTTGAGTCTGCACGCCGTCCTTTGGATCCGAGAGCATGCGTCCAACCTGTCGCTGATTCAACTCGGCGCTTTCCAGTTGGCTGACGTCTTTTTTGTCTAATCGCTTGGTCAACTCCAGTGCGATCTCCAGCGACTTGGTCTGCGATCGCGTGTCGCGTTGAACGCGGAGGACCTCGGCCAGTTGCCCGAGGATGTAGGACTGACGAGCCGCAATACGATCTTCTAGTTCATCGACGGAAATGATGGTCAGGCGTCGGGGCACACTTTGCGATTCTTGCGGTTTGTAGTCGCTCGCGACAATCGAGAATTCGATCCACTGCCCCGGCTCCAGACCTTGCAGTGCGGACAGGTCCCATGCATATTCGCAGTCACGGCTCTCACCCCGTTCCCCCTCGCTCCGCAGGCCGCTTACCGACACGCGAGGTGCGATGTCCGGTCCGCGGAAGACCTCCACGGTTTCCTCCGTCCCTTGCCGATCTGGCTTGGTCGAATCGTTGCGGCTGAACCGAAGCACGATCGTGTGAATCGCCAGGTCGTCTTTGACGAACGCAGTGATCGGTACTGCCGCTTCCGACGTGACGAATGTGTTCGCCCCAGGCTTCTCCAGTGAAACGGTCGGCGGCATGTCCTCGACCGCGCGGATGTTCCAACGCCGGTCGCCACGGCTGCGGAGCCCCTCGGGGTCGGTCGCCTCGAACCAGTAAGTTCCGGATTGCTGGATCGTCCACACTGGCTCCGAATCGCGGCGCAACGGAAATGACAGTCCGTCCTCCGACAATTCGACAGGGACCGCCACAGGCGTCTCTGGCCCGTCTGTTCTTAGCGTCAGTTTGGCGGCAGGTTTGGACAGGCGGCCGGCAACCGCCACCAGTGTTCCCTCGATGGCATGGATATTCTCGCCCGACGGCTCCTCGGGCCAGCCGGTATAGGCGGGTGGATACAAACGAACTTCGAGCGATTCGACTTGTGGAGGTTCGATTACTTCGAGCGGAATCCATTCCATGCTGTCGTCGTCGCCGCCGGATGCCCGATAGCGGAACGACCGCCTGACGTTCTCCTCGCGATGCACCATACGACCGTCCGAGAATCTCATTTCCTTGGTTTTGATTTCACTTTGCTCATCGCCGTCAAACCAGAAATGAATCTTGACCGTTCGAGGCAGCCGTCCGTTCTTGTCGACCAGTTCCACATCGAAGTTAGCCCCCATGGCGACCCGGTCGGGACTTGTTGTGAATTCCAGGACGTTACGCCGAGGCCACGGCTGGTCCGCCCACGGCATCGCCAGTCGCAGCGCCGCCAATATGGACGAGGGTCGCCGCCCCGCCCGAACGGACAGGCTTATGTCCAAGCAGCAGATCACGCCAATCACCAGACAGAGGCCCATCGCTACGGCAGCCACACATAGTGGCTTGACAATGTTGAGGCACTGAACGAAATCCAATCGTTCGATTTCGCCGACGGTCCGGGCAACCACCGCTCGTCGCAGATCGGCCGAACCCGCCTTGGGGCTGTCTTCCGGTTGGCTCAGAAACTCGATACTGCTGGAGAGCCCGTTGTTCAGTTGGGGGAAGCGTTGTTCGAGTTGCTGAGCAATGCGCAAGTCCGTTGGGCGATACCACAAGGCCCGATTGGCAAAACGATAGACACTCCACACCAGTACGGCGAGAACGGCAAGCGAACTGAGGAAGCGCACGCCGAGGTCTTCGAATCGTACCAAATAGTCGAGCACGCCCAGCCCGAATGCTGTGGCAACCACCAGAATCGCCGTCATACCAAGCCCGTGCATCGCAACAAAAACGCGCGACACGCGGTTAACGGTGCTGACCTTCTGTTGGACAGGATGAAGCATGGTAGCCCTATCCAGGGGCATAGTATTCGGCCGGGAGCAACATCGTCCCTACTACTACCATACCAAACTCATCCCACAAACGTCAGCAAGGAATTCCCTACTTCTTCTCCAGGATCACTTGATCCAACCCGAACATGTACGCCGGGACTGCCTTTTCGTTGGCCCCCACGATCTCGACCATCAGCTTGTTCTGGCCTTCGGTCAAATCGAACGTGCCCAGAGGAATTGGATCCGTGGGGATCACGGCCGGATTGTAGAGGTCAATCGGATCGCCGGCCTTCTTGCCGTTCACGGACAACTGGACGATTCCGTAGTCGCGTGCCTTGGTCAGCACGACACTCACGTCGTAGGTGCCCGTTTTCATTGCCGGCACAGCCAATTCGAGCTTGGCTCCAGGCTTGGCACCCGTCCACCAAAGCTGATGATCGTCCTTCCACTTCCCCTGGAAGTGCCCCATGCCTTGCGTGGATACGTTCCCTCGCGGTTCGTTCAATACAGGAAAACCGCCTGCCTCGAGCGGCGGGTTGATGTAGTACCCGTCACGCTCAGTGACAGGAGTCGGCCCATACGCCTCCGCCCCGCCGGGTGCCTGATACCAGCACGCCACCGTGGCGTATTGCGTGCCACGTTCTTCGGTCCTGTAGTACTTCTCGATACACGCTTCGAACGACTTCTGGAACGGCACATTGTCCACGGTTTGCCATCGCAACACCGACTGGTGCCCCTTATTGCCCTGCGTCATCGTCTGGCAATGGAACGGGCGTTGAAATAGCCCCGGATGGCACCAGGCATAGCCGAAGTAGTCCTCCGATCCGGTCCCGAACGTCGACGGGTACTTCTCGCCGTCCACGAAGAACTTCTCGTCCCCTTCGCCCCACCATCCGCCACGCGGGTTCCAGACGTGCAGCATCACACCGCAGAAACGTCCTCGCCCCTCAGTGATCAACAACGGCCAGTCCGGCCAGCGGTCCTCGGGCAGCGTGACCGTGTCGCGGTGCCACTTGCAGTGGAAATGCCCCAGCCCGCCAAACGGCCGGGAAAGCGGCGCGTGCGTGATCTCGAAGTCGAGTTCGCGCTCCACCGTGTCTTCGTTGACCAATTCGATCACGGCCTTCTTCGCAAAAGGCATATACCACAACGCGTACCCACCGTCTTCAGTCATGCCGGTGACCAGTGACTTGTACAGATTCACGCCGGGCGCCGTTCCGAAGAAATCGCCCGCTGGACACCAGACCGCCGGCTTCTCGGCATCGTCGAAAGTGATTCGCAGGACGGTCTTGCGCAACGCGGCCATTTCGTCTTCGCGATCCGTGAAGCTGGCGTTTGCGCGTATGGCGGTGATCGCCCGTAGGCCGGTCAGTTCCAATTCCTCAGCGTCACCAGCAGCGATGCGAACCGTGCCGCTTTCGGTTTCCTGGCCATCACGCGAACCTGCCGGATCGGTTCCCTGCGAAGACTGAAAGAAGTCGTTGACTTCTTTCAGAGCGTTGGCGTTCTGTTGTGCCAATGCGACACTAAACGTAGGAATCTTGGTCCCTTCAGGATATGTCGTGTAGGTGAATTGGTAGTACCGGCCCCACTCCTTGTCGGCGACGATCTTACATGACTTCTGATACGGAATGGGATAATAGAGATTGTGGCCGCGACAGCCGAGATCGCCCAAGTTGTACGACAGCAGCGGATAGTCGAACGGCGCCGTGTCGCCGCTGAAGTAGTTTACGAACGGCAGATCGACCGCCGGCTCCTCCGCTCCGTCCAAGTAGATCTTGACGTGTCCCGCCTTGGCCAAAGCCGACCAGATCCGCCAGATGCAGCCGGGGCCATCCATTTCGGCCATAACTACCTGGTCGCCTTCTTGACGAATGAAATTCGGCCCATCGTTATTGGCACCCCAGTTCACATACTTCCCCGTCTCTGCGTCGTACTTGCTGCTGCGGTCCCAACTCGCCCATTGGGCGCACGTTTCTCCGGCTGCCGGCAAAACCGCCACCTGCTCCAGATCGATCAGACGATGGACGAGATCCTTGTAGGAAAATGTCTCTTGGGCCGACGCCGACTGTGAAAACGTCAGCACAACGGCCACACACAAAACGGGCAGCGCGCGATAAATCAAGCTCGGCATGGTGTCACTCCTTGTGATGTCTGGTACTATCGAGAACAGCAATAACGATACAAGATAGAACCGCTCGTTTCAAATGCGTCGAATGGCGTTGTCGACAGCGCGCGTATGCGATCAGGAGGAGAACACGATGCCATCGAAAATGACTCTTGCCAGAATTACCTTAGTTGTCTTTCTCCATTTCGAGATTCACCACACAGTGACGCATCCGGCGCGGGCAGGTGAGCCCCCAGAAAAAGACACGTCGCCTGACGGAAGCGTGACCAAGAAGGCGTTTGACACCAGCGACTCCGGCGAGAACCTGCTAAAGCCAAACAGTTGGCGACCCTGGCACGAAGGGTTCAAGAGGGACGGCGAACTGATCGTTTGTGACAATGGCGATGACACTAAAGTTCAGCGCGGCGCAACTCAGACGGTTCTGTTGAATCAAACCGTCCCGGAACCGATCGTCGCTGCCGCTTGGAGCAAGGCGGAGGGTGTGACAGGCTCGCCGGACAGCAACTATTCGCTCTACCTGGATCTGGTCTACACCGACGGAACGCCGCTGTGGGGGCAAATCGCGCCGTTTCGTGTTGGTACGCACGATTGGCAGCGGCGCCAGGTGGTAGTGTTGCCGGAGAAACCCGTGCGGCAAGTGAGTTTTCACATGTTGCTGCGTAGCCACGGTGGCAAAGCGTTATTTCGAAATCCATCGCTTCATGTGGTTCGCGCGCCAGACGGAGCGAGCATGTTCGACGGCGTGCCGGTGATCCAGGAGACGCCGCCGACCAAGGGATTTCAGGTTCGTGACGTTGCCGCCGGATCAGACTTCGTGTGCCTCGATCGAGAAGCCCTGGGATTGCGTCTGGATTGGGGCTCAACAGAGCGCGACGGCGTCGCCTTCGTCGATGCCACCTTGTCGGACACGACCGGACGCGACCGCGCCGTGACCCTGGTATATGTGCTGCCCGTTTCTGCGGAGTCGCTTCGTTGGCTGCATGACCCTCGCAACCAACAAAGCGTGGAGGCAGGCCGCGAGTACACAAACGCGGCCGGATTCCGTGTGGCCGGCGGACGACTGTCACGATATCCGCTAGGTGCTGTGGCCGACCGCAATCGCGGCGCGGCGCTCGGCATCGACATGGCTCACCCGGCCTTCTACCGGATCGGCCACAACGCCGGTACAGGCGAGTTGTTCTTGGCGTACGACATTGGCCTAACGCCGGAGAAGCCCTCGGCGCGAGTACGATTTTGTCACTACGCCTTCGATCCCGACTGGGGATTCCGCGCCGCCCTGGCTCGCTACTACGAGGTTTTTCCGGACGCGTTTCGTTGCCGTACGCCGGAACAGGGCCTGTGGATGCCGTTTGCACGAATCAGCCAGGTCGAGGGCTGGGAGGATTTCGGTTTCAAGTTCAAGGAAGGTACAAACGAGACGGCTTGGGACGACCAACACGACATCATCACGTTCCGTTATACCGAACCGATGACGTGGTGGATGCGCATGCCCCTGGATATGCCTCGCACGTTGGACGCGGCAACAGCCGAGGCGAAACGCCTTGCGGACGCGAAGGGCGACACGCGCGCGAAGGCGCTCTTCACCAGCGGCTATCACAATCAGGACGGCACAATGCCTGCTCGATTACTCGACACGCCGTGGTGCAACGGCGCGGTGTGGAGCATGAATTCCATGCCCGGCATCGCCGGCGGGGTGACGGATTTCAAGAACAAGTGGAATCGCGAGTTGAAAGCACGGCTGTACGGACCGGATCGTACCAGCGACCTGGACGGGGAATATGTCGATTCGAGCGAAGGCTACGTGACCGACGAACTCAACTTCCGCCGCGACCATCTCGCCGCCGCCGACACGCCGCTGACCTTCTCGCAGGAGGACCGCAAGCCGGCCATTTTCCGCGGTTTGATCGCCTTCGAATACATTCGCGGCATCGCGCGTGACGTACACCGGATGGACAAACTGATGATGGCCAACAGCACGCCAATCCGGCTCTGCTGGCTGGCCCCGATGCTGGAAGTGATGGGCACCGAGACGAATTGGAATCACGGCGGAGCGTGGCGTCCCATGTCCGACGCGGAACTGCTGTATCGCCGCGCCATGTGCAAAGGCAAACCGTTCTGCTTCCTGATGAACACGCGATTCGAGGACTTCTCGCACGAGTTGGTGGAACGCTACATGAAGCGATCGCTGGCCTACGGCATGTTCCCCGGCTTCTTCAGCCACAACGCGTCCCAGGGCCACTACTTCACCCGGCCCGAACTGTACAACCGCGACCGGCCGCTATTCAAGAAGTACGTTCCGCTGTGCAAACTGGTCGCCGAAGCGGGCTGGGAGCCCGTAACATTGGCCCACAGCAGCGACGAGCGAGTGTACGTGGAACGTTTCGGCGACCGCTATCTGACCGTCTTCAACGACAGCAGCACACAACGCGCGGTCGCAATCCGAGTGGAATTGCCCACCGGAGCCACGAGTCGCGAATTGCTCAGCGGCAAATTGATTGCCTGGAACGATGGCCAAACCGCATTGACCCTGGAGCCCGAAGACGTGGCCGTCATCGACCTCGCCTCAGAGTAGGTCCCGTCTGCCGGACGGGACCTTGAACCAACGAAAAGCGTCGATTCGCAGCGCGAGGTCCCGTCCGGCAGACGGGACCTACCGGGGTCTTCGCTTTCCGGGTCACGAAGAAGACGCGTCCCGGCTGTGGCTGGCCACGGTTGTCGAACTCTCGGTCTCCGAGTCCGAGTCGAACAACTCCGGACGAATATGGTGATCGGCTAGGTGGCCGACGGTCCAGCCGGAACCCACCGACCGATTCACCACTTCAATCGTTCGGCTGAAGTTACCTTCGATCGTCCAGACCTTCTGAATCTTTGGATCGTAAGCCAGCAGCATGAAGCTGTGCCCGGGAATCCGAACGTAGTCCCCGTGAATCCGGCTCTTCTTCACCAACTCTCGAACATCACTTCCATTGTTGTAGGGAGTCCGCCCGCCAAATAGCCGTCCCAGAACCGTCCGACCGTTCTGCGCCCCCACGGTACATGAGCCAGTCGCCCACATATAGAAGGCATAGCAGTCCATCGGATAGCGCTCTCCGCTTCGCCATCCTCGCCTGGCGTAATAAAACTCCTTGAAGGTTCGCATTACGATATGTTGGCGGGCTCGTTCGATCCGCGATTCGCCGGACGTTGCCACGTAGTACGGCAATGCGACCCGCCCCAAAGCGGACTCTTTACCATACTCTTTTGACTTGCGGTGCAGGTTCACGAACAGCCGATAGACCTTCGCCGATTCCACAATCGGACTTTCCTCATTCTTGTTCGCCACATCGAAAACGCCGATCTTGGTTCCTTTTTGCGTAACGCCGGTGAAAGAAACGGGGTAGTATCTGGTATAGCTCTTCTCGTGATCGCTCAGGTCCCTGATCTTCACCTCGGCAACGATTTGCCCTTTTGCCGCCAGGACTTTCTCATCCTGCATTCGTAGGAAGACTCGAATGCGGTCGGTCAAAGCCGCTTCGGGAGCACTGGCTCTGTCGTAGTCGTAGGATGCTCGCAAGGATCGATGGTCGGCCGAAGTCTCATCATGTTTCGTAGCAACCCGTTTGCTGCCGCCGGAACGGCCTCTTCCGCGTCGAAACGGCGGCCAGGCACTCGCAGAGTCGACCAGAATCGCCGTCAAGACGACAAGCAAGATGAATGTGATTCGGTTCTTGTGCAACATGAAACTGCCCTCTCGCATTGTGGATCTCGGGAGTGTCCGGATCTATGGTCTGGTGAATCTTCTCCGCGCTGGCCAGAGGCATTCAGTTCGATGCCAACGCCGGATCGATCTTTGGGCCAATGGTGGCCGTGTCGAATTTCTCTTGTACTTCAGGTAGCGACGACGCTCGCGCCAGGGCGATTACCTTGCGTACGTCAACATAGGGATTCCCCGGCACCGATCCGTCCTCCTTGCCTTGCACGGCGTACAGCGGTATCCACAGGAAATGTCCGCTGGAGTTCAACGCGCGGCCGCCGACGATCTTCCCTTCATCATCAATCGCCAGAGTGTAGCGAAGCGTCATCGATTGTTTTGGGTTTCCTACTCTGGCGCCGCTGATCAAATCGGTTTGCCTGCTGGCGTCAGAACCGTAGTGAGTGTACGTAATCGTTGTTTCGACTGACTTATATTGAATCTGGTCGCTGCCTCCGGCGTCATGCATCTGATTGACTGTGTAAGAGTAGATGGGATTGTTCCAAGACGTTCGTCCTTTGGTCCGGTCGATGCCGATTGGATGGCCCGCCTGGCCAATGTAGTTGGCCAGGGCCAAGTGGAGCGTTCCCATATTCGGCCCACCATCTTTCGCGCTCGGCGGAGCCAGATACAGGTAACTGTCGTCGGTGGTTCTGTTGTAGATGCAGGTCAGTAGGGCCTTGATATCCGATGGCTGGAAAACCACGCCATCAACTCCGCCAACCCGCCCTGCGTCGACCGGTTTCACCGGTTCCGGATGCATGACGGTCGACGCTGTGAACCCGCTGCAATAGCCCTCCCAGGACTCGGAAGCCAGTCGCATCCTCAGCGCAGGAAAGAGGGCCCGGTCGACTCCCATGATCCTTCGACGCTCGTAGGAATTGGCCAGATCCTCTCCGCCGTTGAACGCGCGGTCATAGAGGCTCAGAGGGGATGGTCCGCGCGTCGGTCCGGCCTCCGACCTATCGCGTCCGCTTCGCTGTGGACGGTCGCCCCTGCCTCGGCGACTGCTCAATCCGCCGCGGGATTCCGGATGAATCGCTGCAGCATAAGGGATTCTCCACTTTGGAACCTTGGCTTCCGTCTTCAGATTCGCCAGTTTCGTCTCGTACTTCAGTGCCTGGTCACGGAAGTAGTAGTTGAAAAGCGCCTCCTGTTCGTCCCTCTCGCTCTGAACGAGTTGCCCATTTACATCTCGCTGGCGAACGTTGCTCTCGGCGCGGGGCGGCGCAGCGTCGGATTGACCAACACAGCAAACGACCGCGAGACATAGTATCAGAACGTTCAAGAAGACCCGTCGCATTTCGTACTCCGTCGGTAGGGTCCGTAAAGTAGAATAGCAGGCCCTCTCCGCATTCCGTTTGCGAACGGCTCACGGAGCGAGCCTGCTACCATCCATGCGTGTGTTGAACGTCGTGCGAAAGGAATCTCGCAGCCATAGACGGCCCGAGATAAGCATAGAAGGGATGTCCCCCGTGAAAGGCGAGGGACATCCTTTCAAGGATTGGCATCAGCGAACCATGGGCGATCGCTACTTGCGACAACGCCGGGCGCGCTTCGGCTTTTTCTGGCAGCACTGATCGGGCTTGCATTGATCAGGCTTCACTTGATCGGGCTTGCACTGGTCAGGTTTGCACTGATCGGGCTTCCCTTGATCGGGTTTGGCTTGATCGGGCTTCACCTGGTCTGGCTTGGCTTGATCCGGCGCCGCCTGGACTGGCCCTACCTGATCCGGCTTGACCTGATCCGGTTTGGTCTGGTCAGGATCAGCAGCCATACAAGTCAGGCATGCCGCAAAAACGACGACTGCAGCAACTACAAAACGCATCATTGTGCCCTCCGTAACGGTGTTGGAAACAGAAATTGCAGACAGCTATCAAGTCACACTTGTGACCTGTTCAGTCTTGTCTCATGGAATCAGCAAAAGTTGCCAGGAAGTTTTATGACTCTCGTCTTCCGTGCCGAGGCGGGTTGTGTTGGTGGGTGTGTTGGTGGGAGGAAGGAAAACGTCTAGCAATAGAGTCACGTGGCCTCAATAAGGATTGGGCCAACTTTGCGGATTAGTCTAGCAGGGCATGACTACGCTTGCGAGCGGGGGTGACGCTTTTTTCTGGTGGACCTTCAGTTCGACAGCGCCACTTGGTGGGCAGAGCGTGGAAATTGAAGCCTGAAGCGCAAGCGAAGATCCAACCACGTAACGCGTTTCTTCGCTTGCGCTTCAGGCTTCAATCGATCGTCGAAGTGGCGCAGTCCAATTAGGGTCCGGCGATCAGCGCGATTGGCCGAGCCCGCGCCGAAAGTAATCCCATGCCCGACCTTTGCTACCGTCGGGACGAAGCAGCCAGAAACCGCGCACCGCGTCGTTCGATGTGACGGGCGCAACGGGCTTGGCTTGGCCGCGGTTGAATTCGTTGCAGTAAACCTGCCAGTAGACCATGTAAGGACACCCCCACTCTAGCCCCACGCTGGTGACGTTCCGAAGCGTGCGATCGACCTTTTCCGGGGGCCAATCGTTCTCTGGAGCGCCAAACTCCCCCACATACACGTTCCGAGGGCCGAAGGGCGGACGATCGGGCATGTGATCGGCGATGAAGTCCAAGGCACGGCGGAAAAGCTCTCGATCGTCCTGCGTGTCCCATGCGGAATACGAGACGAGGTCAACGCGACTGTGCGGCAGAACACGAGCGGCGACCGTGGGGCGATCGTCGACCATTCCGATACGCACCAAATTGACCTCGGCCGCGTGGAAGACGCGAACGCCCTGTTGGCCAACGTCCGTACGCGCTCGCTCAACGCCCAATTGACGAGCATTGAGCCAACCGATCATCCCACGGAATGCGGTTTCCGTGGGATCTTTCTTGCCATCAAAAGACCCGCGTGCTGCCCAATCGCCTTCCCAGTGCTGGAGCACAAAGGTCTTGCCTGATCCACGATACTCGGTCAGCAGATGACTGGCCAATTCGCGAAACTGCCTGGTCTCGTCCCGTGCCTGCGCTTCGTTGATCCCATGAATCCAATAGTGATCGGGGCGGCCCACAGAGTAGACGGTCAGGATGTACGTCGAAAACGGTTTCGCGAACACGGCTCGATATTGAGGCGTGCGTGCCAATTCGACAAGGGTGTCGGCCCGTGGCCATTCGGTATTGAACGGGTAGCTTCTGGGCGGAACCATCAAATACAGCTTGATGACACGTGCTCCGAGCGCGGCGATCTGATCGGCCCCCTCGATCAGAAACTCGTCATCGGTCAAATGGTACTTGCCATGAACATGAGTCACGCCAAAAACATCCCGCAGGCTGCGCGTCGCCTGCGGGGATTCTCCGGCCGAAACGGCAAGACAGCCGCACGTGACCATACACACGGTCACCATCATTGTTAGCCGTGGCTTCCTCGGTATGCGAGATCCAATCACAACCCTCTCCCCGCAGCGACATCGGGCGACTCGTCTTTGTTCCAATAGATCACCAGCAGTGTACCGCAAGAGGATTCTGATTTGCAGGGCGTTGATTCACGGACGGTAGTGGATTTACGATAGGGGAAAACAGCCCGTTTCCCCAGGGATTGGAAGCGGACACGCCGGAGACCGGATCATGCTTACGAAGGAACAGCTCGAGGAAGCTCGTGACGCTGCCCTGGCTTGTGAAGCAGCAGCCAAGGCATTCTTGACCGACTTCACGACGGAAGCCGAACGAGCGGTTCGCAGTGACGATGGCGTTGTGGAACGCATTCGTTCGATGTTTGGTCGAGTTGAAGATGCTTGGGAGCAGTGGGATGACATCTGCCGCGGCCAAGCGCTCGAGACTCTGAGCGAATTGGACGCGGGGCTAAGCGACCCAATCCTGGTGCATGGCGTCTTGTTCCCCACGGGACACGAGGCGGCTGGGCATTGCGTTCATCCGGTCCGAGCGCTTCCGGCCGTACTGGAGATCGGCCCAACCAACGGAGGCCCAGGCGACGATTTGCGAGGGCTGTACGATCACTTCGTCACAGAGGCGGAAACTGATTCGTCGTTGTACACGAAGGCATTGGACGCACTGCCAAAAAGCCTCGGTTGGGACAGTGAGGCCCTTCGGATAGCGATCGCAGCCGAATGGGCGGTCGCGTCTCGGTCGTTGTTCCACCAGCCCGCAGTTCGGACCTCGCTTGACGACGTCTGTGGGACGCTGACCGAGGGAATGGAGCGGATCGTTCGTTTCCTGTGGCCTCGAAGGTATCCCACCAAGTGGGATACGCTTGCGGCGTCGTGTTGGTCCGGCGGGGAAGCAGCCGACAGTGCGATCAAGAAGCAGCTCGGGCAACTAATGGAACGTCTGCTGGAAAACGACATCACGGACGTGTTCCTGGACATAGATGTTGGCCGCCGCAGCATCAATCTGATAAGGCCGCGTCTGGTGGACGAGTAACGAACGAGAAATGGACGATTCTGTTCCGTATCCACGTCTTGACCTGAATGCTCGCGTGGCCAGCAATTGTGTTTGCACACCGTGAACCATTCGGTTCGGGCCGTTCCCACCCGGGAGATGACCTGCTCTCGCTGAATGGCGATTTGTTGAATCGTCCCTTTTCCAAAGGAGAGCAGTCATGTAGAGCATCGGTATTGGTGCGATCGAGCTTGCGTTGGTTCTTCTTCTGATCCCCGGAGTTGTGTTCTTTCGCCAAGTCAACGATGTGGCCAAGCCATAGCAGCATATTGCGTGGTTGATCGCACTTTCTTTCGTAGGATGGCTTTCCAAAGCCGTCCATCGACGACCTTGAAGCCCAGCGTCCGTGGTTCTTCGGCGTTTGATACGAGAAGCTGGATAGGCTAAGGACTCCCGATCGGGCGCAACATACGAATTGCACCTACTGATTTCACGCATCCCGAGGTCGAGAGGACAATCCGCCATGACCGCGCACGAAGCATTCATGAACTGGGCGTTACCCTATCTGGTGGCCGTTGGGCTGATTGGATTCGCCGTTGCCATCGGCGTCGTCGCGACGATTGCCATAATGGCTGTGCGGAGCAAACGTACGGACTGACGATTGCCATCACAGCATTGCTGGACGGATACGCCGGAGACAGAGACTGCGGCGACAGACGACGAAAAGAGGGGGCGAGGAAGCAAGCTCAAGAACGCGAAATCGCTGGTATCCCCAGGAGGAAATCGAGAGAACCAGCGAGAAAGAGAAGAGGCGCCGGCCGGATTCGAACCGGCGATGGAGGATTTGCAATC
>CAZURK010000156.1:0-33935 GCA_964623055.1 uncultured Pirellulaceae bacterium
CCAACTGATCTGCGTCCGGATCAAAGCAACGCAGGCAACGTGCGACATCCTCCACAGTGGGTGTGACGCCCAGTTCGGACAGCATTTGTTCCGCCACCGTCCGTCCGGCCAGCGCCGGCGCCTCCCAGCGACAAAGGATGGCAACGGCCAGCAGCAGGATCATCTTCCTTACCAACAATTGCAGCGCAGCAGCCATGATGTCCTCTCTTCCCCCGGTCGGAAACCCGATGCAGTGCATTGAAGCCCTTTCGCATCTGGCATGATGTTTTATTCCTGGTGCCCCCGCATTAGTCGAGCTACTGTCAGCCGACATGCGATCTCTTTTTCGGCATTGCGGCAGCGGTCAGACTTGTTGCGGCAAACGCGTGCCGAGTTTATGGTTTTGCAGGCTTAACCAGAAATGACTTATCATGACATTTGCATGATTTATTTGGACACAGTTCTCTGACGTGCGACGGCGACGTGTAGGATGTTCAGCGAGCCCGCATGCGGGATGCAGGGGCGCGACTACGCGCTCCATGAAGCTCGAGGTGGAGTAGGGCCAGTTCCCACCGGCCAGCGCTCGATCGTCGTCTGATCGGCCGGTGGGAACCGGCCCTACGACTTCAACGACCTTCCGGCTGATTTGGTATCACTTTTTCGACTTTTTTGGCAGAATGTGCGCCCGACACGGCCGCGTCGAAGAACTACTATTACAACCATGGCAGCCGAACGAAACGAGAAGCCAACGCGAACTGCCACGGATCATGAGCTGCTGTTTCGCTTTGTGCGCAAGTCGGATGAGCCTGCCTTCGAGGAGATCGTCCGGCGGCACGGCGCAATGGTCCTTGGGGTATGTCGGCGCGTGCTGGGAAACGGACACGATGCCGAGGATGCGTTTCAGGCGACGTTTTTCGTTCTGGCGAAGAGCGCGCGGAAGATCAGAAAAAAAGGGGCTCTTGCGAACTGGCTGTATGGGGTGGCCTATCGGGTCGCGCTAAAGGAGGCCAAGAGGAAATACGCTACTGGTGAAGAACCGTTGGGTGAGGCCGTGGCTGACGAGGACAATCCGTTTGACGAAGTAATGCGGCGGCACGACGAACGCGTCGTCGACGAGGAGCTTTATGCACTTGCCGACAAGTACCGCCGTCCACTGACCCTGCACTATTTGGCGGGTCGAACGGTCAAGGACATTGCCGGCGAACTGGGGCTGAGCGTCTCGGCTGTCGAAGGACGGCTCAAACGTGCAAAGACGCAGTTGCGACGTCGCCTTGTGCAGAGGGGCGTAATGTTCTCCGTTCTGGGTACCGTCATCGCCTCGACCCAGGAGGCCGCCCAGGCGCAAGTATCAACGAGTCTGATCCAGCAGACCGTGCAATCGAGTGTTTCCTACGCCGCGGGCAAAGCTTGCGGCAGTACCACATCCCACCAACTCGCACAATTGGAGGTATCCACTATGGCATCAGCAGCAAAAACGACTGGGACCATCGTTGCAGCAACCGTGTTTGCCGCGTGCGTCGGAATCTGGTCGGTCGGCACATTTGTCGTAGGACAGGAGCCCGGTTCGCCCGGCAAGACTGTCACGGTACAGGCCGGCGTTCAGGACGAGGAGGAACCGCTGACGACCACGGTCGTCACGGTAGACAATGCCACAGGCCAGCGAGCCGATTCTTCGGACGGATCATCCGTGGATCAATACCGGAAGTTCATTGAAGCGACCGAAGCGCGGCTGAACCAGGAGGTTGTTGACGACGTAATCGACGGCCCCATGACTCTCAGCGACTTTGCCCAGTATGTCAACCAAAAGATCGCCGTTCCTGTGGTCATTGATCGTCGGGCGTTAGAGGACATCGGTATGGACGAAACCACGGAAGTCGTCACCGATGCGGTTCCCAAAGGGATCTCCATCCGTTCGGCCCTTCGGCTTGCTTTTGACCAAGCTGACTTGGAGTATGTCCTGACCGATGAGGTGCTTCTGATCACAACACCGGAAGAAGCTGAAAACCGACCCGACACACGTGTCTATTCAACGGAGCAGTTGCCAATTACCGCCGAGGAGTTGTCCCAGATCATCAAGCAAACCATCTCGGCGACATCGTGGGACGAGGTTGGGGGACCAGGTACGATCTACGTCTTGCCCGAGGGCAACAACGGCCTCGTCGTCTCGCAAACGCAGCGAGTCCACGAGCAAATCGCGGATCTCTTGGAGCAAATCCGCCGCAACGCTGACTCAGCCAAACGAGAGCAAGACGCTGCGAGCCCGTGAGTCGACCGCTGGAGGTTATGCTGCGAGTGTACGGGCTACGCCGATCGCTTTAGTGAGGACAAGACATGAAAACGTCTACCATTTGGCTGATCACGGCTTTGTGTTGGATCGCCCCGACCCACACGCGGATCGAGGCTGCCGAACCACTGGTGCTGAAGATACCGCAAAAGGAAAGCGCTCGGCGGCGCGGTCCCGCACCCCGTGCGCGCGTTGCCGTCTTCTCGCCCGACGATCGCTTCGTGTTCGTCGGACTTGGAATTCACATCGTCGTCTTTCGGGTTGACGACGGATCCGTTGTGCGATGGTATCAGAATCCCAGTACAGTTGAAGGTCACGTGGGTCTCATTAAAACGGTTCAACTGACCGAAAACCAGACGAAGATTCTTACCCAACACTTGGATCCGCGTAGATTCGTGATTTGGGATGTGCAGACGTTGATTGACGGCCGTGATGTCGAGCCTTTTCTCCTATTTCCACACGGCGATCCCGATCATCAGCGAACCCACCGTTTCGAAGTCCTCGGCACATGGGACGCCGGGCGGTTAGTGGTGTTTGAGCACTATATACCTGAAAGGTGCGATAGGTCCATGGTGCGGATGGACCCAGGCCCCCGAACCGTTCGACTGCGATTGCGGCGATGGGAGGAACGCACATTCGAACCGGAGGCGGACGTCGATCTGGCAGCCTATGACATGGTGTTCCCTGCCAAGCAGCGATCCGAAGATGGGCTGCGTGTAGCAGCGGCGCGGGGCACCACCGACGCCCCGCGCGACTGGCACCGAATGACCGTTTGCTGGGAACGTGGCCGGGGACAAATCAAGAGCGACCAAGCCACAACGGCCGACGAGGCGATGAGATGGATAGGCGTATTACCGGCCGAACTTGACAACGCGCAGATGACTCGATGGCTCAAGAATCTCCGCGTGACCAAAACGCCTCATCATTACCCCGTGACGTTGCCGGATAGTTGGGGGGGATTTCGGTACCGTAGTAGATACTGGATGACAGATCCGTCCGCCCAAAGACTGGCAATCGGTTCCGTTGACGTCCTTCGGTTCTGCCCTCGCCCGGTCCTTGTGGTCGACGTGCAACGCAATCGCCAAATGGCGATTTTGCCGACGTCAAACGGTCTCTTCAGCATGCCCCTGGCCTTTTCACATAACGGAAAATGGCTGGTCACGACGACGGAACTGGAACTCAACCACCGTGATGGATCCCGGCTTCTTCTTTGGAACCTGCCAAGCCCATCGACCAGCGACGAGCCTTACTCGACCAGCAGTCCCAGATAATCGAGCCGCTGACTTCCGTGTCACAAGTCAATGCTGCGGAGGTCTCGGACGAACGCATGACGAAACGAAGCGAGGAACTTCCCGCAATGCGACATCCAGTACTGAAAAATGCACCGCTTTGCGTGACAATGTGCGTTGTGCTCTCGATTCTTGGACACTCGGCTTGGGCTCAAAGGACAATCCGCTTACCAACTGATGTGGCACCCTGGTTTGTGGACATAACGCCGGATTACAAATTCCTCATGGCCACAACCACTAAGCAAGTCTTTGTCTACGATCTGGAGGCCGATCGGGTCATCGCGTGCCACGAACGTGATCGTTGCGTCTTCGAGCCGCATAGACTGGTAGACGATGGCAAATGGATGGTGGGCGCCGTGTTTAGCTACCCTCAGAACCCCAACGATCCGCGATCGCTCTACTTCTGTCCGTTGCACGATTGGATTGAAGGTCGGCATCGCGAAGCCACGCGCACCGTGGACCTATCACCGATCCTACCATTGAAAAAAGCCCCTCTAGCGAGGTTTAGCCTCGCGCGCTACACTCGGCCGGTCCTCGATTTGGGCCAAGGGCGGTTTGCGGTGCTAGCGATTGTGGTCCATCGGCCGATATCCAGGACCGGCAAAGTCGTGACGATGTTGGTAGTCGTTTCGCGACCGGACGCCGCCGTGGTCGCAGTGACCGAGCACCACAGCCGCCGAGTTCACCTTGGTCAGCGAGACGGCGATTGGATAACCGCGATCGAAGTGATCGAAGACGTCCATGCGCCTGGGCGCAAGCAGTACATCACGGTGGCCCGAGTTCCCTACTTTCCTGTCGCCACGCGGGCCCGCCAGATCCGCTTCCCTCTGGACGACAAGCAGTCGGTCGAACTCGGCAAAGTCCAATCCGTTCCAGGGAATGTCATCGAATTCGGTCAGGACGGTGCATCCGTATTCGCCATCCGCCCCTACGTTGCCCCGCCGTTGATCGGGGACCTCGCAACCGGAGAGATCCGTCCCCTGCACGGCTTGTCTCCTGCGCTGAACCAGTATGTTGCCTGGTTCTCGCGTGATTGCCGACTGTTGGCTGTGATGGCCACGCAGTCCATGCTTGACGAGGATCGTTACCTTGTGCCAATCCGCCCCTTTGATCGGATTCTGATCTACGACGTTGCCAGCGGAAGACTCGTCAATACGATCCGTCTTGACCCAGCCTACCGATCGGGAGCGGTGCGATTCACCGACGACAACCGGTACCTGGTGACAAGCCTCCGCGAGCCGGAACAAAAAGCCACCGGCCCATTCGCTGCTCGTACCGGCAAATTCCTAGGTCTTCAGCTATGGGATTTGTCGAATCTTGAAGCCGGCGACTCGATCTCTGAGGACTGAATCCAGCCAACCTCGTCAGGATGCGGCTGGACTATTGGTGAACGCCCCATTGCGGTGGGGCGGACGCTCGGTTAGTACGAGCATCTGTATCACGACAGAATTTGTCGCCAATGTCTGCAAAACTCACCTTGTACCCGAGCTGGCTCACATCCGACGATTCGATCTCGTTGTGAACTTGCGGCAGCGGCTTGTCGAGTCGTTGTTGTTTTTCCATCCGACGGTCTGGTAGCGACGTCCTTGACGGTCAAGTCGCCATAGACGACTCGGAAGGTGTTCGAATCCTGGGCATCCTTCAATTGGTACCAACACACGATGCGATCCTTATCGCCGAGTTTGGCCCCCCTTGCCCAGGTAACGGAAGCTCCTTTCGATCGTGCTGTCGGGGTCCCAGGAGAAAAACACCAAGGTGAGGCTTGCGACAATGTGAAGTCCACACGACGAAGAAGACTGCCAGAAAGCGGAATTATCGTGATTTCTTTCGTACAAACCCTGCTGCGGCGCGTCATTAGGGCAATGCAGGAGATTCGATGACCCAACTGGATGACGAAAGGATCGAGCGGATACGGCACGGAGATGCCGACGCCTTCTCGGCGATGGTGCGCGAATACGAGCACGGCATGCTATGCACGGCCTTTCGAATCTTGGGGCAGCAAGCTGACGCGGAAGAAGTCCGCCAGTGCGTACTGCTCAGAATCTGGCAGGCCCCACAAAAGCTGCCCTCGGCAAATCGACTTGCCGGGTGGCTGCATCGTTGCGTGGTAAATGAGTCGATTGCCAGGCTAAGGCGCAATAAACGCGAACAACTGCGAGATGCCCAACTTGCGGAAACATTGCCAAGTTCCGTGATTGAGCAAAAGGATTGCGAATTCGAACGGCTACGAAACGCGATGGCGATGCTAGATCCTGAGCTGCGTGCGATTCTCTCACTGAAGTTTGACGAGCAGATGACGGTTCGCGAGATTGGAGACGTATTGGAGACACCATACACAACGATACAGTCGAAACTGAAGAAGGCGGTCGAGAAAGTCCGCTCGCTGATGCAAACAACGCAAAGTGCTGAGAGGAGGAGGTGATGACAGACGAATCTCGTGACGACGATTTACAATCGCTCTTCCAGCGTAATCAGCCAGACAGAACAAGCGTAGACGTACAGCAGATTGTTGTGCGAGGCGCCGTGGAAAGCAGCAATTCGTCCCGTCACAAGATGAACCCTCACCAAAGGATATTCCTGATGACAATTCGAGCCGTAGCTTTAGTGGCAGTTGCTGGCAGTTTGGTCTATTTCCTGGTTGGCCTATTCGTCTCGACCGAGAGCATCGCATTCGCCGAAGTGAAGGCGCAAGTGGAACGAGTACGAACGGTCGAATATGTCGAAACGTCCTATAGCGGCGGCAAACCTGACTCAGACGCAACGCGATCGGCAGGAGAAATGACTGTTGCAGAAACGATTGCTCTATTAGAGAAAGGCCTTGAGGATGCGAAAACTGACCTAGTCGAGGACATCAAGTTCCAACTCAGTGTATTCAAAGGCTTTCCAAAGAAGGGGCCCACAATCTTGTACGTTCGTCGCGTGCGTATCAAGGGGAAACACCTCGAGCGGTCGGACCAACTGTTCCCATATTTTGCGACCGCAGACTACACATCGCCGCCTTACTCGGTTCGAAACGCCCGCAATGGATTGAGTGTCAGTTTCATCCCTGCGGAGAAGAGAAGGCGAGTCCTAAAACAACAGGTCGTTATCGACCCCAAAACGGGCGAGCAATCGACGAGCGATATCAAGAAGATCCCCGCGACTGTTGATTTCTTTGCTCGGTTTCGCCAGATACCGGCCGAAGCGACCGAACGTCTCCCGAAGCGGATGATTGATGGACGTGAAGTCATTGGGTTTCGCAGTGTCGAGAAACACGGCGACGAAACTTGGACACGCACCCATTGGGTCAGTCCCAAGTCCAAGCTACCGGTCGAAATTGTCACGGAATTGCGGAAGGAGAAGACTCTCATGCAGCGATGGGTGCATGATCGCTTCACCTTCGACCAGGAAATTCCAGACGGACTCTTCAGCACGGAAACGCCAGAGGGTTACGAATCGGAGGATGGAAGGGTGCTTGGTTTTGGCCCTTAATCCCCCAGGGCGATTGTACCGTAACCCCGTATCCCAACGGTCGCGATAGAATCTGTCGCCACACAATGTCTGCAAACTCACTCTTTTCTGTAAGAAATAGGTCGTTCGTCTTCGTCAATCTCTGTGGGCAGTGTTAATTGCGGCAAGCCACGTCTGACGCGGGGGAGTAGTCAGGGCAACGGAGAATGGACGCAACATGAAGCGTGATCACGCCCAACTCGTGGCGGAACTGGCTGACGAGCACGGCCAAATGGTGTTCGCCACCCTTCCTATAACACTTCAGCCAATTGGTAGCCGGATTCGCAAGAATTCGGAATCTTCCCAGTTTGCCGCGGAATTGTCCGAATTCCTGCAATCCGGCTACAAAACGGTCACTCCACCACTCGGCTGAATACGCGACTTTTTTCAAGAAATGCCGTGTTTTCCCGTCAGCCGTGTCAAATTCTGGGCGTGGGCTGCGTAATCTTTTGTATTAGGGAAAATGATGGCCGTGACACGACCACCGGAAACCAGCGACAGCTTGTTGATTCGCGTGAGCGATTCGAATGATCGCGCCGCGTGGGAGCGATTTGTCGCAATCTACCGGCCGATGGTTTACCGGATCGGTCGTCGTGCTGGTCTTCAGGACAGCGATGCGGAAGATCTGGCGCAGGCGGTCATGGAATCGGTGGCGAAGGCGATCCCGAATTGGGAAAAGGATCCACATAAGGGAGGCTTTCGTGCTTGGCTGAATCGTGTGGCCCGGAACGCTTTAATCAGCATGCTGCGAAGCAGCAAACGCCACTTGGCAATTGGTGGGACTGAGTTCTTGGCGAAATCGCTGGCGGTCGAAGCTCCCGCAGAAGAAATTGAACGAGTCATCGAACAAGAGCATCATCGCAGTCGTTTGCGATGGGCGGCAGAACAGATCCGTCATGAGTTCAAAGAGCAATCCTGGCGGGCGTTTTGGCTGACGACTCTCGGCGATTTGTCGGTACTAGAGGCGGCAGAGCAATTGGGGATGTCCACCGGTGCAGTCTATGCGGCGCGCAGCCGAATCATGCGCCGACTGCAAGACCGGGCTCGGAACGGAGATCCGTTCGAGGAGGAGCAGAATCCATGAATGAGCGGCATACGTATACGCAATGTGACTCAGAGAAGCTAAACGAACTCCTGCTCGGTAGCCTCTCACCGGAAGAAACGGCGGTCGTCGAGTCTCATCTTTCAGAGTGCGCTTCCTGTGCGGAACAAATCCAACTGGCTGCTGTTACGGGGACCTCGTGGAACGAAGCACAGTCGATGCTTGCGCTGGATGAGTTCGATGGTCTGCCGAGTCTGTCATCTGCTAAGTCCCTCTTTCCGGCCGCGGTGGGTGATCGCGAGTATACGCCAACGGCCGACCTGCTTACACGTGAGATACGCGGCTGGCTGGATCCGACGGACGATCCGCAAATGCTGGGCCGCTTCGCCGGGTATGAGATCGTCGGCATTATCGGACACGGCGGAATGGGAATCGTATTGAAAGGGTTCGAGGCTTCGCTGAATCGCTATGTCGCGATCAAGGTCTTGGCTCCGCGACTGGCGGCAAACGGTGCCGCTCGTCAGCGATTCGCTCGCGAGGCCCAGGCAGCGGCGGCGGTGTTACACGACAACGTGGTGGCCATTCATCGGGTCGACGAGTTCCACGGCCTGCCGTTTCTGGTAATGCCCTATATCGCCGATATTTCCCTGCAAAAGCGCATCAACGACGAAGGCCCATTGCCGTTGGCAGCCGTGTTGCGGATTGGTTCACAGATCGCCGCCGGTCTCGCGGCCGCTCATCATCAGGGACTTGTGCATCGAGACATCAAGCCTGCCAACATCATGCTCGAAACGAATGTCGAGCGAGTTACCATCACCGATTTCGGCCTGGCCCGAACCGTGGACGATGCCAGTCTGACGAAGACCGGCATCATCGCCGGCACACCACAATACATGTCGCCCGAACAAGCGCGCGGCGAGTCGGTTGACCAGCGCAGCGATTTGTTCAGTCTGGGCAGTGTATTGTACACGATGTGCACTGGTCGCGCGCCATTCCGCGCTGAAACCAGTTACGGTGTGCTACGACGCATAACGGACGAAGCACCGAAACCGATCCAAGAGATCAATCCCGATATCCCCCAATGGCTATGCCAGATCATTGCCAAGTTGATGTCGAGGCAACCAGACGACCGTTTCGAGTCGGCCCGTGAAGTCGCCGGGCTGCTGGAAGAATGTCTGGCACACGTGCAGCAGCCGGATGTTGTGCCTCTGCCAGCGAGTCGCCCTTCGCTCCGCGAAAGAGGCGAGAGAGATCAGCCGCTGGGCGCTAGCCCACGGTTCCTGCGAAAACCGACCGCTAGCGCGGTGCGGCTGATTACCACAGCCGCTTTCGCGTTCGCACTCATCTTCGCCGGCATCGTGATTGTACTGGAACTGAACAAGGGGACTGTGACCATTGAGAGCGACGCGAGCAACGTGCCCGTGCGAATCACGCAAGGCGACAAGGTCGTCGACGAGCTGTCGGTTACTCGAACCGGCGCGTCGGTGCGCATCGCGGCCGGTCGCTATCAGATCGAGTTGCTCGCCGAAACCGACCGGCTGGTCGTCAAGAACGGCACATTCACACTGAGCCGCGGCACGGAGCACGTGGTGACAATCGAACGGGTGGACGCGAGCGCTGCCCAGGCTCCGTCTGTTCCTCGTGCCGGGCCAAGCGAAAGCAAGCTCTGGAATGAGTTCGGAGTCACTCCAGCGCCCGTCTCACCGTTGACGGCCAAGGTGCTCGAGTGGGTAGGCCTCCATCTCAGACCGATTACGAGAGAACGTTTTCGCGACAAAAACGTCTTTGCGAAATACCCAGGTGGCTTGGATGTGACGTCCGTCCGAACCCATGGCCCTGCGCAAAAGGCCGGCTTTCACGAGGAAGATATCGTCGTGGGGCTTCAGGGGCCGCCGATTGCCAGCCTGGTGGCGTTAGACTCCGCGATGCACGAAGCCATCAAGCAGATCGAGCGGGGGGACGCCGAGACGCTCCAATTTGACGTTCTGCGCGGCGGCAAGACTGTCCGGGTGAACGTCCCGTTTCCGGTGCGCGAACTCGAGCTGCGGACGACTGAACCCAAGAGTGGGTCGACTTCGGCGACACAACCGGCTGAGCCGCAGCCAAGAAAGAAGACACCCACCGTACCGAAGGGTGCCGTTGAAATCCGAGACTACGACGAAGACGGCTATCCTGACATTTTTGTCCTTGATTCGTTTGTCAAATCGCTACCACCCCACGCTTTGCTGTTTGTCACGGCGGATTGGTGTCCCTCGTGTCAGAAACTGAAGCCGACGATCGCCAAGCTCAAAGAGAAGGGCGTTGCGATTGTCGAAATAGACGTGACGCGGCGCCACAATGTCCCAAAAGCGCTCGGCGTAAGAGAACTGCCCGCGTTAATCGCTTGGCGTGACGGCCAAGAAACGGCCCGTCACGAGGGGTACGACCTCGCTGCGAAAAAGCTGCGGGAGCTGCAGGGAATCAAAGATGCGCCGCAGCCGAAAACGCCAAAGGCCACCCGCCCGCCAGTGACGCACAGCGAGAACTAAGGTCACGGCAACGCGCACTCAGCGGTACCACGCTTATTATCACGCCTCGGCTCAGGCGCACTTGTACCAGGCACGGTTCAAGAGTTTCTCCGTTGCCGATGACGATCAGATGGTAGAATCATCTCTTCCATGGGCCCAGACTATCCCTGAGTGATTTGGCCTTTGGGAAACGACAGTAGGGTAGAACTGAGGGAGTGTGCCCCGATTTGCCAACCGATCAGGAGTTGATTAGCCGAATCCGCGAGGGTGATTCCGACGCTGTGGCGGAGTTGTACCAGCGGTACGCGCCGGTTGTGTGGCGATACGTTTTCGCAAGGATGGGCCGAGACACACACGCTGGCCAGGATGTGCTCAGCGAGACGTTTTTGGCGGCCATCCGGTCGTTGAAGAGCGGGACGAAGACGGAAAACGTTGCCGGATGGTTAACCGGAATCGCTCGGAACAAGACGGCCGATTGGTATCGACAGCAAGAGAAGTTGGCCACTACGGATACTGAGCCAGCGATACAGGATACGTCCGCTGCCGGCGAAGTCGTTGCGGATGTACTCGACGCGCTGCCGGATGACGAACGTGTCGTGTTGGAATGGAAATACCTGGATCGGTGTACCGTTCGCGAAATCGCCGAGCGGTTGGGTCGCACCGAGAAGGCAGTCGAATCGCTGTTGTATCGCGCACGTAAGGCGTTTCGAGCGCACTATGAAACCTCACTTGAATGACGATTGTAGCTGAAGTCGCAAGACTTCAGACGCGAGCATATCCGAGCTGAATTCTCACGAATCCAGCTACAAGAGAGAGGCGTTGAAGTGGAGGACGATTCAATGCAGTCGGATCACGAAGCTGAGGATCTGCAGAACCTGCTGCACGAGGAATACGGTGCACCGCGGCTTGACGATCAGTTTTCCGCAAACTTGATCGCACGATTGCAGGCCGAGGCGGCGCCGTCGTCGACGCGAACTCGCAGATCGCCGTTGGCAATTGGCGTGGTCGTCGCCGCTGCGGCTGTGTTGGTCGTCGCCGCCATTTGGATCTCGAATTTGGCCTCGCCAGAGACGAATCACGAAGTGGCTCACCAAGCAAAGACCGATTCGACCCCCTCGGCGCGCCCGGACGAGAGTACCGACATCCTGAGGAGAGCCACAGACGATGGTGTCGATAACATGAGCCTAGCCGAAAGTAGGTCCGAAGCTCTCGTCATCAACGAAAGTCTCGTCGAAAATGAAAGCCAAATTGCGTCCAAACCGGATTCAACCAGTATGGCACTTCTTAGTGAAAGCCGAATTGCCCCCAAAACCAATCTCGTCAGGGAGGCTAAACCTGATTTCGCCAGAGAGGCCACGGAAGGCGAGAATGACAGCTTGTCCACAACCCTGCTTAGCAGTCTTAGTCAGGCCGAGCCTCGGATCCGCTCCCTCGCACGTCGATCGCTCGAGCAAAGCGTGGCCGAGGCCAAGGTGATCGTTGTCGCAACTGCCGTAGAATCTGCTTTGGCACCACCGAATAGGCCAGGCGACGCTCGCGAGAACCTAGTTACGTTCAGGGTGACGCGAGTGCTGAAGGGCGAATTGACCGATAAGGTCATCACCACCCGGACGCCAACCGATCCAGAGAGATTCATCGGAAAGGAATGGGTCGTTATGCTCTCGGCCGACTACGTAGCGGGCAAGTGGCGATATGCCGGCCTCTACAACATCAAACTCAAACCGGAAATTGATGCCATCCTGGCAGGCAAGCGATGAATTGCGCTTCGTTTCTGGGGACAACCGTCCCAAGAGCCAGCAATGACCTCATCGTTGGTGAATCACTTGTTCGGCGGCAAGAAGCGAAACTTCCCAATCGGTTGGATCGTCAAATTGGACCGCTGACGTGCCGGCCAACAAGGGCTCACTCTACGCCGTTTTCGATGCACTCCAACAGAAGGGATCTGAAATGAACACTCGAATCGTCGTTTGCTCCGCATTGCTTCTTTTCGCGGTGGACTGCGGAACGTGCCTGGCGCTGATCTCGGTCGAGAACGTCTCCAAGGCGCGGGCAAAGGAACTGGGCATTGAGGTCCGCGCGAAGCCGAACGGCCCAAAGGAGGCGTGGATCGAACTAGAGTTCAAGCCCGCGGGAATGCTTGAGGACTTTAATCATGTGAGCCTGGAGATCGCCGTTGCCGGAAAGTTTCAGCTCGGGTGGACGCCGTTGAAGCACGAGCGAACGAGCACCGGGACCGTCGTCGTCCGGTTAATGGGAAACCGCGAGTTTCTCGAAAACGTCACACTGCGGGTCGTGAGCGGTGTCTTCGAAGCGACCGGCTCCGACCTGCGGGTCAAGGATTTCATCGACCTGAAGAAACTCCGCTGACATGCTGCCGAAACCCGTGGACGCACTATATCGTCTATTCCACTGATGGAGAGTGTGTCGGATTGATTGCTGCAGCTCAAGTCTCAAGGGCCCCGAGATGAAGAACACGTCACTTTCAAGGGTCAACTCGTCATTTGCCACGATTGTGCTCGTCGTCATTGTTGTTGCGCGAGCAGACGCGGAAATTGTGGTGGCCGACAGCATCGAATCGAGAGTTGCGCATGCGGACGCGATCATCAGAGCATTCGTGACAACGGTCGATGCAAGAAAGGTCCATGGACGGACCATTAAAACGGCCACACTGATAGTAAATGAAACGCTCAAGGGGACCGCACCGGAACATTTGAAACTTCCCGTTACGCTCTACCGCGCGCCAAGCGAGAAAGCCGACAGACCTTCGATATCGAAACAAGAAGCGGTCGAACTGCTCATATTCCGCAAAAATGGGAAGATCACGTCTCTTCTGCGGCTCGACGGCAAAAAGTCGCACGGGCAAGGCCATCGAGCGTTCACATTGGACATGAAGGTGTGCAAGACCAAGAATAGCATTCTTGCTGCGGTCTACAGTGCTCTTGCGTTCGAGGAGAAAGAGAAGCCAATTGGCGGGATTCTGATCGAAGTTCCCGGCGGTGAGCTTTTCTCGGAGCTGTTTGGCGGCAGCGCGGTATACCTGAGTGTCCCGGTCGACAGTCGATTGGAAACTGCGGTCAAACGCTGGACCAATGCGGCTGACATTTCCTCATTAATGGATGCGTACTCGAAAAAACGAGACTATACGGAAGCTGAAATGTCCTCGTGGACCGATGCGTCCATGAAAAGACAAGTACCTCGAATCTTGAAGGAAATTGAAAAAGCGAAGAATTCAAATGCCCCTCGCACGCCAGTGAAGGTTGATTGAACCGCAATCGCCGTCGAACCAGTCGTTGTTCTAGAACTCAAATACAGAGAATAGCCATGTCGCGGCTCACGCCCGTTATGAAACTGCCGAAACAGTTCACTTTCGTTTTGGTTGCCTCAATCGTCTTATGCCCGGTCGGGTCCGCGAACGCCGCCGTCGCGCCGGTCGTCTATCTGCCGAAAGCGGAAGACGCAAAGACAGGCAATCGGCTCCAGATTCCCGGTCCGTGGGGTAAGATGGTCAAGGGACTACGGTGTCGAATCACCGAACTTGCACTTGCAAAGCAGCGATTCACCGTTGAGATACAAAACCAGTCCGACAAGCCGATTGGTGTGATCACGGCGCCAAAGAGCGGACGGCCGGATTCGATCGGCCTGGCATGGGCCTTCTACGATCCTGGCCAGCCTCCAAAATGGGTGAGAGGCCTCTGGGGGCAAACTGAGCCGGTTGAGCCGGGTCACGTCGTACTCCAGCCCGGCAAAAGCCACTACCGAACTTCCGGGTTCTATAGAACGCCAGGTTCTCGGTTCAAGGTGCGTTGTGCGACAAGCTTGGGTATCGACTACGATCTTGTGGAGTTTATCGAAACAGGAGCGGTCGAGTTGCCGACGTCGGCATCGGTCACCGGCATCTCTAGTAACACCGGAAAAACTGGGAAGCAGGCTGTCGGCGAAGAACTCAGCGACAAGTCGTTTGCAGGATCGAGTCGCCCAATTCGCGAAGACGAGGACATTCTCGATTACGTAACGACGCAGAGAATCTCTCTCCGCTCCGTGATGCCGATCATTGTGGTCGAGGGCTCGCCGGAAGAAGTACTGCAACGCAGCGAAGAGAGTTTTCGCAAGTTCATCGCCGAATTGCCGAAGCCTCGAACCGTTTCCAAACTGCTGAAGCTCTACGGCGAAGAAGATGACGCCGCCAGGAAACTCGATTTGAAGCGAGTTCTGGCGTTGAGTGGCGATTCCCGCGCCGGCGCGGCCACCGGACCGTCGAATGATATCCTGGTGTTTCCGTATCCAGGTAATCGGCGTGGGCAAGCGGAGTTGCAGCGGTTCTCGGCATCTCTTCGAAAGACGCGCATCGAGCGTCCGGACGACCTGTTGCGACAGATGCTGGAGCAGGCGCCCCCCGAAGCTGTACGAAACTACCTGAAAGACTTGCGTGAGAAAGATCGAGCGGCCAGCAGAAACGCATCGAGCTTGCTTGCGAGGCTTGCGGAAATCGGCAGACTCAACGAAACTACCCCCCGCGATTTCTTACAGAAAGCAAGCAAAGGACGGGACGTCGACGCGATCTGCATCGCTCTGTTTGTGCGTCGCACCGAATCTCTTCAAGTGTTGGCGGCCGACACGCTACGCGATCTCGCGGATCCAAGGGCTGTCAAATCTCTCGCAATTCACCTTCAGTACGCCTGCTGTGCAGTGAATGGCGGGGCGGAGTCGCAAATGATGAGAGAACAACTTCGGTGGTCGCTGGTAAGGGCTCTGTCGTCATGTACGGGGATCGAAATACCCAAAACCCTTCGTAGAGTCGAGTTGGGGTACAGTCGTGGAGTATTCGATCGTGAAGCATACGATGGGCTAGCCGAGTTCTTGCAGAAGTGCAAAGCATGGCTTATGGCGAATGGTCCCAAGGAAAACAACGCTAAGCTGAAGAGATAGACGTGCAACAGCCTGGTCGTTCGGCAGAAGGAGATATCGCCATGCGTGGTTCCAGGATAGTAATACTCGCTGTTGTTTTGACTGTGTTCACTCCGTCCGTGATGGTAGCGGACATGTGGCTGCCCCTGCCAATTGCAGTACACGAGTGGGGTGTAAACGACTACGACTGGGCCGCGGGAGTTGCAGTCGCGCAGAAGATGCCAGACTTCATCTACACGGATAAGGCGCCGGGCAAGCCCGTCAAGACCCCTGCTTTGCGTGTCAAGGACATGCCGCCGGATTCCGGGATGCGCCTTAAGCCTATTCTCTACTTCCACGCGGTGGGATACTCAAACAAGGCCGTTCCGGTTGCTGTCGAGGTCCGCTTCGCTTACGGGAATGCCAATGCCTGGTGGCCTCAAGTGAACGTCTACCGCACACCTGATCAAGTGGCAGACGCCAAAGCGGTCGACTGGGACGCATGGCACAAACAGCTAGAAAAGGAGCGCATGACTCGGAGGCCGCCGAAGATGCCCGACGACGAACGGTTTGAACTCGTCTGGCATCATCTGACGCTCTTGAAGAACGTGCCCAAGGGCCTCACCCTCAGTGGCGCTGATCTCCCCGACGACCACTGGGTCAAGGTGGCGCGTCAGGTCGGCTCTCACTACGTCTCGAACGGCAAGGAAGTGGAAAAGTATCTTTTCTACGAAGGAACGACGAAGCGGACGCCCGTGGTCACCGTCCTTCCTCCGGCGGGGAGGGGCAAGAATCACTACCTCGTCAACGTTGGTGATCACCCGATCTACGACGTTTTCGCCGTGTATCGCGATACGAAGCGCGGGCAAATCTGGACCCGGTATCTGGCGGTCATGCCGCCCGTCCCCAAAATCCCCAAGAAGGATCTTGCATGGGGACATGGACATGATGTGCCGCAGATCGTCTCTCTGCCACTGCTCGATTCTAATATGATGCCCGCAGGCGATCCGATGAGTGAGAAGCAATATGCGGCACGCACGACGGAGCGTCTCGTAGAGACTCTCACGTCCGGTCAGCATTATGCATCAGCTTGTCGAGGCCTGCGAGATCCGGCTGATCATCAGCCGCCGACACGGATGCATCAGCTTTATCATGATGAAGCCGTTGCGCTCGAGGCGATTTGGCACAAGGATTTCTTTGAGGCCGAGGGGCTCACCATCATTTACCGGGAGTCTCCCGCCTATCTCGATGAAGCGATGCCACTCCATATCTACACGGACATGTACCACTACGTGATGCTCTCCCGGTGCGGACTGGTGCTGAACAGGAATGTAGGCTACAGGGCGGCAAGAGCGGTTGCTGATGCCGTGCGGTCCTACGAACACAATGCAGATGCCAAGACGAAGGCCAAGAGCCTTGCCACGTGCCGGCAGAATCGCTTTCTTGCACTTGGATTAGTCGAGTACTATCGTCGACAGGGCTATGGGTATTCTCAAGGGAAAGAACTCGGTGCAAAACTGCTTGAGGAACTGGAGAAATAGGACAGGCCGAACAAGAGATCCAGGGAGTTGCCATGTTGCGTCTCACATCCGTTATGAAACTGCCGAAACTACTCACGTTCGTCGTCGTTGCCTCAATCGTGCTTTGCACGGCCGGGTCCGTGCAAGCGATGTATTCTGTTGCTAACGAGGGAAGGTGGCCAAAGAGTTGGCCAAAGGAATTGGAGCCGTTGCGAAAGCAATCGCGCACATTGGTGGCCTCCTGGGTTGCGATTTATGAAATCCGTTTCACCAACCGGGAAGAATTTGAATCCGCTTGGCCGCATATTGTGAAGCTCAAAAGCAAAGGAGCGCCCATCACATTCTTGCGCGGTCCGCACAAAAAACTTGGTGCAACGATCAACGCCGGTGTTCGCATACATGCTCCTCTGACAGGAAGTTCTGTCACTCCCGGTGGTGGAATCACAGGGGTGGACGATTCTGGCAAGCTCTTGCGAATTGGTCCTCCCTGGCCTGATCACATCAAATCGGAATCGGGCGTCTTGCCCCAATACGTCTTTGATGACAAGGGCAAATGGGCCTCGTACCAACCAGAGAATGGGGATCGAAGGGACCTGAGAAGGGCTCGACTCGAGATTGAGGTGGTCGTTGACGGAGATATCGTTGATTTGAATCGTATTCGCATACCGGTCGATACCCCGATCATCGACAAGCGGTTCACGGACTGACAAAACAAAAGACGTTAGATGCTTATCGACACACGTGTCCAAGGAGTTGCCATGTCGCGTCTCACATCCGCTACGAAGCTGCCGATACTATTCACGTCCGTTTTCGTCGCTTCAATCGTCTTTTGCGCGGTCGGGACCGCGCATGCGGATTGGTTAGTTGCCGATAAGGGAACGTGGCCCGAAAGCTGGCCCGAGGAATTGGAGCCGCTGCGAGAGCAATCACGCTCTTTGCGCGGTTCCCTGGCCGACTTGACGTTCTATGAAATCCCTTTCACCAACCGCGAGGACTTCGAGTCTGCCTGGCCGCATATCTTGAAGATCAAGAGCAAAGGGGTTCCCATCACCGTGTTGCGCGGTCCCCACAAATATCTGGGCACGCTGAACGCGGGTGTTCGCATCTGGCATCCTCCTTATGAGACACGAAACATTTGGTTGGTTGTTGACGGAGATATCGTTGATTTGAATCGTATTCCTCTCCCAGCAGACACCCCGATCATCGACAAGCGGTTCGAGGATTGACAAAAGAGGACAAGTGATATGTTTGTACGAACGCTACGATTGTCGTCGTTAATCTTTGCTATTCTGCTCGTCGTCGCCCCCAGCCCGTGCTTCGCCCTGTGGTCGATCGGGCAGGTCTCCAAGGAGCAGGCAAAAGAACTGGGCATGGAAATCCGTTCGAAGGCGGCTGGCCCCAACGCCGTCAGGATCGAGCTTGAGTTCGCCATCAAGGGCAAGTTGAAGAAGTTCAGCCGCGTTGACTTGCGAGTCAACGAGGGCAAGAAGTCCCTGGTGACCGCGTCGTTGCGGGAGGACCGATCGAAGCCGGGACGCGTCGTCGTCGGCTTTGCCGCTGACCGCGCCCATCTGGACAAGATCACCCTCTGGGTGATGGCACCGGACATGATACCAGGTGGAACTATCTACGAACTCCAGGTGAAGGACTTTGTCGAGCTAGACAAGCGGTTGACGAAGAACGGCGAACAGTGGAAAAAAGCTCCCCAAAACGCGACTGACCAAGGTGTTGCTGCACCACCGGCGGCTACCCGCTCCGAGTCGAAATGATTCTGCCAACTACAGCCCTTGACCTCGAGCCGGAGGATCGCTACCAGTGCGGTAACGGCCTCATATCTCGTCAAACCAGCCGCTGATTCCAACACGTCGCCATTTCACCGGGCGACGGCAGCTCGCCTTCGGTCGCGGTGACGGGATGCTCCGGACACCGCAAATGGGTAAGCGTGCACGCCAATCCCATGTGACGTCGTCGGCACCAGTTGAAAAAAGCTGCGAGCATGGGATTGACTTGACGACACGGCGTAGATAATATGTCTACGTGATGTAAACAGTAGAGGGCTGAATTGCCGTGGAGGCGAGTCGTGCAGGAACCAGAACGGTTGCCGATGAGTGATGCGGAGCGCGAGGTACTTCGAGTGCTTTGGGATCACGGGCCGAAAACGGTTCGTGAGGTGCTTGACTTGCTGACCGAGCAGGGACAGGAGTGGGCCCGGTCGACCGTGATCACGCTGCTCCAACGGCTTGAAAAGAAGGGGTACGTCGATAGCGACAAAAGTCGGCACGCGTTTGTGTTCCGGGCGATCGTTTCACGCGAGGAAACGATGCACGCTCGGATGCTCGATTTGGCGGGCGAATTGTGTGACGGCGATGCGTTGCCGCTGGTGCTGGCCTTCGCCGAACGGCATCGGTTTTCGGCGGACGAAATTGAGCGGTTCCGCAAGATGATCGACGAGTTGGAGCCAAAACGGCGAAAGCGAGGTTCGTGATGACGCCTGTGCTTTGGTGGATAATCCAAGAGCTCGTTTCGATTCTTGTATTGGTCGTGCTCGTCTCTGTGGCCTGTCTCGCACTACGGAATCGACCCGCATGGCGACATGCACTCTGGTTGGTGGTACTCATCAAGTTCATTATTCCACCAGTTGTTTCGTGGCCGTGGTCGCTGAGTGATGTCGTCGACCGTGTGATGCCGGCGTCCAACGCGGAGGTGGCGAGCTCTCTGCCGGTAAGAACACTACCGATTTCAAGCGGCGGCGGAACGGAATTGCCTGTCGACGAAAAACCGCCACTCGTTGATGGCGGAGCCATCGTCAGTGGAGTCGACGAAGAACAAGCGAGCGTCTTCGATGACGAGTTGATCGACCGTTCCGCTGACGCGGCCTCGGTGATGGATTCATCGACAGATTCTCCGTCGCTGGTCTTCGACGAAGCTGCGATGGCACTCACACAGTGGGTTCTCATCGGGATGTGGAGCGTAGGGTGCGTTTTTGCTCTGGCCGTTCAGTTTCGGCGGCTTCGACGGCAGGGAAACATCGTTTGTCGAGGATCACCAGCACCGCAGCCGCTCGTCACGGAAATTGAACGGGCCTCGCGCGAAATGAATGTTCGGTCCGTTCCGGCGACGGTTGTTTCGGAGACGGCTTCCCCGTTTTTGTGGTGTTTAGGCCGGTTGCGGCTTATCTGGCCAGAAACCCTGGCTGGTAAAGATGCGTTGATTCGTTCGCGGGGCATGATCGCACATGAACTGGCTCACGTGCGACGTCGTGATCATTGGGTGGCGTGGCTGGAATTAGCAGTAGGAGTGATCTGGTGGTGGAACCCATTGTTTTGGTTCGTCCGCCGCAAGCTGCGTGAATCTGCGGAGACGGCCTGTGATGCAATTGCATTGAGCGTTTACGAGGACCGGCGGGAATACGCCGAGATGTTTCTCGAAATGTCGTCAACTTCAGGGCCCCTAGCGCCGGCGCAGGTCTTGGGCGTGGACACCGACACTCGTGCTTGTTTCGAAAGGAGAATAGCTATGATCCTGTCTGACCGAGTCTCCGGCACGGTGTCTGCGTGGGGATTCCTCCTCGCGTTCTGCGTCGCCGCTGTTTTTCTGCCCGCTTGGTCTCTGGCCCAGAATTCTTCAGCCTCAAAGAACGGAGCGTCGGTTGGGCCGACAACGATTGTGAACGAGGCTCCCCGCGATGCTTCGCCTGACGCGAGGGGGGATGCAGCGAAGAACAACGTCGAGTCATCGCCAAGTGCCGTGATCCCGGAAGACACGCCGGTGTATGGGGCGCGAGATTGGGCGGGATGGTTTGCCAATCACGCCCGGCATCGAAAGCAAGAGGACGGTACTTTTCCACCGGTGGCATTCAAGTATCTGCGCAAACATGTAATCGAAGACCTTGCCGCGGAACCGAACGCGTCCGGGGCGGCTGAAGCTCGTGCCTGGTTGGAAGTGACCGGCGCCGACAAGAATTGGGTGGAAGACGACTTCAAGTCGACGGTCGAGCGGATCGGGAAATGGAAGCTCTCCGTCATCCAACGTGCGATGGGCAACGAAGAGTTCGCATCGAGGTGTTCTCCCAAGAAAGGTCGGCCAGCTACACCCGATGAATTGCGAGGCATCAGCTTTGGTCCGGCAGCAGAGAACGGGTTACGCATCGCGTGGGTGTTCGATCCGGCGAAAGAACAGTACGCCGTTGGCACAACCCTCAAGTGTCGCGTGATCGTTCACAACTCGGGTAGCCAGCCCGTCCAGTTTCTTGGTACGTTGGATCATCTAGACGGCGACTGGAGCATTCGTAACGCGGCGGGGAAGCCGATTCAGATTCAACACATTCCCTATAGCACAGTCTGGCTCAAGCCGAGATTATTGCCGTACCAACGCTATCGACTGGAGCCGGGGCATTTGGTGGAACTCGTCGGCCAAGGTATCGGCATTGGAAAGGGCGATCATTCCCCTTCAAGAACACAAATCGCTATCTGGCGAATCATCGACGCCCGCCCCGGTGACACAGTGCGAATCAGCGTCGAAACCGACTTGGTGTCCGGCGAATCGGACCTTAGTGCAATGCACAGAGGCATGTTCTGCTCCAGAGACGAATTCCCCGAGGAACAAGCACGCGACTGGTCCGGCTCGCTCCGCTCCGGCGAAGTGAAGTTCAACGTAGTCGCAGCGGACGAACCTGCTGAGCCCGCAGCGGAGCTTTCCGAACGGGCAAGAGTTCTCGGTGGCAAAATACCAGACGGTCCACTTGGCATGTTGATGCGTTGGCAACCGGTAGATTCGAGCAAGGAATGGGATACTGACAAATCGCTATGGCTTCGAAGAATCGTCCTCGACATGAAAGCCATCAAACCTGGCGCGACCCGAGCCGATTTGAGTAAGCGTCTGCTGAGCGATGGTCCAACACGTACCTGCAAAGCACATCGGTATCAGCATCCGAAGTGTCCGTTTGTCAAGATTGATGTATTTTTTGACGTCGAGGATGTTCTATCCGTCGAGGATCATCTATCAAAGGGCAAACCCAATGACAAGGCAATTCGGATCGAAGGCCCATTTCTCGATTTGACTTCCAACTTTCAACGGTGGTAGTGAACCGTATTCGAAAGACAGAAAGGATAACACGTTCACGACTAACCCAGACGACGCAAAGAGACTTTACTATTTGAAACGCATTAGTAACGAAAAACAGCCGCCCAGATAGACGATCGACCCAAGTACGAGCCCTTTGGATGGGCCGGAGTGAGAACCACGCGGCAAAGACCGGATCGAGCGATGCCTTGCCTCGCGGCAGAATCGCCGTCACCCCCGTCCGCACCGGGCCTTTGCCCACGACCAGCTTCCCCTCGCCGCGGATGATGGTGTAAGCGCACGTGATTGCGCAGAGACGAAGGTGTTGCGAATTCGTTCTCTCTCCCAGCCGCTTTCACCTGAGTCGGGCCGTCTCAACGGCAGCGACCTCGCCGGCCAGCTCAAGCAACCGCGCATCGCTGTCGAACTGCCCAGGGATGGACCAATCGTTGACGAAGTTGAACCCGCTCTTCCCGCGCCACCACCATTTGATGGACTCCTGGCTGCGAAGGTCCAGATAGCTGTTGACCTTCGCCGCTAGCTCGCCGTCAATTCTCTTCTCCCGGATTGCCCGCTCCAGGTAAAGGACGCACGACAGTCCCTCCATCGGCAATCATCTGTCGCGCTTCATCAATGGCTCCCTCGGAATCCGCAGAGAGAATTCTTACGCGCGAAACTGATGATCTACCACATTAACTGCTTTCCTTCCTTACTTTCCGAAGGGGGCTCCCCCGCTCTCTGTCGTGCTTTCTCGATTACGGGCTGCACTCTGCCCTTAATCTTATCCTGATCCGCCTTCTGAGCCTCCTGATACTGCTCAGAGGAATACACTGCCATGCCAATTTGCTGCAGCATATGATGATAGGGACCCCACTCTTCTGCATGATGCTGATAACTCGGCGCCGAGCTCAGCAAACTCGGCAATGCGTCGACTGCCTTCTGGAATGCGGCTTCTTGCTGCAATCGCGGAGTGTCAGGTCTTGTGAGCCTCTTTAGCATCTCTTGCGGAGAGAGCATCTTCTCGACAACTCCGACTTTTTCACCGCCTCCTTTCTCAGAAGCATCGATGATAATGGCGCATACTCTCTGCGCAGCCTGTCGCGTTCTTTTCGAAGGCTGTAGTTCACCGATCTTTTCCCTCCTGGCAACGCACTGCATGAAGCCAAAAAGTGAGAGGGTTATCGATGCTGTAGGTACTTCTCTGTGTGGCGTTCGTATCTTTCCGGTCAGGAGCGCTTCAGTGGCTGTGGAGAGAAAGACGGAATTCCCCTTCCCTGAAACCGACTGCCCCTCTGACTTTGGCTCATCAACCCCGCGCTGTACATCTTCCGTTTTGGGTAACAGAGGCAGCACGATGTCTGCGCCTTTGTATACATTGCGCAGTGCGGCGACATTGCCGAGGAATGTCTTCTGCCACCGCTGTGTGGCAGCATGCCTTCTCTGTTCCACAAGCGGCTTCGCTGCAATGGCTGTTTCCTCCTGTTTCTGCAGTTCCCGCAGAAGCGTTTCCAGTTCCCCCTCCGTTCCGGCATCTACTTCTATGGAAACGTACAATCCCTCCCGCTTCGATTCAGGTGTACCAATGGAAACCGCGGCCGCAGCAGTTGAAGCTCCGGATGTCGCCTTTCTTGGAAGCTTGATCTCTCCCTGCTTGTCATGGAGTTCCAGAATGTGCAGCGCAGGATCACTGAACTTGATGCGAGCGCCCGGAGGTCGTTTCACGCGAAGGAGCAACATTCTCGTCGCTGCCACTGGCTGTTCATCCGCCTCGCCACTTGACGTTGCCGAAGCATCCCTCTGGACAATTGCACGATCTTTGCGCTCGAATTCCGGAGGCAGCGACAGGCTCGTACTGGACGCGTTTACACCGAATCGCCGGCCCTTCATCGAAGCTTTCATAAATGCCCTTCTGCCCTCATCGTGCATGCCGCGTGTCATGGCATTCGCAGCTTCAGTCGACAGAGCCAGCAACCCATCATCGTCAGCAACAGCGGTGAGCGTAATTGGGTGTTCTGGGATCACTTCAATAATCTGATCTCCCGACTTTTTGGGACCCTTCTCTTTGGCCTCTCGAGCTCGTTCCGCCGCTCGTCTCTCCGCAATCTGGCTGATAGTGGAAAAGGCACCATCGACCGGCGACTCCACGCCGGTCAGAACCACTCTCCTGCCATCCATGCGGAGGGAAAGCTTGGAGACGTCATACGTTTCCAATTGCGGTGCGTCATCCTCTGCCTTTTTGAAGGGATTCGGACAGGTGAGCTGAGCCCCCGCAGGCAGCATGATGGAAAACTCTCTGCCGTCATCGAGTGCGTACGCCCTGCCGATGGCGGCCTGCACATTGGATGCATCCACCGGTCCGAGTGCGACACTTTCACTCTTAGCAGAAAAACAAAGTCCGAGCCTTCCCAGATTCTCATGAGATGACAGGTTCACAGTGAATGGCATGTCCTCCTGACCCACCGTGAGCACGGTGCACTTGGGCAATCCTTTGACAGGCCGCCGGAGCTTGTCTCCTTCGGGCGGAATGAGCGCGCTCGCGATGTAACACTTGCTCTCGTCAATGACGACCTCGACCTGGCATACGGATGCGGGTTTGCTTTTCTTCTCTCCCGCTTTCAGAGTTAACGTCGAATTGCCCGGCAATCCGTCTATTCTGAGAGGTGCCTTCTCGGGGAAATCCATCGCCCCCCCCATAACCTCTGCCAGTCTGAGCAGCAATTCCGTTCTGCCTTCGACCACGAGTGCGCCCTTCGCATCCTTCTCGACCAGAATACGAATGGGCCTCGATTCTCTTGTGCGGGGATTTTCCGTAGACATTGGTAGAAAGGGAAACAAGCAGGATAAGGAATCGTAGTACCCTGAACGAACGACGCAGGGAAACGAAATTGAGCATACCAGGAGGAATTGGTGATTCAAGGGGGTTCTTCCGCAAAGCTCGCAGGCGGCTCTGTCGCATCAAAGACCGCACAAATGCGGGACTACGAACAACAAAAGCCGCTGCGTTGCCCCACGGGGCAGCATCTTCTTTCGAGCAACTTCCCACCCAGTTAGAATGGAGTCCGTTCAGGAAGAGCCCCTTGACATGTTCATCAACTCGGACACTTCCCCGGAGGCGTAACAAATAGGAGCAAGTACGGTATGAAGAAGTTATCGATAATTGTTCTGGTTGTCGTCGTGACGACAGGTGCGCGGGCTGCGCAGGAGCCTGCCACAGCGTTGAAGGAAGCCGGCATCAGCGGTGGCCTGGTGGTACATCTCGGTTGTGGCGGTGGAGAAATGACCGCGGCGTTGCGGACAAGTGACGCTATTACCGTGCACGGGCTGGACGACGATCTGGCAAACGTTGAAAAGGCGCGAAAACACATTCAGTCGAAAGGCCTTTATGGACCGGTCAGTGTTGACCATCTCGCCGGCAGCGTCCTGCCGTATGTGGATAACCTGGTGAATCTGTTGGTGATAAGTGGCGAGTGCCCAGTGGCAAGTGCAGAAATCGCCAGAGTGCTTGCACCCGGTGGTGTCGCGATTTCCCTCCAGCCTTCAGCCTCCGGCCTTCAGCCTTTCCGAAAGCCCTGGCCAAAAGAGACCGCCCAGTGGCCGCAGCACTACAACACACCCGACAATAACGCGGTCGCGTTGGACACTGTTGTGGGGCCCCCACGCTACTTCCGGTGGATAGCCGAGCCGGAGTGGAGCCGTTCCCATCTCGGCCTACCCTCGATTCATAGTCTGGTCTCGGCCAAGGGTCGGCTGTACAGCATCGAGGACCGCGCATCGGTGGAGCATCCGGCCTTGCCGGGCCGCTTTGCGCTGATTTGCCGCGATGCCTTCAACGGCATCGAACAGTGGCGGCATCCGTTTCCTGACTGGCAGCCGGTGTACATTTACATCAAGTTCACGCCGACTCAATTACAGCGGCAGTTGGCGGCCATCGGAGACGAGATCTATTGCACGCCGGGTCTCAATGCGCCCATCACCGTATTCGATGCTGCGACGGGAAAGATGCTCAAGGAATTCGAAGGCACGGAAGAGACCCAGGAATTCGTGTACGCCGATGGCGTCCTGTACGTGGTCACGGGGGATCCTTACGACACCCTCGGAATCGGGCAAACGCCGAGAGGTGCCGCGAAGCCTGCACCCGGCACAGTTGCAGCGCAGAGCCGAGGACGTTCTCTGACCATTGCTCCCAGTGCCTTCCGTAGAGAAGCCTATGGGCCGCTGATTCGACCACTGGCCAATCCCACGAGTACGATTGTGGCGATCGACGCCGAATCGGGCCAGGAGATTTGGAAGAAGCAGGGCGATGAGACAAGGGATTACGAGGGCGCGACACTGGCGGTTCGCGGGCCCAACGTGGTCTATGCACTCAAGGACTCGCTGGTATGCATCGACCGAAAGACCGGACGGCAGCGGTGGCGAGTGACGGCGGAAAAGGGGCCGTGGTTTGCACAGAATGCCAAGCAAAGGATTCTGGGCAACCGCAATCGACCCGGCAAGGCGGCTGGTACGACGCTTACACTGGTGCTTTCCGACGAGGCCGTGTATATGGCAGGCTGTAACGCGCTGTGGGCCTTCTCGATGAAGAACGGGACGCAGATGTGGGAAGCGCTCACCCATATCAACCACTTCAAAGCCCCTGACCTCTTCCTGGTTGACGGAGTGGTGTGGACGGCAAACAAACGAGGTTACGATGCCCGCACCGGTGAACTCGTCAAGGCTCTGACGCAGGACGTGATCGGACCAATGAGCCATGATCGCTGCTACCGCAATCGCATCACCCCACGCTGGTACATCAACTCGGCGACCGGCGGCAGCGATTTTCTGGCACTCGATGGCTCGGGCGAGTTCCCGAATCATTGGGCGCGCAGTACCTGCGGCGTAGGCTACCTGCCATGCAACGGCCTGCTGTATCTTGGGCCGCACGCCTGCTCCTGCTACAACGTGGTCAAGCTGACAGGATTCAACGCACTGGCCTCGGAGCCGAGCTTGACATCGTCAGGCCAACCGATACCCCTGAAGATCGAACCACGCATCGAGAAGGGCCCCGCGTTCAGATCCCTTCAGCCTTCAGCCTTCAGCCTTCAGCCTAACCAAAATTGGCCGACCTATCGGAATGATCGTAGCCGAGGAGGCTGCACCAAGGCTACCGTTTCCGCGAAGCTCGAACCGAAATGGCAGACGCAACTAGGCAATAGTCCTCTCTCCCCCGCCTCTGCGGGGGAGAGAGTTAGAGAGAGGGGGCTCTTGGTCAGTGCCCCGACGATCGCCGAAGGCAAAGTGTTCGTAGCCGATGTGGATGCGCACTCCGTTCGCGCACTGGATGCCGATACTGGTGAGCCGCTGTGGTTTTACACCACGGGCGGTCGCGTGGACTCGCCGCCGACTTGGCATAAGGGTCGCCTGCTGTTCGGCTCGCGCGACGGCTGGGTCTACTGCCTCCGGGCAAAGGATGGCCGGCTGGCTTGGCGGTTCAAGGGCCTGCCGGATCGGTCGATCTGTGCCTACCAGCAAGTGGAATCCGCATGGCCGGTGGGCGGCAGTATTCTGATCAAGGACGACATCGCCTACTTCTGCGCCGGCCGAAATAGCTTCCTCGACGGCGGGATGGTGCTGTTCGGACTCGATCCGGAAACAGGCGCGGTGCGTCATCGCAGACACCTGTACGGGCCTTATGGCAAAGATAAGTTTCCAATCCGCATGACCAGGGAAGAAGTCGGCGGAAACGGCTTTGGGATTCAGGGCAACAAGGCCGATATCCTGCTTGCTGACGACCAGCACGTCTATCTGCGGCACTCTGCATTCACGCCGGACCTGACACCTGTGAAACACACCCAGCTCACGAAGCCGCACCTGATTACCACGCCTGGTTTCGTTCAGCCGGTGCCGCATCACCGCAGTTTCTGGACGGTCAATACGCGGTTGTTGTACGACATCCCGACGGGCATGGGGCCGACCTACGGCGATATCCTGGTCAAGGACGGTGCCCGCTTCTACGAAGTCCGTGGATACCAGCCCGCTCGTGGCTCCTATTTTGATCCTCGCGTGGCCGGGTACACGCTTTTCGCGGGTGAAATTGGTACGAAAGGCACCGGCCCCCATCAGACGGTCAAGGAACGATGGAATGCGGACATTCCGCTGACCGGTAAAGCGATGGCGTTGGCCGGCGACGTGTTGTTCGTCGCGGGGACGCGGGTGGCGTTTCCGAAAGACGACCTGTCGAAGGCGTACGATGGCCGAATGGGCGGGGTTCTGTGGGCCGCGTCGGCCGAGGACGGAACGAAGCTTGCCGAATACAAACTCGACGCCCCGCCCGTCTGGGACAGCCTGGCAGCGGTACAGGGAAAACTGTTCCTATGCACCACCGACGGCCAGTTACGCTGTTTTGTCGGAGAAGCGAGAGAACCGTAGGCCGGATCAAGGAGCGCAGCGACGCCGCTCCGGCGATTTGATAAGCGGAATGTCGGGTTGAACTGCCCATGCCGGAACGGCGCTGCGCTTGGTCCGGCCTAGGGAGGCTCTGAAATGGAGAATTGAGATGATAGTCAGCAACAAGGTCGGTCGGCGGCTGTCGAGGAAAGTGAGGGCGCTCCTCGTACTGTTTGTTTTGCTCATCACGCCTCTGTCCCTTGCCCCGTGTGGAGAGAACCGTGAGAGCGTGCCAAAGCAAGGTGGAAAAGCGATTTCCACCGAAGAAGACCAGCGATCGGCAAAGGCCAGCCCGCATCAACACCGTGTAGACGTCAATTCCAGTGAAAAGAAAAGAGAGGCGTGGCTGCTCGGGCTTTTTTCGATGGGAGGAAAACGAATTGCCAACCCGGCTGAGCTGTCCGAGATTCGAGCTGGCCGGTTGGCTGTGCACGGACCCCAAATTACTGATGACGCACTTAAACGTCTTACGAATCATGCTGGCCTTCAGCAACTTGCACTATTCGATACGTGCGTGATAGGGCCAGGCCTGCAGCACTTGGCCAATTTGGATAATCTTGAAAGACTGGTCCTGGCGGGACCACACGTGACGGATGCCTGGCTTGCATACTTGCCCGAACTGAAGGGCCTGGAGCATATTGTCATCTCGCAGACAAATGTGACGAATGCCGGGATCCAATTCCTTGAGAAGTTCCCACAGTTACGAACGCTAGACCTGCGATATTCAGCCACTGACGATGAAGCCCTGCGGGTGTTGGAGCACTTACCGAACCTCACGGCTCTGTACCTGGGCCACACCAACGTGGGTGACCGGGGGCTTGCCAACCTTCGACACGTCCCAAAACTGTCCCGCTTGGAATTGAAGCATACGCAAGTGAGCGACGAAGGATTGGCCAACCTACAACACGTTCCAAACTTGCTTTACTTTTCGTTGGCATCCCCACACGTGAAGGGAAACGGAACGGCCAATCTCAAGCACACCCAGCGTCTACAGCAACTGCAATTCGTTGGCGACAACGTGACCGACGAATGGATGCGTTGGGTTCCGCCACTCAAGGAGCTCTATTGGCTCGAACTGCACAGCACCAGCGTTACATCAGTTGGTCTGCAACCGGTAGGAGAATGGGCGAAGCTCGAAAAACTGTATCTGAATCGCAACAGGTCAATCGACGACCAAGTCGTAGGCCATCTAAAGGGCCTCGACCGTCTGAAAGTTCTTGAGTTAAGAGAGACTCAAGTCACGGCAAAAGGCGCCGGCCAGTTGCGGGAGATGCATCCCAACGCTCGTGTCAGCGTGATGGCCGAGCCCCGTTAGAACCGTAGGCCGGACCAAGCGAAGCGCCGTTCCGGCAACGGTTTGCCTTGGTGACGCGGCCCTCTGACTGCCGGAGCATCGTCGCTGCGCTCCTCGATCCGGCCTACTTCACTTGACGGCACAGGGGGCGAGGGTGACGCAGGGCGGATTGCTCCGGAAATTGAACGGTTGCTCTTCATCGACCTCGCCAAACCTGATAACGTAAGAATATGAACCGCAAACGCCGCACCCGTCAGCATGTGATCGAGGAAATGGGCGTAAACTTCCTTGAACGCCAAGTGCTCCGTCGTGGGCACCAATTGCAGCGGCCGAGTCTGCGCGAATACGGCTGCGACGCCACAATGTTCCATTTTGCGGCCAACGGGGAAATCGAGGATGGCGAAGTACGGTTTCAGGTCAAGGCAACGGACACCCTTAAACGTATCCATGACGGACGGGTTGTGGTCTGCCGTGTGGAGACAGCGCACGTTCGGTATTGGTATTGGCAAACGATACCCTTTGTCCTTGTGCAGTATGACGCCGCAAGTAATCGCGGGTATTGGGTTCATTTGCAGCCCTATGTCGATTCTCACGCACGCCTACTCTCACGGCAACGAAAGTCTGTTTCCTTGCATCTGCCCGTCTCCAATGTCTTGACGGTGCGGGCCATCGACCGGTTTCGTCAAATTTCGCTGGACATAGCAGACCGCAGGAGGAAAGTCCGATGAGCGACCGCGTAACGTACTGTGCGATCCATGAATTGCTGACTCGCCTGGGATTCACCTGGCAGAAACAGGACGTTGAACGTGTCATCCAGCCGCCTAAACCCAAATCATGTGTTGTCTACCGGCACGCAAGTTCAGGAACAACTTTGTCGCTTCCGGCCAAGGATGACCAGCCGGCCCTCGCGGCCGACGTGCTCTCGGTTCGCACCCACTTGGCTCATCGAGGGCTGCTGGACGAAGACAAGTTCGAAGAATTCGTAAAGGAATACTCTTTTGCAGATCAGACGTGAACCAAGTCCATGACTGAACGGATAACGAAATCATGGACGAACAGGAATTTGAACGAATGATCGCGAACGTGGCGTGAATTGATGCCTCACAATCGGACAAGTTATGGCGACTTGGATCGCTTTCTTCGTGGTTTAGGGTTTCAGCGCCAGGTCGTCGAGCAACATCGGCTCGTCTACGAACATCCCGAATCGAAAACGCCCATTGTTCTGGCGGATCGCGACAAATCCCCACCAGTGCGTGAGGCCGATGTCGTCTCTATCCAAAAGCAGCTACTTGACCACGGCCTGGCCAGCCAAGACGATCTGGCTTTCTTCTCGCAATCGGCAAACACCCAACGGACTGAACCTTTGCCGATACTTATGGTCTGTTTTCGCTTGCCAGATTGTAGGCCGGACTAAGCGCAGCGCCGTTCCGGCAACCGTTTGCCTTGGTGAAGCGGCCCTCTGACTGCCGGAGCATCGTCGCTGAGCTCCTCGATCCGGCCTACTTGACTACGCCTACTTCAAGGTGGTCAGTTCCGCTCCTACGACGCGGCTTCCGTTTCCCCGTCTATTGCATCCTCGACAGCGTTTTCATTATTCTGGCTCGTCCCCAACTCGACGCGAGTACGGTCGGGCGGTTCGGGAAACTCTACCACCGTGCCGTTTGCGTCATCGATCGCTTTTCGACAGGCCTCGGCGTACGCAGCGTCATCATTGGTTCGCAAATAGCGCGCGGGTTCAAAAAGATCGGGCGTTCGGACCAGTGCAACGTTGAGACGCCGCGCACCCGTCACACATTTTCGAGTGAACGCATCCTCGCGTTCAGCTGGAGGCTCTAAGCGAGACGCATTGCCGAAGAGTACGCCTTTCGCATATTCGTCAACGTCGTCACGTGCAAAATCCTCTTGAATATTCCGCTCCAACTGACTCAGCTTGTCGATGTTGATAGCCCGCTTGTCTTTTCCTTCGGCCTCACCCAAAAACCTACCTTCTGGCGACACAAACACCGCGTCAAACTCGGACTCGCCGTCGTCGAAGGGCTCGGCTGCGAAGCCAAACAACGTAAGAACATCGAGGATTGCCGCTTCGAGCGGCTTTCCTTTCTCATAAAGCAATCGACGCAGTTCACCGACTCGTTCCAATTCGGCTTCGAGCTCTCGCTTGGCCTTGATCGCTCGCTCAACTTGTTTCGTCTTTTGAGTGAGTTTCTTCTCTATCGCATCTTCTTCTGTAAGACGGAATTGTGACCCTTGGGTCCATTGTGGCGGCGGCGTAATCTGCGTGTCTGATGTAAATGCATCAACGAGAGACACAATCGATGACGCTAACCGACATCCAAATGCGACGCCTTCGTCATTCCAGTACTCGGTGTCCGATTCTTCGTCGAATTCAGTAAACGCCTCTTCGCTAAACTGCACAGGTGGGAGAAGAAGCACCGCTCCCTTTTCGTGCCGAATCGCGGCTCCCACGATGCGGTCTCCCGACTGCGTTTTCAGTAACACGTCCGTGAACTTACCTTCGATCGTTGCGAAGTACGCTGAATCCTGCCCGAATTCGTTCCAATACGAAGCGAGGTACTTGAGGTCACCTGCCGGTCTGATTTCCGTCCCGCTCCGCCCATGGGCCTTTGTCGGCAACGGAACCGCGTCGTACGAAGAGATTTTCGTCACGATGTTCGTTGTCTGCCGATTCCGCCCCGTCCCAGAGTGTTGCTTTTCGCCGGTGTATACGATGACCTCTTCCGGCCGAACGAGGTAGATAATCACGACCTTTCCAGCTTCAACTGCCGCAAGCAGTTCCGTCCGCCAATGCGTCAACTGCTGCTTAGCACGAAATGATGACGACTCTGTTAGACAGGGTTTGCCTTGATAATGCTCAAGGTAGTCGCACTCTCGAAACGACGGAGCGTAAACGATAATGTCGGCGTCCAACAGGGATTGGTCCGATAGGAAGCTGACATGCTCTGCAGCGTCTCCTGGAAACGCAAATCCAACCGAGAAGATTGTCTTCCGTGTCATTGTCTTGTTACTCCTTCAGCTCGATTCTTTAACCACCCATTCTATTCGACAAGATCGTCGCGTCACAGGTTCGTACGTTCCTGTAGACTCCTGCATCGCGATTCGACTACCGCAATCCTGACGATCAAGGGCCCGGCCGGTAGGAACCGGCCCTACTCGACTCGAATTCTTCGTCCGCTTATTTGGCCGTGTAGCAGGCAACCTCGCCGTTCTGGAGAGTGATGTAGAGTTTGGCGTTGGCGGCGATCATGCCGTCGAAGATGGGGGCGGCGGGGAGGGCGTATTCGGCTAGGGTCTCGCCGGAGGCACGGTCGATAGCCCAAAACGCCGGCTTTCCCGTGTCCTCGGACCTCAACTCGTTGAAGATGGCGATGGAATCTCTCCAGCCGGCCGCGAACAGGACATTGTTCGTGAGCACCATGGCCCGGATCTGCGCGGGCATCTTCTGCGACCACGCATGGCTGGCGTCGGACGATAATGCGGGCTTGCCCCAGCGATGGAAGTTCTTGCCGATATTGCTCATGTCGGGCGCAGTGACGCCCGCCGTGACGGGCTCGTTCGCTTGCGAAAAGAGGCGTACGCCAAACGGGAACATGCTCGGCTGGTAACGCGAGTACTTTTGGTGGTGGTGCCCCGTGTGGTCGGCCGGCCATTTCCATGGGCTGAACTTCTGCCAGGAGTAGTAAGACTGCGCACCGAATGCGTGGTCCGCATCGAACACTAACAGCTTGCCGAACGGGTTCTTGTAGGAAGTCTTGCCGCCGAGAGTCCAACTGACCCGATGCATCCATGAATCGCTCAGGAATCCATAGTTCGTGCACAGGACCTTTCCGCCCTGCTGTGATTTGAGATCCAAACTGAAACCTCTCTGGCGAATGAAGATCCCGTTCCCGTCCGAATGCAGCACATCGTTCAGGAGCCCGTCAGGCGTAGTGGTGCTGGACTTCGGCCTTCGCGACCGGATCTTCCTTGTACTCTTGCCTATAGGGGCCGGCTCCGCTTCCGGCGGCGACAGGTTGGGGCGGGGAGATTTGGTGTGCACGGTGGTTTCGTGCTTCACTTTGCCAGTCAGGGCGTCGATGCCGTAGACCCGGATCCCGCCGTCCACGAACGAGGAGCGCCCAGCCGCGAAATAGGCCGTGTCGTCC
>CAZURK010000157.1:0-33619 GCA_964623055.1 uncultured Pirellulaceae bacterium
TTGTCGATGGCCGTGTGCAGAACGATCAACCGTTCGCCCTTCTTCTCGTCGGCTACGGCAGTGACCGCCACCTGCATGCCGCCTTCATCGCTCGGCCCGATCGCCCTGGTCAGCGCCTCTTCGACCTGGATATGAGGCACCATTTCGCCGCCGATTTTTGAAAAGCGGCTTTGCCGCCCCGTGATGTGAATGAAACCGTCTTCGTCCACCAGGCCCACGTCGCCGGTCATGTACCAGCCGTCCTTGATTACATCGGCGGTAAGATCGTCGCGCCCGAAATAGCCCTTCATGACGTTCGGGCCTTTGATCCAAAGCATCCCCGTCTGGCCCGAGCCCACCTCCTCGCCAGTGTCCAGGTCGGTGATCTTGGCGCTGACGCCCGGAACAGGGCGGCCCACCGATCCTTCCCGGCAATCGACCTGGGATTCATCCAGCGACCGGCTGGGCGGGATGTTGACCGAAACCAGCGGCGAAAGCTCGGTGGTGCCATAGCCTTCGATTGGTCGTATACCGAATTTTTCCTCGAATGCGTCCGTAGTCTCCTTGGGCAGCTTCTCCGCGCCGGCCACAACCACATCCAAGGACACGAATTCTTCCTTGGCGCAGCGGCGCGTGTAAGTTCGTAGGAACGTAGGCGTGACCAGCAATACCGTGCCGCCATGGGTCTTGCACAACTTGCCGATCTGCTTGGCGTCCAAAGGACTGAAGTGGTAGACGCCCTTGACGTCGATCATCATCACGGTCCACAGAGTCACGGTATAGCCAAACGAATGGAAAAACGGCAGGATGCCAACCACTACGTCGTCCGGTGTCAGCCGGATGACTTGCTCGATCGCCTCGACGTTCGATCCTATGTTGGCTTCGGTCAACATCACGCCCTTTGGCTGCCCGGTCGACCCGGACGTGAAGACCAACGTCGCGAGATCGTCGGGGCGCACTTTGCGCAGTCCCAGGATCCGTTCCAGCAATCCGGACGGCATCAGGTAGGCGCCCAGCACTCCGTTCAGTTTGTCGCCTAACGTAGGTTTGTTGCGGAAATCCTCCAGATAGACGATCTCGGCGTCCGGCTCCAGGTTCACCTTCTCCATGAACTTTCGGCTGGTCAGAACGTGTTTGATGCCCGCTTGTTCAATGCAGTCGTTGATCACTTCCGTTGTGACCGTGTAGTTCAGATTCACCGGGACGCGGCGATCCAGCGCAACAGCCATGTTCGCCACGACCCCGCCGACCGATGGCGGCAGCAACAGACCGACGAGGCGCTCGTCGTCCGTCAGGACGTGCCGCAAGAGCAATTGTCGCAGAATCATGGACCGCATCAGCAGCCCGCCGCCGGTCAATTCGTTGCCCGTCGAATCGGCGATCTTCGAGCCACGCTTCCGTTTCTTGCAGGTGCGCACAAACGACTGTGCCAGCCCGGCCATCCGTTCTGTTCGTTTTGCCACCGCTATTGCTCCCAGATTCTGAACCGCCCGCCGCACCTGGTGCACGTTTTCCGGATCGACGACGGGTTGGCCGAAGTGAATGGATATCGGGTAGGGCCACTTCTTCGGACGTTTCCAAAGGAACTTGCCCCCCTCAAAGCTAAAGATACTGCCCCACAGTTCGTCAAGATAGACCGGAACGACCGGTGCGGGGGCACCTTCGAGGATTTTCATCAATCCGGGCTTGAACGTCTGAAGCTGCCCGGTGCGGGTGATCCCGCCTTCGGGGAAGATGCACACCAACTCGCCGTTCTGCAAAGCCTCGCGAGCCGTTTCGAGTGCCGCCAGAATGGCCTTTGGACGTGGTCTGATCGTGATGACCCCAAACAGCTTGGCCAATCGCCTGACCCATTTGTTCTGAAGATGACCAGCAAAGGCCACGATGCGAACCGGCCGAGAGCTGGTCAGCAGCATCAGAATCCCGTCCAGCCACGAAACGTGGTTGGCCACCAGCAACGCGCCGCCGCGCTCCGGCAGATTGTCGCGGCTATGCACCCGAATGCGATAAACCGTCTTGCTTGCCAGCCAGACCACGAACCGGATGCTGGCCTGGGGGATCAGACACACGATGTAGATGAATACAGGAATGGTAAGAAATCCGCAGACCAAGTAGATCTGTCGCGAGGTGAGAAACGGCCGACCGGTTTCGAGTGGTGCTCGCAAGACCGAGAAGAGGACCGCCGTCACCAGGATCCCCGAAAAGGTTATGAAATTACTGGCAGCCAACACCGATCCGCGTGATTCCGCGGGACTACGATGCTGCATGTACGCAGCCAACGGCACGTCGAACAGACCAGCACTAGCCCCCAGTGCAAACAAGAGCACACCGGCATAGACGAGGGCGAAGGACCACGGAGCTCCCGGAGGAAACACGTCATTCGGTACAGTGAACAGAAGCATCGCGGCTAGAGCGATTCCGCTTGCGCCCAGTGGCAGGATCCCCAATTCCACGCGACCACCGGACCACAGACCCGCCAGCACGCTCCCAACTCCGACGCCTGCCACCAGAGACAACAACAGGGGCACATTGTGCGACTGCCTGGTGGCACCGCTTTCGAACGCGAATGCGTCGATGTTCAACTGTGCAAGGGCTCCCACGGACCAGAAGAACATGATCCCCAGGGCGACGCGCAGCATCGGTCGGCTGGAGGCCAGGATGCGCAGATCTCGTACCATCTGCGGCACGGCGTTCCATGGAAAGCTCCGTTTCGGATTGGCCGCCGGGAGTCGGGTAATCAGCAAGCTGAACAACATACCCACAACGGCGATGCCGATCAGCGTGACAGCCGATTGCATGATTCCAACGGTAGAGTCCTCCCCGATTCGATCTGACAAAACGTTGCCTACAACCATTCCCACGACGGTGGCAATGACTGTTGTCAATCCGAACAGACCGTTCGCCGCCGAGATCTTCTCCGTTTGCAGTACCTCCGGGATACTCCCCAGCTTAGCCGGAGAAAACAGGGCGCTTTGCATCCCCATCATCGCCACAACGAGGAACAGGAACCAGAGATTGCCCGTCATGATGGCGACGATCCCCAGGACCATAATGGCGATTTCGGCAAACTTGCATGAGATGATTACCGAGCGTTTGCTGAAACGGTCGGCCAGAAACCCGGCGGGGGCAGCTAGCACCAAATACGGCAGGACAAAACAGGCCGTGCCTGCCGTAAGGACAAGGGCAACGTCCTCACCGGCGCCGCGCTGCTCCAGCATCTGCTTACCCACGCCAATCACCAGCCAGCGAAAAGCGTTGTCGTTTACAGCAGTCAGCAGTTGCGTGACCAGCAGCCCAAGAAAGCTGGCCGACGCCAAGCCGCCTTGGACAGCCTTGCGGTCTTCTGCGTGAACAGCTTCTTTAGATGAATCGGGCATCAAGCGCCGCCGTCAGTCGTCTCGGTACGTGCTACGATCACTCTCACCTTACCCGGTCGCTGCCGATTCTATCGTTGGATCGCGAGAAAGAGAAACTAACCTTGCCCTGGCCAACGACTTCCGGTTACAGTTTTCCTCGACCATCGATTCCACGTCAAGTTCAGGAGCGGCGATCATGGGACGGTTTGGCAGCTTTCTTCTTGGCCTTGTCCTCGGCGGCGCCGCCGTATTTGGCGGTCTGAAGTACCACATCGTCCATGCCGACGACGGCGTGCACTTTGTGCCGAAGATCTACGCCAGTTTTGGCGAGATCTATGTCGACATTCGCGACTTCGACTTCGCGGACTGGGGCGAACACAAGGCTCTGGTTGCCGCACTGGTCAAGGCCGACAAGGGCCATTTGCTTGAAGAGTCCGCCGCGAACGAGTTAGACGACCTATTGAAGGGCATCACCACAGACTCGCCGTGAGCCGACTTGTGGCGTCTTGCGCATGGCCCGTCGGACCTACCTTGCTGCTAAGCATCATTCCAGACATAACTGTCCATTTTGAGCGTAGCCGGAGTCGCAAGACTTCGGGATTCGCCGCTTCCGCCCGAAGTGTTGCCACTCCGGCTACGACAGTCGTTTCTCGAATGATCCTCATGTGTCGCCTCGACGAGTCCTCCCTACCTGACGCATTTCTGTAATATCCGGCAAATCCCGCGTCTTCCGTTGGTCTAACGTGACCTTTTGCCGGGACTCTAAAGCGAGCCGATCCAACGTTCGATACACGGATATGACAGGTACTCGACAGTCTGGAGCTCCGAATGATGGACTTGAACCGAAACCAATTCATGCTGATCGGTTTGGTTCTGTTGCTGCTAGGTGTGCAGTTGCGTCTGATCGACACATTCGTGCTGAACGAGGAGAGCACCCGTTTTCTCGCCCAACAGAAAATGAAAGCCGAGCAGCCGAAGACCTGGACCTTCCCCGCGTCCCTCACTGCAAAGGCTCCGGTGCCGGTAATCACGCGCAAGAAGATCAAACCACCGCGGTGGTTGGCCCTGACGCTCATCTCGATAGGCGCCGTGCTGGTGCTTCACAGCCTGGCGATGAGAAAACCTGACTAGCCGGCAATCTCTACGGACCGGTTTCCAGGCAGTCTTCGATGCGCTGCTGCATGATCTCGACCATCAGCGGATGAAGGCCCAGCGGCTCGGTCACCACGAACGGCACATCTGGATGCCGTTGGGACGCGGTGGCCGCGAGCGATGGTACGTCTTCGTAACAGTGCCGGCCTGGCAGGAGGAAGTATGGATGGATTATCACCAGCTCTGCGCCGCGCTCTACACAACGCCCGAATGCAGTCTCGATCGACGGCTCGGCCAGGTCCATATGCGCCGGTTCGATGATCGTGTACGCGCTTTTCCGCCGGAACGCGGCAACAACCTCCAGCAACATCCGGTTGCTCTGGTCGCGACGCGATCCGTGATCGACCACGATCACACCGATCTGGTTTGGCGGCGGGATCGTCATTGGTCAAGTCGCCAAACCGCCGAACAAGGGCGTTGACAGGTAGCGTTCGCCCAGGCTGGCCATGATCGTGACGATTCGCTTGCCTTTGAATTCAGGGCGAGCCGCCACTTGGGCGGCGGCCCACATATTGGCCCCGCTGCTGATGCCGGCCACGATACCTTCATACGTGGCAAGTTGTTTTCCCCATTCAAAGGCGTCCTCGTCGTCCACCTGAACCACGTCGTCTACCAACGATGTGTCCAGGTTCTTCGGAACGAACCCTGCGCCGATCCCTTGAATGCGGTGTTTGCCCGGCTGTCCGCCGCTGATCACGGGTGAATTCTTCGGTTCGACGGCGATCGCTTTGAAATCCGGATTATGCGTTTTTATGTACCGGGCCACGCCGGTAAGGGTGCCTCCGGTTCCCACGCCGGCCACGATGGCGGCAATGTCTCCGCCTGTGTCTTCCCAAATCTCCGGGCCTGTAGTGCACTCGTGAATAGCCGGATTCGCCGCGTTCTCGAATTGGTGGGGCATCCATGCGTCGCTGTCTCGTTCCAACAGATCGTGCGCTTTGTTGATTGCCCCCTTCATCCCCTCGGCTGCGGGCGTCAGAACCAGATTCGCGCCCATGGCACGTAACAGCGTGCGGCGTTCGACGGACATCGATTCCGGCATGGTCAGTGTCAGCTTGTATCCTTTGGCCGCGCAGACGAAGGCCAAGGCGATTCCCGTGTTGCCGCTGGTTGGCTCGACGATATGCGTTTCGGGATTGATGTGTCCGTCCCGTTCACCTGCCTCGACCATCGAGACGCCGATTCGGTCCTTGACGCTGTTCAGCGGCTGGAAGAACTCGCACTTGGCGAACACCGTAGCATGGTCCTCGGGAACCAGCCGGTCAATTCGAATCATCGGCGTGTCGCCAATCGCTAGTGCCGCACTATCGTATGTCTTTCCGCGTGGCATGGTCTTCTGTCCGTTCAAGAACTGTGGGGGAGAAGAGATACAAGAACAAGTTAGTGGCATTCGGCGGCCAAGACAACCTTCCCAGCAGGACCGGGACACTTTGGTGCGAAGCCAGCATGCTCAAGTCGTCTCCAATCAATCGTTTAACGGCAAGCCGAAGGCGACTGTTTTCCGGCCCACGCAGTCGCCTTCGGCTTGCCGTTAAACGGGTGCTCACGTGGACTTGCGGACGGCGTCGCGTCTAGATGTGGCGCGGTCCAACCAGAAAACGTTCTTTCGCCGTCCACCCAGGCCTCCTATATTACGGAGTTCTGACATTGACCCTCCTTGGGCTTTCAATAGAATGTTCCGATTCCCCAGACACTCAAAACCGCATGGTACGTATGCCCTCAGACAATAAGCCGGACGACCAGGGGATGCACGAAGCGTCCCGCCGGGAGAAACTACGCAAGATTGCCGACATGGGAATTGACCCATGGGGGGGGCGATTTGACGATCGCTCTTTCATTGGCGACATCCGCGCTCGTGCGGATGAGGTGAAGCTGAAGACCGAAAGTGGCGAGTTAGTCGACTTGCCGGATTTGGATGGGGAGGACGACTTCGATTTCCGTGCGTGGTTGGCCGAGCAAGGCCCCGGCGAGGTGGTCGGGCCCGAGGTTCGTGCCGCTGGCCGAATCATGCTGCAGCGCAAGGCCGGCAAGCTCCGCTTCGTCGATATCCAGGACTGGACGGGCAAGATCCAGTTGTTCATCGGCAAAAAGCAAGTCGGCGAGACGGATTTCGAGTTGGCCGGACACTTCGATCTGGGCGACATAGTCGGCGTCGATGGGCAGCTTCGTCGAACGAAAACCGGCGAACTGACGATCTTTGCAGAGAAGCTTCATTTTCTCTGCAAGTCAATTGAACCGCCGCCAGAGAAGCACCACGGACTGCAGGATGTCGAACTTCGGCAGAGGATGCGTTATGTGGATTTGATGTATTCGGACGGCGTCACCGAGCGATTTCTGAACCGCACCAAGATCGTTCAGTCAGTCCGTCGAACGTTGGGCGACGAGGGATTCTGTGAAGTGGAAGGCCCAACTCTGCACTCCATCGCCGGCGGGGCCGCCGCGCGTCCCTTTGTCACACACCACAATACGTTGGACCTCGACCTGTTCTTGCGGATCGCGTTGGAACTGCACCTCAAGCGCCTTTTGGTGGGCGGCGTCGAGCGAGTCTACGAACTGGGGCGCGTCTACCGCAACGAAGGCATCAGCCCCAAGCACAATCCCGAGTTCACGATGTTGGAGGTGTATCAGGCGTTCGGCAACTACGAGACGATGATGGATCTTACCGAACGCATCATTGTCGACGCGATCGAAGCCATCGGCGGCCAGTACCAACTGCCGTACGGCGACACTCAGATCGACTTCACGCCGCCTTTCGCCAGAAAGACGTACGACCAGTTGTTTCAAGAGCAAACTGGTCTGGCGCCGGACGATGCGGAAGGCATCAAAGCATGCGCGGCGGGGCTGGGGCTGGAAACCGCCAACCGCCATCCAGACGTCCTCAAGAACGAGGTATTCGAGGAGAAGGTGGAAGACGCATTGAGCGGCCCGGTCTTCGTGATCGACTATCCGGCCAGTATCTGTCCGCTGACGAAACGGAAGAAGGATAATCCGAACATTGCAGAACGGTTCGAACTGTTCATCCAAGGTATGGAGATCGCCAACGCGTATACCGAGTTGAACGATCCGGATCTGCAGGAAGAACTGTTTCGGACTCAGTTGGACGGGCTGCCCGAAGAGGATTCGATGGCCAAAATGGACCACGATTTCGTTCGGGCCCTGCGTCATGGCATGCCCCCGGCCGGCGGCCTGGGAATTGGCATCGACCGGCTGGTCATGCTGCTGACGAATTCGTCCACGATTCGCGACGTGATATTGTTTCCCTTGCTGCGACCGGAGTCGAAACCTTCTTAGAGCGAGTCTTCAAATACGTAGTGGCGGCTGGAAGCCACCACTACGAGAAACAGGCTGGAAGCCCGTTGCCACTAATTTGCCGAAGGATTGGCTATGTACAAACTGCTTCTCTCTTGGCGGTATCTCCGCACGCGATACATTGCACTGGCATCCATCATCAGCGTGACACTTGGTGTGGCAACGCTGATTGTCGTCAACAGCGTGATGGCCGGTTTCACAACGGAAATGCACAAGCGGCTGCACGCGATCCTGTCGGACATCGTCTTTGAAAGCCACAGCCTTGGCGGACTACCGGATCCCGATTGGCACAAGGAGGAGATTCGCAAGGTCGTCGGCGACCAATTGGCCGGCATGACCGCCACGGTCCAGGTGCCAGCCATGCTGAGCTTTCAGTTCCGTGGGCAGTGGATCACGCGACAGGTCAATCTGATTGGTGTCGACGAGGCGACTTACGCGCAAGTCGGCGATTTCAGCGAGTACCTGATGCACCCGGAGAACCGCGAGAAAATCAGCTTCTTGCTCCGTGACGCCGGATACGACGAGCGGTTGCCTGAATCTGGCTGGAGGCAACGCCGGATTCGCGTCCTCACCGAACGCGCTCTCGAGGAGGAGGCGCGGCGAATCCGTGAAGCCCAAGCATCGGATGATTCTGATAGCGGAATCGCAGGTGGACCGGCGGGGCCTCCCCGCGATCCACACGGCCAGATCCCCAGCGATCCGCACGGCGCAGTCGTTGGCGAAGTTGCCGAGAGTCAATTGTTCGACGAGACCAAAGAGCAGTACACGGGCGTAATCGTGGGAATGATGGTCGCCAGCGTGCGGTATCGTGATCCGGATGGCAAGGTGCGTGACCAGTTTCTTTGCCGTCCCGGCGATGACGTGAATCTGACCTTCCCCTCAGCTCCGCCGTCCGGCGAAGCGCCAACCGCTAAGAGCGTCAAATGTACCGTTGTCGACCTGTACGAGAGCAAGATGAGCGAGTACGACAGCACGTTCGCCTTCGTGCCTCTGGCGAACCTGCAGGATTGGCGGGGCATGTTCGAACCGACAACCCAGGTCCGCAGCGTGACCGCCATACAGATCAAGCTGAAACCGGGTGCCGATTTGAACGCCGTGCGCGACAAACTGCTCAAACGGTTTCCTCCCGAGCAATATGCCTATCGCGTCCAGACGTGGATGGAGATGCAGGGACCGCTGCTGGCTGCGGTCAGCATGGAAACCACGATCCTGAACATTCTTCTGTTCCTGATCATCGCCGTGGCGGGCTTTGGCATTTTGGCCACATTCTTCATGATCGTGGTCGAGAAGACGCGCGATATCGGCGTCCTGAAAGCGTTGGGCGCGCCCAGCGGCGGTGTGATGAGCATCTTCCTCAGCTACGGATTCTCGCTCGGCACGGTGGGATCTGGCGTGGGGATGATTCTGGGGCTTCTGTTTGTCATCTATATCAACAAGATCGCAGCCGGTATCGAATGGCTGACCGGTCGCGAGGTATTCGATCAGACCGTGTACTACTTCCAAGAAATCCCGGCCATCATCGAACCGTTGACCGTCGCGCTGGTCGTAGCCGGGGCCGTGCTTATCGCCGTATTGGCCAGTGTGCTGCCGGCGATGCGAGCCGCAAGACTTCATCCGGTAGAGGCGCTGCGGTATGAATAGGTTGAAGCGTAAAGACATGATGCGTGCGTCCGACGCTCCGCGGGCACGCGCGAGACGTGACACGTGAGGGATACCGCGGATGGGTTGAGACGTCCGCACAGCTCGTTTAACCCCGAGCCGGAAGGCGATGGTCGTGGCGCATCGATCCGCTCACAACAACCGTCGCCTTCCGGCTCGGGGTCAAAAGAGGGCACTTCGAACCAGCGGCACATTATCATCTGACACGCCGAAGGAAAGGCGACTGAAATGACAAACGCCACCTACGCATCTAGTTCCAAGAAAACTCGACGGAGCAAGGCCGCTCCGTTGCTTGACAGCTTCGTGGAAGTCGACGAGCGACCCGCCGATGCGCCTTCGCCGAGGAATGCCGCGGCCAGTCCGAAATCGGCTAAGTCGCTGCTTTCTGCCAGGAAACTGTTCAAAAGCTACCACAAGGGCAAACACATCATCCCTGTGCTCCGAGGCGTCGATCTCGCTGTGCGGCAGGGCGAGTTCGTGGCAGTCGCCGGACAGAGTGGTTCGGGCAAAAGCACGTTGCTGCACCTGCTGTGCACGTTGGACGAACCGGACGCAGGCGAAATCCACTTCGAAGGCAATCGAATCGACAACTTGCCCGCGAAGGCGCGCGATGTGCTGCGCAACAGCTACTTCGGCATGATATTCCAGTTCTATCACCTGCTGCCGGAATTGACCACGCTGGAAAACGTGCTCATGCCACGCATGATCTGCGATGGGGCATTTCGCTACTGGCGCAATAAACGCAAACACGTGGCATGCGCCAAATCCCTGCTGGAAACGGTAGGGCTCACCCACCGCCTGACCCACAAACCGAGGGAGTTGTCCGGCGGCGAAATGCAGCGGGCGGCCATTGCGCGGGCTTTGGTCTCTGATCCGCAATTGCTGCTGGCCGACGAGCCTACCGGCAATCTGGACCGGCAGACCGGCAAGGAGATTATGGAGTTGCTGCAAAGCTTGAACAGCGATCAGAAGCTTACTATAGTCATGGTCACCCACGACCATGCCATCGCCGGTCTTGCCGATCGCACCGTGCGGTTGGTCGAGGGACTTGTGGAACGCGTCTCGTGATGTAATCATTTACGCTTCTGCTTCCGCGCGGGAGCGATAACGTCACTAACACTTCACGTTCCGTTTCGTCACGGTTTTTCTTCCGACACGGGCACAGAAGACTCTGCTTCGGTAATGCGCGCAGAGTGTGGGACCAGGTATGTCACTGAAGATCTACATCAACGGCAAGCTGTATGACAAAGAAGACGCTAAGATCAGCGTCTACGACCACGGCTTCCTCTACGGCGACGGTGTGTTCGAAGGGATGCGCATCTACGGCGGCAAGGTCTTCCGCCTAGAGGAGCACTTGGTGCGCCTCTGGAATTCCGCCAAAGCTATCTGGCTGAAGATTCCTATTTCGAAGGAGGAGATAGCGAAGGCCGTCAACGATACCCTGAAGACAAACGAAATCGACGACGGTTACGTGCGGCTGGTGGTCTCGCGCGGCGCGGGAACGTTGGGGCTTGATCCGAACAGGACGAGCGACCCGCAGGTGATCATCATCACCGATCACATCGCGTTGTATCCCGACGAGTATTACGAGAAGGGCCTGGAGATCATCACGGTCAACACCATTCGCAACCATCCGGCGGCGCTGAATCCCAGGGTCAAATCGCTGAACTACCTGAACAACATTCTGGCCAAGATCGAAGGACTGCAGGCCAACTGTGAAGAGGCCTTGATGCTGAATCACAAAGGCGAGGTTGCCGAGTGTACTGGGGACAACATCTTCCTGGTGTCTCAGGGCCGGTTGCTCACGCCGCCCATCGATGCCGGAATCCTGGAAGGGATTACGCGGGACGTCGTCATCGAATTGGCCGAGAAGGAAGGTATCACGGTGCGGCAGATACCGCTGACAAGACACGACGTGTACATCGCCGAAGAGTGCTTCTTGACAGGCAGCGCAGCCGAGGTCGTTCCCGTGGTCAAGGTTGACAGCCGCAAGATCGGCGATGGCAAGCCCGGTCCGACCACACGTCGACTGATGAAGCTTTTCCACGAGGTAACGCGCAGCTAATGTCCGAAAGACGTTTTGTCATTCTCACCGAAGGTCACAGCAATCCAACCACGGCCAAAACGGCCTGTTGCGTGATCCGCTATTGTCCCGAACAAGTCGTGGCTCTGTTAGACGCCGAGCAACAAGGGAAACGAAGCGGCGACCTGCTGGGCGTGGGCGACGCGCCCGTGATCGGCAGTCTGGCTGACGCGCCGGACGCGAACGCCTTGTTGATCGGGATCGCACCGCCCGGCGGCAGGCTTCCTGCTCCCTGGCGCAGGCTGATCAACGAGGCCATCGCCCGTGGGTTGGACATCGTATCCGGCATGCACGAGTTCCTGAACGACGATCCCGAATTCGCTCACGCGGCGGCGGAAAGCGGCGTCCGATTGGTCGACATACGCAACAACCGAATGACAGAAATCGCGCGAGGCAAAGACTTGCGCGAAGACTGCTTGCGGATCCATACGGTGGGCCACGATTGCAGCGTCGGCAAAATGGTCACGGCCTTCGAGTTGACGCGCGGCTTGAACGATCGCGGCCTGGATGCCAAGTTTGCGGCGACCGGGCAGACCGGCATTGTGGTCGAAGGAGATGGATACCCGGTCGACTGCATGGTGGCGGATTTCGTTAGCGGCGCCGGTGAACAACTGGTGCTCGATAACCAGCACCACGATGTCGTGGTCGTCGAAGGTCAAGGCAGCTTGGTGCACCCGTCCTACTCGGGCGTGACGCTGGGGTTGCTGCACGGCTGTCAGCCGCATGGCATGATCATGTGCTACGAGGTAGGGCGAAGCTGCCCACACGGGTTGGATCACCTCAGCCTTCCGCCACTGAGCCACATCATTCAAATGTACGAGACAATGGCCAGCCTTCGGCGGCCGTGTCGAGTGATCGGCATCGCGATGAATAGCCGCACGCTGACGCCAGAGCAAGCAGAAGAAGAGCGTGAACGGACGCGCCACGAGTTCGGCGTGCCGGTGTGTGACATCTTCCGCCATGGCGTCGACGATCTGGCGGATGCAGTAATTCAGGTGAAGGATAAACGGAGCGTATGAAGCTCACAATCTACGAATTCGACCTGCCTCTGCGTCATGTCTTTACGATTTCACGTGGCTCGATCTCTGTCCAGACATCGCTGATCGTCGAATTGGAGGAGGACGGTCACCGTGGTTACGGCGAAGCGACCGTGAACCCGTACTATGGCGCCACGATCGAAAACATGGCCGGCGTGCTCGAAGGCGTTCGTGATGAACTCGAAGGGCGTTCCCTGGAAGATCCAGTGGAGCTGTGGGACTCGCTTCATCCCGCGCTGGGTGACAACCCGTTTGCACAATGTGCACTGGACCAGGCGGCACACGACCTGTGGGGCAAGAAGCTGGGCCAGCCCGTCTATCGCCTGTGGGGGCTCAACTGTGATAATCTGCCGGTGACGGACTATACGATCGGCATCGACGAGATCGACGTGATGGTGGCCAAGATGGACGAGTTTCCAAACTGGCCCGTGTACAAAATCAAACTGGGAACCCCACACGACTTGGACATCGTTCGCGAGTTGCGCAAGCATACGGACGCCGTGTTCCGCGTGGACGCGAATTGTGGCTGGAGCGCCGAGGAGACGATACGGAACTCGGGGGAATTGAAATCGTTTGGCGTCGAATTCATCGAGCAGCCACTTCCAGCCGATCGTTGGGACGACATGCGGGAGGTCTATGCGGAATCCGCACTGTCAGTGATTGCCGATGAGAGTTGCATCATCGAAACGGACGTTGCTCGCTGCCAGGGCCACTTTCACGGTGTCAACATCAAACTGGTCAAATGCGGCGGATTGACACCAGCACGACGCATGATTGCCCAGGCCCGTGATCTCGACATGAAGGTCATGGTGGGGTGTATGACCGAATCCACGGTCGGCATCTCGGCGATCGCCCAACTACTGCCCCTATTGGACTACGTGGACATGGACGGAGCCCTGCTGCTGGCCGAGGATATTGCTACGGGCGTGACCATCGAACGGGGCGTCTGCCGTTACCCGGTCGAGAACGGCTCCGGGATTCGCCTGGAGGCAATCGCGAAGGGCAAGCAGATCGGCTGAAGCTCCCCCGGCGCTCTCGTTTGCGGGACAGCGCATTCTTCGAGGTTTCTGTATCCTCTTTCTGTCCGCATTTGCGTCATCAGTGGGCTTACGACAATAACGGATACCGCAATTGCACTATCTCGCCACCAAACCGGGGAGGCGTGCAGCGGGACTACGGTCGGTTGACCCCACCGGGCTAGGCCGGTAAATTGTAGGATTCTCTGTCTGCCGTAACGCGATACGTGGACCGCGCGCGGCTACTGTGGTCCTCCGCCATCCTTTATGCAGACTTCCCTCTCCATCGCTCTGGAGCGAAGCCCGTTCGTACACAAACACAGTTTTCCGTAATACGTCACGAAGGAACTAGACATGGCAAGTGAACAGAAGTACGTCTACTGTTTCGGCAGTAAAGGCACCGATGGCGACGCCACGATGAAGAACCTGCTTGGCGGCAAAGGGGCGAATCTGGCCGAAATGTCCAAACTCGGCATGCCCGTGCCGGCCGGTTTCACCGTTACCACCGAGGTCTGCACTCGCTTCATGGAATCTGGGGGCGAGTACCCAGAGGGGTTGAAGGAAGAGGTCGAGGCAGCCCTGAAGCAGACCGAAGAGGCGATGGGCATGAAATACGGCGATCCGGACAACCCGTTGCTGGTTTCGTGCCGGTCTGGTGCTCGCATGTCGATGCCTGGCATGATGGAAACGGTCCTGAACGTCGGCCTCTGCTCGAAAACGATCCCCGGTTTGGTCGCCAAATCGGGCAACGAGCGGTTCGTGTGGGACGCTTACCGGCGGTTGATCACGATGTATTCCGACGTCGTGATGGAGAAATCCGAGGGCGTCGAGCCGGAAGAAGGACAAGGCATCCGCGTCCAACTCGAAAAGATCATGAACGAAGTGAAGAAGGCCAAAGGGTACGAGGCTGACACGGATCTGACGGCCGAAGATCTGAGGGATCTGTGCGAGAAGTACAAGGCCAAGGTCCAAGAGGTCCTGGGCAACGAATTCCCCGATGACCCCATGGAGCAGCTTTGGGGTGGACTAGGCGCCGTGTTCAAGAGTTGGAATGGCAAGCGCGCCGTATCCTACCGTCGCATCGAAGGGATTCCTGACCAATGGGGCACAGCCACCAATGTGCAAAGCATGGTCTTCGGCAACATGGGCGACAGCTCGGCCACTGGCGTGGCGTTCACTCGCAACCCCGCGACGGGCGATAACAAGTTTTACGGCGAGTGGCTGGTCAACGCTCAGGGCGAGGACGTGGTGGCCGGCATTCGTACACCTAACCCGCTGAACAACGAAACCAAAAACGAGCAGAACGAACACTTGGCTTCGCTCGAGGACAAGGAAGCAACACTCTATGAAGAGTTGTCCGGCATTCGGGACACACTGGAAAAGCACTATACGGACATGCAGGACATCGAGTTCACGATCCAGGAAGAGAAGCTCTACATGTTGCAGTGCCGCAGCGGCAAGCGAACGGGCACGGCGGCTTTGAACATGGCGATGGACATGCTGGAAGAGGAGTTGATCGACGAGAAGACCGCGGTGAAACGCGTTGCCCCGGCGCAACTGGATGAACTGCTGCACCCGATCGTCGACCCCGAAGCGGAGAAGGACGCGGAGGCGTTTGTCAAGGGATTGCCGGCGGGTCCTGGGGGGGCGTTCGGCGAGATCGTTTTTACTTCGGACGACGCTGTAGCCGCCCAGAAAGCCGACCGCAAGTGCATCCTGGTTCGCGAAGAGACCAACCCCGAAGACGTCGAAGGAATGCGGGCCGCGGAAGGTATCTTGACCGGACGCGGCGGCATGACCAGCCACGCGGCGTTGGTCGCTCGCGGTTGGGGCAAGTGCTGCATAGTGGGTGCCGGTGAGTTGAAAATCGACGCCGCAGCCAAGACGATGCAAGTGGGAGACAAGACCTTCAAAGACGGCGACGTCGTCACACTGAACGGCACCAAGGGTCTGGTGTACGAGGGCCGATTGGCCATGATGGACTCGACGGAGAACCCGCGGTTCCAGAAATTCATGGACATGGTCGACAAGTTCCGAACGATCGACGTCCGGACCAACGCCGACACGCCCGAAGACGCCCAAATCGCCCGAGACTTTGGGGCTGAGGGCATCGGACTGTTCCGCACCGAGCACATGTTCTACGGCGATAGCCCCGAAGCGAAAGCCGCCGTTCTTGTGCTTCGCAAGATGATCATGACCCAAGACGCCGACAAGCGGCAAGCTGCGATCGACGAGCTCTTCAACCACGTCAAACGCGATGTCAAGAGCACGATGAAGGTCATGGAGGGCCTGCCGGTCACTTTCCGGCTGCTCGATCCTCCGCTGCACGAGTTCGTTCCCTCCAAGGCGCCGCAGATCAAGGAGATGGCCGACGCGTTGGGCACCACGCCCGAAGAGGTCGTCAAGCGGGGCGAAGACCTGCACGAGGTCAACCCAATGATGGGACACCGCGGTGTCCGGTTGGGCATCACGTACCCGACGTTGACCGAGATGCAGATCCAGGCGATCCTCGAAGCGGCCGCCGAACTGAAAGATGAGGGCGTGGACGCGAGGCCGGAAATCATGGTCCCGGTGACTTGCACGGTCAAGGAGCTTGACTTGGTCAAGCCGCTCTTCGAGCGAGTGAAAGAGAGCGTGGAGAAGGCCGCTAACGTCACGGTCGACTGCCCCTACGGCACGATGATCGAGATTCCGCGTGCTTGCCTCACGGCCGACGAGATGGCCGGAACCGCCGAGTTCTTCTCGTTTGGCACAAACGACCTGACGCAGATGAGCTTCGGATTCAGCCGTGATGACGTCGGAGGATTCCTCGGCGACTACACCGAGAAGGGAGTCCTCGCGGCGGACCCATTCGAGACGATTGATCAGGAGGGCGTTGGCCAACTGATTCAGTTAGCCGTCGAACGCGGCCGTACGGCGCGACCTGACCTGAAGATCGGCATCTGCGGCGAGCAAGGCGGCGACCCGGCGTCCGTCGAGTTCTGCTTCAAGACCGGTTTGAACTACGTCAGTTGCTCGCCCTTCCGAGTACCGATCGCACGCCTGGCCGCGGCCCACGCCGCGTTGCAGTAGGTGGCCAGAAGTCGCGACACACGATAAGTAGGTCCCTTCTGCCGGAAGGGACCTCGAATCGCGAAACGACTATCCACCCACAGAGAAGGTCCCGCCGGCAAGCGGGGCCTACCTCTTTCGCCGGGAAACACCGAATGTACGGCTACACCATCACCGGCTGCATGCCATGCCGGTGGAAGCCGATGCTCTCCAGGGCTTTGTAGACTTCTTCCAGAGTCTTCTCGCCGAAATTGGAGATACTGAGAAGCTCTTCCGGTTTGCAGTGCAAGAGATCGCGGACCGTGAAGATTCCTCGCTCCTCCAGACAGTTGGTCGTGCGCACGGACAAACCGATTTCTGCCGTGCTCATCTCCAACCGTTCCTTCATCAGCTTCGATGCTTCTTCCGCCCGACTGAGTGGAATGCGAGTTTGGGCCATGGGCTCCTTCCCCCAACTAGAAAAGCAGATTCATCCTTGGCGAGGCGATCAGCCACAAGCTCGCGGCCCGTGCGCCTCGTCACACAACGGCGGCCAGTATAACACAGTAGCGCACTGCGCCAAGAAAACGCAGCAAATACTACGCTAGCAGTGGCAGCATGCGACGTCGCGATTATTCTGCCTGGGACACCAACTGAGACACTCGTAGGCCGGAACAAGTCCGCGCAGTTCCGGCGTCCTGACGCAATCGTGCCGGAACTGCGCGGACTTGTTCCGGTCTACACATTTGCCCTCAGAAGCAGTTTGTCGAGCTACTATTCCTCAGTCCCGCATTCCGGCGCGACTGGCCCCGTCTGGACGGTGCCGGCATTGGGTATCAAGCATAGGAACTTCATTGTCGCGTCGCCTGTGTTGCGAAACTGGTGTACTTCGTCCGGTTTGACGTACACCACGTCGCCCGTTCGGAGTGGATGTTCGGTGTCGCCTTCGTACACCACGCCTTCGCCTTGCAGCACGAACACCTCGTGTTCGTAGGGATGCGTATGCCGAGGTGTGTGGCCACCGGCGGCGACCTCGAACTGTCGCATGGCAAAATTTGGAGCGCCGTCCGCGTCGCCAATCAGCCATCGTACGCTGCAGCCGTCGGCTCCTTCCATTTCGACCGGTTCGGATTTCACTTGTTCGTAGTGGGTCACTTTCATGCACTAGCTCCTCATCGTTCGTTTTCTTGACCTTCAGACTGTTTTTGCGTGTCACTGACACTGCCGGATGTCATGCGGCGGGCCCGTATGCGGTCTGTCCCGATGGCTGCCCCTGTGGCGATCGCTAGAACCGCCAACTCGGCAATCATCGTCGTTGCACCGTGGTCATCCATGAACTCGATTACCCACGTACCCTCCGTGGATCCGGCCGCCGTGCGATCGGGGTCCATCTTGTGGACGATCATCACGCCATAGGCACAAGCCGTCAGCGCGAATGCGACGCCGGCAACGAGCAAGATGCCATAGAATGGATTGGCTGTCTGTTTTCGTGTTGCCATAGATTGTAGTCGAGCAGTCCACGCTCGCTATGCCGCCGCAAGTTCGAAATGTCCGCAAGTATATCGGGCAGCAGAACGGCTCTACTCCTCCAATGGCTCGTCGCGCCGGGGTGGCGTCCGGCGGTTCTTCGTCACTTCTCCTTCCAGAGTTGTCAGTGCGTTCTCAATCGCTTTTGTCTCTTTCTCTTCCAGCGCGGCCTGTCCAAAACGAACCCGGTAGAACGCGCTGACAATGCGATCGACCAGGCCATTAATGGTTCCCGTTGGCGAACGTGTGGCCAACCGTTCGGAAGCCTGATTTGCCAGTTCGCGCTGCGTTTGGCTGTGCCGTCTCATGATACCGGCCCCGGCCAGCAGACTCTCGAATCGGCGGTAGAACTCCACAACCCGCCGGGCGTTTGCGGATTGGCGCTGCGATTCGGACCGGCCGCCCAGTCTGGTCCATCGACGGACCGTCTGCATGACCGGCGGAGCATTGGCACGCCGGGCGCGTTTCTTCAACCTCAAGTAGTACGCAGCCAGAAGTGCCACCACGCTGAGCGTCAGGATCGCTACCGAACGCTGCAGCCAACGAAGAATCGCGTCTCGTTCTTTCCGCAACTGGCCAATGAAGGCTTCCCAGACCGGCGAGTCGGATCGATTGGAGACGGGGCCATAGATCGACTCGCGCTGCTTTCGCGCCGTCAGGCCGAGGATGTAATCGGTCCACAACGTGCGAGCGCAGTCCAGCACGTCGTCAACCTTGTCCATGAATCCGCGTTCGTACACCGAATTCGCGTCATCGGCCGCACCAAGCGTCGGCTCCAGTCGTAGCCACCCGCCGCCGGGGCTGATGTAGGTGTCCGGGGGCACTTCGGCGGCAATATCTTCTTCAGGCAGATAGGCTTCGACCCACGCGTGGGCGTCCCGCTGGAGCACGTGATAGTAGTCACCCACTTCGTTGTACTCACCTGGTTTGAATCCAACCACCAACCGGGACGGAATGCCTTGGCTTCGCAACATCATCGCCAGCGCGCTGGCAAAGTACTCGCAATGTCCCGTGTGATGATTCGCGACGAAGTCTTCGATTGGATCAATGCTGCGATCGCGGCTGATCTTGGCGAAATTCAGCGAGTAGGTGTACCGTTCCGGATCCTGGAAGTGGTCGCGCAGCGCCCGGGCCAGCGTGGCGTCATTCGCGTCGCTCGCCCTCTGTTCCTCAGCGATTCTGTCGGCAATCTGCTTCAAGCGGGGGAACCTCGATTCGTCGAACTGGCGCAAATGAGCCAACTCGCTGTCCAGGCGAGCGCGATCGAACCTGGACTCCAACCGGTTTTCGTGAGGCGTGACGTCCACCTGTAACCCGCCACGGAATGCCGTAGTCGCCAACGAATAGCGGTACTCCTGCTGTTGCGCGCGGTGTCGCCGGGATCCGGAGAGAAGCTGTTGCGTGTACCGGTTGTACTGGACATCTCTCGGCGTTTCTCCATCGGCGAATACGGGGAACACACCAAACAGCACCGGATCGTCGATCGGCCGCAAGATGATGCTTTGACGCACAATTTTCTGGTTCGCGGGGGGTATCGGGAGACGCCTTCTTGTCCCGGTTAGGTCCGGGGACACGGCTTGGTTCGGAGCGTACGGCGTACTCCAGCCGTTGCCCGACGATCCTGAGCCCTGTCTCCATTTGGGGATTCGGTTGTCGATGACGTACTCGGTCAAAACTGACCCGCGAACGTAGGGGTCGCCAAAAACGAGATAAGGATTGCCGGTCTGATAGTCCACGAGATTCAGACGCATCACAGGCTCGTCGCTCTGCAACACGTTGTCCAATTCGTTCAGAGTCACCTCGCGCGAGAAGCCTACAACCCTCGTGGCTCGGGACCAACGGACTGTCGCTGCCGAGCTTTCCATCCGCGGGGCGGAGAAGAACAGGACGAAGGCGAATACCATCGTTGTCAAACAAATGACCACAATCTCGCCAAGAAACCCCCAACTGGCGGCTTGCCTGCCCAGACGCAAGCGGCTGGCTACCGGCGCGGCTGCCATTTCGCGCGCGGCCAGTTGCTTCCAGCGACTTTCGCCTTCGGCTTTCGTCTTATCTCCCGCACGACCTCGGCGGCGCGAGCCTTCCCGCTCCGATACAACTTGAGAAATCTCGCGATAGGCGAAAAAGAACCCCAACGTCGAAATCCCCACGGCGATATAGACGATCAGCACAACGCCGAATTCGAATTCCACGTACAGCGCTGCAGACACCACAACCTGCAGCAGGCTGAATACGATCAGATGCCAGTAGATACGGCTGCTCTTTCGCTGGTAGAACGACATTATCTGCAAGTAGACCAGCAGGTTGGCGATCGCCAGCAATTGAGTTCGCGTGTTGGGTTGAAAGAAATCACCGAGCGAAACGAACAAGGCAACCAGAGCCGCCAGGTTCGCCACCATTCGATTCAACCGGAACCAGTTCAGCATGTCGGTGAAAACCAGCGACGTGAACGCCGCGAAGACGACCAGCAACGGCAGCAACGGGCTCCGTTGCCCCATGCCTAACAGCACAGCGCCGATTGCAGTCAATGCTGCGACGTGAATTTGAACGATGCGCTCGGCTTTCATGGTGATGTTTCGCCCTGGCTTAGGTCGCTTTCAGGCTCTGCTCGTATTCTTGTCAATGGGTCGTTTAACGGCAAGCCGAAGGCGTCGGCGATGGCCGGGAACACCGTCGCCTTCGGCTTGCCGTTAAACGACTCTGTCGGCGTTAGCGCTGTGCGTTTGGCCCACGTTCTTCCTCCTCACAATCGACTCACCACTCGAAGTTTCACTCCAACTGAAATACGTCCCACACACGCGAATCATTGACGTCTAACCAGATCACGCGTTCCAGCGCCCTTTGATGACGCGGCTTATCCATAAAGATACTGGTGTCTCGCACGCTGTCCACCGCGGCAGATCGCGTGCTGATTACAGCCACCTGCGTCCTCATGGGCACATCTGCCAGCACATGTCCCAATACTTCATGTAATCGGCCGTTGTTACTGGCTCGCAACACAGCCAGACGCTCCAAGGTCTGCCGGGCAAACACTGCCGTAGCTTTTGCCGACCAGCGGCCGGCGCGCGCCCCGGCCGAGGCAACCAGCAGTTGGCTGCCACCGCGTCGCGCCAACTCGTCCACCACGGTTCCGGCAAAGCTGATGGCAAACTCGACTCGACCAAGATCGTCGTCGGTCGGTTTCTCCGGTTGCCAGAGGTCCAATACCAACGCCATGTCGCGGTTTTGCTGTTGTTCAAACTGACGGACGGCCAGTTTCCCAAGTTTGGCCGTCGTTCGCCAGTGAATCCAACGTTTACTGTCACCGGGCCGCCATTCCCGAAGACCGTAGTAGTCGCCATCGATGGGACCTTGCCGAGAATGGACCTGATGCCGCCCGTAGCGGTGCGATTCCAGCAACTGCATCCACTGCGGGGCCAACCGGCCCAGTCGGGGAAATGCCACAATTCGTTCAAACTGCCTGAACCGGGCCGCCGCTTTGACCAGCCCCATAGGAAAACGAGTGGAAACCTGCAGTGGCCCGAAACGATACTTGCCCCGATGCGGCAACGTGACGCGATACGTCTCCTTTCTGGATTGGCGCGGGGGAACGAACGGCAGAATGACTTTCACGCTGGTCTTTCGGCTATTCTTAGGCGTCCCTTCTTCCGTTCCCTCCGGCGCAATCACGTCCTCGATCACCAGCATCGAACTGCCTAGGCGCTTTCGCTGATTCTCGCCGTGGATTTCCACGAGAAATGGCCGACCGGCGAACACCTGCTCGGGAAGCCGCCGGTTCACTTCAAGTCGCCGGACCGCCAGCACGACCAGCCGCCAATTGAACAGCAGCGGACCCATCATCATTCCCGCCAGAATGAACAGCAGATTGATATCGCGCAGCGCGGCTCCAACGACAATGAAGGCCAGTACAAACACATAGTACCAGCCTTCGAGGCAGATTGTGACGCCGCGGCGCTTGAACACAAGAGTGGTTTTCGCAAATTGAGAGTGCCGAATGGTCCACACCAAATTATACCTCTCCGATGCGAACTGCAACAGCTATCCAAATCCACGCGACTGCACCACTTTCTCGCTACGGGCTGTGCGGGTAGCATGGTGTTCATGAGCACATGCGAGGCAGACTTCGACGCCCTGCACGTCGCGGCTTTCGAGAGTCGTCGAGCGGACGAGATTGCGCGATTGATCGAAAAACACGGCGGCACGGCCCATGTCAGCCCGTCGATGCGCGAAGTCTCTCTGGAAGACGACCAGACGGCCGTCGAATTCGCGCATCGTCTGATCACCGGCGAGATCGACATCGTTATCTTCCTTACGGCCGTCGGATTCCGGCGGCTGTTGGATGTTGTCCAGCGGTATGTAGATCGTCGGCGTTATCTGGAGACCCTCTCGGACATCATCACTATCGTTCGAGGGCCAAAGGTGGCCGTGGCCATGGACGAGGTCGGGCTATCACCGGTCTTCCGCGCGCCGGAGCCGAACACGTGGCGCGAGCTGCTGCAGACAATCGACCAATCGGTGCCCGTGGCGAATCAAACGGTGGGACTTCAGGAATACGGCAAGACGAACCCCAGCCTGATCGCAGGTATGGAGGCTCGTGGAGCACACGTTTTCCGGATTTCCGTTTACCGCTGGGAGTTGCCGGAAGACACGGGCCCGATAGAGACCAACATCCGAGCGCTGGCCGGCGGCCGGCGGGACGTGTTGCTGTTCACAGCCGCCGGTCAGGTCGAAAATCTGGCTCGCATGGCAGGCGAATTGGAGCTGGCTGATCGGGTACAGCAGCATCTTGCCGAGACTGTCGTGGCGTCCGTAGGCCCCGCAACTTCGCAAGCGCTTCGCGACCACAACTGGCCCGTGGACATCGAACCGGAACATCCCAATATGGACTCGCTGGTCGCGGCCGCAGCCCGGCAGAGCCACGAACTGTTGGCTCGCAAAAAGCGAGTGTCGATTACGTTGTCTGGCCCGGCTTCCGATGCGCTTGATCCACAGACCCCTTGGTACGACAGCCCGTTCATGAAGGCCTGCCGACGCGAGCCCTGTGACGTGACGCCCATCTGGATGATGCGGCAAGCCGGCCGTTACATGGCCGAGTATCGGGAGGTCAGGGCCAAAACCACGTTCATAGAACTGTGCAAGAACCCGACGCTGTGCAGCGAAGTGATGTGTACGGCCGTCAAACGGCTGGGCGTGGATGCCGCGATTATCTTTTCGGACCTGTTGCCCATTCTCGAGCCCATGGGTTTGGATCTGGAGTACGCTCCGAGTGAAGGGCCGGTAATCCATAATCCGGTGCGTGAATCGACGGATGTGGATCGCGTACTGGAGTTGGAAAGCGTCGAGTCGCTAGATTTCGTCATGGAAACCGTCCGCCAGACGCGCAACGATCTGCCGGACGACCTCCCGCTGATCGGCTTTGCCGGGGCGCCGTTCACGTTGGCCAGCTACGTGATCGAAGGCGGGGCCAGCCGCAACTACTTGCACGCAAAGACGCTGATGTATCGCGACGAAGGTGCCTGGCGAGCTTTGATGGAGCGGTTCGTTCGCGCGATTACGCGGTATCTGAACGCCCAGATTGCTTCCGGCGCCCAGTGTGTTCAACTGTTTGATTCGTGGGCAGGCTGTCTGGGGCCAGGTGACTATCGCCGGTATGTATTGCCGTACGTCCGAAAAATCGTCGACGGCATTACCACGGGTGTGCCGCTCATCAACTTTGCCACAGGCAATCCATCACTGCTGCCGCTGTTGGCTGAAGTCGGCGGTTCAGTGATCGGAGTCGACTGGAGAACGCGTTTGGACGAGGCGTGGGACACAGTCGGCCATGACCGGGCGGTTCAGGGCAACCTTGACCCGTGCGTGCTGTTGGCCGACACCGGCGAGATCCGTCGCCGAGCGAAGGATGTTCTTGATCAGGCTGCGGGACGTCCGGGCCACATTTTCAACCTGGGGCACGGTGTGCTTCAGCAGACACCCGTGGACAATGCCGTCGCGTTGGTGGATGCAGTGCACGAACTGAGCGAACGTTCCCAGGAATAGTCGCGTCACAACTGCGATCGGAGCCGCGGGGCTCGGCGAGTCCCGCCCGAGCTTCGGCCGCGAAAGGTGGAAGGGGTCACGGTCATGCTAAGCATGATTAGGAACTACTCCCAAGACACCGGCCAAGTCGTGTTGTGGGAGGAACTTGGCGCAGGCGTACCGACGCTGATGGCTTTCGCCCGTCTGGCGAGCCAGGCGTTGGCGGTCAACCGGCAAGAGCCTGTCGAGGAATTGAGCGAAGAGGCGAGAGCTATCTTGTACGTTGCTCGGCGTCGAGGCTCGATCGAGATCAAGGGGACTGACACAGCGGTCGATTCGTCGGAGCGTCTGTTGGCCATTTGCGTCGAGGTAGAACCGGACCGCCAGTTCGTCTTCCGTCGCCGCGGCGACCCCCAACTGACCGTCCGTTGCCTGGACGGCTTTCGCCAACTTTGCTCGTCCGGCTTGGTGATGCATCATCTGTTTCGCGAGTTCTCGTTGACGCACGCGGGATTTGAACTGGCCAAAACCATCAAACGGGACGACGTAGGCGTTTTGGACGTGCTGGCCGAAGATCAGGAGATTGACGACTTCTGATGGCATTGAAGCGAATGTGGGACCTGTTAGACTAAGGGATATGAATCCCGAATCATCGAGTCTTGCGGACTGGACGCCCGAGCAGATCGCGATTGGCCGCCGTTGGGTCCAAACGTGGCAAGAGGCCGGCGTGGCATTGGATCGCTTGCGGCGAGACGAACTGCGTCGGCTCGATCCCAAACGTGCTATCGCGTTGCTGTGCGGCGATTTCGACTATCGAACCCCGCCTCGCCAGCCGCGTCCCACTTCGGGGCTGGTGGAGCAGCAATACTGGTTCCAGAAGGCCGCGAGCTGTGAATGAGGTGATCCGAGCTGCCGCCGAATTGCAGGCTTTCTGCGAATCCCAGAAGTGGCGGTTCTGTCTAATCGGAGGGCTGGCTCTGCAACGATGGGGCGAACCACGCGAGACTATCGATGTTGATTTAACGCTGCTGACTGGCTTTGGGGGCGAAGAGCACTTCATACGAAAACTGTTTGATCGGTTCGAAGCTCGAATCGAAGACGCCGCAGGATTTGCCTTGACGCACCGGGTGTTGCTTGCTCGTGCCCGCTCGGGGGTGGGCCTCGATATCGCTCTCGGCGGTTAGCCATTTGAAGAGGCGGTCGTCGAGTGATCGAGCCTTTTCGAGTTTCCGCCAAACGTGTTGTTGCGCACTTGCTCGGCCGAGGATCTCATCGTGCTAAAGGCCTTCGCCGCTCGTGACAGAGACTGGCCAGATATCGAAGGAATCATCATTCGCCAATCCGGCAAGCTCAACTGGACCTATGTGCGACAACAACTTGCGCCTCTGGCAGAACTCAAGGAAGCTCCGGAAATTGTCGACGAACTCGAGAGACGCCGGCTGGAACTCGATGAGGATTTCGCTGACTGACCACCGCTCTCCAGAGACCGACGAGACGTCGCGCAGTGCTGATTCAGGGGTCCCCGTGCCATCCGGAATTGGATAAAACCGCTGGCGCTGGTAATCTATTGCGTTGAAGGCTGACCTGCGCGGGACGATCGTCGCCTCGCCAATACCATTCCGCTTTCTGGAGAATGGCCATGGCCGTGAACAAATGGACGTTGACCGATGCTGCCACCGGCGTGTACGTGGACGAGTTGACCATTTCACCAAGTGATGTCGAGGGCAGCGCAGACGGCTACGAAATCACGAAGAGAACTCTGCGAGGCGGACTGAGTGATGGCGTGGACATCGTTCAGGTGAGCAACGGCAGTCTTAGCTTCGCTGTCTTGCCGACACGCGGCATGGGGTTGTGGAAGGCATGGTTGGGTGGCGAGGAATTCGGCTGGCGGTCGCCGGTGCGCGGTCCTGTCCATCCGGCATTCGTGCCCTTGATGGAACCCGGAGGCCTGGGTTGGCTGGACGGCTTTGACGAATTGCTCGTACGTTGCGGTCTGGAAAGCAATGGTGCACCGGACTTCGACGAGAGCGGCAAGCTCGCCTATCCGCTCCACGGTCGCATTGCCAATCGGCCGGCGCATCAAGTGGAAGTCTCAGTAGACGGCGATTCGGGCGAAACTACACTCACCGGCGTCGTCGAAGAAACGCGATTTCATTTTAGCAAGTTGCGGCTTACCAGCACGGTGACGACCAAAGTGGGCGAGGCCAGCTTGCAGATCCGTGATGTGGTTGAGAACTTCTCGGGGAGCCCTGCCGAGGTCCAGATGCTGTACCACACCAACTTCGGCCAGCCGTTGCTGGACCCCGGTTCCGCGTTCGTCGCGCCTGTAAAAACCGTCGTGCCCCGCAACGAACGGGCGGCTGAAGGCATGGAGACGTGGAACTCGTACGCGCCGGAGGTTGCGGGTTATGCCGAGCAAGTCTATTTCCTGGAACTGCTGACCGCCGAGGATGGCAAAACGCGCACGCTGCTGAAGAACGCCGAGGGGACTCGCGGCGTAAGCACTCTGTTGGACAAGAATCAACTTCCCTGCTACACGCTGTGGAAGAACACAACCACCTCGGCCGACGGCTACGTCACCGGCCTGGAGCCCGGCACCAACTTCCCCAATCCACGCACCTTCGAGGGCCAACAAGGCCGAGTCGTCCGATTGGCACCGGGCGCTACGACGGCTTTTGATTTGGTCCTGGAATTCCACAAGGATTCGGATGAAGTGAAGCAAGCCGAAGACGCGATCTCAGACCTGCAAGGCGACGTCGAACCCGAAATCGGCGACGAGCCATGGGAAGGATGGTGCGCCTCCTAAGTACAGGGATCGGGTGCTTCAAACTTGGCAAGGTGCGCCGGCAAACGCGTTCCCGAATCGGATCTGCAAAACCGACGCCCCAGTCACTGGGTATATCTCAGTGGCTATCCCCATCAACTCGACTGCCGCGTTGGCGGCATTCCCTGCGAGGAGTCTACGATGAGAAGAGCGGCGTTCGCGGCTGTCGGTATGTGCCTGTTGGCATTCTTCTCCGGTTGCGCCAATCACGAAGAAGACATTCGACAACGGGCTCAACAATTGATCAACTGCTTGTGTGCGGACGACATGGAGGGATGCATCAGCCTGACCGATCCCCTGTACGTTCGCGCCCAGGGAAGTCAGAAAGTGAAATTCGCCTTCAAGGTGTTCAGCATCATCGTCCACCTCGGCAAGCTTGGCCCGGAAGACGTTCGCGTCGACCAAGTCGTCGTTGGCGAAAACAAGAAGACGGCGGAAGTGCAAATGAGCGCTCGCAAAGGTGAAGAATGGCAACCACTGCCGCCATCCAAATGGGTCCGAGTGGACAAACAGTGGTATATCAGCTTCTGAACTCTGCTGCTTGTGGCGCAGTTTCCCGCTTGGCCGCATGCCTTGGCGAAATCCATACCCATGGCAGCGGGAACAAGCACAAGACGGCGAATACGGCCAGCCGATAACAATTGCCCACTTTCAGCCGCTCTCGAGCGACGATTCCGGGCCGGTACCACTCCTCTTCCAGACTACGGCCGTCGTCGATGGTCAACACGGCCGCTGCCGTGTCGCGAGGCAATCCCGGACGCAGGAAATGGACGCTGCCATCGGCCAAGACCGCGTGGCGGCCAGAATAGCGCTCGTAGAAGAAGTCCTCAATCAAGTGACCGCCGAGACGCGATGAATCTTGTGAACTGAGCAGACGCATGGCTTCGTCGAAGCTCAAGTCGCGAGGCTCGCTCCAAGCAACGTCAGGAACGTGCGCCTCGATAACGAGCAGCGTCTGGGAAGTCCCGTCAGCCCCCTGAATCTCTTTGATCCGCCTAGACTCGGCCTCGGGCCACATGGTTTTCGGGCCGACAACTGCGAAATAGCTGGGTTGCGACCTGCTTTGCGCATTGGACGCTGTGCGGCTGGGACACACGTAGTAGTGTGGCACCTCAGCCATCAGTTTTCGATTGTTTGGACCATCCCACGGCTCTCCGAAGTCGTAGAGGTCGTAGAGAACGCGGTATTCCATGAACGGCAAGATCAATACGCGCCAACTGTGCATGGGTCTGCCGTTCTTGTCCGGGACATATGCCGGAGGAAACGCCCCATACGTGTCATGGTAGTTGTGCAAGGCCAGGCCGATTTCCTTCAGATTGTTTGGACAGTACATCCTGGACGGGCCAGTTCGTGCTCCTTGTAGCGCCGGCAGCACAAGCACAGAGCCACAGAACCCAAGCCACAATAGCACACCTACCGCTGCCAGGGCTCGCGGACGAGAGCGACTGACAAAGACGACGGCCCAAACGCCTAGGACGACCAAGGCCGGGACGATACCCCGTGCACCAAACGTTGCCAGAGACGAGGCAAGTAGCGCAATGACGTACAGAATGTATACGATCCTGAAGCGGATGCGGCGTGGCTCAAATCCCGCTGCCGATTGCTTGTCGTGTGGAAAACCGCACACAGCAGAAGCCCCAGCGTTCCCCATTTATCTACGAATACACTCCGATTCTACACGATAGTCGTATGATGATTTTGCCCGACAATGATTTTGCCTTGTCTTCTTCGGGCAAAACGATTGGCGGGCAAAATCATCATTCACCCATTCTGATATTGGGGGTCGTCGGGTAGGATTTCAACGAAGGCACAGTGTCCGTCGGATCTAAGAATGGCCAAAGTCGTGGAACCAATCCTGGCAAACTCTGACAAGCCCGTTCACGTCATCGCGTGCGGCGTGCTGGCCGTTGATATACGTCGTGTTGTTCAGCGAATCGGCGTCGCGGCAACAACGGAGTTTCTGCCGGGAGGTCTGCATGCCCGGCCCGATGAACTGCGGCGGCGTCTGCAGGAGCGGATTGACGAGGTCTCCGCAACGACCAGCACGGAACGGATTGTGGTTGGCTACGGCGTGTGCGGACTGGGGACGGTGGGACTGCATGCGCGAAGTGTTCCGTTGTCGATTCCGCGAGTCAATGATTGCATCGCCCTCTTCCTTGGCTCGGACACCGCATACCACGAGCAGTTCTCGCGTTATCCGGGCACCTACTACCTGTCGGCGGGTTGGGTGGAGGAAAAGACTCAACCACATTCGATGGACGACGGCCCGATCCATTGTGGCCCCGAATGCTACACGTTCGAGCAACTGGTCGAACGATACGGACAGGAGAACGCATCGGCAATCCGCAGCTTCCTGAACAGTTGGCAGAAGAACTACCAGCGAGCCGCTTTCATCGACACGGGCGCTCGCGGGCATCGCCAGAAGTATGCGGATCTGGCCAAAGCGATGGCTGCGGAATTCGGCTGGGAGTACGAAGAGATCGCCGGGTCGGACGTGCTCCTGGAAACACTGATCACAGCGAGACAATCGACTGACGAGGTAGTGTTGGTCCCCGAACATCACGTCACGGCTCACGATCCGGTAAGCCGGACATTGACCGCCGTCCCCATATGGGAGATCGACCGATCGGCATCACGCGGCGATCACACTTTGGTCTTCGAGCAAGAGCCCACGGAAGATGGTGCCAGTTCAGACAACGCCGTTCGACTGGGGCTGGGGATCGATGCCGGCGGCACTTATACCGACGTGGTCCTGTACGATTTCAGCAGTGACGAGCTGTTGCAGAAGGCGAAATCGCTGACGACGAAATGGGACTTCACCGTCGGGATTGCCAAAGCCCTTGATCAACTGGACTCGACGCTGTTGGAGCGGGTGGATCTGGTTTCCATTTCCACGACATTGGCAACAAACGCGATCGTGGAAGGCCGCGGTCAGAAGGTCGGGTTGCTCATATTTCCGCCATACGGCCTCTTCGAGTCTTCGGACATCACGTACCGTCCGATCGGCATCCTGGAGGGCAAGCTGGAAGTGGACGGGCGCGAACTGGCGCCGGTCAACCGAGAATTGGCGCGGCGCGAGATCCACCGGTTGCTCGGCGAAGAGCAAGTGACTGCATTCGCCGTATCCGGCTACGGCAGCCATTCGAATGCGGCACACGAGTTGGAGATCAAGGAGACTATCCAGCAAGAGACGTCATTCAGCGTCACTTGCGCACACGAACTGTCCGACAAGAGCAACTATCGCATTCGTTCGGTAACCGCCGCATTGAATGCCGGCATCATCCCGTGCCTGGAATCGTTTTTGGACGACGCCGACACAGTCCTTCGCGGACGCGGTATCACGGCTCCTCGAGTGGTCGTCCGCAGCGACGGCACGCTGATGAGCTTGCCCGTGGCGCGCCGCCGGCCGATCGGAACGATTCTCTCCGGGCCCGCGGCGAGCGTCGCCGGTGCGAGTTATCTGGCTGGACTGGAACACGCGATGGTGGTCGACATGGGCGGCACAACGACCGACACGGCCACCATTCGCGACGGCGTCGTTCAAACATGCCGTGAAGGGGCATCGGTCGGTGGGTGGAAGACGCACGTGGGCGCGCTCGATCTGCAAACGGTTGGTCTGGGCGGCGACAGTCTGATCGCGCGAGAACGCAACGGGCAACTTCAGATCGGCCCTTTGCGCGTCGCACCGGTGGCCTGGATGTTTCGCAACGGATGCGATGGCCAGAGGGCGCTTGATTGGCTGGAAGCAAACCTGGATCGCTTTCGCAGAACGACGCGTGGGATGGAGCTGGTCACCGTCACCGATGTGAACGGGAACAGCCAGTTGTCCGCCAGAGAAACACGGCTGTTGGATGCTCTCGCAGACGGTCCGTGCAGCCTGGACGAGCTTGCCAAACGCCTGGATGCATCGAATTGGCGTTATCTTCCTTTGGAGCGGCTCGAGCAGCAGTACCTTGTTCAGCGTTCCGCGCTGACCCCGACGGATCTGCTGCACGCCGACGGTGATCTGGAACTCTGGAATCCGGATGCCTCGAAAAGGTTCTGCGACTTCTATTGTCGTTTACTGGATGTCTCCCAGCGAGAGTTCACGCGAATTATCCACGACATGATTGTACGGCGGCTGGCGACCGAGTTGCTGAAGAAACAACTTGCAGAGAAGGCCGAGGGCGATGGACTGCAGTCCTCGGCATTGACTTCAACGTTGATCGACAACTGGCTCGGCGGTGGAAACGGCGACTACCGAGTCCGCATCAAACTGAAGTATCCGATTGTGGGTATCGGCGCGCCGGTTCACATTTACCTTCGAGACGTCGCCAAGCTACTCGAAACGCAACCGATTCTTCCGCCCGATGCCGACGTTGCCAATGCGATCGGCGCGATCACCAGCCGAGTTTCCATTCAGAAGAAGGCCGAAATCGCACCGGCCGAGCATGGCCAGTACCTCGTATCGGGCCTTGCCGATGCGCCAGCATTCGCCGATTTCCAGGATGCACAGCGATTCGCAATCGAGGAACTGACGCGGAGCATGCGCGATCAGGCGCAGGAAGCCGGAACGAGTGAGACGCAAGTCGAAATCCTGCTGCACGACCGCGTGGCGCCCTTAGCCGACGGGGGCCAAATCTTCATCTGCCGCGACCTGACAGCACGGCTATCCGGCAGACCGGACGTAGCCCGTCTGGTCGAGGCTACGTCCGACGAATCCGTGGTCTAACCGCAGGCGGACAGCGAGCAGTGTGGCGTGCCCTTTTCCGGGGGTCGCTGAAAGCATCGGCAAGCGGGACCTACTTTTTCGGCAGCCTCCTCCGGATCGCAGTTTGAAGGCATTGGACATCACTGAGAATCGACAGGCAATTCTACCGGCGATCCTGCCGTGTTTCCGGTCGATAGCGGCACGATTCCCAGTAGGCTTGATCGGTGCCGTAAACGTCGATTTGGAATCCTGGCGGCAAAGGCCGTGGGATTATGCCGAAATTCTGCATTTCCTGGATGTAGAACCGGTTGGGCACAAAGCCGCTCATGCTGAAGCGTTTCGTCACGGCCAATTGCCCGGCGGCCCCGTTGATGGCCGCGCAAATCGATTGGTAGTCTTCGTCATCCGTGTCGGCGAAAACGCCCCGGCCGCACAGTTCCAGACCGCCAGCCTCCTTGGCGAGCGGCGCACGCAGGAAAAGGGACTTCGCGGGTCTCGTCAGATTGCAGTAGGCCTGATACAACCGCGATTCGCCCGGCTGGAAGTATGCCAAATGCCGGATCAGGATGATGTCGTGAATGCTGGTAAACAACGGCTGCGGCGGCTCGCGATGTCCAAACTGGTAGTAGAATGCGTCTTTCTTCACGTTGCGATACGACGGCTTCGTCGCCGTGTGACATTCGACGCAACGGCGGCGAAAGACCTGGTGCGGGAACTCGACCGTGTGCATGCCTGTTCCCAGCGCCGCGTACGTACCGGGATAGACCGCCCCCGTTTCTATCCACAGCCGGACGATCGTGCGTTCGCGTTCGGTGAGCCGGGCGTCGTGATGCGAGCCGTCGATCAGTGTCATCAGCCGACTGGCCGACGAGCCGATCGTCCGCGGCGGTCGGTTCCCCAGGCCGTTGCGTCCGTCGGCTACGAGGGCATGCGTGAACATGGTCCAATAACTTGTCGTGTAAAGCGGCGTCATATCGCTGCACAAATCCACCCCGCCGTCACGCCGATCGGCGTTGTGACACTCGACGCATTCTCGGTCCAGGATCGGCTGAATGTCGCGAGCAAAGTCGAACACGTCCGGTATACCGTTGAACGGTTGGATGCGGCTGGGCGGTCGTCGCATGGCCTGGAGCGTCATCGCACTGCGATCGTGCGGTGCCCGAACTCGATGCTCGTGGCAGCCCACGCAGCCCGTGGTTTCTCCCGGCTGAACCGTCACGAAGCTCTGCATCCGTTTGACGGCCATGTCGTTTTCGTCCAACGCGACAAAGAAGACCGAGCGCACGGCCGGCACTTCGAAATAGGCCGATCCATCGGGCTCGACCGGCACTGTCCCCAGCACGCGTTCCAGCGCAAACGTGCCGCCAATGGTCAGTGGCTCCTGCCCGCCGGAGAAATTAGCCGGCTTGGGCAACTGTTCCAGGACCAGCAACTTCGTGACTTCGCCGCGGCGCACACCATCCATGTTGCGCCCTTCGTAGAGGTCCGACAAAAACAGGTATCCCGTTTCGTCATCTGCTTGGTTACGTCTCGGGGTGATCGGTTCGCGCGGCCGAGGCCTCAGCGGCCGAGGTTCGTGAACCGGCAAGCCACAGTCGCGAAGGTCCGGCGTGAAGACCGGCTCGACGGCGCCGTGATCATCCATCAAGTAGATGCCCCGATCGTCGGCCACCAAGAACAAGTCCTCGGATAACGGATACGGATCCCGGAGCGATCGCTTGCTGATGTGATGCAGCTTGTCCGAAGCGTCAGGGCCCCGGCTGGGGTCGATGATCGAAATGTAGCCCAAGTGCTCGCTACGACCGTGGCCCGGCGAGAAGGACACAACCGTTCTGTCAGTCCCCGGAATCGGCTTGGCGTCTAACAGGGCCGCTCGGTCCAATGGATCCTGGTTGCCGAAATACACCATCAGCCCGGTGCCATCGGGATTGACCGTCCACAA
>CAZURK010000158.1:0-33567 GCA_964623055.1 uncultured Pirellulaceae bacterium
CGATGTCGGGACGTTGGACTCGCACCGCGTGGTGATTGACTGGGGTGACTCCACGACCAGCGATAGTGAACTGACGCCCGAGGACTTCACCAGTTTTGCCGACAGCACGGGTGGCGTAATCGGCTCGTTCACGGCCACGCACACCTACAGCACTGGTGGCATCTTTAATGTGACGATCACAGTGATCGACGATGACACGGGTGATGTGATCGCCGAGACCCAAGCCTGGGTCACGGGCGTGCGTGTCGATCCCACGACCGGTGAGCTGCAAATCATCGGCACGAACGGCAAGGACATTGTCAACGTTCATTTGGTCGCCGAGGGGGCGAAGGATGTGAAGGGTGCGAAGGAGCTGAAGGTGGCGAAGGAGGCGAGGGTGGTTCAGATCCACGCGTCAAGGTCATCGCTAATTTTGACGTCCAGGGAGGCTCGGACGGAGGCGCGGATACCTTCTGCTTCGATCCGGATGAAATATACACCATTCGCATCGTGCTCTGCGACGGCGACGACCACGCCATCATTGGCTCCGGTGGCAGTGACGGAGGAAGCGACGGGGGCTCAGACGGTGGCAGTGATGATTGGTACACGTCGTCGGTTGTCGCGGGCGATGCCGGTGACGACCATCTCACTGGAGGCGGCGGCCAGGACACGCTCATCGGGGCGGAGGGCGATGACACGCTGAAAGGCCGTGGCGGCGATGATTTCCTCGATGGCGGTATCGGTCGGGACGATCTAAATGGCGGCTTCGGCAACGACATCTTGCTGGGCGGAGATGACGACGACAAAGTGAACGGTGACAAGGGCCTGGATGTCCTGATTGGCGGCCGGGGCGAAGATAATCTGAAGGGCGGCCATGACGACGACATCTTGATCGGCTCCGTCGTTGTACTCAGTGACGATCTGCTCGGAGACGTACGCGACATCTGGACCAACGGATCGAGTTACGCCGACAGGGTTGCGGACCTGACGACGCCCACTCCGACAGGCACGGGACTGTTAGTGCCTGACACGACGGTGTTGGACGACGATGCTGAGGATACATTAAGGGGGCAGAACGACCGCGACTTGTTCTTCGCCAAACTCGGCGGCAGCGACAAGGACAAGGTGAAGGACAAGAAGAGCATCGAGGAGCTGCTTACTCTATTGTAAGTGGGGCTGTGATCTGGCAGCGTCAACCATCGTTGGCCCTTGCTCCACGCGGAGCTTGGGCCATCAATGCTCTGCACGCTCGGCGTTTGCCGCCACACGGCAGATGAAACGCTCGTACTTGCCGTTGGCATGCCGGGGGATCTGGTCCTGGTAACGGATCGAGAAACCAAACGCCTGGCCGAGAGCATCGCGAAGCGCGCCGGTCAAGTTGCACTCCCTCGTAGCGTCAGGCGGTTGTTGGGAGACGACATGCACTTCGATGCGATCAACATCGTTTTGGATCAACTGAACCTCTTCGATTCCGCCGATCGTCGACCAGATCTCAGGGGAGAGATGGGGCCAGAAGCGACTTCCATCCGCTGCGAGTACCATGTTTCGTTCCCTCCCCAGAATCCGCTTGAGCACCGGAAGCCCACGTCCGCACGGACACGGTTCGCCAACTTCGGCATAATCCTCGTTCTGATACCGGATGAGCGGCATCGCAAAGTTATGCAAATCTGTCAACACGATTTTCCCAATCTGGCCGGGTGAGCATGCGTGTCCCTTGTCGTCGAGAACCTCGACAAGGAGGGATTCTGACTGGCTATGATAGTGATCGCATCGAGGGCACTGGAGGGCGATATACCCCACCTCTTCGCAACTGTACGTATCGGAGACCGGCACACCCCACGTTTCCCGACAGACGGATCGGGTCTCCGGCAGCATCGATTCGCCGTACGTCAGTACCTCCCGAAGGTTCGGAAGGGTAAGACTGTTGGCACGAAAGTAATTGGCCAAACGCACGGCATTGCTGGGGTACACGAGCAGATAATCGGGGCTGCGGGTCTGCAGCAGTTCCGCCTGACGATCGATGGGTGTCAGGTGGTAGAAGACGGTGGACGGGCCCGTTTGGTAAATCCTCCCCGTGGAAGGGCCCCAACTCTCGCTGTCCCGGACTTTCAGCGGATCCTCTGCCGAGCGGCCGGAGCGTATGGCGACCAACCTGCCGTCAAAGTCGCGCTGGTGCCATAGATGGTCTCTCAGAGTAAGGGCTCTCCAGAAGAGGTAATTCACGTGGGTATCTGTTACTTGGATCTGTCGACCCGTCGACCCCGACGTTTTCTTTTGAAACGTCTTACCATGTTCGCGGGCAAGGTCCGTGCTGAGCAGATCCTCTGCGCGATCCTGCAGGGCGTTGCGGGTGAGCAAGGGAATCTGGGCCCAACGATCGGGTGTGAGGGGCTGAGTCGGTGTGACCGAAGCCCCGTCAAAGACCTCGCGGTAATAGGGCACGGTCTGGTGGGCGTGACGGAGCAGAGACTCCATCTGGCGAAACTGAAATTCCAACAGCGTCTCGGCCGGCCACCATTGACTCTGCTCAAGCTGACATTGAATTGCCAGAAGTGTGGACGCGGCCTCCGAAGGGATGCCAGGCCACACGATGTCGGAGATACTCGATCGTGGTGTTTTCATTCTTGCCTTACGGTACGAATTGACCAAGGTAGGCCCCCGCTGTCATTCTAGCAAGGAAGAGCATCAAGGAGAATTGACGAATCGCTTCGGGAGGAGACACATATGACCGGTCCAACACAGACTTCGGAGTCGCAGGACAAGAAGCTATTTACGCCGGGTCCGCTGACGACCAGCCAAACTGTCAAACAAGCAATGCTGCGCGATCTAGGTTCGCGCGATGTCGCCTTCGTCGATGTGGTGCGCCACGTTCGCCAAGGACTGCTGGACGTCGCAGGTGTGTCGAGAGACGAGGGGTACGAAGTGGTCCTTTTGCAGGGCAGCGGGACTTTCGGCCTTGAGTCGGTAATTGGTTCGACGGTTCCCCCGGACGGTAAGCTGTTGGTGATCATCAATGGCGCCTATGGCACTCGAATGGCCAGAATCGCCGAAGTGCTGAAGATCGACACCGCGACGCTCGAATACCCTGCAAACGCGGTGCCCGCACCGGCAGATGTCGATCGGTTGCTGACTCAAGACCTAGCAGTCACCAATGTCGCCGTCGTTCACTGCGAGACGACTACTGGCATCATCAACCCCATTGAACAGATTGGTCGAGTGGTAAAGCGCCATGATAAGGCGTACTTTGTCGACTCGGTGAGCGCTTTTGGTGCTGCCCTGTTCGATCTCGAGAAATGCGGAATCGACTTCCTGGTTTCGTCGCCTAACAAATGCATCGAGGGTGTACCGGGCTTCTCCTTTGCGATCTGCCGTCGCGATTCGCTTCGCGCCACTGAAGGTTGGGCGCGCTCGCTAAGCCTCGACCTGCTCGCACAATGCCGGTGCCTGGAAGCAATAGGGCAGTTCCGCTTCACACCACCAACGCACGCAATCCTGGCGTTCCAACAGGCGCTCGGCGAGTTGCAGGCCGAAGGCGGCGTCGAGGGCCGAGCCGCGCGGTATCGTGACAACTTCAGGACGCTCGTGGCCGGGATGCGCGAAATGGGTTTCCAGGAGTACCTGCCGCCCGAGTTGCAGGGTGAAATCATCACCACTTTCCGCTACCCGAATCATCCGCGATTCCAGTTCGAACCGTTCTACGCGCGGTTGAACGACAAGGGATTCGTGATCTACCCCGGCAAGGTATCGGGTGCCGATTGCTTCCGAATCGGTAACATCGGACGTCTCTTCAAGTGCGACATTCGTTCCCTGCTCGCGGCGGTCCGGGAGACGTTGAGCGAGATGGAGATCGAACTTCCTTTCAACTGATTGCCTCGGGGGAACGTCCGCGCGCCGCAAAGGCTCTCCTGGAGTTAGAGGGATTCTGTTCAGAAACAGCGCCGCGTGCACACGATCGCTGCCTTGGGCGGTGAAGATGGCGACGATGACAGAATGAAAGACAAGAAGGGCTACGAATTGCTCGAGCTCATTCGCGACCTGCTTTGACGGCAGCGGCCGCGAACACAAGGACGGATAAACCTCGTATGCTCGACCAAGAAGGCAATGTCACGGGTGTGTCTCGTGCCAGCGGGCGATGACTTGTTGTGGCGTTGCCGTGCCTGTGGTCCCTAGTTGCTGGACGGTGATCGAGGCTACCAGGTTGCCGATTGCGGCGGCTTCGATCTCGTTCGCGCCGGCCAATAGACTCATGACGATCCCGGCCGTTGCGCTGTCGCCGGCGCCCACGATGTCGATTGGTCCGACGACCGGGTAACCCGGGACGCGGGTAACGTTTCCATCCGGCATCGCCGCCAACAAGCCGCATTCGCCCAGCGTGCAGAACACAGGCCGGCCCGTTTGCTCGGTCAGTTTTGCCGCAGCCGCCTCGACGATCGTTTCGCCGCCGCTGGCCGCGATAATCTCTGATTGGTTGCTCTTCAAGACGCCAAAGCGGAATCGGCCAAGGAACTGGCGGCTGTCCACGCAGACGAGCTTCTCGGGATTCTCGCGCGCCAGTTGCTCCAACTCTGCGCGCACCCGATCATTCACGACTCCCTGGTTCTCTTCGGCGACCTGGTCCAACACGATCAGCCCGGCGGAATCCTGCAATACCTCCCGTAAATGCTCACACACCGCGGTGCATACTTCGTTGGACAGCGGCGATCGGGTTCGCACGTCCAGCCGGTTCAATTCGTGCCACCGGCCATCGGCGTCTTGTTTGAGCGGTTTGGTGTAGGTGGGCGTTAGGCGGTCGCTCGCGCGGAGGATATGGGCGGTGTCGACCGGCAGCGGCTCGAGTTCGCAGACCAAATCATATCCGTGACCGTCATCCCCGATTGCCGTTACCGGTTTCATCTGGCCGACGCCGAGGGCCGCCAGATTGGTCATCACGGTTCCCAACGCTCCGGGGCTATTTCTGACGCGGGTAACCTGATACGCCTCCAGCCCCGTCTCGAGCGAAAACTCTTCCACGCCCAGTTCAATTTCGAGATAGCGATCCAGGAACAAATCGCCTACTAACCCGACCGTCAGACTAGGAAAGGCTTCCAGGATTGCGCTCAATCGTTCGAGCGTGATCATTCTCGGTCACTCCAATATCGCTTCCATTGCGACAGGATCGTCAGAATTCCAATCCTTCGAGAAACCTCAGACTTTGCGGAATCTGGTCCACGACGGTGGGTGATTCGTCTTCGATGAAGTAGTATTTCACGCCGACTTTCTGGCAGGCGTCCAGCAAGGCGGGCCAATCGACTTGGCCGGTCCCCAACGCTACGTCGTTGGTCAAGTCAGTCTTCCCGGCAAGGCTGCCGGTAGGCACACCCTTCTTGAGGTCCTTCAGATGCAGCAAGAGCCAACGGTCGGGATACCGTTTTATCAATTGGGCAGGATCCTGGGCAGGGAATACCGTCCATAACACGTCCATCTGGAAGTAGACGTAGCGGGAGTCGGTTTCGGCCACCAGCAGATCGAACAGCGTTCCATCGCCATGCGGATAGAATTCATACCCATGATTGTGATAGTAGAACTTCATGTCATGCTTGGCCAGGGCCTCGCCGGCCTTGTTGAACACGTCGGCGGCGGCCCGGCACTGCCTCTCGTCGAACGGAGCTTTGTGACCGATCCATGCGCAACCGACATAGATCAAGCCCATCTCTTTGGCCTCGCGAATCACACCATCGATATCATCGCGCAGGCGATTGAAGGGGAAATGGCTGCCGATCGGCACAAGCCCGCGTTTGTCCAGTTCGGCTTTGAAGTCACCGATCGTCATGCCATAAGTGCCGGCGACTTCCACGTATTTGAATCCCCATTGGCGGACCATGTCGAGCGTCGGTGCGACACCCTTTTCCTTGAACACGTTTCGCAGACTGTACAACTGCAGACCGGTGGGCCCACGAAAGCTCTTGCTCTGGCCGACATCGGCCGCCGAAAGAGGACTGTGTCCCAAAACAACCGCCAACAGGGTGACAACGACAATCACCAACGGTGTGCGCATCTTTGGTTCTCCTTACAGAGTGAGTGACCCGTGAATTCTAGTTGCCGCCCAGAAGACAGTCCAGTTGGGCTCAGCGCGGGCATGCCACAACGGGCAATCGTCGTCAATTCAAGATTGTCGTAACAGTAGCCCGTCACCGGCTAGGATCATTAGAGACGAACCGGTGGAAATCCAGCGTGGCAATGGTGATGTTGCCACAGATCGTTATTCGATCGTCCTTGTGACAGGTGAGGCGATATACCGCCTTCGATGCGCGAGGTGGGTGGTCGTTCTCCGCTTCCGGATCGTGCCCAACGGACGGTTCTCCGTTGCAGCAGACGGGTATCTTGTACGGAACCTCGATTCGCAGCCGCACTTGTGCGTCCGGAATATCGACGGTTCTGCCGGCTCGCGGCGGCGTCGGCTTTGCTGGCTTGCGCGACGAAGCGGCCCCCGAACGTTTTCTCAGTAGTTCGCCGCGGTAGATAGTAACGTACTGTGGAGATTCAAAACCAAACCGCACCGTTGCACCGAAGATCCGATGGCCGTCGTCGCCGTCACAGACATCTTCCACGGTCAGTTTGACCTCGTCCCCGATAACCACGGTCTCGTTCTGCCGCCTGCGAAGCACAAGCATAAGGACTCCTTTCCATACCACGAGTTTCTGGCCGAGCGTTCCAATTCTGGATTGCGCACGATTATGCCATCTTATCGAGCGTCGAGGCGATACCAGTTTTTCCGTTGTGGGGCACGTTTCCAACGTGCCTGGCACGATGGAATCGTGCCCCACCGCCTCCTGCACCGCCCGTGATCTTGGCGCAGGCCCCTATTTCGAGTAGGGTATAGTTGGTGGCCAGCGCCGTTGTCGGACGTTGTGTGCACTTTTCTTTTTTGTCGAACCCATCTTTTCGTACCGGCGACGTTCATCTGGCCGATTTCCATCGAGGTGTTTGGCCATGCGCAGGGTGTTCTCCAACCCGGTGTGGCTCGGCGTGCCGTTGTCGGCGTGCGTTTTCGTCGCTGCCGTCGTGCGCGATCCGTCTGCCTGTGTGTATCCCCGTGCGCGCGGACCTCCTTTGCGAACGACTGCTGGTGCGATGCTCCTCTCGATAGGCTTTCGCCTTGACGTTCTGGTTGTCATCTGGTGTCCCTTACTCTGAAAGGAGAACAGCCATGATTTCCCGGGAACGATTGCCCGGGTTGGTCAGATTCATCTATACGCACAATCCTTTCTATCTGATCAGCGCCGGCTTGATCCTGTACGGAATCTACGTCGCCTTCGGATCGGAAGATGCAAAGGTTGACGATCCGTGGCTCTTGATTATGTCGTTGTGCGGATATACCGCACTGATGGCGATTACTGCTTTTCTGGTCATCAAACTTGGTCGGGTCTGGGAAGACGCACGGTCTATCGTCCTTATTCTTCTGCTTCAATTCGCCGCGCTTTCCATGAGTTTTGACCAAGTCTGCGCCGTTTCGTCTGGGGCGGCTTTTCGGTTGTTGCTGTTCGGGTTCGCCTTCTCGGTGCTGGTCTCCGAGGGGCTGCTCTCGGGCTTGGGGATTAGATTCCCCGCTCCGTTTCGGACACCCTACTACTTGATCCTGGGATTGTTCTTCTTCTATCCACTGTGCCTTTCGCCGAAACTGACGGAAGCATCCGTTGCGGCGATAACCTGGCGGATCTATCTGTTTCCAGCGTTTGCGGGCCTTGCATTCTTGACGCTAATTCCCGCCCTGCGCCGCGGTGCAGCTTTCGTCGCCAAAAACGGCACGCCGTGGCCCTGGCCGTGGTTTCCCTGGACGGCATTCGGCTTCCTTGCGTTTGCCGTGGGCGTGCGTTCCTATGTGCTGTCCCAGTCGTTCAACATCATGGGGCTGGAGAACGGCTTTGGGGCTTACTATCTCGTGCCTTTTCTGTTCGCTCTGCTGCTATTGCTCCTGGAACTGTCCATCGTCCAGCGTTGGAAAGGACTTCAGGTTCTGCTCTTGGGCCTGGCCCCACTTTTGCTAGTGCTTTCGATCCCAATGGGCGACAACTATGTCTACCGCAGGTTCCTGGATATGCTCCAGCAGAGCGCGGGGTCTCCAGTCTGGCTGTCACTGATGGGTCTCGCGGCCTTCTACGGCTATTGCTGGTCTCGGAGGCTTGTGGGAGCGGAGCTCGGTATGGTTGCCATGCTGGCCTTGATGACCGTCGTGGACCGGCAGGCCGTGGGCCTTGAGACCCTTGGCAGCCTGAAATGGTGGCCGCTGGCAACGATTGGCGGCCTTCAACTTGTTCTGGCCGCCAGCGGACGTGGCTCCCTGCGATGCGCCGCGTCGTGTCTCTGTCTGGTTGGCGCATCTGCAATCGCGCTGCGCGATACGCAGTTCATGGCTTTCGGCGGCGTTTTTCCCTTTCATCTGCTGTTAGCCTGCGTTCTTGTGATCGGTTGGATCTATCGCGATCGGTTTGCGGCGTTCCTTCGCAAGGCGGGTATCGCCCTTACGGCGTTCGCCGTGACGGTGACAATCGCCTCGATCTGGTTCGTGGAGATTCCCGAGCTGGCACGCCTGGGCTATTTGCTCGCCATGACGATCGTCGCCGCGATTTACTGGTGGCTGGTGACAGAGAAGTGGTGGCTATATGCGGCTTTGGCGAATGCGGGCGCGACGATCTTCGTTGGGCTGTGGGTTTCCTACGAGGTGCTTGAGTCGCAACTCGGCTCGGATTCACTGACGCCACTAGCGTTGGGCGCCGCGAGTTTCGTGATCGCAACCGCAATCAGTGCGATCAAAGGCGGTCTTGTCAAACGCCTGCAAGATAGGCTGACCGCGTGTCGTGTTTTGCAGCGATAATCCGGTACCCGGGGGATAGAGCGAGCGAGTGAATTAGTCGAGTAGGGCCGGTTCCTACCGGCCAGCGCTTGCTCGTCGTTTGATCGGCCGGTGGGAACCGGCCCTACGCCTACCGGGTCTAGAGCGGCCGCATGAAATAGTTTAACCTCAGTACCCAGCGGAGGCCGCTGAAGAAGTGGGCCCCGCTCGGCAAGCGGAACACCATTCGCTGAACTGAGTTGCCGGGTCAAGACACACCAGATTCCGCGTACAAGAAGGGAGAGACATCATGTATCGACGTCTGGTCTTCGTCCTGTTCGCGAGCTTGCTGTTGACACAGATCGCCTTGGGTGCCGAGCCAATTCGTGTCGGCGCCTTCGATGTCGATGCCTCGCCGCCGGTGGGAAGCCCGTTGGCGTACGACCCGACGAAGGGCGTCGAGACGCCACTGAGCTGCCGCGGCATCGTTTTGGCCGGAGCGGGAAAGCCCATTGTGTTGTGTGTCATTGACTGGATTGGGATCAGCAACGGCGGGCAGACTGTGTTTCGCGAAAGCCTGGCGGAGGCCGCGGGTACCGAGCCGCAACGGGTTGCCGTGCACACGGTGCACCAGCACGACGCCCCGCGGTGTGATTTCTCGGCGGACGAGCTGCTAAAGGAATACGCGCTCAGCGGAGTCGGTTTTGATCCGGTCTTCGCCAGGGACGTGGTCAAACGCGCGGCCGCTGCGGCGAAGGCGACGTTGGCGGACGCCAAGCCGGTGACGCATGTTGGCATTGGAGCCGGAATCGTCGAGAAAGTTGCATCAAACCGGCGGATTCTTGGACCGGACGGAAAGGTGAAATACACCCGCTGGACGGCTACCAAAGATCCGAAGATCCGCGCGTTTCCCGTCGGGACGATTGACCCCGAGTTGAAGTTGATCAGCTTTTGGAGCGAAGACGAGCCGATCGCAGCGTTGACTTATTACGCGACGCACCCGCAGAGCTACTACCGAACCTGCCTGGCCAATCCTGACTTTCCCGGCTTGGCACGCAACGCGAGGCAAGAGGAGACCGGCGTCCCGCACATCCATTTCACTGGGGCCTCCGGAGACATCGGGGCAGGCAAGTGGAACGACGGTTCGAAAGAGAACCGGCAGGTACTGGCAGACCGCGTTGCCGCCGGGATGAAACTGGCCTGGGAAAACACAAAGAAGTCGCCGCTTTTGGCAGAAAACGTCGGCTGGTCTGCCGAACCTGTTCTTCTGCCCGTCAGCGAGCATATGGATGAAGCTGCTCTGCAGAAAACGATCGAAGACGAAACCGCAAAGCCCGACACACGCTGGTACGCGGCCAAGAACCTGATCTGGCTGCAACGTTGCCAGGCCGGCGACACGATCGACATTTCATGTTTGTCGCTGAACACGGCCCGCGTGTTACACATGCCGGGTGAGTTGCTGATTGCCTATCAGCTTGCCGCCCAGAAACACCGACCGGACCTGTTTGTCACGATGGCCGCTTACGGCGAATACGCGCCCGGCTACATCGCACCCGAAATCGCCTACACTCAAGGTGGATACGAAGCGAGTCCCGGAGCGTCGAAAGTAGCTCCGTCGGTCGAAGGTGTTCTGATGGGAGCGATTCGCAAGCTTCTTGGTTCGAAGTAGTCGTGGGATCCCGCACTCTAGCATTCATCTTCTGCGTGTCCGGGAGGGCGAAGCTCCTGCTGAGCCGAAGCCACGACGAGGGGCGGCTCAGCAGGAGCTTCGCCCTCCCGGTTGCGCGTATTCGCGCGTTTCGAATTCCTGATCGCGATTGACTACCGACGATTCTCGTACCACGCCAAATCGTTCGTGCGGCCACCGATGGCGACCAAGTCGAGCCGGCCGTCCAGATTGATGTCGGCTGCCACGGCGCCTTCAACGGCGATACCCTCATCGATGGTGTCGGTTCTGAATCGAGTGTCACCGGCATCGAGCGGATCGTACAGCCCGTCGCCGTCCAGGTCGTGGGCAGCCAAGTCGATATTCCGAGCAGTCCTTGCCACCGAACGCCGTTGCCAGTTCGGGTTCTGGTACCAATCGACTCGGTCTGCCTGCGTGGAAAGTGCAATGACATCCGGTCTGCCGTCGCAGTTGACGTCCGCCACCGCAACCTGATAGCCGCCCGGAAAGTCATCAATGTCGTGACGTTCGAAGGCCATTTGGCCCGATGCCAACAGGCCCGAGAGGATCGCAAACAGATTCATGGCCGGCCCCTTTCGTCTTGTCGCCAATGGGCGCCTCAGATGGTCGTGTCCGTTGTCCGCATAGGAAAACCAACACGTTGATTCTACAAGGCTGCTCGGGCTGTCGCATCCGGCCACGCCACCAGTTACACTATCTTTCCTTGGCGCGGCAGAGCCGCACCAAAGTCGTTTAATGGTAAGCCGAAGGCGTTGGTGATGGCCGGAAACGCAGTCGCCTTCGGCTTGCCATTAAACGAGTCTGCGCACGGTGCGCGAATTCTGATCGTTTGCAGTGCAGATGACAATCCATACCGTTCTTGTGGAAGACGATACGATTCCAACGTCAGGCGATCCGCTGAAATGGAGGAACAACACATGAAGACACAAGGCCTTTTCGGACTGCTGGCAGCCGTGGTTCTTATGATTGGTCAGTCGCAAGCTGATGCTTCCGACAGCGATGGCTCGGCGAAGCAGATTCTCGAAGCCACGGGCGTCAAGGGTGGCCTGATCGTGCACATTGGCTGCGGCGACGGCAAGCTAACGGTGGCTTTGAGAGCCGGTGAAGGCTATCTGGCACATGGCCTGGACACCAATGCGGAAAAGGTTCAAGAGGCTCGCGATTATGTTCAGTCGCTTGGATGCTATGGACAAGTCTCGTTCGAACGGTTCGGCGGCCAGCGTCTGCCGTACACCGACAATCTCGTGAATCTGGTCGTTGCTGAAGACCTGGGCGACGTGCCGATGGACGAGGTGATGCGGGTGCTTTGTCCCAGCGGCATCGCATACGTGAAGGAAAACGACGGTTGGAGGAAGACCGTCAAGCCGCGGCCGAAACAGATCGACGAATGGACGCATTTCTTGTATGACGCGACAAACAACGCGGTTGCGGATGATTCGGTGGTCGGCCCGCCTAACCAGTTGCAGTGGGTAGGCGGACCGTTATGGGCGCGGAGCCACGATCACCTGGGCAGCGTCAGCGCCGCGGTTTCGTCCGGCGGACGGATCTTCTACATCGTGGACGAAGCGCCGATTGCCGCAATCGTCCTGGAGCCACAATGGAATCTCGTCGCTCGCGATGCCTTCAGCGGCGTGATTCTGTGGAAACGACCGATTCAGAAATGGCAATGGCATCTGCGCGGCTTTCGTAGTGGCCCCAGCGATCTTTCCAGGCGGCTGGTCGCCGTGGGCGACCGCGTGTACGTGACGCTTGGCGTTGATGCTCCGCTGTGTGCATTGGATGCCGCCACTGGCGAAACCGTTGCGACCTACGAAGGGACCGACGGAACGCTGGAGGTTCTGTATGACAAAGGCACTCTGTTCGTCGTGGCCGGGGGCGCGGCGGACGGCGAGACGGCGGCCAAAGCCGAACGCCGCGGCCTAGCCGCCGTTCGCCCGCAGCGCCCCGCGTACCTGGAGCGGCCGCCGGCGAAACGGATCATGTTGATCGATGCCGCTAGTGGCGACGTGCTGTGGAAAAAGTCGGACGCCGACACTGTCGAGTTGATGCCAACGACGCTAGCCATCAGCAATGGTCGCGTGTTTTTCCAGAACGCAGACAACGTGGTCTGTCTGGACGCAAAGTCCGGCGAAGAAGTCTGGCAGGCCGAACGGACCGTAAGCCGCAGTAGACCGACTTGGACCGCTCCGACGTTGGTTGTGTACGACGATGTCGTACTTTCGGCCGATCGCGATGTAGCGCAAAAGAAGACGATGGATGAAGCAGACGACCGCAAGGTCGAGTGGATTGTCAGCAGCGCCGGCGGCCAGGCACCTGTAGGCGAGTTGATCGCGCTTTCCGCGAAAACGGGCGAACGACTATGGAGCTGCAAGTGCCGCGAGTGCTACAACGCACCGGTGGACGTTCTGGTCGCCGACGGTCTTGTGTGGACTGGCGAGCTAGTCAGGGCCGTGGAGCCCGGCATCACGGCAGGCCGCGATCCGAAGACCGGCGAAGTCAAACGCACTCGCCCCAACGATCAAGAGTTCTTCCAAGCCGGCATGGGACACGGGCGCTGCTACCGGAACAAAGCAACGAACGAGTATCTCGTTCTCGGCCGATCGGGTGTCGAATTCATCGACCTGGCTACAGGCGAGGGTATCGCCAACCATTGGACGCGGGGCACGTGCCAGTACGGCGTTATCCCGTGCAACGGACTGCTGTACGTACCGCCGCACTCGTGTGCTTGCTTCATTCGATCGAAGCTGAACAGTTTCAACTGCTTCGCGCCGAGGCGAAAGTCGAAGAGTCAAAAGGTTGAAGAGTCGAAAAGTGAGATGCGTCTAGAGAAGGGTCCAGCATACGGTGCATCCGACCTCCAGTCTCCAGCCTCCAGTCTCCAGCCTTCTTCCTGGCCGACGCACCGGCACGACGCCGCTCGGAGCGGTTGCACGACTGGTGCGGTAGCCGCGGATCTGAAACCGGCGTGGCAGCAGGAGTTGGGCGGAAGGTTGAGCAGCGTGGTGGTTGCCGAGGGCAAGGTGTTCGTTGCTCAGATCGAAGCGCACACCGTCCATGCGCTGAACGCGAGCGACGGCGAGCCGGTGTGGAGCTACACGGTCGACGGACGTGTCGATTCACCGCCAACCGTTTGGCAAGGACGCGTGCTGTTTGGATCGGCCGATGGATATGTCTACTGCTTGCGTGCTTCGGATGGAGCATTGGCGTGGCGGTTCCGTGCGGCGCCGGATGACCTGCGTATCGTAGCGTACGGGCAACTCGAATCGGCATGGCCGGTACACGGCAGCGTGCTCGTACGCGATGGAGTTGTGTACTGTACCGCCGGTAGATCGTCGTATCTTGATGGCAGCATTCGTCTGTGCCGGCTCGAGGCAAAGACGGGCAAGATCTTGTCCGAAACAGTCGTCGACCACCGAGATCCGGAAACAGGTTATCAGCGCAAAGGCTCGGTTCGTGGAACTAATATGCCCGGTGCGCTGCCGGATGTGCTCTCGTGCGATGCGGATTCGATCTACATGCGCCACACACGTTTCGATCTGGAAGGCCAGCCGCAACCGCCCGATGTCGCGCATCTGTTCAGTTCGGCCGGTTTCCTCGACGATACTTGGTGGCACCGCACGTACTGGATGGTGGGCACGATGATGGCCACCAACTACGGCGGATGGCCCAACGCCGGCAATCGGGCACCGGCCGGCCGGCTACTGACGCTGGACGATTCGACCGTGTACGGCTTTGGCCGGAATCAATATATCCACCACGGCGCCCATATAGGCATCGACGGGGCAACCGTCTTCCACTTCAGGAAGGACCGCGACTCGGAAAGACGGTTCACGCACTATCGTCTATTCGCCGCAAGCCGAGGCGGCCAACCCGCCGCGCAACCGGCGAGAAAACCGGGAGCGAAGAAGTCGCGAGCGAAACCTGCTCCGCGGCGACGCGTCTTCCGCTGGGAGCAACGGGTGCCGGTTCTTGCCCGCGCGATGGTCGTGGCCGGAGACACGCTGTTCGTCGCCGGCCCGCCGGACATCTTGGAAACCAACGATCCGGCAGCCGCGTTGGATGGCAAGAAAGGCGGTATGCTGCTGGCTGTATCAACTGCCGATGGCCAAGTTGCAGCGGAGTGCAAACTCGATTCGCCGCCCGTGTTCGACGGACTCGCCGCAGCCGGCGGTCGCTTGTACATGGCAACCATGGACGGACGAGTAGTCTGCATGAGCGACTGAGGCGGTTAAGGATGCGAAGGGAATAGGTGGGGCACGATGCCATCGTGCCAGGCACGTTGGAAACGTGCCCCACAATGTGACGCGACAGTAGTCTTCTGCGCAATCCTGAGCGTCAGTAACCAGTGAAATCGCTCATTGCTGTGGTGTTGGGGAAGGAGTTTCTTTGAGACATACATCGGCGGTCTGGAAACGGCGACTTTGGCAGGGGCTTGCCCTGGCGGCATGCGCCGTGCTCCCAGCGTTGTTGTGCCAGCTTCTCGTTGAACCGCCGCAGCATCGCTACATTCACGTCGATTCTTTTCGATACGGCAAGCGTCCGTCCGTCATCCGCTGCAACCGGGGAGACTGGCTGCATTTGACGTTCTCGACGCAGGACACGGCCCATTCGTTCTTTCTTGAAGAGTTTGATATCGACGCCAAGATCACGCCGGCCACGCGCAACGTGATGTTGTTCCGGACCAGCCGACCCGAGGCGCCGCCACAAATCAAGCAAGAGGTCGTTTTCCGGGCTGAACATCCCGGTTGGCGGCGGTATCTGGTCTCGAAGAACCAGTATCGCTGCCATGTATGGTGTGGGCCGATGCACGCTTTCGAGCATGGGAACCTGATCATCGAGCCCAACACGCTGCTTTTCGCAGGACTGGGACTGCTTGTGGGAATCCCGTTGGTCGGTTTGATCGGACTGCGCGGCGAATTACGGAACGGTTCGGTCAACGCGCCACGCGTTTCGCAAACGGACGGGTGGGACGTCTTCAAACGGTTCCCATGGCTGAAGCGTTCGATGAAGCTGCGGGGATTCCAATTCGTGTGGATCATCCTCGCGGCAGCCGTGCTCGAACTGGTTCTCCTGACGACGCTTTTCGGCACGCACGTGGCCGGACGGAATTTCGGCGTCATGGTGACCTGGGTCGTTTGGCTGTTCCTATTAACGGTTTTCCTGACGCCGTTGGGCGGCCGGATATGGTGCATGGCCTGTCCGCTGCCGCTGGCGGGAGACGTGCTTCAGAGATGGGCGCTGGTTGGCGTGCGGAGGGGTACGACGAAGGGCTACAACAACCGCTTCTTTGGCTTGAACCTGGAGTGGCCCAAGTGGCTTGCCAACGACTGGCCACGGTTGGTGAGCTTCCTGGCATTCGGGACATTCTCCAGTGCCTTGGTCGCACATCCCAGGTTTTCTGGATGGGCCATCCTGGGACTGATCGTTTTGGCGACGGCCATGGCGCTCGTTTGGCGGCTCCGGGCATTTTGCCGCTATCTATGTCCGGTAACCGGATTTGTGGGGCCGTATTCCAGGGCAGGGAAGCTCGCTTTGCGCGTCGTCAAACCGGAAGTTTGCGCCGATTGCCGGGTTCACACCTGTCTGCTGGGCAGCGCAAGAGGCTGGGCCTGTCCTTTCGGGCTCTGCGCTGCAGACATCAACGAGAATACCGATTGCGGAATGTGTACCGAGTGCATCAAGACGTGTGCGTACGACAACGTGACGCTTCGCTGGCGTCCGTTCGCACACGAGACGGCCATCCGCTCGGCAAGCGAGGCATGGCTGGTGATGGGAATGCTGGTGGTGGCCACGACGTACTGCCTGGTGCATCTCGGCCATTGGCCGGCGCTGCGCGATTTTGTCAATATCATGGACAAAGGAAACTGGGGCCTGTTCGCCGTCTTCTCCGCTGTGCTGTGGTTTGTCGCCTTGATCGGCTTGCCCGGGCTCCTGTTTGGCATCTCGGCAGTCGGCAAACGGCTCGCCGGGACGTCTCAATCGGCGTTTTCCGTGTTGAAGCAATGTTCGGGCGCGCTGATACCTATCGGGTTGATGCTGTGGGTCGCTTTCGTCGTACCGATGCTCATGGTGAATTTGACTTTCGTGCTGCAAGCGATCTCGGATCCCTTTGGATGGGGCTGGAATCTGTTGGGTGCCGCAAACACGCCGTGGCACCAGTTGTGGCCTGGGGCGATCCCTTGGATCCAGGTCCTCTGTATACTGGTGGGGCTGCGATACAGCCTTCGCAATGCGTGGCGCATTTGGTTGGGTCTGACCGAGAAGCCAGTGGCCGCCATTCGCGGCATGCTGCCAATCTCGGCTTTTCTCGTAGCCTATTCGGGATACTTGGTGTGGTTTTTTGCTGATTGACACAGGACGGTGACTCGCACGGCCATGAAACGCAGATCATTTGGCGCCAGATATGCCTGGCTGATGCTCCTGATCCTACTGGGGATTCCACTTGCGGTGGTTGGGTATCACGCCCATCGCTCCGGCATGACGTGGTCGCAAGTCATCGGGCAGGTGTTCTCCCGTGACGCAGGTCCAGCGGACGAATCGTCGGATGCCATGTTGCCCAAAGGGGAGAAGATTGACTTCCTCGCACCGCAGCCGATCGGCGAGTCGTTTACCACACCCCCGAAGATCTCGAATTTGCAGGCTGTTGATCTTGACCAGGACGGTCTGCTCGACGTGCTCGTGTGCGACTGTGAAGCGAACTGCGTATCCTGGATTCGCCAGCATCCCGTCAACACTTTCAATGAGCAGGTCCTGGCCGCCGACCTGATCGCCCCGGCCCACGTCCAGGCCATTGACTTCGACGCCGATGGGGACCGGGATCTCCTGGTTGCCGTATTGGGAATGCTCTTTCCGAACAACGACCGGATTGGATCGGTCGTCATTCTGGAGAACCAAGGCGAAATGACCTTTGCGAAGCACATCGTCGTGGAACAGGTCGCCCGCGTGTCCGACGTGCGCGGCGGCGACCTCGACGGCGACGGCGATATGGATCTGGCCGTGGCCCAGTTCGGTTACGACGATGGTGAGACGCGTTGGATCGAGAACCTGGGCGACTGGCAGTTCAAAAGCCACACGCTGCAGTCGCTCTCGGGGCCGATTCATTGTGAAATTGCCGATATGGACAAGGACGGCAATCTCGACATCACGGTCCTGGTTAGTCAGGAATGGGAGGAGATCCACGTCTTCGCGGGCGACGGCAAAGGCAACTTCACACCGCACCGAGTTTTTGGTTCGGACAACCCGGACTTCGGCTCCAGCGGCATGTGGGTGTACGATCTGGACCAGGACGGCGATGACGACATCCTGCACACTAACGGCGATGCCTTTGACTACCTGCCGCCGCATCCTTGGCCGTGGCATGGTGTCCAATGGCTGGAGAACCAGGGGAGATTTCAGTTCCAGTACCACCGTATCTCCGACTTTGGTGGTGCAGTGGGCGTCCAGCCCGCCGACGTGGATCACGACGGTGACCTGGACTTGTTCGTTATTAGCGCGTTCAATGCCTGGGAAGAACCGGAATCTCAAAGCCTCATCTGGCTCGAAAACGACGGCCGGATGCGTTTCAGCCACCGTGATATCGCCAACACGCCTACCCATCTCCAGACCATCGCTGTGGCGGACTTCGACGCCGACGGAGAACTCGACCTGGTAACCGGCGGCATGCACGTATACCCGCCGTACGACCGCATCGAGCGAGTCGTGTTATGGCGGAGCAATTGGGCAAGCGGGCAGAAGTAGAAAACGCTGAGCAAGTAGAAGACAATAGCGGTTTTCACATCTGTACTTTTCTCTCCAAGGAGCAGCCAAATGAATCCGGAACAACACGATTCATCGCATCCGATTCGAACGGGCTGTTGCCCATGTGGCCACTCGCCCGAACTGGCGATGCGGGGGACTACGCGACGTGAGTTTCTAACGGATGCAGGTGGGCTGGGCCTGATCGGCACGGCGTTGACCGGGCTTTCCTGGTCGGTCGTTTCCGCGGCCGGATCGAAGCCAGTGCCACGGCGTCGTGCCTTGGTGGTCAAGCCGATATTCACCTATCCAAAGCCTGAGCGCCGGCCAATGTGCAGTTGGCGGAACTGGGGCGGCATCCAGACCGAGGAGGACGTCCAAGCGGAAATCGCTCGCATCCGCGGCGAGTTGGGTCAATTGAAGACCAAGGCCGATTATCCGCTTGAATTCCTGCCGCTTGCGATCGTCCGCCGACCGGACGAACTGGCGGCACACAAGGACGACATCAAAGCGGCCGACGCGTTGCTGTTCTACGCCGGCGGAGATGGCGGGGGCAACCTGATGGCCAACGTGAACCACATCGACCGCTTGGGCAAGGACGTGGTCTTTTTTGTGCGTCACAGGTCCGGGCCGCTCTACTACTGGTACGAGGGCGCGATGGCCCGTTTCCTCCATCAGCACACCGATGCGCTGGCCACCAAGTCGATCGGCTACGAGGATGTGGTCGTCGACAGCCTGGACGAAGTCCGCTGGCGGCTGCGGTCGCTGTGCGGGCTGCAAAATACGATGGACAGCCGAATCATCGCAGTAGGCGGCCCCGCCGGTTGGGCTCAGCCCAGTGGCGTCATTGCGGAACTGGTTCGTAATCGCTGGAAACTGGACATTCAGACTCTTTCGTACGAAGAGCTGGGCAAGCTGATTCACGCTGCACGGGCCGACGATGCGACAGTCGATCGGGCACGCCGACGGGCGGGAGAGTACCTGAAGCTGTCAGGGACCACGCTGGAAACAAAACGGGAGTTTGTGGACAACGCTTTTTTGCTGGAGCAGGTCTTTCGCAACGTGATGGCCGAGGCTGACTGCCGGGCGCTCACCATCAACGGTTGCATGGCTACGATAATGCCGATTGCCCAGACGACGGCGTGCCTGACACTCAGCCTGTTGAACGATGCAGGTTACATGGCCTTCTGCGAGTCGGACTTTGTGGTAATTCCGGCGGGAATCCTGCTGGCCAACATCTCCGATCGGCCCGTGTTTTTGAACGATCCAACCTACCCACACGACGGCATCATCACGCTGGCTCACTGTACGGCGCCGCGACGGATGGGTGGACGGAAGCTGGACCCGGCGCGGATTCTGACGCATTTCGAGTCGGACTACGGCGCGGCCCCCAAAGTGGAAATGCCCATTGGGCAGACGGTCACCAACATCATTCCTGACTTCAAGGCCGAGTGCTGGACGGGGCTGTTGGCGAAGATCGAGGCATGCCCGTTTCTGCCCATCTGCCGATCGCAAATGGACGTCCGTTTCGAATGCTCCGACGACGTGCTGGCCCGCCACATGCCGGGATTTCACTGGATGACGGGTTACGGCGATTGCCTCCGCGAGGTCGGTTATGCACTGAAGAAGATCCCCATCCGCTGGGAACGGCTGGCGTAGCAGTCGTAGGGCTATTTGCTTAGGAATAAACTCGCGAGTAAGATAGTTCGATAGATAATAGATGCCGCTTGGCGATTCCTAACGGAAACAGCCGATTCGTGCCGCACCCCCCCACTCCAACCACGCCCGAGACTCCCGCTATGGCTACTTTTTTGCGGTCTTCTCCTCGCCCAGTGCGTTGTGTTCCCACGCGAAGAGGTTCCGTTCTGCTGATTGTGATCGTGCTGGTGGCCGTGCTTGCCGCTACAGCCGCGGTCTTGTGGTTCTTCCTGGGGCGCGACCCCATGGAGACCGCAGAGAACATCCTTACGACGACCGTTTTCCGTGGCCCCTACGAGCACATTGTCCTGGAACAAGGGCAAGTGGAGAGTTCAAGCAATGTGGAAATCCGTTGCGAGGTGAAGTCGCAATCCGGCGGAGGAACGGAGATCTTGTGGGTGATCGACGAAGGAACGAACGTGAAGAAGGGCGAGAAACTCGTGTCGCTCGATCAATCGGCGCTGGACCAGGATCTGGTGCAACAGCAGATCGTGTGTAACACCAGTCATGCGCTGGTCGTACAGGCTGAAAACACGCTGAGCGCTGCCAAGATCTCCAGAACCGAATACCTGGAAGGCACGTTCAAGCAAGAAGAACAGACCATTGAAAGCGAGATCTTTGTCGCCGAAGAGGACCTTCGCCGGGCCCAACTCTCATACCAATCGACCGAACGGTTGGCAGCCAAAGGCATTGTCACGGCATTACAGTTGGAGGGCGATCAGTTTGCCGTGGAAAAAGCCAAGAACGCGTTGGCGTCGGCCCAGACAAAACTGATGGTTCTGCGCAAGTACACTAGGGAGAAGACGCTGAAGCAGTTCGATAGCGACATCGCCACGGCCGAAGCCAAGTGGGAGTCGGAGAAGAAGAGTGACCAATTGGAGTTGGAGAAACTGGAAGAGATCAACGAACAGATCGAGAAGTGTACAATCATGGCCCCGGAAGACGGCCAAGTTGTCTATGCGAGCGATCGCAACCGCTGGGGCAGCTCGGAATTTGTGGTCGAGCCGGGTGCGTCGGTGCGCGAGCGACAAGTGATCATTCGGCTGCCGGATCCCAACAAGATGCAGGTCAAGGCGTCGATCAACGAATCACGTATCTCGCTGGTTCAAGCGGGCATGCCCGTGGCCATCGCATTCGACGCCGTCCGCGACAAGACGCTTCACGGCGAGGTCACCAAGGTGAACCAGTACGCCGAGCCCGAAAGTTGGCGCAGCGGAAACATCAAGGAATACGCCGCATCCATCAGTATCTTCGATCCGCCGCCGGAGGTGCGTTCGGGAATGAACGCCGAAGTCAGAATCTACGTCGAACAACTGGAAAATGCGTTACAGGTCCCAGTGCAGGCACTGTACGAGACCAAAGGGCACTTTTTCTGTCTAGTCAAGAACGGGGACGGTTGGGACACGCGCGAGGTGCAAGTCCGTTCTAGCAACGACACCTTCATGACCATTGAAACCGGCTTGGAGGAAGGCGATGTTGTCGCAATGAATCCGCGATCCCATCCTGACAAGTTGGAGATCCCCGACCTGCCGGACGAGGAAGCCCCGGAGGGCAAGAACGGTCCAGGGGCAAAAAAACCCCGGCCCAAAGGGCCACCCTTTGCGGGTTCGGGAGGGAAACCGGGAGCCGACCCAAGCGGGCCGGGGCGAGCAGGTGGCGGGCAGGACGAACGAGGCGGCGGACAGGGCTCTCGTCCCGACCCGACGAAAATCTTCTCGGCGCTTGACAAAGACAGTGATGGCTCGTTGTCCGCCGATGAACTCAAAGTGATTCCGGCCGACCAGCGCGCCCCGATGACGGCGGCCGATGCGGACGGCGACGGCGCGGTCAGCCGCGAAGAATTCACGAAAGCCATGTCTCAATTGAAATCAGGCGGCGCGAAGCGGGGCGGAAATGGAGGTGCCGGCCAGTGACATTAGCATGCCATCTGACCGATCTGGAAAAAGACTACGTCCTTAAAGGCGAAACAGTCCACGCGCTGCGCGGCGTGTCGCTCGAAGTGCCCGAAGGTGATTACGTCGCCATCATGGGGCCATCGGGTTCGGGCAAGAGCACGCTTCTGAACCTACTGGGCTGCCTGGACAAGCCAACCGCCGGTTCGTATTTCTTGGGCGACGACGACGTGTCGCGCATGACGGACCGTCAACTGTCCTGGATCCGCGCAAGCAGCATTGGGTTTGTTTTTCAGTCGTACAACTTGATCCCCCAATTGACCGTCGTCGAGAACATCGAGGTTCCGCTGTACTACCAAGGCATGGTGAGCCGGCAATCACGCCAGCGCTGCCGCGAACTGGCCGACATGGTCGGTTTGGGCGACCGCATACGCCACCGACCCGCGCAACTGTCCGGCGGACAGCAACAGCGGGTGGCAATTGCCCGTAGTTTGGTAAACGACCCCTATTTCATCCTTGCCGACGAAGCCACCGGCAACCTGGATTCGAAAACCACGATCGAGATTCTGGACCTGTTCACGAGGCTGAACGACGAGGGACGAACGATCATTATCGTGACTCACGAAGACACAGTGGCTGCTCGTGCCAAACGCATCATACGCCTGCTTGACGGGCTGATTCAGTCGGACGAACGGAACGGGGACAAAGCTGACTGATCTGGCCGCCCCTACGTTTCGTCTTGCCGCGGCTCCTTCACGCGAGGCGCCACTTGCGGTATCCCGAAACGGGTCTCGCCACAGCCGAAGACGGAACACGCGCCGTTGTATTGCCAGCACTCGCGGTGGTGCGGCGTCTTGCAGCGGCGGCAAAAAACCAGGTCCTCTCGGATCTCGTCACCGCAGACCTGACATTTCACCTCGTCCAATGGCTGGAACGACTGCTGCTCAAGGAACTCGATGCCTCTGGAACCAGCCAACACCAACTGATCGTACAGATCCAGCGAGCGTTGCACGAAATCTGCAAGTTCCGGGAACTGGGAATATACCTTGCTCTTGCAGACCTGGAGATTTCCGAAACCGAACTCGACGCGAAGAGGGCCGGCATCCGGCAGTGTTCGCAGGTTTTCGATCTGATGTCGAACGGTTCCGTTCAGCAAACTGGCGGCGGCGCCGACGTCCGTTGCGCGGATCGTGTAGTGGCGTCCGAAATCCGCCGCAGCGACCGTGCAGTCGCGAAGGCCGTGTTGTTGAGGCGACACCCGCGGAGGCAGGCGAGGGGAGACGATTTCGCAGCGAAAACCGAAGTCCGGCCACTGGATAACCACCAGCGTCATTGGCCCTTGCCGTACGCGGTTGGGGCCGTAGTTGGTGACGCGAACGGAGACTTGTGCCGAACGGTAAAAAAAATGGACGCTGGGATACGTCAGCCAACCAGCCCGCTGGCAGGTGCCGCCGTACTGCAGAGCCAGCCGCTGGTATGCCGCATACAAACGGCCGGACCGCGTCTTTCCTCTGCCGCCAAATCCGACCAGCAGGGCAAAGAGGATGAGGATGCCGATAAAGGTTGCGAAACACTCCACTCATTCATCCCCGATGTACAGCACGTCGTCATCGTCGTCCGGCCGGTTGCGCCATGCCAGTTCGACCGGCGGGACCGGCGTGTCCTCGCCGATGTAGAACACATCCTTTTCTTGGCCGGCCTTGGACAGCAGCACGCGCTTGTCGCCTTTTCGCAAATAACGCACAACGTTCGACTTCGGCGGATTCGTCTTGTCTCGCAGCGGACGCAAGTCGACCGGAAGGGCGAATTCGTCCTGCTTTTCCAGCCAACTCTTGGCAGTATGGCTGGTCGCGTTCTCCAAATCGTAGTACGCCAGTCGCGCCACATCCCAAAGCCGCTCGGAAACCACATCCAAAGCCAGATCTTCCGTCCATGCCATGCCTACGTCGCGCAGCCGGATAAAGCCGCCGAAAGAGATATTTGGATGGAACAGTGGCGTAAGCCAGCGAATGTCCGGCGGTCTTTTGGGATAGGACAGGGTGAGGCGGATCTCACATTCGTGCCGCACCACGTGTTCGACCCTGCCCGTCGACGCGTCGCGGCGCAGCCCTTTGCCAGAGAAACAGACCTTGTACCGGTCGGCAGGTTCGCCCTCTGTCTGAAAGCTCAGGATCGTGCTGGCCGCCTTCAGGTCTTCCATCGCCGCCAGATCGGCGAGCAACCTTTGTTCGCGTTCATCATGGGCCACGGCGGGTCTCCTGGTTGGTCATTGGTCATTCGTCATTTGTAGCGGTAGGTCAGGCTCCGCCTGACCCAATGCGGATTGACACCGAAATCCATCAGGCGGAGCCTGACCTACTGTTCATCGGTAGTCCGGCTCTTCTCCGTTTCTTTCCGTGTCCATCTTGTTGGCCGCATCATCGGATCCTGTTTCGTCTTCCTCTTCTGTCTCATCGAATTCCTCGTCGTCCTCACGCTTGGAGAAACTCATGATGACGCCAATTGCGATCAGCGCCGCCAACAGCAATCCAAGACTACCCCACATCCACAGCTTCCGGTTGCTAGTGGTCGCCGGCTTGTCGTCCTTTTCTTCCGGCTTTTCATAGGGCTCCAACTTCTTCTCTAGCGCTGCGATCTCCTTGGACGCCTCGGCCTTGTTGTCGGATATCTCCTGGCGAAGCCGTGCGATACGGGTGTTCAAGTAGTCCTCTTCGTCTTTCGCACGCTTCAGAGAAGTCGTCAATTCATCGCTTTCCTCCTTGGCCTTCTCCTCCATTGCCCGGTACACGCGAGTATCCGCCTTCAAGCGGTCGTTTTCGCTTTGGAGCTGTTCCAGCATCGGCACAAGCCCTTCCGCCGTGCCTTCGCCCAGTTGGCCTACCACCCGATCCAGGACCTGCAACTGGCTGTCGATTTCGCGGGAACGCTCTTCGGCTTCCGCCAAACGATCCAGTCGCTCGACCAGCACGGCGACCTGTTTCGACTGCTGTTCCTGATCGGCCGGCTCCGACCCGCCGGGCGCAATGATCTTCCAGGCAATCAGTGCGAGGAAAAGAAACTGCACCGTCAGCATGCCAAGGACCGCAACACCTTGCCACGAGGATCGCCCGTTGCCGACGTTGACCACCGATGGAGGGTATAGCCCTCCGGGGCCGGGATAACCGCCAAGTCTGGGATCGGTAGACATGGTGAATTCGCCTTTCAATTGCGCTGCGAAGATCTCCAATTCCTGTTGTCTATGGCGCGACGCAATCAGGTAGAAGCCGCTGATCCGCCGCAGTCGTTCGCCGGCACCGCTCGACCACTGGAACCATCCCCGATCGCCGCGACAAGGGTCGAGCACCAGCGCCACGTCGAGCGGCCGGTTGAAGAAATGATCGCAAATGAACGTATCCATGCCGGACAGGAACACACCCCAATCGGGATGCGTGTGGTACCAGCCGACCATCCGAAAATCGTCGGGAAACTCGTCACGCTGGCGAGTGATCTCCGACCACGTGTCGTGTGTGAACTTGAAGCTGCCTTTGCTGGCTTCGTAATGCTCGGCTCGCAGGCTGTCCGTAACCAGCACGAACGGTTTGCCGTCTCCGTCCTCACACTGGCCGCCCAGCAGCACACCGCCTAATTCAACCTTGGTGTTTGACAGAGCGTGAGCTTCCATGTCGCGCATGGCGTCCAGATCGACGAACACAGGCAGATCGTCCTCCTTGGGCATCCCGCAAGCCACGACCGCAAAATGCTTGTTGCGGTCGGGACGCAGATGCTGCCCATGCTGCGTCTGTTCGACTTCTCCGAACTCGATATCAGGGTCTGCCATTGCCTTCGCTCATCACCGCGTCTCGATCCCCGCCCAGCAAGAATGTCTGCTCCCTGTCAGAAGCCTCGACACGAACGATGTCGTAAGGAGCTACCCCAAGGTCGCTCAGTTTCTGCTGAGCCAGATCGGAGTCTGATTCAACCCAATGCACGATTTCGGGGCGCGCCATCTCGTTGCACTCCGGGCAAACGCCTTGGCTCATGCCGACCAGGACGCGTGGCTTCATAATGCTGCGATTCGTATCACAACGATCACATTCGACCGATACAACCAGATCCCGATCGAGCATCATCCGCAATTCGCCATCGCCGACGAACTCGCGGGCGGTTGTGAACAAATCGCTCGCCGTGTGCTCCGCCGCCCGTAATGGCAATTCGACAGGTTCTTCATAGGTCTCGTGGCTCAGACAATCCTCAAGACGCTGGAACTTGGTGCGGTAGAACTGATTCGCTACGCCGTTGTAAACCATCGCCTCGCCTCCAGCGACCGGCATGGCGTGCAGCAGCTTGAGTGCTTCTTGCGTCTGCAGACCGCCGATCATGGCCGAGATGGTGGGTGCGGTCGGGACTTTTCCCGATAGAACTTCCTCCTGCGTCAATAACGGGCAACTGTAGCGGAGATTAATCAGGCGATAATCGTTTTCCGTCATGCCGCATTCGTAGCAGGCACTGTCCGGTGGGACAAAAACCTTGACCACACCGTTGATTTCCTCGATGCCGCCGTCGATCCACGGGGTCGTCACTTTCCAGCACGAACGGTTCACCCACAGACGCGCCTCGCGATTGTCCAAGCAGCCGATCACCACATCCACATCGCGAAACATTCCCAGGCCAATATCGGTGAGCACGTTTCCATGAATCGCCGTCATGCGGACGTGAGGATTCAAATCGCGTAGGGCTTCGGCAGCCACCTCCGCCTTGGCTCGTCCGCGATCACGGGACCGAAACAGCACCGATCGAGTCAGATTGGACTGTTCGATCTGGTCAATGTCGACGACAAAAATGTGCCCGACACCGAGCAGAGCCAAATTCTTCAGCACCTCGTTCCCTAGCGCACCGGCACCTACTACCAGAATTCTCGCGCGTGAGAGCCTGTCCTGATCCCACCAGTGAATCAGGCGAAAACGCAGGTAACGATCTTCGTCGTCGATAACAAAGGTGTTCTTGGCCATACACGTATCTTATTTGCTCGGACAGTGAATGGTAAGTCTGTGTGCTATCACTTGGCACACACGAAACCGCAGTCGATGACCTGGTTGCCGCGCCATTGAAAGAACCCAAACTCGCCTTCGCGCGGATCGACAACCATAGCAATCTGCCAAGGCTTGTTGAAAAAATGCCGATGGATGAACAGATCGTAGCCCGACAGAAAGATACCAAATCCCGGATGGGTATGCTGCCAGCCGACGATCACGTCGTCGGGGTGAGACTTGCCCACGTCGCGCGTCATCGCCGCCCACGTTTCGTGGGTGAACGTCAGCGACGCGGCTTTGGATTGGGCGTCGACCGCTGGCAGGAAATGCTTGACCTCCACGTGCCTCGGTTGGTCCCGGTGCACGTGGCCGGTCAAGAAGCCGCCCAATTCGCGGTCGGTGTCTTGCTCGGAGTATTGCAGGATCTCCTCCAGAACCGCTTCATGGAGGAGAATGGGAAAGTCTCCGTCGCGGATTTCGCCAATCCGCTTGCCTCGACCAGCGATGGAACCGGCGGAATCGGTATTCCCGGGTGACTGCGGCATGGATTACGTGATGGCAAGCCGTCTATTCGATGAACAGAATGTCCGGAGCCCCGGAACCGGCGTTTCCTTCCACGATTTCGGCGTCGACCACCTCGTCATTCACGAACACGATATCAGGCCCTTCGGCCGTGTCATGGTTGCTGCCGGCCGGTTTGAGAAAGCCCGACGCCGTGTGGTCGCTGGATCCTGTCGACGTTTGGGAGGGTCGATCGTTACGCCGAACGGAGGCCGAAGCGCTCTTCGCCAGTTTGTCGCGGATGGGACGGAAGTCGACGGGGAAGCTGTATGTAGTTTGCTCCTTGACCCACAGGGCCGCCTCGCGATTGTAGGGACTGTCCACGTCGAAATTCTCGTAGCGGATCATGTCCCAAAGCATGGTGCACAATTCGTCGAGCTGCAGGCTGGGGACCCAATGCGTGCTGTAGCCGCCCAGGCACACCACTCCGTTGGCGGAGATGTTTGGGTGAAAAATCGGCGACCGCCACGTCAATTCCGGCATCATCCGCGGATAGGAGGCACCCAACCGGATCATCACCTCGTGCCGTTGGCAGAACCGCACCTCGTTCGATCCGTCCGCCTTGCATAGCCCGCGCCCGTAAAAGTGGGCTACGTAGACGTCCGGCGAACCCCCAAACGACGGTCCCGGGACTGTGTAATCCAGAATGCTGCTTTCCGCCTTCAACCGTTCGATCGCCTTCAAATCGCTGTGCAAACGGCGAAGACGAGGCGATTGGCGCATTCGAAGTCTCCTTCAAACGGATCGGCCCCCGTTGCCGAACGGGTTCCGGTCCTTCCCCAACTCAACAGTCAACACGCCCTACCCAGCAACGATCTCGGGATAGACGATCAGGTGATCGCCGTCTTGGACCGCCGCCACCGGCAACGTCTGGTCCTCACGGAGGCGTTTGCCCCCTTCTTTGTGATCCAGACTGTAGCTCATCGGTTGACCGTCCGGGCCCGTCACCGGAAGGTTCATCTTGGTGATGATATTCGGCAGGATTCGTCGGACCGTGACAGCGTCCGCAATCACCGCGTCAACCGACTTGGCGCCCGTCTGATCGAGAAACGTCACACGAGTTCCCTTCCGCTCGCCGCCAGAACCTTGTTCGCTCATATCCAACTCCCATTGCGATACACAGAAAGGGCATTAACGAGATACCATTGGCGCATCCATCCGGTCGAATATTCGTTCAGTAACGCGAAATCTTGGCCCGAAAGGGCTCAACCGTTGAAACAAATCCCCTCAGAAGAGTCGTTTATTTTAGCCTCAGGAAACCGATTCCGCGAGATGCCAATGGTCTATTATAGCCATTCCTCCCTCGAAGGCTCCAGCTAGCGGCCAAACACAGGGCAATGAACATTCAGTATTGTCTTTGACACAAGCCCGACGCGCAAGCGAGGGACCTGCCGCAACGTGTTCCCTCGCTTGCGCTTCGGGCTTGTGTGGCTGGTGAAAATACGGCCCAAACTACGATTCGGCAGCCGCACCTGCCGCGTCACAGAACGCAGCGATCTTGTCTGCCGAAAACTGGGCCGGAGTGAAGCCACCTGCCGAGAGTATCACGCGACGTGGCTCCGAAATCGAACCGACCAGTTGGGTGACACTTTGGTGAATCTCCTCACACGTTCCCAGCCCCATAACGTCACGCGGCGGTATGTTGCCCAGCAGCGTCACCTTTTCGCCTGCAAGCTGCCGGATTTCGTTGAAATCGTGCTCGAAGGAAAAGTTGAAAAGGTTGACTCCCATCGCCTCCAAGTACTTTGACGTGATCAGCCCGAAAGCGTCGTTGTGCAGGAATCGCACGGTAACGTCCGGCGATCCGAAAATCTCGGTCATGTACGGCAACACAAACTCGCAGAAATCCTGTTCCCCCACAAATCCCATGAAGTCTTCCAGGACCAGCACGCCGTCGATGGTAGGGAATTTCTCCTTCTGGTAAGCCAGCCAATCCACCGCGAACTGCGTACATATTCGCAACAGTTGATGGATGGCCTCCGGATCGGTCCGGCAAGCCATGAAGAACTCGGTGTGCCCCAACAGATAAGATGCAATCGTCAGAGGCCCATGCGAGGTGGCAAACCGTATTCGATGTCCCGCTTCCTCAATCGTTGATTGACTCTGTTCCAGTCGCCGGATGATTAACGGCAGCAACCCATCAGTACGGACGTTCGGCTGCGGAAGCCGGGCGATATCCGAGCAGTCACGCAACACGGTCTCGCAAGTTGGAAAACCATCATCGGGCCAAATGCACTTCGCGCCAAACGAAGGCGGGTTAGAGATCATTCCATACTCAGCCCAGAAGCCCGGTATCCAAAGCACATCGGGAAACCGCTGGACGGCGCAAAGGTTGGCCTCAAGCCAACGGCGGTTATCCGCGAAGTAGTCCATCAGGCCGATGTTGTTGATCCCAGTGAACCAAGGACCGTCGGCCAAAAATCCAACCGGCAACGGATCGAGCAACTGGCCATCGATAATCCGCAACAGATCTTCCCACTGTCCATCCGTCATCGGTTTCATCCTCTGCACTGCAAACGGCTAGAATCTGCGCACCGTGCGTGCATATCCGTAGCACTGGCTCTATTGTGGCTCGGCAAGCGATCGCCGTCCACCGTTGGTGCTTGTCGCGAATATGATTTGCCACATGCACTTGAGGCGACTCGTGGCCGCAAGTAGTTCGACACAAGACGTGGATCAGGTATACTGGCACGCAAGCCACAGCATTCTTGGTTGTGACTGCGAAGTCGCAAGGAGTCCTGCCATGCAACACGACACGACAAGGCGACAGTTCCTGAAGGAAACCGTGGGCGTAGCCGCAACGTGCGCCGCGATGCCGACCGTCGCCGTTGCCGGAACCGCTGGAGAGACTTCCGGCGAGATGCCCATGATCAAACTCGGCAACTTGAGCGTCTCGCGTGTGTTCCTTGGCAGCAATCCGTTTTTCGGATTCGCACACGGCAATCCACAGGCCAGTGCCAAGGAGATGCGCGAGTGGTACACCGAGAATCGTATCATGGCGGTGCTGGACGAAGCGGCAGACTTTGGGATCAATGCCGTCTGGACGCCGTGCTACGAGCGTTGGATCAAGGTGTGGAACGAGTATCGTGAAAAGGGCGGCAAGCTGAAGAACTGGATCGGCCAACCCGACCGCCGTCCTATGGAAAAGGAGATCATGGCCGCGGTCAAGAACGGCGCGACGGCCATCTGTATCCAGGGCTGCAACATCGACGCCGAAGTCGGCAAAGGCCGCTGGGAAGTAGTGCGCGGGTGGCTGGAATTGATCAAGAGCCACAGTCTGCCCGCCGGCATGGCAACACATCGCGCCACGACGCACTTGGAAGCCGAAGAGAAGGGTCTGCCTACCGACTTCTATCACCAGACGATGTACCGGCCGGACAACTATGTGAAACCGGGCCTCGAAGAATCGTTGGCCACAATCGAAAAGCTCGACAAACCAGTTGTCGGCTACAAAGTCCTCGGAGCCGGTCGTGTACGCCCTCAAGACACGCTGCCTTACGTCTTCACACGGCTGAAGCGCAAAGACGGAATCTGCGTGGGCGTCTTCCCAAAGAAGAACCCCAACGAGACGAAGGAGAACGCGGATTTGACCAAGAGATGCACTGGCCAAGCAACCGCGTGACATGCCCACAGTGCAGTTCCGTCATTCCTCTCTCAACTCTCGCACGGCATCAGCGAAAGCCACCACGTTCTCCCACGGAGTCTCCGGCTGGATCACGTTGGACGGCATCAACATCGTCCGGCGATCGGTCACGATTGAGGCAATCCGCTGGACTTCTCGGCGCACATCGTCGGGCGATCCAAATGGCAACAGCTTCTGCGACGAGAGCGTGGCTGTGATCACGATGTCCCGGCCATACTGCCGGTAGACCTCTTCAAAGTCCATGCACTCCGGCTGCACCGGATGTAGCATGTCGAAGCCGCATTCGACGATGTCGGGCACAATTGCATTGATCTTTCCGCAGCAATGGAAGAAAAACTTCGCGTCGGGCGCCTCGCTGCGGACCGTCTCGGTTACTCGTTTCCATGCTGGCTTGACAAATTGCCGCCACACTTGCGGAGAAATCTGCATCCCGGTCTGCATGCCTGCATCGTCATAGAAGCACAACACGTCCACTCCCAGCCGCGCCACGGCCGTCGCCAAACGCGTGGTATGCTCTTCCACTCTACGGATCACGGCTTCGGCCAAAGCCGGCTCGGCAACCAGATCCGCTAGGAAGTTCTCCATTCCACGAAGCCACCACGACCACTCGTAGATGCTGCCGCCATAACCGAAAACCGGATAGCCCGCGGAGTGAAACTGCTGGATCGCCGACGTATCGACATCGGTCCGGATCGTTGGAGTTGGCAAGGCTTCGATATCACGGACCGAGGTGGCTCGGGCCAAGGGAGCAAACATCCGATCGGCCGTCCCTTCGGCTCCGGCTAGATGCCCAATACCCCACTCGTCGAACGTCGTGCCCGGTTCGACTTCCTCATACAACGTAGCCGGATCGTCCCCACCAAACTCCGAGGTCAACGAAAACAAACGGACATCCGTGCCAAAGTGTTCGGCTGGCGACTGGGCAGTTGTCTTCTCACAAAACGTCCGCTGAAAAGGCGCACTGAAGCCGGGTATCGCTCCCACATCCAGAGAAAACGGAATCCACTCCGGACTTCCACCGGACAGGAGACGATGCAGATTGTCGATGGGTTGTGTGTTCATCGTAATAAGCTGGGGTCAGGTCTTGACTTGTAACTTAAGCCTCGTCACGGAATAAGCGGCGGTGAGACGTTGCCTGCTTAAGTTACAAGTCAAGACCTGACCCCAATTGAGTTAAGGCGTTGCAGTTACGATCTTCGCCGGTACAACACGAACCGGTCCGAAGAGCCCCGATTCCAGTAGCGGCGTTTCTTTCCACGACTTGCCGCCCGTGTTCTGAACATTCGTGCGAGTCTTCCGTTCTTCTTTCGGTAATCGAGCATCGCCGGCCAATCGGTTCGACCACGTATTGACGACCTCGACAACCAATTCGTTCGATCCGGTACGAGCCGCGTCGGTGATGTCTACGACGTACGGTGGCTTCCACAGCACACCTGCTGACTTACCGTTGACGAATATCTCGCCCACGGCCCATAGTCGCCCCACATCCAAAAACACGCGTCGTTCTTTGGCCAGCCAATTCGCAGGCAGTTCGAAGCTGCGCTCGTAACGGGCGGTCCCGGAGAAGTACCGAATCTCATGCTTCGGATGATCGGTCCACGAGATCAACCGGTCGAAGCTGGTCGTACGCGAATCGCCGAAGCTATCGGAAAAACGCACGTCCCACGGCCCGGTCAACTCGATCGGTTTGGGAAGCGAAACGGAGTACACAAGGGCGTTTCTTCCCTTGCTGTTGAGCGCGAGGTCCCCAGTTTTCAACACCATTAGCGTGGCTTGGCTGCCGTCCCAGTCGATGATACGGGGGAGGTCGATAAGACCTTCTCCCGTAGTGTAGGTCACCCTGTCGGGCGACAGAATACGCACACGACATACCGTGACAGGCCCGTCGTCGTCCCGCGGCGCGCGAAAGACTACGAATATCGAGCCGAATGGAGCAAGTCGCAACGGGACAGAGATTTTTTCGTCTTCTTCAATGTACGCGTACTGCGGCGTCATCTGGCCTGAAGCCGGATCCCAGAGCTCGGGCACTCGACCGTCAACCCGAAAGTCAGCCCAGACCTGTTTGCTGATTGGCATCTTGTTGCGGATGAAGTAGATGTCCGCTTCGGCCGTTCGGCGGTGTATGAAGTCGAGTTGCGTATCGTCATGCGGGTACAGAACGCGGAAATCGCGACCGATGTCCAAATCCTTCAGCACCTCGAGCGGCGCGCGGCCCCAGATGATACGGCCTTTGCCGTGCTTGTGCTCCCGAACCGTCTTGCCGTCGCATGGGCCCCAGAGCCGGTCGGCAATGCGCCGGACTTCGTCATCGCGGTGTGGGTAGTCGGTCAGGCCGTTCGTTTTCGTTGGCTTGGGCCCTACTACGATCGCGCCGTCATGGACCAGTTGTTCGAGCTTCTTCAGCACGTCCAAGTCGATGTCGGGCCGATCCGGAAGCACTAGGATGGCGTAACTCATGCCGTCCGGCAGGATGATGCGACCGTCGCGCACGCTCATGCGTGTGAGGATCACTTCGCGGTTGGTCACGTCATAGTCATAGCCCTGCCCCGCCAGCG
>CAZURK010000159.1:0-33467 GCA_964623055.1 uncultured Pirellulaceae bacterium
CCGTTCGTGAATGTCTCTGGCCAGGTTCGTGCAGCTAGGCACTTCACCCAGTCTCGCGTACCCACCGACCCCGTGCCCCGTACCGTGACACTGCACGTAAACAAAAACAAACGCGAACTTGTCTCCGTATTCTCGCTTGATGGCTTCCAGACGACTCGCCTGGCGGTCGAACGGCGGTCACGTGGAGCCCGACAACGTCAAGGCGACGGCCTTTTTGCCGCGGAAGCTGGAGAGCCTGACCGTATCGTGTCCAACCGCCCCTATCGTCTCACCTTTGTCGTTCTCCCCCACGAGCAGAAGCGGTAATTCAAAGTCCGGCGCCTCAACGCCTGGCGCGAGCTGGATGCCTAACGACCGGATAAGCGGCTCGATTTCAATCGACTTTGCGACAGAGGAATCTTCGGGTACAGGCTGAAGCCTGGCGTCAAAATGCTTGTAACGGGCTCGAACCGAACTGGTCTTCTTTGCCGCTGCAGCATTCTCAGGCGAGTTACGTTCCTCGGAAGCCAAGGCGCAGTTCGCGGCGATAAAGGCAACGAGCAGGATTGTTTGCTTATACACCCTCATGGAGTCACTCTCCTTCTTGCAGGCTTGTCTTCATACAACTCGATTTGCAGGATTCGCCGACGGATTATACCATCCAGAAGGGATCTGCAGCACCTGGAGATCAAATTCGCCATCCAGGTCAATCAGGAGCACATCATCATCACAGGTGGATTCGAAACGCGCCTTTGTCAAAAAAGGTCAGGAACCGTTTCTGCGGCTCGGCCTTACAGAGAGAAGCTTCCTGGCACCTCTTCGGGTCGCCAGCAAAAACGTATTCATATGCTGTGCTTTTCTCTAGCGACATGTAACAAACGAGATCCGCGCGCAACCAATGTGTATGGAAGGGCGGGAGTCGCGAGCAATGGGGCGAGTTCCGAGAAGGAACGAGTATGGGCCTGAAACAACGTGAAAGCGCTTTCCGTGAGCTTTTCGACCGAAATCATGCGCGCTGGACGGGAATCGCGCGTGCCTATGCAGCGAACGGCGAACGCGAAGATTTGCTGCAAGAAATCATGATGCAGGTCTGGAAAAGCTTGGGCAGATTCAAGGGCCGGTCAAGTATCGACACCTGGGCCTATCGAATCGCCCTGAACACTGCTTTGGCATCGGATCGGGTAACACGCCAACGTGCCAGCAACGTCAAGATCAGCACAACGGAGTTCAGAAATGTTGCTGGCGTGTTGGAGAGTGACTCGTTTGAGACAAGAATCCTGGATGAATTCCTGGCCGTCCTGTCGAAGGCCGATCGAGCGGTGATGTTGTTGTTCCTGGACAACGTACCCAACCGCGAAGCAGCAGAAGTCATAGGAATCACGGAAGGCGCATTGCGTGTACGCGTGCATCGGATAAGGAAACAATTCGAAGAAACATACTGTAATCGAGGAACAAGCAATGACGTTTGACGATCTCAGCCAATCGTGGCAACGGGCCAACGGCGGATCAGTCTCCCCGGAAGTACGCGAGCAACTGGTGGCAAGCGTCTGCCGCAAAGTTGAACGATTGGGGGCTACGATCTTGCGTCGAGACATTATCGAAACGATTGCTGCCGTCGCCGTCGTCTTCTGTTTCAGCCTGACGATCATTTCGGTGGAAAGTTATGCCGCCAAAGTGGGTGCGGCCATCGTCGTGGTTGGTGCCTGCTACGTCGTATACAAGCTGCATCGCACGCGAACGATCCGGGCGCCATCGCACCCGGATGCTTCGGTCCGCGAATTCTGCAAAACGGAGATGGAGCGTGCCGATCGACAGATTCATCTGCTGCGCACAGTTCTGTGGTGGTACATAAGTCCGTTCGTGATCGGAGCCAATCTGGTGTTCGCCGGTGCCAATGGATTTGGCCTTGCTTCCGTAGCATACTGTGTTTGCACATTGCTTCTAAGCTGGTGGATCTACTCGTTGAATCAGAAGGCTGTTGCCAAGTCTCTAGTCCCTGTACGCGACGAGTTGTCCGAGTTGTTTCGCCAGTTGAATGAGACCACGTAGTCGGGAAAAAGGGCAACAAATGAAAGCACCACTTATGACACACGCACTCACCACAGTACTCCGCGGGCTTGACTCGGAACACCTGTACGAAATCGAGAACACGGTCGCTCGTACGACCCGATTTCCTTATCTCGGAGTCCAACGATGAATACGACGATTCTCACGCTGTCTTGCGGCTTGTTTCTGGCAGCATCCATCCAGGCCGATGAATCGAATCGGGACACGTTCGATGTGGTAAAGCCGCGGGTTCGTGACAGACTCTGCCGCGTGACGCTCAACCAACAGGAACTGGGCGGAGAAATCGATCGCTGCATCCAGAACCTGATTTATCGAAACTACATGGTGGTCGATCTGGACGGCAAGTGGCTCAATCACTTTCGCAATCGCACGGACCGCGGTGGCCAGAGCCACTTGTATTACGGCATTGGCAAGGTGTTCGACGCCGGTAGCCTCTTCGCCGCCTACACGGGTGACCCGAAAGTCGCCGCACGCACGCAGTACATCATCGACGAACTTGTGAAGTCCCGCGACGCCGGCGGGTACATCGGGTTCTGGAACGTCGAGCCGGAAAACCGGCAAAACCACATCAACTGGATTCTCCACGAACAGGAATACAATAACCTGGCACTGGTGCGGAACTATCGCTGCACGGGCAATCCCCAATCGCTGGCCCACGCAAGAATCATGGGCGATTACATCCTCAAGACGTTTCCCACGCCGCAGAATCCGTGCTACGACGCGGGCCAGATTTGCACGGCGGGCCTGCCGGAAGGGATGCTGGAACTGTACCGCGTGACCGGCGACAAGCGTTACCTTGACTTCGCCGCCGACGTGCCGCATGGGAATAACCACGGCGAGGTCCAACTTGCGTCGCTCAGGACGTGGGAGCAGGATTTCAGCCGCCGCCCCCGCCACGTGTACGTCATGCTCGCTCGCTGCTACGCCCAGACCGAATTGTACCGCCTCACCGGTGAGGAAAACCTCCTGAGCATGAGCCAACTCATGCGCAACGAGTTGCTCAAGAAGGGCGAGGGCGGCATGCTGGTCACCGGCTCGTGCTCCGAGGGCGAACAATTCAGCTACAGCCAGAACGGACGCGGTGCCATCGGCGAATCGTGCGTCACCGCCTACGTTCTGCGATGGATAGACAGCCTCATGCGGCTGGAAGGCGACATGCGATACGGCGATTTGCTCGAACGAACCATCTACAATGCCCTGCTGGCCGCCAACTCACCCGACGGACGCTGGATCCGCTACTTCACCCCGTTCACCGGCGACCGCCAGTACGACACGCGCGACTTTTTCTGCTGCTGCGGGAATTATCGCCGGGCGGTGGCTGAACTGCCGCAGAAAGTGTACTACCGCACACCGGAAGGCGGAATCGCGTTGAATCTGTTCACCAACTCGAAAAAGGCGTTCGACGTGAAAGGGCAGACCGTCACAATTCTGCAGGAAACCGCGTACCCAAACGACGGCGACGTGAAACTGACGTTCTCGACCCAACACCAAAACCCGGTGGCGTTCGCCTTTCAATTCCGCACGCCACGATGGTGCGAGAAGATCACGCTGCGAGTGAACGACGAAGCCCCGGTGACGATTGACCCGCTAGGCAACACTGTGGAGCATTCTCGTAGCCGAATTCGTGAGAATTCGGGTGTCGCGGCGGAGACTCCGAAGTCTCACGACTTCGGCTACGTTGGGTGTTACGTGCTGAACCAGATATGGAAGGACGGCGACGTGGTGAACATCTCGATGCCGATGGCGTGGCGACTCCTGCGAGGTCGGGCGGTGCAGGACGGCCGTGTGGCGCTTTTGCGCGGTCCGATTGTGTATTGCATCGGCAAAGACCAGAACGCCGAACTGCTCTCAAGAAAAGAATGCCCCGAACCGCGGAATCTCGTCATCGACCCGGCTTCCATCGCCGAACCGATAAAAGATGATTCGATTCGTCCGAACGGCTTGAAAGTCGTCGCCAAAGCGTGGCTGAATGCGAATTGCACCGGCGAGAAAGTCGATGTCACCCTGACCGAGTTCATCGACCCCAGCGGCCAGGACGTGTATTTCTGCGTGCCGAACCTTGGGGACACGTCGCCGGTGCGGCTGGCGGACGACGAGATCGTGTCGTGGCCGAACGAGTTTGTCAACGCACACGTGCTGAAGGCGTTCTACGGGCCGAAGACGACGGGCGACCTCGAAGCGGTGTTCGAAGTTCGGGGGGATGTCGTCGCGGATTTGGCGGCGGATTACATCAACCCAGGCGGCAGAACCGGTGTGAAGGCGGAATTCCCCGACGCCACGGGCGGAAGTTGGGCATTCTACAACTGCAAGAACGGCGGGCTGCTGTCCACCGCTGTGGCCGGCGATGTGAAGCCATTAAACTCGCAATTCAAGGCGTTCGGCTCGCCGCTGGGCTACGCCTACGGGCTGGAAAACCAGGGCGATCAGCTCGGCTTCGTGTCGAACTACGCCCCCAGCGACCGGCAGGAGGACGCTTGGCGGAATCACTACACCGAACGAATGTTCGACCAAGTGCTTTCCGCCGCCGTGCGGAACGATTTCCTTTACACGCACCCGATTTCCGACACGGCCTGCTACAACGTTTTCCGGTGGACGCCCTCTGCTGGTCTGGCTCGTAGCCGAAGTCGTGAGACTTCGGGCGAGCAGCCAAAAGACCCGAATTCTCACGAATTCGGCTACGGTCGAAAACGGATGAATCTGGCCGCTGACTTAACGCTGTGCGGAACGCTGTTCTCGAATCTGGGCAACGGCGTCGAACTCCGCGTCATCCGCTGGAACGACGACACACGGCACGATGTCCTCGGCACATTCAACACCAAAGACCTCACGGTGGGCAAATGCGGCACCGCCGAGTTCGTCCTGCGGCTGGCACGCGGCGAGGTTGGCAAGCATATTGACTTTGTCCTGCACAACGCCGGTTCCCATATCTGCGATGCGACCGCCTTGAAGATCCGGGCGTACACCAACGTGCAGCGGGCCGCCATCCAAACCGACGTGACGGACAAGGTGCAGGCGAAATTCCACAACCGCCTCGTCACGCCGCTCGGCCCGTACGCCGAACTGTTTGGCGACGTGGCCCCCGGCGAGGAAAAGACGCTGAAAGTCAAACTCCACTACTGGCGGGACTGCGTGGTGAAATTCGTCGAATTCCCGCAGGACTCGGCGCTGGACTTGACCGGAGAATAGCGACGAGGAGATCGCCGCCCATCTGCAAGCGGCGAACCCGTGACTGCCAGAGATGAAAAGAACGACAATCAGAGAGACATTCATGAAATCCATGATTCTCACCGCCACTGCCGTGCTGCTGGCTCCGCTGGCAACTTTCTCGTTTGGCACGGGGGCGCTAGCTGCGACGGTTCGTACGCTCGATGGCGACGGGTGGCGGATCGCAACCGACCCGAAGAACGAGGGACGCGAGGCGAAGTGGTTTGTTGCGCCGCGGGAGGAGGCCAAGCCGACGAAGGTGCCGTGGATCATCCAGGACGCGTTCCCCGGCTATCACGGCGTGGCGTGGTATTGGCGGGAGTTTGACGCACCGACGAATCCTCATACCGGCGGACGGTATCTGCTACGGTTTTGGGCCGTGGATTATCTGGCGGAGGTTTGGCTGAACGGGACGTGCGTCGGCGAGCACGAGGGCGGTGAAACGCCGTTTGTGCTCGACGTGACCGACGCGATCCGTGCCGGCGCAAACAAGAAAAACCTCCTCGCGGTACGCGTGCTGAACCCCACGCATAAACGCATTGACGGAATCGTGCTGGGAGAAACGCCAAAGCAAGCGCGGGTGATTCCCTACCACGCCGGCGCTGCTTACAACCATGGCGGGATTACCGGTTCGGTGGAGTTGCTCGCGACACCGGCAGTGCGCGTGGAGGATCTGTTCGCACGAGCCGAGCCGAAGACGGGTACGATCAAGATTCAAGCCAACCTGCGCAATGCGGCCAAGACCGAGGCGCGAGGCCGATTGGAGTTTGCGGTCGCGCCGGCGGCGAGCGGCGAAACGTTGCGCGTGGTGGTGGTTGAGCGGGAGTTGCCGCCGGGCGACACGCTGGTCGAAGTCGAGGTAAAGATTGACCAGCCGCGGTTGTGGGAGCTGAATGATCCCTTTCTCTATCGCGTCACCGCACGAGTAGGGATAGAGTCGTCTTTCGCGGAGCGAAAGGCGACAAACGACGACGAGCGCTCGGTGCGTTGCGGTTTCCGGGAGTTCCGGTTCGAGAACGGTTTCTTCCGTCTCAATGGCCGGCGCATCTTCATGCGCTCGACACATACGTGCAATCATTTCCCCGTCGGCCTCAAGCTGCCGCCCGATCCCGACATGGCTCGGCGCGACCTGCTCGACTTGAAGGTGATGGGCTTCAACATGATCCGGTTCATTTGGGGCGGCGCGGAGCGATCTCAACTCGACCTCTGCGACGAGATCGGGCTGATGGTTTACGAGGAATCGTTCGCGTCGTGGCCGATGCAGGACTCGCCGGAATTGGCCGAGCGTTGGGAACGTTCGATTTCCGAGTTGATCCGCCGCGACCGCAATCATCCGAGCGTGGTAATCTGGGGACTGCTGAACGAGGTCCGGGACACGCCGCACTTCCGTCTCGCGGCGGCCTCGTTGCCGCTGATCCGCAAGCTCGACCCGGCGCGCATGGTGTTTCTCAACAGCGGCCGGTGGGATTTGAAGGGCGTAAACGATGCGGTATTCTCCAAGCTTGACATCTGGCACAGCCCAGCCAGCCGTGAGCCGTGGGCGACCCTCAACCCGTCTGCCCAACCGTTCCAGACGCCGTTCAGTTTCACGTGGCCGCCTCGGCAGGTCGCGTTGCATCCGGGACCGCGCGGCCGGTACAGCGTCGTCCGCTGGACCGCACCCGCGGCGGATCGCTACAGCATCACCGCCACGTTTATTGGCTTGTTCAAAGCCACGACCGACGTGCATCTGTTGCACAACGGTCGGTCGCAGTTCGCCGCGCAACTGAACATCGGGGACAGCCCGAACACGGCCACGCACACGAGCGAGTTGGCGCTGGCGAAGGGTGATACGATTGATTTCGTGGTCGGCTGGGGAAACGGCAACTACGGCAGTGACAGTACGGCGCTGACGGCGACGATCCAATCGGCCACGGGCCGCGCATACGACCTAGCCGCGGATTTTCCCCGCGAGAAGAATCCCGCCGGGCCGTGGTCGTGCGGTTGGCTCGCGCCGGGCGACAAACCCGATCCGGCCACGTTCGCCCTCTACACCGAGTCGAGATACAAATCGCGACCGCGGTTCGGCAGCCTTGCCAATCCCGGCTCCGTCGAATGGGAGGACGTCGTGGCCGACCAGCACAACTATCCGCGCGTGCCGCAGACGGTGGCCACGATCCAGGACTTGAGGAACCTGACGGGCGGAAACCTGCCGGTATTCCTGTCTGAGTATGGCATCGGCAGCGCGGTGGACTTGTGGCGCGTGACGCGGCACTTTGAGCGACTCGGCAAGACGGAAGTCGAGGACGCGCAGTTTTATCGTGACAAGCTCGACCGCTATCTCGCCGACTGGAAACGCTGGAAGCTCGACGAGTTGTACGCGCGACCGGAGGACTTTTTCTCCGAGAGCCTGCGCAAGATGGCGGGCCAGCGTACGCTGGGGCTGAACGCGATCCGCTCCAACCCGAACATTGTCGGTTACAGCCTCACCGGCATGAACGACCACGTCAGTTGCGGCGAAGGGCTGACGACTACGTTTCGCGAACTGAAACCCGGCACGGTGGACGCGATGTTTGAGGGCTTCGCGCCGTTGCGGTTGTGCTTGTTCGCCGAGCCGGCGAATGTCTATCGCGGCATGCGTATCCGTTTCGAGGCAGTGTTGGCCAACGAAGACGCGCTGGTACCTGGTGAATATCCGGTCCGCCTGCTGGTGGTCGGCCCACAGCATCAACGCATCTTCCAGAAAACGGTGAACGTGACCATCGGGAGAGAATCGTCCTTCGCATTGCCTATCTTCGCGGAAGACGTTGTAGTGGATGGCCCGTCGGGCCGGTATCGGTTCCTGGCCTCGTTCGAACGCGGCGGCGCAGCGACGGGCGGTGAGACGGAGTTTTATATTGCCGACCTGGCAGAGATGCCGGCGGTGAGAGCGGATGTCGTACTGGCCGGCGATGACGCCGAGTTGGCAAGGTGGCTCGCCGATCACGGCATTCGCTGCCGGGCGCTTGCCGCTGGCGAACCGTCGCAGCACGAGGTGATTCTCGTCTCCAAAACGCCGTCGGCCTTTGAGGAGCTGTGGCGGCGAGTCGAGCGCGGAGCGACGGCGGTGTTTCTGTCGCCAGACGTTCTGAAGAAGGGCGATCAATCGCTTGGGTGGCTGCCGTTGGCGAACAAGGGCACGGCATCGCCGATTCGCGGCTGGCTCTACCTGAAAGACGAGTGGGCCAAGCGTCATCCGATCTTCGATGGCCTGCCCGCCGGCGGGCTGATGGATTATACGTTCTACCGCGAGATCATTCCCGATACGGTGCTGGCTGGTCAGGATCCGCCAGCCGAAGCGGTGGCGGGCGCGATCAAGGCATCGCAAGATTACTCGTCGGGACTGATGCTGGCCGTCTACGAATCAGGCGCCGGACGGTTTATCCTCAACACACTGCTGATCCGCGAAAACCTCGGCGCCAATCCCGCGGCCGAGCGACTACTGCGCAACCTGTTGAACTACGCGGCCAGCCAATCCAAGTCCACATCCTCGGGCTCCGAGAGAGATGTCACACCATGAAGCACTTCCCAATCCTCACCGTCCTGCTGCTCGCTCCTCTGGCCCCGGTGCATGCCGCCCCGCCGATCCCGCCGCCCACGCTCTGGACGGACTACGATCCCGACAAAGACTGACTGGAGCTCCGTCGTTTCCCTGCCACTCGCCTCCAGAAGGAGCTGTCGTTGAGTTAGGAGACATCATGAAAGTACCAGATATGAGACCAGATCACGCACTCACTTTTCTCGTCACCGTCATGCTTCTGTCGTTGCCGCCGGTTTCGGTCGGTGCCGACTACGACCCGAATGTTCTGCCGAAGGGACATGAGTACTACGAACTGCGTGACGGCCTCGCGAACTGCCATCTGAAGTTCGAGCGCGAGAAAACCGGGCGCATTGCCTTCCTTGGCGGTTCCATCACCGCCGGCGGCGGTTGGCGGGATCACACCATTCGCTATTTGCAGGAACGCTTCCCGCAGACAAAGTTCGACTTCATCAGTGCGGGCATCAGCTCGCTGGGTTCCGTTCCGCATGCGTTTCGGCTGGAACGGGATGTGCTGTCGAAGGGGCCAGTGGATCTGCTGTTCGTCGAGGCGGCGGTGAATGACACATCCAACACTGCCGACCCGGCACACATGCTGCGAGGTATGGAAGGTGTGGTGCGGCACATACGCATGGTGAATCCTATGACCGACATTGTTCATCTGCACTTCGTCATGCCACCGCACATGGACGACTACAACAAAGGCAACGTGCCGGTTTCGATCGCTCAGCATGAGAAAGTGGCCGCCGCGTATGGCAACGTCACACTGAACCTCTCACTGGAAGTGACCGAGCGGATCAACGCGGGCGAGTTCACTTGGGACGAGGATTTCAAGGGCCTGCACCCGTCGCCCTTCGGCCACCAACTCTACGCCAACAGCATCACCCGAATGACCGAGGCCGCCTTTGCCAAACCGCTCTCGGCGGCCGCGAAACCGCACCCGCTGCCCGCGCCGGTCGATCCCCAGAGCTATTGCCGGGGTCGCTTCGGTAACATCTCCGAGGCGCGGATCATCAAGGGCTTCGCCCTCAAGCCGTCGTGGAAGCCGACGGACAACAAAGGCACGCGCGCCGGTTTCGTGAACGTGCCCGCCCTCGTCGGTACGGAACCCGGCGCAGAATTTGAGTTCAGTTTCGATGGCACCGGTGTGGGCCTCTTCATCACCGCTGGCCCTGACGCCGGGCGCATCGAGTGCAGCATCGACGGCGGCGTTTACCGCGAGATCGAGACCTTCACCCGCTGGAGTAGGAGCCTGCATCTCCCCTGGGCCGTGATCCTCGACGACGGGCTGAAAGACGGCCATCACACCGTGAAGATACGCATCGCCGAAGTCCACGATCCCAGAGCCACCGGCACCGCGCTGCGCGTCTTCCATCTCCTGCTCAATTGAGGAAGAAAGGCGCCCCGTGAAACACATCCCACGCATCTCCATCCTCACCGCCCTTCGCGGGACGGCGCGGCAGAACGGCAAGCCGATGTTCGTGGATGTCTCGCCGTGGCTGGCGGGAAAGCGGGTCGACTTCCGCCGATGTAACCGCCTGGGCCAGACACCGCCGCACGTCACAATGGACCAATACCCGGGTGTTCCCCAGAAAGCTTGACGAGTACACTCAGGTCACGGCTAATCCCTGACGGATCTACCCGCTCTGAGGCGAAGCCCCATTAGAGGTCCTGGAATGTGTCTCTGGCAAGATACAGAGGGAAAGTTACTCTCTCACCTTTGGAGGTCCCCATGAAGAAACGTGAACAGACCCGTCGTACCTTCCTGAAGCAGGCGGCCGTTGCCGCGCCGATGGTTCTTTCCGCTCAAACGGTCGCCCGGGGCGCCGCTTTCACTTCGCCGAATGAAAAGCTCAACATCGGCTTGATCGGTTGCGGCAACCGCTGCAGATCGGTCGTCAGTGCGGGAATGAAGTACCCGGAATTCCAAATGGTGGCCGTAGCCGATTGCTTCGAGCCGCAGACGCAACGCATCCGCAACCATTACAAGGCCGACTGGAAGGCGTACACCGACTTTCGGAAGATGATCGAGACCGAGAAACTCGACGGGGTGTTGATCGAGACGACGACCCATGCCCGGGCATGGATTACCGTATTGGCCCTCGATATGGGCGTCGACGCGTACATCGAGAAGCCGATGTGTTTGACCATCGAGGAAGGCAAGGCGATGGTCGCCGCGGCGAAGAGGAACAAGTCCGTTACGCAGATCGGCACGCAGCAGCGTTCGATTCCGCTGAACAACTATGCTTGCGACCTGATCCAAAACGGGGCAATCGGCAAGGTTAAGGTCGTGCTTGCTCCGAACTTCATCGGCCCGGACCCGTGGGTCGATCAACCAGAAAAGCCGATGCCTGAGGGCGGACCCGAAGGCTGGTGGGACGTGTGGACCAACGCCGCACCGATGCGACCTTACCACCCGTGGATCCACCGCGGCTGGAGTCGCTGGGGCGACTACGATGCCGGCGGGCGCTGCTTCGGCGTCTCCGGCTGGGGAACCCATTCCTACGACCAAGCCCAGCGGGCGATCGGCACGTGCGATACCGGGCCGGTTGAAGTGCTGCTGGAAGAGCCGGTCACGATCATGGAAACCGGCAAGTTCGAGCAACGCGAGATCAGCGAAGATGAGACGGGCCAACGCTACTACCGCATGGCCAAGCTGGTCGGACCGCGAGCGAAAGTCCGCATGTGGTATGATAACGGTGTCGAGTTGCGATGCCATCTGGACGGCGACCGCGGCCCGGGGCTCGGCTGCATTGTCGTCGGCGAGAAGGGTAAGATCGAAGTCAACCGCGACAAGATCACGTCGAATCCGTCGGAGTTGGTCAAGACCGACGCACGGCCGAAGACGCTGCCCGAGGTTGGGTTGCCTGAGACGGCACCGCACGTGAAGAATTTCTTGGATTGTATCAAGAGCCGCGAGACGGCCAACGCTGACGTGGCCTTTGGCCATCGCTCGACGACCATCTGCAACCTGGTGAACGTCGTCCGCGAGGTGGGACTGGTCGGCAAGAAGCTCAAGTGGGATCCCAAGGCTGAGCGGTTCACCAACTGCGATGCGGCCAACGAGAACCGCTGGATGACCCGTCCACGACGCAAAGGATACGAGTTGCCGAAGATCGGGTGAATGCCCGGCGTGCAGAGGCAAGGCATAGATCGGCAGAGCGATTCCTGGGAGAGAAATGTCCGGCTCCGGTTAGCCGTCGTCGTTGCTGCCCCAAGTGTAATCGCTCAGTGCAGTTACAGTCGTTGAGGAAGGCAGAAAGACGGGACTGGCCCTAATCTTGACGACATTAATGATCCGCTGCATTTTGTCCGTCGTCGATGTAAGTCTCCTGGTCATCTTGCCCATTCAGACGAAAGGACCGAAGAACATCCAACAAGGAACAGCAGAATATCGAAGGCAAGAAAGAGCGAATGCTGCAGACATCACTTCGCCGTTCGAGATTCCTTGTTCGATCTTCTGCGGTTCGTTTCTCCTTCGACACCCGAATCTCGCGAACGGCTGCCGGCCTGCTAACTCCGGGCATATTCGCGTTCATTCGTGGTTTTTCCATTTCCCGTTTGAGTAAGATAGATGGCCAAAGGAGCCTGGGTCGGTTCCAGGCTCACTGCAAATGCAAAATGTCCGTTGGGAGAACGACGATGAAGATCAGTTTGTTGCAGCGTGCGTCCTTGAAGCGAAATCATCCCTCGCGGCGAAGTTTCCTCAAGACCTCAGCGGCGGGGCTGGGGGCAGCGGCATTCGGTCGGCCGCTGATCCTGTCGGGCGCCGAGACCGGTTCGACGGCCGCCAACAGCAAGCTGAACCTTGCGGTAGTCGGCTGCGGCGGGCAGGGACGCGGCGTGATGAGGGGTTTGCTCTCGGGCGCAAATCTCGTAGCCCTGTGCGATCCGGATCAGGGAATGATCGACAAAGCTCGGGGGGATGCCTTACGCGCAGGCGGTGAGGCGACCAAAAACGCCAAGGCGTATGAGGACTATCGGCGGTTGCTCGACGACGCGTCAAACGTCGATGCCGTACTGGTCGCCACGCCCGACCACTGGCATGCCCACTTGTGCAAGGTCTTCATGAAAGCCGGTAAACACGTCTACTGCGAGAAGCCGCTGACGCACAGCGTAGCCGAAGCCCGCGAGCTGCGCGAGCTGTCGCGCACCGCGAACGTCGTCACCCAGATGGGCAACCAGGGCAGCGCCAGCGAGTCGCTCCGCCGCTGTACGGAGATCATCCGGGCCGGCGCGCTGGGCCAGATCCGCGAGATGTACCAGTGGGGCATCGGCGTCACCGCAAACGAAGGCAACGCGGAAGGCGAAGATCCCATTCCCGAGGGCTTCAACTGGGATCTGTGGGTCGGGCCGTCGGCCATGCGCCCGTTCAAGAAAGACGTCTATCATCCCTTCCGGTGGCGAAGCTGGTTCGACTTCGGCAACGGTGGCCTGGCCGATTTCTGCTGCCACGCCATCAATCTGCCCATGCGGGCGCTCGACCTGAGCTATCCCAACAAGATTGTCGTCAACATGAAGGACGGAAAGCAGATTGCCGACAAGGCCGCGGTCGAGTTCCACTTCCCCGCTCGCGGCGACCTCCCGCCCGTCACGCTGCACTGGCAGGGAAGCGGCAAGCCTCCTGCTGACGCACTCCAGCCCCTAGCCGACACTTACGGGGACAAGGTGCCCAATGGCCTGCTGATCCTCGGCGAGAAGGGCTGCATCCACACCAGTCACTGGAACACAGGCGGCAAGATCCGCCTCGAAGGCGAGCCCGGCCTGAGCGACGTGCTCCGCCACGAGGCCACCAAGGACATTCCCAAGACCCTTCCGCGGACCCCAAGCCACGGCAAAGAATGGCTCGACGCCTGCCGCGGAGAGGGCCAAGTGAAGACCTTCTCTGATTTCGACATCGGCGGCAAGCTCACCGAGATCGGCCTGGCAGGCGTGGTCGGCATCCGTGCCGGCAAGAGCCTGGACTGGGACGGCGAGAAAATGGAGGCCACAAACGCCCCCGAAGCCGCCCAATTCGTTCACACCAAATGCCGGACGAAGTGGCTGACGTGATGCCCTCGATCTTCTCGCATCGGCCCCGAAAGCTCCTTCTCCACATGAGAGAGGGCTAGGGTAAGGACAAGAACGCAAGAAGAACCCTCACCCCGGCCCTCTCCCAGGGGGAGAGGAGGCGAATCCTCGACCCGAGGCTTGTAACTTTGGGAAGGAATTCTGTATACGGTCGATCTTCTCGATCGTCAGTGGGTGGCTTGCGTGCTCCAATACCGCGGTCAGCGCGAGCAGGTTCTCGTTTGACACCAAGTTCTCTGTGGACATGGCGACGGCGACCCTTTCTTCCTCGCCGATCTCTTTCAGGAAGGACAACGCGAAATCTCTGGTTGCCTTGGGCCCAAGGGAGTACACGGAACCGGGGAAACCTACCCAGATCGCCTTGTCCGGCCATGTGGCGAGCGCTTCGCCGATCGTTACATCGCCCATCGGCGGAGGATGAAACGCCTCGACGATATCGACCGGCGTTTTGGCGATCAGGTCTTTCAGAATCTTCAACCGGCCATCCATGTGCACTGCCATCAGCTTCCCATGTTCGTGCAGAATCATACCCTGTTGTTCGTACACGGGCATGAAGTAGGACTCGAACAACTTCGGGCTGACCAGCGCTCCGTCAAGATTGTCCCCGCACAGGACGATGGGCGCCGGTCCTTTTGCGGCGATCTCGTGTAGCGGTTCGCGACTCTTCGAGAGAGCAACGTAGAGCTCCTCGACCAGATCGGGGTAGTCTGCGTGATGGTAGAAGAACCGGCCTTCTTCGCTGCCCACCCAGTTGATCATCAGCATCTGCATTGGTGAATGGGGCACCCAACTGAGGACCACGCCCTCGTCACCCAACCAGTCCATTGCCTGTTCGATCGGGAAGTAATCGGCAATGTACTCGGTGTTCTCCACAATGTACTTGACGACCTTGTAGTCTTCGGGCCCTTTGATCATGCGTTCCGTCAACCAGGGTGTCACGTCTTTCCAGCTTCGCGAAGCGTGCCACTGGCCGACGCCCGGTTCACGCTGCTCGACCTCCGAAACCTCGCCAACGGGCGTGGAGTACGTTCGATGCACGACGGCGAATCCGCCCGACGAGCTCCGCCGCTCGGTGATTTCAACCCCGTGCATCTTCTCAACGTGACACGGCCTGACCCAGCACATGCCCATGCCTCGGTTGCGGCATTCACGTTCTGCCCAACCGATCTGGCTGTGCCTCCAGTAGTGGAAGAAAGGCAGACGGTCCGTCCCTCTCTTCAAGCTCGCGGCCATGATCCTTTCACGGGGACTCATGTCAGCCATTGTTCAAGCACTTCCCTTCCTACTTCTCGTTTCTCAGTCGCAGAACGACACTGCCCAGGGAGGTTAGTTCCGGTACGTGGATGCGCACCCCGTTGGACTTGTCCGCCTCGTAATGTAGCACGACCGCGTGGGGATGAGGATCGGGCACAAGGAGCCAGCAGGCGACGGTTTCTTCATTCGGGCCAACTCTGACACTTACCGTCATGTTAGACTTGGGCGTGGGGACCTCGTGATGCATGATGATCTGGTCGGCGGCGGGCAGATTGACCAGGTGGACCAGCCACTCGCGCTCGCCTTCTCGGTCGCGCGTGAACACGAAGGGCTGCCAGAGTACGTGATCCACGCCGTCGCCTGTGACCGTGAGGCCATGGTCGTTACCGGCGCGAGGCTGGAAGTCCGGATCGTAGAAGTACTCCGCGAACCGCGTTGCGTGGCGGAATCGCTTGAACGTGTCGTCGATCGAGTGACGCGGACCGGACGGACCGTTCCAGGTGAAGCCGGAGGCCATCATGATGTAGTGCAGATTCCGATGTGCGATGCCGCCAGGGGCATAGTGGCGCATCCAGCCCACAAAGGGCTGCGCCCGGTAGGGACGCACCAGGCGCAGGCCCTTGGTCAGGATATTCGCCCACGCTTGCCAGGTTGGATATTTGGTCGCGACGTCGAGCAGGCATTCCATCTGGATGCCGGCATCGGTACAGTTGGCCTCGGCGTACTTCGGAAAGTCTTCGCATAGGCCATCTGTGGCCGAGAAGTTGACGTTGTAGATGAAGTTGGGATGCCGCCCCTGCACCGCACGGCGATAGAGCCGGCACAAATCGGCCGCCGTCTGGTCTGGGTCAGGAAACAGCTTGTGCGCTGAAACTCCATCGTGTGTGTACCAGGACGTCTCGGCCGCCTGACGGTAGATGCCCTTCTCTTTTCGGCCGGCCGCTGCCGCGTACAGCGGGTCCTGCGGGGCGACGGGGATGAAGTTCCAGTCGAAGCGTACGCCGTCCCAGCCGAACATGTCGACCGACGCGCACATTTCGTTGGCCCACGCCGTGGTGGCTTCGGGTGTAAAGAGGTGTGCGCCCACGGCGTTGAAGCGCCGGCCGTCGTGGATTCTTCCGTTGTAGAAGTAGATCTGGCCGTCTTCGGTGTACTTCACTCGATCCGGGTGTGTGAGCGCGCCGTGCAGACTGCAGAAGCCCGTGTCCATGGCCAGCACGCGCAGGCCGTCTTGATGGGCCGTACGCACCAGGTCTTTTACGAAGGTACGTGTCAACTCAGTACGGTAGGCGCCCTGCGACTCGGTGTGCGGCTCGAACGTCTCGGTATCGGGCGTCAGGTCAAAAACTTGGTCCGGAGCCCAGCAGTAGTACTCGATGACGCCCTGATAGGCTCGCTTGGCTTGCTCGATCTTGCCAGAGATCAGGTACGGGTAGCGCATCCAGCCGGCGTTCCACACGGTCGTCTGTCCGACTCGCATGAAATGATCGGCCACGGCGAAGTAATCGCGGGCTGTATCCAGCAGTTGGCCCTTTTCGTCCTGAACGCTGACGGTCAGCGTGAAGCCGTACTCACCGCGCTGGGGCCAGTCGATTTCGACCTTCGTGTCGGACGCCGCCTTCAGCTCTGCCGACTGTGCGGGCAGCCGGCGTACGTCCTGGATACCGCCCTCGATCTGGGACTCTAGCGTCACGGTTTGGATCTGCGATGTGTTGTTGCGCAGCACGAGACTCGCCCGGCCCTTCTCGCCGGAACGGTAGATCAGCTTTTCCACCTCCAGTTCTGCGACCTCGACCGGCTTAAGGTGCTTTGCGTCTTGGCGGTACAAGGCGGCTACGGCGTCGGGCTCTAGGCCCACGACGATGGTCGTGCGGAAGCTCAGCTCATACGGAAGCGGCCTCCATCGCAGAGGCTCCGTCGTGCAGCCTAGGTACGTCGTGTTGGCGCCGGGGAACACCGAGCGGGCCAGTGATCCGTCGGCATACCCGATCAACCCCACGCCGGTCTTGCCGTCGTGGCCGTAGGCGTAGCCCGGGGCCGGTGTATAGTGCGCCTCGACCGGCTCACGTGATTCGTGACGCTTGCGGCCTGGATAGAACTGGGCCTTCAGGCGCAAAGGGACGTCGAGCACATACAGCGCATAGACGATCTGCTCCAACGCGCGGTTCACGCGAAGATCGTACTGAACGGTAATCGCCGCCGTGTCAGCCCGAAAGACCAGGGTCTTCTCGACCTGGGCGGCCGGGCTGGCCCAGCGCACCGTGCACGTGGCGGTTTCTTCCTTGCGAGTCAACTCGCACATGGCCTGGGCATCGGATTCGCGATGGATGGTCGGTGAACCAAAGCCGGCTCCGGTCCACTTGGGGCGTTCTCGCTCCTCGGCAATCTCAAGCCCGGCCTGTCGTACCTTGAGCGTACGATGGCCGAGCCGATCCGTGACGCTCGTCACGGTATAGCCTTGATCGGCCGTCAAGTGCACCTCGTACCGGTCGGTTGTGACCGTGACGCCAGCCGCGTCCTGCTTGGCTGTGATCGCGCCGAGAGCGCCGTGAGACCACGCAATCCACAGACACACGGCCATTATCACGCCGATTGCCCTGTCACGCATACTCATTTCTCCTCGTTCGTCGAGGCGGTCATCTGAACCATGCGGCGGGCCCAACCCGGCCAGCCCTCCCAAAGCCAGAAAGGCGTGGCGTTTGACTCCGAGGCCGTGAAAGAACCACGTGGGGCACGATTCCATCGTGCCGTGGCACGTTGGAAACGTGCCCCACATTCCGTGAAGTCCCCCGTCGCTGCCCCCAGGAATATATTCACCTGTCCCCTGCCGTAGCGACCCGTCACGAACAGAGGCTCGCCGCCGGCGCGCAGCTCGACTTCGGCATCGTCGTGTTTGAGATCGACGTCATGGTACCAGAGCACGGCAGGCTCGCCCTGCGCCGGACCAGTGGTCCAGTCAGCCGAGGCGGCGCGGATCGGCTCGGGCTGAGCGAAGCGTTTCACGCGCCATTTCCCTTCGATCCGGACCGGCAAGAGGTCCTCCAGCGGCGTGCCTTGATAGGCCCCCTTGCCCAAAGCAAACATGCCGCCGAAAACGGTCAACACCGCGCCCTCCTGCACCGCCTCACGCAGTTCTTCGAGCACGCGTTGCGGAAACCAGTCGTCCGGCCCGACGGGCGCATCCACTAGCACAATGCACGCAGCCTGACGTAGCCGTTCCGGGCCGGGCACGCGGTCCAATGCGAACTGGTTGCGAGGGAATATGGCCGCCCCGCGCGACAGCACCGAGTAGGTGCTGATGCGGTCCTTGCCGAATTGGGGCTGGAGGCAATGGGCGATCCGGTATCGGTCGGCGGACGGACCCTCGAACAACACCAACCTATTGCGCTCGGTGCCCCGCCCGTCGCTCCACGGGACGCCCGGAAGCAACTGGATGTTGTCAACCAGATGCGTGACCGTCCCACTGCAAAGGCCGTAGTTGAAGAACTCAAGTTGCCGTTTCTCTTCGGACAAGTCCGGCTCGAATCGGTCGTACACGAAAAGCGGATCCGGCGCGTCGCCCATGTAGAACGCCATACGTTTGCGGTCCACGTCGAACGCTGCTCGCAGGTGCACCCATTGGCCGCGCGGCACATCGTTGGTGATGTCCCAATGCTGCCTGCGTTTGGGATCGTATCCCATCCACGTGTGGCCGCGGATCTTCTTGAACGACGTCTGCTGGCCGTACAATCGAAACCCGAGGCAAAGGTGGTCGTAGTTGGACCCGCCACTGACGGCGAACTTCACATCGAATTCGAGCGTACCCTGCCTCAGCAGAGGGATGCGCCTGACAATCTGGCCACCCTTGTACGGACTGCGATGGCAGATCACTTCCAGATGCCCACCCCGCACTCGCCATTGGCTCTGCGTACCGTCTGCCTGGATTTGCCAGCCCGACGCTTCGGGCGATTGCGCGACATCGAAGTCCGTCTTGAAGACGGACCGCTGGGCGACGTCGGCGCCCAAGGTGGACACAGACGCAAAAAACAACGGAGACACGAAGCCATAGAGCGAAAAACAGGCGCGAAGTTCCCGGCTCATCCCTCGTCCTTTCACCCGACACTTTCCCGTGTAGGTCGGGCCCGGAACCGATCCAAAGGCGCAACGGTTACCATTGTAACACAGCGTCCCTTGTCCGTGTCCGGCGCAGGCACAAAACGACGGCGGCCGGAATGCAGATTGCAGAACCAAGCTCAAGCAATCCTCGATCGAGTCGATGGCATGAACAGGCCATTTCACAACCCAAATCAGACGCAATGTGTTGCCCTCATCCCCGCTACCAAGCCACCAGCCGTCCCTCCTCCTCGAATTCAACCCCTGTCAACCAACGATTGCTTTCGCTCGGTCATTCGCGGATAATACACTCAAGGGTAAGGGTAGAGTCTATCTTCATCACCAATCAACCGCAGCAAAACGTCATGTCCGCAGTCCCCGAACAGCGTCTTTCAGCGGAACAATATCTCGCAATCGAACGTAAGTCCGAGGTTCGGCATCAATACTACGACGGCGAGATGTTTGCGATGGGCGGGGCGAGTCGCGAGCATAACCGCATCTCGATGAACATTGGCACGGATTTGAACCATCAGTTGCGCGACAGACCTTGCGAACCGTTTATGATCGACATGCGAGTCAAAGTCGATCCCTCCGGCCTCTACACCTACCCAGACATCGTGGTCGTATGCGACGGGGCAGAATTTGAGGACGAGCACGTCGACACGCTCCTCAATCCCCAAGTCATCATCGAAGTCCTCTCCGAAACGACCGAAAGCTACGACCGCGGCAAGAAATTCGAACATTACCGCCGGCTCCAATCGCTGACGGATTATCTGCTCGTCTCGCAAGACGAACCGCACATCGAGCATTTCGCTAAGAACGCCGACGGCCACTGGGTACTGTCCGAAGCTACTGGCCTGGATATGGCGGTTGAACTGCCGACGATCCATTGCCGGCTCGCGCTGAAGGATGTATATGCGAAGGTTGAGTTTACGGGTGAGTGAACAGGCAAACTGGCGAAGGTCTCGATCATCCGACGCATCAGCAATCACGTCGGATGTCTGTCTTTCCAAGCTGGACAGTCTTCTCTCAGGCAAATCCCTGTTGGCCTACATTGATTTCACCCTCCTCACTTGAGCCCCTGCTCATTTCCTCACAAGTCATCTTACTCAGAGGGCAATCAGACGGGACAGGACCTGTCCGCCAAATTGCCCCGGACGAAGGTGCAGAAGAAACTGCTTGACGCCCATCGCCTTCTCGAACGTCGCGCGGTTTTCGTCGCCTACGGGCCTCGAAAGCTCCTCTCTGCATCCCAAACGATGACCGCCATGTGGTAGCCTTTCAAGGAATTTGCCGGCTGATCCGGCAGTGCCGAGCAATAGTAGGCCGTCACGATCTGGCCATCGGCACGCTCGACGGACGACGGGTAACCGCCGTCGAGGCCGTTCCAGTCGATCAGCCGTATGGGCTCGCTCCAGGTCTCGCCGCTGTCTGCGCTGAATATCGCTTCGAGCCCTTTCTTGCCGGGATCCGATGCCCGGTCGCCGTAGCAGAAGAGCACACGCCCATCCTTGAGTGCCAGGAGGTGACCGTTAACTCGCTGGAACCCAGTCAAGCGTCGTTTCTTTGTCCACGTTCGTCCATCATCATCGGATGCGAACAGTTCCATAAAGTCCTTACCCTCTACGCCAGTGCCCGCTCGCGCACAGGCCAGCCATCGGCCATCGCCGAGGTGAAGTATGTCTGTTTCGTTCGAGTCTGGACCGATCACGACCGGCTCGCCCCACGTCTTTCCGTCGTCCTTGCTGCGATAGAGGTACGAGCGAAACTTGCGTTCCTCGTATTTCTCCCAAGGCTCTTGTGTCGAGTAAACGCTCACGCAGAGGTCGCCGTTTGCTGCCCTCTCGATATCGCCAAACGGCACGGCTGGGCGACCGACGGGCGTGGTCTGGGGAAACGCGTCCTTTTCCACCCACCAGGAAAGGCCGCCGTCCGGTGAACGGCTCAACCAAGGGCCAAGCACCGCGTAGCGGAAGCTTCCCCGCGTTCTCAGCACACCAGCAGGCCAGCGGTTCGACCAACCGGATGTCAGAACGACGATATCACCATTTGCTGCCAAGCCAGCGGCGCAATTCATTCGAATCGTATCCGGCTCATGCTGCGTGACGGCGCTTGACAGTTTCCATTTTGCTCCGCCATCGCGGCTGAGCCAGCACTCGATGTCGCCGGGCCGGTGTCCATGACTGGCATTGTTGAAGATGAACGCCGCCAGCGTCCGGCCGCCTTGAGAATCTTCAGGTTTGGCCAAGCGCAATGGTCATGCGCAATGATGACTGGAATCGGCCGTTTCCCGTCACGATCAACGACACGCGGCCGTCAGCAGCCATGGTTTGGACGGCAAAGGCACAGGGACCACATAGAATCCCAAGAAGGATGGCTTTCATGTTGATCTTTCTATCGTCGTCCGACACGGAATCCGTCAAGTCATCACGGGTATCGTCTGGCCGCGATCATCGAGCCTCAGAGCGTCTCTAACTCGTCCAACATCTCCAAGAGGTTCTGCGTCAGGATGACAGATGAGTCCTTTTCAAAACGGGAGGTGCCAATCCAGGTTTCATAACCGCCGAGTTCATGCTGATTCGGAGGCGGCAGGTAACCGTAGCCGCCGTTGGCCAGCTCGATCACAAACGTGTACGGAAACGGGCTCTTCTTCTTGATCTCGAGCCCAATCTCGACCAGCACCTCAAACGGCATAGAAACGATGGCCTGATCGCCAATGCGAATGGCCTGGATGATGATGTACTCCATTTCGGGTTGTTCCGGATCGGCAAAGCGCAACGTGTTGGTGGCGTACTGCGTCGTACGACGATTGATGGCCTCGCGTTCCTTACGCGGCAATGCCAGTAACTCCCTAGCGCGTTCAACTTCGGCTTTGGTCGGCTTTCGGTATTTCAGAGTGACCTCGCGCTGACGCGTGGCGATCAGCGGGTTCTCGTCGTATTCCTCGATCGTCTTCACGGCCCGCCAGGCGGCATCGGCCGCTTTGGTGGCGACGACGCGGATCTGTTCGAACGGAGCTCGTGGCGCCCGTCTGCTGTAGAAATCGATGTTGTTTATATCGCCGCTGGTGCCGTTGGTCATCATGGCGACGAAATTGTCCGGCGGATTGGATCCACCGACGCGATAGGGCATAATTCGCGCAAATTCGCCAAAGTAATCGGCCGACGCCATGCCCACAACTCTCCCGTCGCCCTCCTTCACCTTTGGGATGCCGCCTACGTAGTGCAGCGCGTAATTGGCGATCAGCCCCAACGCTTTGCCTCGACGCGTGCGAACATCCACCACGCAGACCTCCGGATCGGTCGGCCCGGCAGGCTTGAGCAGCTTGCCGCGCGGCGCATTCGTTCTCACCTGATCCAACTCGCCAAACGGGTTGGGATCCATCGTGCCGGGTTTCAAGAACCAGCGGCGGTTACAGACCTCACTCGGCTCTTCATCCGACGCGAATCCTACCTTGGCCGGTTCGAGCGATTGGATGGCTTCGGTCAGGGCCTGCACGATGCCGCCCGATCGTTTCTTTTCGTAGGCGATCCTGCCCGGCGTGGTGTCTCCACCTTTGGGGGCAGTGTGGGTGTGAGTGGCAGACACCAGCATTTCCGACGCGTTCCATCGGGTTTTCTTCGCGACGATGGCCTTTGCTTCGTCGCAAGTTTCGCGTCCGACGCCTATCGCGTCCACCAGCGCGATGACCGCTCGGCCCTTGCCGTTTTCGAAGGCGACGGCGCGGACGTGGAACGGATCATGGACGTAATCGGAAGGGCCGGACCGCAGTTGGATCGGAAAAACGTCGGGCGAGATATCGACAACCGCCGTGCCGGCCCGAAGGCCAGGGTGGTCCTGGGCTATCGCGGCCAACGACGTCAGGCTCAGCAAACTGACGAGAGTCTGAAGCAAGGGGATTGAGGTATTCTTCATGGCCACTCCTGTGGAAAGCCGCTGTATCTGCTCCAGGTTCTGTCGCACGCCGCATGTGCTGCGACGTTAGCCGCCGTCGCTTGGATTCGCCAAGATGGCTTCCGCGTATCGCAGGTCGCCGGTCAGACCGTTGTAGTACTGGAAAATCACCTGGGGTGTGGGGAACGCCACACGTCGTATTTCTCCGCGACGAACTGGGTTATTGAAAACATTGTTGACCTGGACGACGCAGTAGCTTGGGTACTGCAGATTGGCTCGGGGAATGTCAGTGCGGTAGTAGGTGGACCAACGGATCTCGACCTCACGGGGACCGTACTGGAACTTGCCGTTGGCTGGCCGGCTGCCTTCGTCGCTGACCCAATGGTTGTTCGAATTGTGCGGGCCGGAGGCGAACTCCCAGACGTTATCGGTGATTCGAATAGCGAAGCTGTTGTGGAGGTCGCCGGTCAGGACAAAAACGGGCTTTTGCAGTCCGTCCCACCAATCGATCAGTGCTTCGCGTTCGTCCAGAAACACCGTCCAGGCGTCGTCTTTGTTGACCGTTCGGACCTTTCCGCCGCCGACATGCGGAACCATGAAGTTGACGCTCGAAACGACGAACAGAAAATCGGCATCACTGCTCTTGGTGCCATCCATGAGCCATTTTCGCTGGGTCTGACCGAGCATGGACAGTCCCTTCTTGGCGGGATCGCCCACGTCGTGCATCTGGCGCTGACCGCGTGTGTCCAGGAAGAAGAAATCGCAGTTGGCGACCCGCATGCGATAGTATGACGGCCGGCCGATCGAATACGACACCTCGGCGTCGGTCTTGGCCGCCGGCGCGATCTGCAGACGGTGCTTGTCCAGTACCTTTACGATCGCATAAACCCCCGCGTTGGGATCGCCGCCAACGCCATCCAGCGCGTTGTCGTTCACTCCGGCCGTCGGACCACCCCAGTGAACATGCAAGTTGGTCGCCTGCTTCAGGTCGAGCTTGCGGAAATCGGTCTGCAGGTCTTCCAGGACGTCACTTCCTTGCTCCAACTTTCCGGCACCGAAGTGGATTCGCTGTGTGGACTCGGTAGGATTGCTCCAGCCTAGGTAGTCGTACCAGGCTCGGACGCCGATGTCGCGAAAGACGGCACGACGGTCGCGCAACCCTGGACTGCCGGCTCCCCAAACGTCGTTCAGGATCTCGTGGTCGTCGTAGGTGAAGAACGACGGTATCTCTCGATGCCATCGAGCCAGGTTCTCGCCCTGGCTGAGGAACTGTTTGTAGTTCTGCCAGACGCCAACCAGAGTGGGCGCCACCGAGACGACGTGCGGCGTATCGGCGGCTGGGCAGCCTACTTGAGCGAGCCATTGCGACGGTTTGTACTGCCGTTGCGATTCGTAGAGCCAATCGCCGTTCAGGATGGCGAAGTGAATCTTGTCCTTCAATCGCCGCAACATGGTCTCGAAGGCCGGCAATGCGGGGCCGAGGCTATGGGCAGGATTCTGGTTGTTCCCACAGGCGAATTCGAAACTGAAGTTGAACAGTCCCTTGGGGTTCAGTTCAGCATCTACCAGCTTCTTCGGATCGGGCAGCGTACGGAACGAGCCTTTCCGGCCGGTAGGTCCTGGGTTTCCGGGGAGGACCAACTCGTAGTAGTACTTGGTATCTGGCTCGAGTCCCGTGATGTGGACCCAGCCGGTGTTGTCGTGGTCGAGCGTCGTCCGCACCGACTGGCTGACCTGATCCAGCCCATCTGGCGCCGTCCCATACCTGACGGCAAATCCGTCCGATCGTGCGGTACGTGCCCAGACGCCGATCCCGCTCTCGCTGAGTCGTCCGAGGATCGGGCCATGCGAGATGTAGTTCTGGTCCGGTTGTCCAGCAAGAGCAACCGCGACCGGCACCGCCAAGCCGGACAAGCCAAATAACAAACACGCGGAACATTTTGGAGGCATTCTCATCGGGGTCGGCTCCATGTTCGAGGTCTTCCGTCTCGCGCGACAACGCGTCAACCGTCGATCAAACGAGACGGCACGAACGAGCGTACCTCGCACGGAGACTCAAGACAAGCGGCGGTCGTTATGCCGCCATACATCGCTACGCCCAAAGTGTCGCGAGTGTTCTCCCTCATGAGAGTGCCGCTGCACTCACGAGGCGGCGCGGACCCTATGTGCTCGACGCGTTGGATTCTCCCCATGGGATCCGTTTGTCGTTGCCGAGGACGACGCCTGCGTCGTCAACGAGAACTGGCCATTTGCGGGTGGATAGCCAGATGGCAAGGTCGGCTACCTAACGGCCAACTCGTCTTGCCCTCGCCAATGAACGTCGGAACTCGCACAAACCGGGCACTGGTTGAGGGCGCTGAAGTCACATGCACCGCAAACGTTGCAGGCGGTAGTGATTTGCCCCGGGATGTCGTCGATGACCATCGGGTTGCGGCACTGGTTGCAGAGCACAAAAAGCTGCTGGCGCTGAGCTGCCGGCTGGTGGGGTTTTACACCAACTGGCCCGAATTGAAACTTACATGCGTCACAGACTAAGTATTGAACCAGACTCATCGTATTCACCTCGTGCCAAGTAGGCGATGTGTGCAAAGGTCTGAGGTGTTGGGTTTGAAGCGACGCGTGCGTGTAGAACGCGGACAGCATTATGGTCTGGGTGTCATCTGGCGTCCATCGCCTTCGTCCGATAGCCGATCAGACCGAAGCCGCGGACGGCAGGCACGTATTGGGGTTGTGTGGTGCGAGCCATCTTTCTCAGGAACCACTCCCAGTACTCGGATTGGCCGTTGACGTAGTCCCAACCACTGCCACCTTCCAGGACAGCGGCCTGGCTGTCCCAGAGACGGTCTGTGCCGCTATCGCCGTACAGTTCGTCGCCGTCGCCGGTGCCGCCGTGAAGCACATCGTTGCCGCTTCCGCCGTGAAGTTTATCGTTGCCTGATTGCCCCACCAAGTAGTCGTTTCCGGTGCCGCCGAAGATGGCGTCATCATCCGCGCCGCCATTCAGGAAATCGTTGCCGTAGAAGCCGAATAGCTGATCCATACCGCTCTGCCCTTCCAGGTAGTCTCCGTATGCTCCGCCGAAGAGCGTGTCATTGCCTGCATCGCCGTAAAGCGAATTCCCGTTGCCCGTCTCTGCAAACAGCCAGTCAAGGCCAAGGAAGGATCCCCACAAGTAATCCATGGGCTCGCCGGTGTAAGCCACAAGCGTGTCGTCGCCCTGGCCTCCGTGCAAACTGTCATTCCCGTCGCCGCCGATCAGCAGATCGGCCCCTTTGTCACCGAATAGAAAATCAGGGTCGTCACCACCGTCGAGGCGGTCGTCGCCCAATCGTCCCATCAGGTGGTCGACGCCGCCTTGTCCGAAAATCGAATCGTCACCCGCTCCGCCGTCCAAATGGTCGTTACCGGCACCTCCATGCAACAGGTCATGGCCAGCGCCGCCTACTGCGAACACTTTGGCCGTGATGGCGCCGTCCACATCCAGCGTGTCATTTCCCGATCCGGCCAGGTAGGTGATCTGAGAAATTGACTGAGAAAACGGGTTCAACGAATTCAAATCCGGCGAATCGCTCGGATCGACGTGGTGGTCGGAAACTCCCTCCAGCACGACACTCCAATCACCACCCACGTTCTCAATCGAAACGTCGTCTGCGCCGCTACTTCCCTGGATGGTCAGCACACCGGGCTCCAAGACCGCGGCCCAGGCATGCGGGGATGATCCCAACGCATTCAGAAGAACTTGATGTGCATTTTGGATCAGGCTACCTTCAGTGTTCACCGGCTCATTCGGGAAGTTCAAGTTTTCTCCGCCGACTCCCGAAGTCATAAGGCTCCGGAATCCAGGGTGGATCAAACTGTCCACATGTTCCAAGCCGAACGTGTGCCCCGCTTCGTGTGAGACGGCATTGGCGAAGGAGTTGATGAACCGGTCTCCGCTCGCCCACCATTTGCCAGCCATCGACTTGGCGACGCCGACTGTGCCGCCCGCAGCTCCGACGTTGTCCTTTGTGTTCCCGATGTCCAGCGGGGCTTGGCCGCCTGACGCCGTGTGATGCCCGGTGACAAAGATGAGCGCGTCGGCTGTAGGACTGTTGGCCATCAGAGACTGAGCCTTAGCGAGGTCGTCCTCTCTGATCACTTCGAGATCATACGGAGCATAGTCCTCTTGGACGTTCTTAACGATTCGATCGGCCGCAATCTCACCGTCTGCCGAATCAAGCTGGCCGTCGGCGTTATAGTCCAGAAAGCTGTATTTCGCGTACTGACTGTTCAGCGTCGCAAACTCGTTGACGAAGCTGAGTTCTCCGGCCGGAGGGAAATTCCAACAGCTCACGTCGTCGCACATTGCACTGATATCGGCCCCACTTTGACCGTCGAAATCCAAGACTAACATGGTTGCCGACATAACTTCTCGTCGCTCCAGTGTCTCCAGCGAAAGCCGCGCGGCCCGACGTCTCTGCCTTTTGTCATACGACCGACGACGTTTCTCTTCACTTCTACGGAAGATACGCATGGCTATCTCCTTCTCGGGAAGCTTTGAATTGACTCACTCACTTCAAAAGACAGAACGACATCGGCAGACCCAGCGGACACGACTTTGAGATTTCTTGCCCGGACTACACTATGCCGGCCCACGTTGGGCACCGGCAGCCGCCAGCTCGGTCTCCCGTGACTGGTTGGATCCCGGTCATGGCCTGAGCTGGAGACGACGAGGGTGCGTTGGCGACATCCCGTTGGCGAGTTCGATCTGACGCGATTGCGCCGGTTGTCCGAATTGGCGCAGACCCAATTGGGGGCTCGAATCCACGTTGCGCTCCCCTGGCCGGCCTTGGACGACCGCGTCCTTAGCCCTACACGCGTCGTTTACAGTTGGAGCTGTCTCGCTCATCTTCCTCCGTTGCCCTGCTCGCGACCGCTTGGCGGGGCTGATCGAAGCTCGACAATTGACACAAGCGGAGCTGTCCCGCGCTTCCCAAGTTCCACGGACCACCATCAACGAAATCCTCAGCGGTCGCCGCGGCATCAGCAAAGCCAACGCAGTACGATTGGCCAAGTTTTTTCGAGTCCCGATCGAGGAATTCATCGCAGAATGACAAATCCAAGTGTGCCTCGCAGTCCACGGTCTCTTGGAGACCTACGGTCGGAGCGGTGACGCGGTCGGGAGATCGCACCACAACCGAGTCGTCGGCGCGAGACATGGGTGTTCAAAGCGGAAGGAAATGGAGTATAGTAAACCGTATTACTAGATCGTTGTTTCCGACTCCCATTTGTCGTGTATGAGAGCCGTGATGCGTTTTGACCCCGGGGGACTCACCGAAAGCGACATTCGCACGCTGAGCGAGGATTTCGTCAGGCGGTCGAAGACGTCGCACGGCAAGGTCGTGACAGCCTACAAGAAATGGCAAGAAAGCAAGAAAGGTCGTCAGACGTTTCTCCCTGACGTGCGCTTGTTGGCGGCGCTGTCTGGGCTGAGCTTGTCATCTGTTTCGAATTGGAACCGCGACGTGCCGGGGGCGCTGTCCGACGAGACCAGAGAGGCATTGGGGAGACTTGCTGAACGTCTGGGTTACCGGCGCAGTCGGGCGGCGGCTAGATTGCGCGGCAAGGAAACGAACACGATCGCGATTGCTCTACCATTGACGCGAATCAGCACGTTCTTTCTCCGCATCTTGGAGGGAGTGAAGGAGAAAGCGGTGGAGCGTGGGCTGGACCTGCTCATTTTCGATGTCAACAAGGTCGAAGAGCGTGACAGACTGATGGAGCAACTGCCCTTTTTGGGGCTGGCAGATGGCCTGATTGTTGTCGGTCTTCACCTTGAGGACTCGGAGCTTGAGACGCTGCAAAGGCGAAATGTGCCGGTTGTGTCTGTATTGCGAGACTTCAGTCACGACGCTGTCGTGGCGAGCGTCGTGTCCGAAAACGACGGGGGCGCCGTGGAGGACTTAGTGAAGCATTTTGTTACGGTGCACGAGTGCACCGACTTGGCCCTGTTGACGATGCCTGAGGAGAATGCACTACGGATGGGGATGGTGAGGGCAGAGTCGGGTGGCGAGTCAGAGCAGACGCCCGGAGTCGATCCATTCCGTGCGCAGCGACGCGAAGGTTTCAAACGTGGGGTGAGACGCCACGGCATTCGGCATAGGATCTTCGAGCTTACCGACTACACTGAGGCTGCAGGGGTGAAAGCCTTCCAGGATCTCCGCAAGTGGAACGCGAGTATCATGCCTTCCGCCAACTCGACCTCGCCGTTGGGGGTTGTCTGCATGTCCGACCCGGTAGCTGCAGCCATCATGACACGGGCTTCCCGAGTGGCCCGCCCAGTGCTCTGTGCTGGCTTTGACGACTCGTGGCTCGCCAAAGCCTGCAATCTGACTTCAATACCCCAACCGGCCGAGGAGATGGGTAAGCATGCGGTTGAGCAGTTGAACGCCGCTCTGCGCAGGGCAAAGGACCCGACGTTTCCGGTACCCGAGAAGGCTTCATTCAAACTTGAATTGAAGCCAGAAGCCATTCGGGAATCTTGCGGATGCGTCCTCCGGGCGTGATCTGGACCGCGATGACCGGTAGGGTGAGGAAGCGATTCGCCACTTTTCCACCGAAGGCTCGCACGGCGGGGCGTTGGGAGTCCGCGTTTCGAGCGAGCGGAATCGCTGACAATCGACACAAGACGTTACTGTGCAGTGACTTCTGATCACTACTCCCCGACCGTCCCTCCATTCCTCTGATACTCCGCCTCACCCTGTTGACAGTCACGCAAGACCCTTTATGATTAACCTAACTGTAACGTTTCAGTGCATCGGTCTATTTACTTGTCGAAAGCGATTGGCTTCGGCTATCTGATTACCGTTAACGCGTTTACTGGAACTACGGATTCGACAACACGCGACGACTTAAGAAGGAGTCTGTCATGGCCGGCCCGTTTCGGATGCTTTACGTCCAGATCATCAGTTCGCTCGGCGATTGGCTACGCGAGTTTTACCAGGAGCGGACGGCTCCAGGTGATCCACTCCACGAGCTGCTCGATCCGAAAGACCTCCGGGGCGAGGTGAATGCCTGGGGCGGCCCTCACATTACCGTAAGTGATGCACTCCGTGTACTCGACCCGGCTGAATTCGCCCGTATTTGCCGATCGATCTGCGCTGACCGCGAGCCACCTGAGATCTCCTTCACGGACATGGATGTGCACCGCACGGCCCTCGTCATCGAATGCGAAAGTAAGCAGCTTAGCCAGCTTCGTCTTGAGCTCTTGGAAGCGACCTCCCATCTCATCGAGCGCGAACCGCTGACCGATCGTGAGTTCCAGCAGACGTTAGAGCGCATCCAAACGCAGGACATTGATCGTCGAACCGCGAACGAATCGGCGCTTGAGCAAGCTCGGCGAGAATACCTGGCGCACAACTCCCCGGACCTCCCAACGTCGGTCCATTTCCGCCTGCCGTTTCTCGTTGGGCTTTGCAGGAGAATGGCCGCTACTGACGACCCCGCCGAGCGATCCGCGCGGCGGGAGAGTCTCGAGTACTACTTAGACTTTCGACAACCCCCCTGGTACGCGAGTTCATCTGTGCTCCACCTAACCATTTGCAGCGGTCTGCCATTGGATCCCGCCGACGAGCAAACTCGGAAGCAGTTGCGAGACAAGTATCGGGACCTCCTCTGGAACGAGGTCGGGAGACGGACCGGACGTCAAGGGTATCGCCCCGCACATCTGGCGATAATGGGCGAAAGCGAAACCGAGACGGTGCACACACGAAGATGGGATGGTGCCGTGCGTGAGCACGTTGAAGAAACAAGGCAGCAGTTCGTCGTCGTGCAACAGGTACCGTTCAAGTCATGATCATGGAGACGCATGTATCATCCAAGTGGGCCGCAAACCACGGCAACGTTACCTGTGGCGCAGAGGCGACTGCTGGCACGACCGTGGAGGCCCTGAGCTGAAGCAGATTGCGGGTCGCGTTCCAGCCTGCAGTAGTCACTGTCGAATGGGAGATTTCACCTCAGTCTGCTCTACGGAAACCGCTGGCGGGTGATTCATCAACCTTCGGCGACCATCTTGAGGAGAACGAAATGAAGCGCGAACTCGAAGACGCAGAACGATTGATCCAGGAACTGCGGACACTTGTCTCGCGGTGCGGGTGGGCCGGGAACGACCCAGACTTGGTCGTGGATGGTGTAGTATCGGTTTTGATGCGCCATCTCGCGACCGGACGGCCGCTGTCAGAGATTGTCGACGAGACCCTCTCACTTCCGTGTTTCTCAATGGTTGGTGATATGGATGAGAGACTTATTCTGAACACTCTCATTTTTCTCTACTCCCGCGAACTGATGGAGCGATCGAGGGACCTGCTGAGTCGGATGGCAACAGAGCTTGTGGCCGGAGAGCTTGAGACCGCAGAAGTTGAGGCGACAAGGCTTGAGGCCGCAAGGGCTGAAGCGACAGAGCTCGAGTTCGCAAAGGTCGAGGCAGCAACGAGCTTCTTGGGTCGGGTCATATGCAGCCTCCGCAAGGCTGAATCCGACTATCCGCCAATTCCGCTGGAACGGAGGGGGCAGCCGCTATTCGGCGTCTCGCTTGTGCTGGCCTTCGAGTATCCGAATGATTTCGTCAATGCAATCAACGCAGGCTTCGCGGATTTCCCGTTGTTGGTACCCGATCGCGGCGCATCCGCACTAGGTCTTGGCGCATACGTCACAAGTCAGATGCACTTCACTCTGATCAATGTGGGCCTAAACCTCCGGCGCTCGGAGGCGGACCGTTTGTTCACCGCTCTGAAGCCACCGCTTCGTCGGTTGATCCGCACGGACTTTGCCGCAAGGAGAGCAGTCGAGACGATGTACCAAGAGCCGAAGGTGAGCCGCATTTTCCGAGTCATGCGGGACGGGTCGTTAATACTACTCGGCTCAGGCGCAAGGTTCCTCCAAGCGTTTTGCGACTTACGCCAGGCGGTGTCTCCCGTGATCTCGCGACTCAGTTCCGCCTCGTCCGCCGCCTACAACATTTGGATGCACACGGTGTACGCGCGGCCAGCTCAGCCGTTCACCGCTGCTCAGGTCGCCATTCTCGCTGGTGGAGCAAACGGCCTGCAGCAAGGTCTGATTGCCGATGAACGAATTGACCTTCAGGAAGCGAGATTGGCGATCATGATGTTCGAGGACAAAAAGGCCATTTTGCCGCCGGTTGAGCTGAGCGTGTACCATCTCGTTGAAGACGATTGGCTTTAGGGGATTTCCGAAATACCACAAAAGCGAGGGGTCAAGTATGGGAAGCCATGTCAATCTACTCTCCGAACGGAGGAAATGAAGAATGAAAACAGCACTAACAACCAGCATCCTAATGGCTACGGACAGCCAAATCAGAGGATTTGTTCCGAGACTACACGAATTGGCGACGGAGGTGAACCGCTTAGTGAACAATGTATGTATCAGCACGATCGTGCTTTCAGACAACGAGAAAGGTGATCATCGTTCCAAAAACCCGCTGGATCTTTCGCCGTACGCGAAACTAGAGAGTCCTTCAGTGATCTATTCCGACTCCCACGCGTCTCGAATCGTGAAAGATCTCAAGACTAGAGGATTCGGACTGTCTCTCGGGCACCTGTGGTTTGCGGGGATCGAGGGAGCATTCGGGAACGGTGCTGCGTATGTGTTCTACTTTCCCCTGGACGTGGATTGGGAATTCAACAAGGATAAGAATTCCGTTGTGGGGCCTGAAGGTGTCAGCCAGCTAATCCAGGCTGTTGACGATGGGCCAAACGTGATCCTCGGCAACTACCGCACCGAGTCGGCGGAGAAGGAGACCACAGAACACCGAATACTCGGTGCTGTTGAGGGTATCTTTTCGGATCATGTCGCATATAGCGTCTTCCGTGAGTACTTTCGTGGGAAGAATGCAATCCGGCGGATCAGATCAGAGTTTTTCGGCATCTCGCGGAAAGCGTTTGACTCGTTTCGGCTGATTGACGTGGGCTCTCAGGACCCCACGATCCAGCTTGTACTCCACGCAATCCTCAACAGCCTGCCAATAAACACTGTGGATCTTGGAGTGTACAAAACGCAGCCGCCTAATGATCCGGACTGGCAGTTCGACAGAGCGATACCGATAATCCGGCAGTATCGAGCACGATTCCAGAATTGGGCCTAGGCCTCAAAATGAGGCCCCCATTCGCTCGACCACGTCGATGCCAGGCTCGGCCGGAATCGCTTGTGGAAGAAAAGCTGAAGGAATGTTTTCCGGAGACGTCTCCCGGGCCCTTTCTCTCCGGCGGCTGCGCCCACCGACTATTTCATCAAAGACGGATATGTATTGGTTCAGCGTGACGTTGAGTTCTGGCGAGTTTGAGTTAGCGATTTTGGA
>CAZURK010000160.1:0-33452 GCA_964623055.1 uncultured Pirellulaceae bacterium
CGTTCCGGCGGATAGCCGTTGGCGAAGTAGATTTCGCCTTTCATGATCGGCCGATCCGGCACCATCCGCCACGCGCCACGCTGCACCGTGTTGTAGAAGTGGCCCCGTGTGTACGCGGCGTCCGGGAAGTCGCGGAAACTGACGCCCATGAACTCCGTGTAATGGGCCCCATTTACCGCTAGCGATTCGTCGCGAAGCGCATTGCCGCCGTCCACCATGGCCGGGCGCGTCGGGTCCAGACGCATGACGTGCTCGGCCGCGTCGCGAATCGCCGGTTCCACCTCGGCCCACTGGCCAAGGTTGTTTGCGTTGATGTAGGTAATCTCGTTCTCGATGGACCAGATATACACGCACGGGTGATTGCGCTCCTCGCGGACCCACGCCGACATCTGATGTTTCCAATTGTCGAACAACTCCGGCTTGGCCTTGCGCGGGTACCGGCCGCGTTCGTCCTTTGGCCGCGAGGTGTCCTCGACTCGCAAACCGCCGCCGTAGTTGGCCTGTTGGCCGTCGAATACGCCCGAACTGCGGACGATCATGCCGACTTCATCGAAATAGTCCAGCACTTGACGTCGTGTCATGCCGCCCCACATTCTGGGACGCCAGTAGCGCATCTGGTTCATGTGGCTCGTTCTGCACAATTCCATGAAGTTCTGCGGGCTGTCGGTGTAATTCGTGTCGGCCCACATCTGCCATTTCACCCCGTTCAGCGTGAACAGATGGCTGTCCCACTTCCACTGGCGAAAGCCGAATCGCGTTTTTTTGACGTCGATTACTTTCCCGTTGCGCTTCAGCCGCGTCACGACCCAGTACAAATGCGGGCGGTCAGGCCACCACAGCACGGGATCGGGCCAGCTTTCGCTCAAGTCGATCGTTTCCGTCTGCCGGGCGCCGAGCCGTACGGTCTGCGATCGGAACGTCTTAGCCGCCTGGCCGCCTCGACCCTGGTTCCACGGCACAACTTCGTTTTCTACCTGAAGTGTGACCGGTTCATCGGCGGGGTTGATCAAACTGACCTCCAGGGCCAGTTGCTTCCTTTCGACCGACGGCTTGCAGAACACGTCCGTCGTGTAAACCGGCCCGCTGACGACCAGCGTAACCGGTTCCAGGATCCCTGTGCGCGTATCCCAAGCAGTTGGCATATCCAGGTGTTGGCCGCCCGACATGTGCGAGACGATGCTTCGCGGCAAATTCCAGAAACGGCGAGGTCCGCATTCCTTCTCAGTTGTTTGCGCGTACTTCGTGCTGAGACCGTAGTAGGCGTCCTTGAAAACGACCACCAACTCGTTCTTCTGCCCCGGCCGCACGGCCCGGCTGATGTCGCACTGCCAGCTTGTCGAATGCGCCTTTGAAAAACCGCAGGACCGGCCGTTGACGAACACGCTGGCCGTCAAGTTAAAATTCTGGAAATCAAGGAAGAACCCACGTCCGTCCAACGACGCGGGCACATCCAACAACGTGCGCACCAGATAGCGATGCGAAAAACTCATTTCCGGACGTTGCGCGTCGCGATCCTCCGGCACCTGGTAACCGTACCAGGCGAGCGTCTCCAAGTCAGGTAACCTCGCCGTCGGCCGCAAACGGCTCTCGTCGCTCACCTCGTTCTCGTCCCAGGCGGCTGTCGTCCACCAGCCGTCCAATACTGTCTCGACTCGCTCGGCCAGATCGTCCGAGGCGTTCACATTGAAGACGTGCGCCGCCGCCTGTTTGTCTTCCTCCGTCTGGTGGTCGGCGTCCGGTTTCCATTTGCCGTTCGGGCGAAATACATCAGGCGTGATGCAGACAGCGTCCAGCATGTGCAGGACGCGAGCGGTCCGCTCGTTGCCGCGTTTGTCCAGTTCCTTGTACTTGAAGTGCCGCGTCTCGAAACGATGTTTGCCGGAACTCAAGTCCATCTCGCCCAGCTTGATCCAAGCCAACTCGTTCCAGGTTTGGATCGGCTGGATGTTCGTCGTCGGCGTATTGCGCGAACATGTCTTCCACGGCCCGCCGTCGATTCGCCACTGGAAGTCGTTCCGAACCCACTCGTAGCCGATTCGCGCCCAGATATTCTGCCGGCCGCGTTTGGCAAGCTGAAACTCGTATCCAAAGACCATCCCTTCGTCCGGCATGAACTTGTCCACTTCGCCGCTCTGCAGACCCACGTGCAGCATCTCCTCGCCGGAAATAATCGAGGTCCGTCCCCAGCCGCTAAACCCGAACCCGTTCTGGAGCGAGAGGCTTTCGATGCCGTCCACTTGCTTCAGCTTCGGCGTGGTCGTTGGCTCCTCGCCCTCGAACCAGACATAGTCAACGGCTTTGGCACTGGTAGTTGTCAGCAGAAGAGCCACGAAAAGGAGAAATCGTTCCATACTCATGCGTTGTCGCTCCTTATAGCATGCGAGGCGTTGCGAGGTGGGATTCCAGAGGAAGGTAAGACGGCTGTGGGCGAGGTGGGTTGCTCCCAGTAGGTCCCGTCTGCCGGACGGGACCTTTGGCGGGGCCAAGCCGAAACTACTTCCAGGTCCCGTCCGGCAGACGGGACCTACTGGGGAGACTGCAGAATCACTCGTCGCCCGTCTTCATTCCCAGTTGTCGCATTTTCCGATACAGATTCGAGCGATGCAACCCAAGCCGCTCGGCGGCGTCGGTCATATTGCCGCGGGCACCATCGATATGTTTAGTGATGTACTCGATCTGAAACCGCCGGGTGGCTTCGGTCAAAGGCAGATCCAGCGAGAAGATGGCTGGCGACTGCGAGTCCGGCGCGAGGATGAAAGCCAGTTCGTCCGCGTCGATCTTGTCCCCCTGTGACAAGTATGCCAGCCGTTCCATCAGATTTCGCAGTTCACGAACATTGCCCGGCCACGAATGGGCAAGCAGCCGCTTTCGCGCAGCCGCCGAGAACCTGGGGAGCTTTCGACGCGCCTTCACGCAGAAATCGCGCAAAAAATGCTCGGCCAGCAGCAGGATGTCGTCCCCGCGTTCACGCAACGGCGGCAATTCGAGCGTGACGACGTTCAAGCGAAAGAACAAGTCCTCGCGAAACTGTCTCTCGCGTACCCGCTGCGCGAGGTTCTTATTGGTAGCCGCCACCACGCGGGCGTCCGTGTGAATCGGCCTGGAACCACCGACTCGAACCACCACTTTCTCCTCGATCACCCGCAACAGCTTCGCCTGTCCCCCCAGGCTCATTTCACCGATTTCGTCCAGGAACAACGTACCGCCGCTTGCCAGTTCAAATTTTCCCGGTCGGGCTTCGTGGGCGTCCGTGAAGGCACCTTTCTCGTGGCCGAACAGTTCGCTCTCCAACAATGTCTCGGTCAACGCCGCGCAGTTGACCGCTACCAGAGGCTCGTGGCGACGGCCGCTGAGGTAGTGGATTAGCTGGCTGATCACTTCTTTGCCGGTGCCGTTTTCGCCTTGAATCAGAATCGCCAGATCGGTGTCGGCGATGCGGCCCACCGTTGAACGCAAAGCCTCGATCGCCGGGCACTCGCCAATCAGTCTCACCCCCTCGGCGGCCTGATCCGTCATCTGCTCGCGAGCCCGAAGTAGCTGCTCGTATTGTTGCGAGTTCTCTAACGCGATCCCCGCGTGGGTGGCCAGTTCTGTTAGGGCCGTCTGGTCTTCAGCAGTGAAATTGCCATCGACCTTGTTCATCAACTCGAACGCGCCGAACAACTCCTCCGCAGAAGAACGCAGCGGAACGCAGAGCAAGTTGCGAGTTTGAAAGCCAAGTTGCTCGTCCACTCGGTGATCGATTTCTCGGTTCGCTTCGTCCGCGTCCACGCGTCGCGCTTCGCCCGTGTGCACAACTTGGCCGACGACCCCTACGTCGTCGGCAATGCGCAACTCTTCGCCTTCGACACCCAGCGCTGGTCGTGCGACCAGCGACCGATTGGGCTTATCCCACAAGAAAATGCTCGCACGCTCGGCCGAAAGTAGTTGCGTGGATGCCTCGGCGATTTGGCGCAATAGCTCGTCAGTACGTTGGGTCTGCTTCCAGCGACCGGCGATTTCGAGGATCGTTTCCAGGCGATGGATCCGCCGATGCTGTCGATGCCGCAGCCGAATGGACAACAAGGCAGCATCCAGTAGCGTGACCAGCGCGGAAACATCCACAGCTTGGCCTCCGGACTTCGGGTCGGCCAGATGGATTGCCAACACCTCGCCCGGCGATGCACGCTGCGCCAGCGTAGCGGCTGCCCAATCCGCATCCTTCAAATCGCACTCACGGTCCAGTGCTTCGGCCAGCAACTCGACCGGCGGTTCCTTCTCCAGACCGGCACAAGCCAAACTTCGCCATTTTCCCCGCTCGCCTCGGACAAGGGCAATGTGGTCGCCGCCCCCGGCGTCCATGAGCGAAGGCAGGGCCTCTTCGAGGAAATCTCTTGGCGTGTCACGTTCCGCCGCCAGCAGAAGGAATTGCTTGGACAGATTGCCGACCACCTGAAACTGCTCGCCGGATAACTCGATATTCAAGGGAAGATCTCCAGCACCAGAACACGGCCGGCATCCGCTTGTACTCATTTTGATGCCTGCGCCGAATCAAATGGGCCACAGACCCATTGTTTCAGGCCTGGTGTGAAAGACAAGAGGGCAAATGCGGTCATGACTTGATCAAGCGGAATGGTGCGAATCAGTGTGACTCGCTATGTTGTCGTGGCAGCGGTCTGCGAGCGACTTCGCGAGGACGTGGGGGAATAGACGAATGGGACTCTTTGCGGGCAAGAAGGGGCTGATTCTAGGCGTTGCCAACGATCGGTCGATTGCGTGGGCCATCGCCAAGACGATCATGGACCAAGGAGGCGAGTGCGGTTTTACGCACTTGCCGGACCGGCCTGACGGCTCATCGATGCCCTACGAGACCCGCCGGCGGAATGGGGTGGTCTGATTTAGTCGGACGGGCTCGACCGAGCAGCCCGTTTTGTCGTTCATAGCTCGATAGGCCGATGGCCGGTAGGTTATGCTTCAGCATATCCGGGATGGTGCGTATCCAGCCGATGTGCTGACAGCCGATATGCTAAAGCATAACCTACGCTTCACTCGGTCGGTCAACGGTCGATAACCCCACGACTCTACGCTACACTACAAGCCGCAGGAGACGCAACGTGCATAAGAACCTTCGTGTCGTTGTCGCGACTGTCATCGTGCTGGCGGGCTCAGCAGCCAATGCCGATGTGGGACCGCTGCTGCTTTGGTACCCAAGACCTGCCGAAAAGTGGACCGAGGCATTGCCTGTGGGCAACGGGCGGCTGGGTGCCATGGTATTCGGGGGCGTCGACGTCGAACGGCTTCAGTTCAACGAGGACACGTTGTGGACCGGCGGGCCGCGCGACTACTCGCACGCCGGTGCCAAAGATCATCTACCGGCGATTCGCAAACTGCTGTTCGAGGGCAAACAGCGCGAGGCCGAGCGACTGGCGATGGAACACTTTATGAGCGTCCCGCTTCGCCAAATGGCCTATCAACCGTTCGGCGATCTGGAGTTCGAGTTTCCTCATAAGGCGGTAACCAACTACCGGCGACAACTGGATCTCGACGCGGCCACGGTGACAGTTCGCTACCAGACGGGCGGCGCTACATTCACGCGCGAGGTGTTTGCCAGCTATCCCGATCACGCCATTGTCATTCGTCTGACGTGCAATCAACCTGGGAAAATCTCATTTCGCATCAAGCTCGCGACTCCTCATCCCGATCCGGAAATCGAAGTTATTGCGCCGAGTCAACTTCTCTTGCGCGGCGGGCTCAAAGAGTATCAGCAGAAACGTACTGGCCTGACGCTTCCCAGTGTCCTGAAATACGCGGCGCGCCTACTGGTCAAGAACGAGGGAGGAACGGTCGCGGCGAAGGACGGGCATATTGACGTTAGCCGCGCGGACGTTGCCACCTTGGTACTCACGGGAGCGACCAGCTATCGGAAGTACAATGATGTGAGCGGAAATCCCGTCGAGCTGACGAGCGGAACCATCAAGTCTGCAGCCGGCAGATCCTATGGCGAACTGCGCGATGCTCACCTGACCGACTATCGCAGTCTCTTCCGATGCGTTTCGCTGGACCTTGGGACGACCGATGCGGTCGAACAGGCTACCGACCAACGAATTCGCGAGTTTATCAACCAAGACGATCCACAATTGGCCTCGCTGTACTTTCAGTTTGGGCGCTACTTGCTGATTTCCAGCAGCCGGCCGGGTAGCCAGCCTGCGAACCTGCAGGGCATTTGGAACGAGCAACTGAATCCCCCATGGGAATGCAAGTGGACGACCAACATCAACACCGAGATGAACTACTGGCCGGCTGAGGTGACAGGGCTATCGGAATGTCACGAACCGCTGTTCGACATGCTGGATGATCTGGTCGAATCCGGCGGAAGAACTGCGAAAGTCCATTATGGATGTCGCGGATGGGTGCTTCATCACAACACGGATGTTTGGCGGGGAACCGCGCCGATCAACCACTCGAATCATGGAATCTGGCCCACTGGCGGAGCGTGGCTGTGCCAGCATCCTTGGGAAAGATACCGATTCACCGGCGATAAAGAGTTTCTGGCCAAGCGAGCTTACCCAGTGATCAAAGGGGCTGCACAGTTCTTCGTTGATTTCCTGGTCGAGGATCCGCGGACCGGTCACTTGATCAGCACGCCGTCCAATTCACCTGAAATCGGCGGACTGGTGGCTGGCCCGACCATGGATCACCAGATCATCCGCAGCCTGCTCCGGTCGTGCATTCAGGCTGCCGAAGAACTGAATGTCGACGAGGAGTTTCGCAAGGAACTAGCCGACCTGGTTCCTCGTATCGCTCCGAATCAAATCGGCCAGCACGGGCAACTCCAAGAGTGGCTCGAAGACAAAGACAACCCCAACAACCACCATCGTCACGTCTCGCACCTGTGGGGCGTCCATCCGGGTTGGGAAATGACGCCCCGAGGTACGCCGGAATTGTGTGCGGCGGCCAAGAAGTCGCTGGAATTCCGCGGCGACGGCGGCACGGGTTGGAGCTTGGCATGGAAGATCAACTTCTGGGCCCGCTTCGAGGACGGCGAGCGAGCCTACCGGCTGCTGTCGAATCTACTGACTCCGGGACGCACCTTTCCAAACATGTTCGACGCTCACCCGCCCTTCCAGATCGACGGCAATTTCGGCGGAGCTGCGGGCATTGCGGAGATGCTCCTCCAGAGCCACGCCGGAGAAATCGCGATCCTGCCAGCGTGGCCCAGCAAAGTCTGGCCTACCGGCAGTGTCAATGGTCTCCGCGCCCGCGGTGGTTTGAAGGTGGACATTGCCTGGAAGGACAGTCGCGCGGTCACGGCAACTCTCCAAGGAACCGTCAGCGGCAGCCACAAGATCCGACCGCCAAGAGGCCACCAGATCGCTGAAATCACCTGTGGCGAGAGCATCCCTGTTCGGCCGGACGACGAAGGTTGCGTCGAAGTCCAACTGGACGCAGGAGGTACGTGCCAAGTGCGATTCAAGTAGTACCGGAGGCAAGATTGGCCGATCGTAATCGGTCTACCAGCCGATGAGCCACCGCACAGATGCATCTGCGGCTTTATTCCGCTACTCGATGCTCGAACTTTGCAGTCCGGCAAGGTACTTTCGGCCGCTGGACCCTGTAACGTGCCCGCGTTTTGCTGCCTCCTCGCGAAATCCCGAGAGCCATTGTAACGGCCTGCCGTGCCGCATCTCAGATTGGCTCGATTCTCTTCGTTGCCACTTGTCCGGCGAGCAAACCGGATCCCGTGACGGCGGTCTTCTACTCCGAGTGCTCCTGCAGCCAGACCGCTAGTTCACCGGGAGTGCGGAAGTCAAGCAACGCTTCACCTAGCTCCTCCAGTCGCTCGGTCGTCAACGCTTCGATGCGTGACTCCGCCCCCTCGTCCAGCGCGCCCAGACGGCTGCGCAACTGACGGAGAACCAAGACCCGTTTCCCCTTCTCCATCCAACTCGTTACGATTTCCATGACATCCCCCTTCTCGCGAGGTTCAATTGCGGCTAACTCCGCCTCAAATTGTTCCTCCTGTTCTATTGTAAGCCGCAAGTAGCTGTCCACAAAGCCGGAAATCAGCTCCCGGCGGGCCGGATCGAGCTGCAACTTGGCCAGCATCCGCAAACAAGCCAACTTCACCCGCGCCCGATCCGCAGGCTCCATACGCATCTTCGCCATCAAGGCCGCCGCAATCGGACTGGTTCGATCCGCGAAACCGCGCCAGTCGAGTTGGTTCAATTGTACCACGCGAAATCGGAACGATAGTACATCCAGATCCGGAAAGGCGATCCGATATGTATCCGGCTCGGCACGTTGCGGTTCGTCGTTAGAAAACACGGCGATCGGGTAGACCGGCAAGCCGTACTTCTCGTGCAAACGAGCGAAGTACCTAAACATCCGACGCGGAAAATCGGCCTCTGGTTGGGCCTGCGCCTCCACGTGGATCAAAAAACACAGCGGCTGGTCGCGAAACGTCACCTGGACGACCACGTCTGCTTCATGACGCTCGCCTTGTGTCACGTCAGTAAAGACTTCCTTATCCAGAAACGTAATCGAGCCTGCATCCATATAGGCCGCTAGTTCCGGAAAGAACAAGTCGACGAACTCGACAAAGAACGTCGTCAGCAGCTCTTTGAATAGGCGGTCGTGATCCATAACAAGCAACCCTCGTCTATCGGTTCGCTTCAGGCGGCCCCCATGACCACGAATCTAGGCCATCCTGGAAGTAGCAGCAAGCGGTCGATCGCGGCTGGTCAATCACCGCGCAGCGCTGGCAGCAACGGTGCCCGCAGCGTTGTTCGCACTGAAACCAGACTGGTCAACGTGCCGACAATCAACACAATGCCTAGCATGATCGCGGGATCGCGCAGCGGGACCGTTGCGTCGCCAAGTAGCATGTGCGGTAGCACGGCGACCAGCGCCGCCAGGAATCCGGTCATGAGTCCGCCGAGCAACAGCCCCGTGTTTTCCAGCATGACCATCTCGGCCAGTCGCCCGCGACGAAAGCCGGCCGCCCGCATCAACGCCAGCTCGCCGCGACGCTCAATGACATTCCGCACCTGGACCGTCGCCAAACCAAATGTTCCCAACAGGAGGCCCAGTGCCCCCAAACTCTGAAATGTACGTAGGTACGTGTTTTGAATCGCCTGTAGATCTACCATGCGATCCATTGCTTTGGTTGCGTCGAATCCCTGATCGCCCAGTCGATTCTCCAGGGCCGCGGCCACTTCGTCCGATTTGCCCTGCGGCGATTGGACGAGAAAGTACCGATAGCCACTCACATCGGGGAATCGCTTGACAAAGTCGTTCTCGCCGATCAATAGACTGCCGTGCAATATGCCCAAGTCGAGCAGCCCCACGACACGAAAACGGATCGACACGCCGCCCTCGTATGTGACGTCGAACTTCTCGCCAATTCCCTTGCGTAGTTTCAGGCTCCACATAGCCGTCTCTTTGTCGATCACGACAGGCACGGTTTCGTCGTCCGGATCGCGAGGCTCGTCCAGCAGTCGCCACGGGTTCGCTGGATCGGCCTCGGGTTCGAGCGCGTCGGCTGCCCATCCGAAGGATTGTACTTCCGGGTCGTCGAAGTGCCGGACCATTTCCTCGCTAACGCCCAAGACGCGCGGCTGAGTAGCTTGATACAGGTTGTTGCAGCTTGCATCGTCGCCCGGCTGCACGCGGAACGCCAACACCACTCCGCCCTCCAAGGTTGCTGCATCGTCCGTCAACACTTCCTTGCGGCCTTCTTCCGTGTTCAGATTCGCGAACATGGGTTCGGAGCTTTCGGCCAAGAGGTCAAAGCCGCCGGTGCCTTTGGACGAAGGATCCAGCCGAAAGGCGCTCATCGACACAATCAGAAAGCTGGCCGTTGCCATGAGTCCGATTGTCATGGTGCTCCGCCCGGGATTGCGAGCCACGTTGCGCGCGGCCAGCGATGCCAGGCTCATGCCCCGTAGACCCGCGGCGGCGCGGCCGCCTGACTTCAGGCGGCTACGAACGACCGCCAACAACGACATCATGATCGTTGCGCCGGACCCGACAAACGCACCCGCCTGTGCTTCTCCGCCCAAACAAGTAGCCACCGCGGCTAGCGCGATCGAGAACACGAGAAGCACGGCGGCAACGATATGCCAGAACGGACCCGCTTGATATCTGATCTCGGTAGCCTCCGAAGCCTGGCCCGCCAGTAGCCTGCGTACGGCAAGGCGTCTCATGCGCCATACACTCCACGCGATGGCCAATATCGAAACAACGACGCCCGCGACATAGCCGATAATCAGGCTGGCCCATTCGACGTACAGCAGCAGGAATGGCGTCACGATGGCGCCGATCCACAGGGTTCGCAACCCCTCCAACATCAGCCAAGCATAGCCAATGCCCGCCACAATTCCCACGAGTCCGCCCAATGCGGCGATCAGTGCTCCTTCCGCAATCAGCAATCGAGCGGCTAGCCTTCGGCGAAAGCCAACGGCCAACAACGTGCCCACTTCGGTCGCTCTTCTTTCCACTCCCAGCCGGAACAGCAGCGCCACCAGCATCAACGCCGCTGCGATAACGAAAAAACTGAGCGCCAGGAACAGATAGTCGAAATCGGTGTTCCCCTTCGATGCGTCCAGCCCACGCCTTTTGACCGGGACGAACGAAAAGCCAAACTCGGTCTGCTTGGGCTTCAGTTGCGCCAGCAGCTTCTGCTCCAACTCGCGAACAAACGCTTCTTCGCCCTCGCCCCCAACGGGCAAATCGTTGGGCGGCGGGATGCGGAACGATGTCGTCGTACCGAAACGGCTAGTCCAGAGGTTCCGGCCTGTGGATGGCGAAACAAAGGCCTTTGGGGTCGTACGGTGGTTCTTCCAATAGTCTTCGTCCACCTCGCGGATCTTCCGATCCAATGTGAACGGAGTCTCCCACTTGTCGATCGTTTGTTGGTCGGTGATGCCGTCCACCTCCGGCGTCAAATCTGGGTCGTTCACGGGAGTGGGACGCTGATCGAATTGGGCGGCGCGTCGACGGCTGTAGGGTGAGGCCGGCTCAGTCAGCGGAACGACCGCCCGAAGCGCAAACTCGGCCGTTCGCTCGCGTGGCACGCCGTGCACCGTCTCCGGCTCGTAGAAGGCAAGCTGGATTCGATCGCCGGGCTTGGCCTGCAAATCGTCGGCGGTCCAGCTCGTGAGCACGATCTCGTCGTCGGCCAGCGGCCCCATCGGCTGGCCATCGTCCGCAAACAGCGGCCCCAGTTCCGGCGTGCAATCAAGGGCCGAGACGAGCGAATATGGAATGCTGGCCGTCGAGTCCCCATCCGGGCCAATCTTGTCGATGGCATTGGCAAGGTACGTGAAGACGGCCTGACCGTGATCCTCGGAAAAAGCTCGCCCGGCCGCGTCGGTGGCCGCGGCTTCGAACAGCATCCTGTCCGTCGTCAACGTGAAGTAGTCATAGACTTCCGATTCCTGATCGTTGCCCCGTTCCTGGAACGTGCGCCGAATTCGTCGTATCGAGAAGCCGTAGTCTGCCAGCGTTGGCTTCAAGGCGTCGGTCAGTGCCTCGCGGATTCCTTCGAACTTCTTATCATCGTGTAGTGGCAGATCGAGTTTGCCGTCAACGAGAATCGCGTTGACCTTCCCGTCTTGATCCACCAGGTCCTGTAGAGTCTCGAACGCGACATATGCGTTTCTCGGAGTCGTCTGGCCGGCCGCCAGGCTGAACCGTCCCAGGCTTTCCGCCGGGACGACGTCCACCACCTTCAACCGATCCATGCCGATTCGATTGGCCTTTCGACCCAACGGGCTGTCCGCGGGAACTTGGTTGGACTTCGGCAACCTCAATATGACTTCGTCGCCCGCGGTCGCGCCCAGATCCTCTGCCAGCGGTGCGTTCAGTACGATTTCATCTTTGCCCGGAAGTTGTTGGGGCCTGACTTGCGGGTCGCCGAGACGCCAAAACGCCTCGTCGCATCCAACGACAACGACCTGAGTGGCCCGCGACGGCCGATTACCTCCTGGCTTTTCCACAGTGCCGCGCGGAAAAAGGATCGCTGGCGTGGCACTGTGAAAGTGCTGCTGAAAGCCCTCGTCCGCGGACAACTCGTCGGCCAACTCAGCGCGGAAGAACCGATCGGTCAGCAGCACTTCGTCGATGCGTCCCAAGCGGTCCAGCGTCAGACGACGCAAACTGCCTCGTACCGAATCGCCCACCAGCAGCGCACCGGTCAACACGGCAGTCGCTGCCGCAACGCCCAGCGCGACGGCCGTATTCACCCGCCAATGAAACGCAAGACTGCGAAAGATAAACCGCCAGCCGGACATCATGATCCTCGATCAGTCGCAAAGAGGAGCGAGCCTCTAACGCCGTTTCCAGTTGGTGACTGGTAGATGGGAGGGCGAGGCTCCTGCCGAGCCGCGTAGGCATCACCACAGCCAAGACGGCTCAGCGGGAGCTTCGCCCTCCCGTGCACATGTAGAAACCCATTTTGGTCTGCATTGTGACACTTCTACCTCGCGATTGGAACTACACAGGGACCCTCCGCACCCATTGACAACCGTGACGCTCCGCACGGAGAATCGAACTCAAATCTCACCTCACGCCCATAGCGAGCCCCGTCATGGCAGCAAGCAAACACTTATCGAGACTTGCCCTCCTTGTTTCACTATCAGTATTCGCGACGATCGCTCTGATCGGAGCGTTGTCCCGCGCCGCAGACGCTTCTGGGCACGCGGACATCACCGAATCCGATCCGAAGGCCGCGCTAGAGCGCGAAGCCACGCTCGTGACGGGCGCAAGACAGTTGACCTTTGAAGGCCGGCGAGCCGGCGAGGGTTATTTCAGCGCCGGCGGCCGCCAGATGGTCTTTCAAAGCGAGCGCGAGCCGGGCAACCCGTTCTTTCAGATCTACCTGATGGATCTGGAAACCGGCGATATCGAGCGAATCTCGCCCGGACACGGAAAGACCACCTGTGCTTGGATCCATCCGAACGGTAGGCAGCTTCTCTTCGCCTCGACGCACGAGGATTCTGACGCTCAGAAGAAGCAGGCCGACGAGATCAGAATGCGCGAATCGGGCAAGCAGCGTCGATACGCGTGGGATTACGACGAGCACTACGACATCTTCGTTTACGATCGCAAGTCGACCAAATGCACGAATGTGACCAAGACGAAAGGCTACGACGCCGAAGGATCGTGGTCCCCCGACGGCAAGCTGATTGCGTTCGCGTCGAATCGACAAGCTTACGCCGGCAAGTTGACCGACGGGCAGCGGAAAGCATTCGAGCATGATGCGGCCTGCATGAACGAAATCTACGTGATGAATGCCGACGGATCCAACGTGCAGCGTTTGACCGACGCGCCGGGATACGACGGAGGGCCGTTCTTCTCGCCGGATGGGAAACGCATCTGTTGGCGACGTTTCACGCCAAACGGTGCCGTCGCCGAGATCATGACTATGAACGTCGATGGCACGGACCAACGACAACTGACCCGACTCGGCGCAATGTCCTGGGCCCCGTTCTACCACCCGTCGGGCGAATACTTGATCTTCACCACAAACCGACACGGCTTTGCCAACTTCGAACTGTACCTAGTCGACATCGATGGGAAATCCACGCCCGCCCGCGTCACCTACACGAAAGGCTTCGACGGGCTGCCGGTCTTCACGCCCGACGGGAAGCAATTGGCTTGGACGACAAACCGAACGGCATCCGGTCGATCGCAGATTTTCGTGGCGGACTGGAACCACAAACAAGCTCGTGAATTCCTGGGTTTGGGAGCGGCTCAAGCGACTGACGACACCCAGGTGGCAGATGCCCTGCAGGCGGCCACCGCTTCGTCCCAGCAGACGACATCCGACTTTTCGCCGCAGGATATCATGCGTCACGTGGACTACCTGTGCCGGCCGGAATTGGAGGGTCGGTTGACCGGAACCAAGGGCGAACAATTGGCGACGGCCTACGTGGGTGCGTATCTGGACACTCTCGGCTTGGAGCCGGCAGGCGATGAAGGCGGCTGGTTCCAGAGGTTCGAGTTCACTTCGGGTGTGGACTTGGGTGAGAAGAACCGGCTTCAGTTGGGGGACAAACAATACGAGGTGGGAAAACAGTGGACGCCCGTGTCGTTCTCTGCGACCGGCGAAGCGGAGGCGGCTCCGGTCGTGTTTGCGGGATACGGAATCGTGGCTCCGGAGGAAGACGGAAAGGACGGCTACGATTCGTTCGTTCACTTGGACGTCGCCGACAAATGGGTGCTGGTGTTCCGCTACATGCCCGATCAGATCGCGGCAGAACGGCGGCAGCAGTTGTCTCGCTATTCGAGCCTCCGCTACAAGGCCATGTTGGCGCGCGACAAAGGGGCGCGAGGACTGATTCTGGTCAGCGGTCCTAACTCGAAAGTCAAACAGCAACTGGTCCGACTACGATTCGACGGGTCGCTGGCGGGTACGAGCGTGCCCGTGATCAGCGTAACAGACGATCTGGCACAAGAGTGGCTTGACCGAAACGACAAGAAGCTGAAGGACCTGCAGGACAAACTGGACACCGGCGAGCTGATGATGGGTTTCACGTTGGAAGATGTACAGCTATCGGCGTCGATCGATGTGCGTCAAGTGAAGCGAACCGGCCGCAATGCCTTGGGGCGACTTCGATCGGGTGACAAACCAAGCGAACAGATCGTGATTGTTGGAGCCCACGTGGATCATCTGGGCAAAGGGCCCAGCGGTTCGTCTCTGGCCCGGGACGATGAAACCGAGAAGATCCACCTCGGCGCCGACGACAACGCCTCGGGCGTAGCGGCGATGCTCGAGGTCGCCGAGTACCTTGCTGGACAGAAAGCGAACGGCAAGCTGAAACTGAAGCGAGACATCCTGTTTGCAGCCTGGTCTGGCGAGGAGTTGGGGCTGATCGGATCGAGTCACTTTGCCAAGACTTTCAAGCCACCGACCGCGCACGTGCACGGAGCGCACCGTGGTCCTCATGGGGCACCGAAAGACAACAACTCGCTCTACCCCGCAATTGCCGCATGTTTGAACATGGACATGGTTGGACGCCTCGACAAGAAGTTGATCCTGCAGGGCATCGGTTCGTCCAGTATTTGGCGCGGCGAAATCGAACGCCGCAACGTTCCGGTGGGCTTGCCGATCGGGCTGCAGGAAGACAGCTACCTGCCCACCGACGCCAGCACCTTCTTCATGCGCGGCGTGCCGATCCTCTCGGCGTTCACCGGATCGCACAGCGAGTATCACACACCGCGCGACACGCCCGAGAAACTGAACTACGATGGTGCGGCAAAGACATCGCGGCTGATGGCCCTGCTCGCGCGATCGTCGGCCATGCGCGACACACCACCGGATTACGTAGCCCAAGCTGGTCCGAAGAAAGGAGCCCGCCGCGCCAACCTGCGAGCCTACCTGGGCACAATACCCGACTACGCCGGAGCCGATGTGAAAGGCTTGAAACTCTCGGGCGTGGCCAAGAACGGCCCAGCCGAAAAGGCCGGAGTCCGTGGCGGCGACCTCGTCGTCGAGTTGGCTGGCAAGAAGATCGAAAACATCTACGACTACACGTACGCTATCGAGGCTCTGAAAATCGGCCAACCGGTCAAGATCATTGTCCAACGCAACGACCGTCGCATCACGTTTGAGGTCGTGCCGGGGTCTCGCGAGTAAGGATACTCTGTGACGCTGAGGCCGAGTTCCGGTAGGACGGACTTAGAAGTTCGCCCTGCCAAGAGGTTTCTGTCGGTAAGTCCAATGACAATTGACCGAGTACGCTTCAAGTCACGATGAGCCAAAGGAACACGCCCATGTCTCCTCGACTACAATTCGCCATCAACCTCCTGCGCACCGCACGGTCTTACACGTTGGATATGCTTGACAATGTCCAGCCCGAAGACTGGTTTCGACAGCCGACCGAGGGCGTGACTCACATTGCGTGGCAGGCGGGGCATCTGGCAATGGTCGAATACGCCCTCTGCATGCGGCGCGTCCGCGGCGTGAAGCCCGAGGATACCGATTTGATCTCAGACGAATTCATGGGTCCGTTTCGGAAAGGCTCGACTCCAACGGCCGCCCCGAGCGATTATCCCGCACCCGACGAAATCCGTCGGGTGTTGAACCGTGTACACGAGCGAACGCTTCAGGAGTTGCCGACTCTGACGGAGGATCAGTTGGACGAGTCGTCCGGCAATCCCCATCCCATGTTCGAAACCAAGTTGGAAGCCATCACTTGGTGCGCGCAACACGAGATGATCCATGTCGGCCAGATCGGCTTGCTCCGCCGGCTGTTTGGCAGTTCAGCCCTGCGATGAGTAGGCCGGTAACAAGGAGCCTCTGGCGACGCAGTTCCGGCAGACGCTCGGCTGATGCGATTTGTCCTGCCGGAACTGCGCAGACTTGTTCCGGCCTACCTACTTCTACCTCCTTCAATGTAGTGCCCACTAGCGCTCACAGCAGCGCGCGAAGAAGGTAATCCGCTCCGAGAAACAGGCACAGAAGGAACAGCGAGATGATCAGTGATGGAACCAACAGCATGGGCCAATTGGCAATACGCGCCGTCGAGTTGACGATCTGCTTGCCATCAATGGAAAGCGTGAAGGGGAATCGTGCCAGCCTGACGGCACCCCACCTGAGTTCACAAGTGTGTGACAAACCATCGCGTGTGAACTCGGAATTGCACGATCCCGTGATCTTGAATGCGCCGCCGGTCTGCAGAATGGGCGAGCCGTCAAGATAAACGTCGATCGACGCGGTCGTCCACACGAAGCGCGAGACGAGTCGAGCTTGCACGTCAAGTAGCGATCCGTGCCAGTGGATCGGCGGCTCGACTCTTGCCTGAGAGTCGGTTGAGGGTGGATCGTAGGGATTGACCATCATTCGCAGTGGGTACGCTCGCCTTGCCTTTGTGGTGTTTCTGGGCCTCAGTCTGCGGCTGCCTGTTGAACAATGACCGTGCGTCTATTTCTATAGTCGGCTTCTGGAAGATGAATCTGGATTGCGCGTGGAGAATCTGGCGGAGTATGCCGGCAATCTGCTTGGCTTGGACGCCCAGGACCGTTAGACTGTGCGCGGCCGTGTGGTCCTGACTCGAGGACCCTGATCGTATCCACATTCCGCTTACTGCTTATCTATTCGCTGACCGAGGACCTTGAAATCACCACCAACGACATCAGGTTCTTTCGATCGGTTTCTGCCAACGTCTTCGGAGGATCACATCATGTCCCGATGCGCCGGGCTTCTGGCGGTTCTGTCTGTTGCGGCGTTGCTGGCGTCTTGCTCCCATCCGGATCCCGACGAACTGGTCCGAGAGATGGGGACGTTCTACGAGCAACTCAAGACTGTTCAGGTGACATGCCGCACGACCGTCTCGACGCGGGGGGGTGGAATGAACGACGAGTTGGCGATCAACATGACCATCTCTGCGAAAAGGCCCAATCTGCTTGCCATCCGCACGACTGGGGGAATGATAGAATCGGCCGTCGTAACCGATGGTGGGAAGATAGTCACTTACCTGCCGGCTCTCAAGACGTATGTCGAACAGGATGCTCCGGCAGGATACGGGGAGATCTCCCAAGACGCGAGCCTGAGCGAGGCTATGGGCGGTGGCATAGGCGTCTTTGTACTTGAATTGCTGGCAGACGACCCGTATGACAACGTCATGGAAGGCGTCACTGCGACCGAGTACGTCGGCAAAGAAACGCTCGACGGCCATGACGTGCACCATCTGGGATTCACGCGGGGGCAGTTGGATTGGGAGATGTGGATCCGCGCCGAAGGCGCCCCTTTGCTACTCCAGTTGTCGGTCGGCGTGTCCGGCCAAGAATCGCAGCAGCCGGGAATGAAGGACTCGATAGTCAAACAGTACCAGGACTGGAAAATCGACGAAACGATCGCGCCTGATGCGTTTGCCTTCCAGCCGCCCGCGGACGCGAAGCCATCCGACAACCTGATGGTGAGCCTGGCCAGAGTTGCCAAGAGAGCACAACCGCAATCGCCACTGGTCGGTCAGCCTGCGCCTCCGGTCGAGTTGGAACTACTGGACGGCGGAACGTTGAGCCTGCAAGACCATGCCGACCGAGACATCGTGATATTGGATTTTTGGGCAACGTGGTGCCAGCCTTGCCTTCGAGAGATGCCTGTCGCGCTGGAGGTAAGCCAACTGTACCACGATCGTGGTGTTGCGTTCTATGCAGTCAACTTGCGCGAGAGCCGTGGAAGGATACAGAGGTGTCTTGATCAGGAGCAACTGGACGTAGCGGTAGCGCTCGACACCAAAGGATCCGTGGCAATGGCGTACGGGGCGAGTGCGCTGCCGACCTTGGTGTTGATCGACAAGAGCGGTGTAATTCGGGGCGTTCACACAGGTTTTACGCCGGGTCTCCGCGACGACCTCGTCCAAGAAATCGATGAGCTACTGGCCGGCGGAAACGTCAAGGAAAAGCCGGAACCGAAGCCCGTGGCCGGAAAAACGACGGAATGAAGGGGCTGCTCCGGATAAGTTCATGATTCACCACGCACAATCCTTAAGTCCTTGACATCCCGGATGCGGCGTCTTAGCCTGAGATTCTGGTCTTTGCCCGCGTTTTGCGTGCTGCGTGGCACGGCGGGGTACGCCCCGCGCTCTCTTGCGATGGATTCCGCACTCGTTCAGGCAAAGCCTCCCCCGCCGGCCTGTGCGAATCAAGCGACTTGCGGTGCTTCCATCAGGCTGGATGGCCTAACCGCGGACCTAGAATACGCACCCGATGACCGCCCCAACGCGAAACGAAACCGATTTGGAGACGGATTTTGCGCTCCCCTCGTTTCGCTCGCTGTATGCGCTAACCGTCTGTGTCGCGTTGTTGGTGGCTGGCGATGGTCTGTTCTGGTGGCTTGGCTACGAGAGTCTCCGCAATCCGTTTGGTGTCAATCTGTCGCTGATCGCGGCGGTGTTGGGCGGAGCGAGGGTCGTTTACGGCGCGCTCGTATCGCTGCTGGATGGCGACGTTGGCGCGGACCTGGCCTTGGCTATCGCTATGGTGGCTGCCCTGTTGCTGGGCGAGTATTGGGTGGCGGCCGAGGTGGTGTTGATCGCCATGATTGGCGAGTCGTTGGAGGCCCTGACCTTTTCACGCACCCATCGCGAGTTACGAAACATCCTTGAATTGCGACCACGCAGCGTGCGATTGCGCCGCGACGGTGAAACGGTTGAAGTCTCGATCGACCAGGTGGCCGCGGGCGATACCGTCGAGGTCAGGCCCGGCGACCGCGTGCCCGTGGACGGCATGGTGCTTTCGGGGCGTTCGTCCGTCGATCAGAGCACACTGACCGGCGAAAGCCTGCCCATCGACAAAGGCGAAGGAGACGCTGTCTTTGCGGGCACAATGAACCAGTTCGGTGCGTTGGAAGTCCGCGTGGACAAGGTCGGCGACGACACGACGCTGGGCCAAGTGATTCAGATGGTGGCCAAAGCGCGGCGGAACAAGGCCCAGGTAGAACGGATCGCCGATCGCATGGCCAGGTACTTCCTGCCGTTTGTGATGGCGTTGGCGGCGGCCACCTTCGTGTACACCAACTACGTGGCTCTGCGGCAAATGGCGGCTGGAGGTTCCGGGGCACTCGAATGGATGCCCACGTTGGCTGTGCTGGTGGTTGCCTGTCCGTGCGCGCTGATTCTGGCCACTCCGGCTGCCATGATGGCGGCGATCGCCTGGTTGGCGCGACACGGCGTGTTGACCACCGGCGGTGCGGCCATCGAACGTCTGGCCACGGTCACGCGATTCGCGTTCGACAAAACGGGCACGTTGACCGAGGGCAAGCTGGAACTAGGCGAGTGTATTCCGTTAGGCGATTGCGATGCCGGGGATGTCCTTCGCTGGGCGGCCTTGGCCGAGCAGTCGAGCGAGCACTTGATCGCTCGGGTCCTCGTACAGGCGGCGACCGATCAGAACATCCCGCTTGAACCGGTCGAGGATTTCCAGGCCTTGCCAGGGGCCGGTGTTGTCGCGCGTATTCCATCCGGGGCGGTTGGCGATTCGGGCGTTTCAGGTTTCACGGTTCTGGTAGGCAACCGCCGGTTGATGGTCGAACGCCATGTAGCCGTTGCTGCCGACGCTGACACGGCGATCGAACGTCTGGAACAAAGTGCACAGACGCCACTTCTGGTTTGTGTAGACGACCAGATCATCGGTGCCGTGGGCGTGCGAGACACGGTTCGTGCCGAAGCTGCCGACGTGATCGCTGAATTGCGCCAGATCGGCATCGACCAGATCGCTCTGGTGACCGGTGACCGGCGTGCGGCGGCCGCGCAGGTGGCCACGACGGTTGGGATCCAGCGGTTTGAAGCGGAATTGCACCCCGACGAAAAGGCAAACTGGCTGGCCGATTGGTGCGAAGTCGCGTCAGACGGCGACGGTGCTGAAGAGAGCCCGTCCGGACGCGATCGTTCGCCATCGGTCGAGTCTGCACGGGTCGCCATGGTTGGCGATGGCGTGAACGACGCGCCGGCCTTGGCCATCGCCGATGTGGGATTGGCGTTGGGCGGCGTGGGCAGCGACATCGCTGCCGAGGCAGGCGACCTGATTCTGATGGGAGATCCACTGGCGCCGCTTCCGGGGCTCGTGAAACTGTCCCGAGAGACGGTGCGCATCATTCGCCAGAACATCATCCTATTTGCTTTCTTGTTCAACCTCGCAGGGATCGCGCTGACGGGTTGGCTGATGCCCACGTGGTCGGGAGCTTGGATGGCTCGATCGCCTGTGGCAGCCGCAGTGGTTCACCAGATCGGAGCGTTGCTGGTGTTGCTGAACGCGATGCGGCTCTTGTGGTTTGAACGGTGGCAAACCGGCGTGATCGCGCGGGCCGAGTCTGCTGCGGCACGCCGTCTGGGTCGTCTTGCGGCGTCGTTCGGCTGCGCGTACGACACAGGCCGATGGATTTGGCGGGCGAGAAAGCGGCTGTTGGGCGTCGGCATCCTGTTGCTGTTGGCCGGTTACATGACGCAAGCCGTGGTCTTTGTCCAGCCTGACGAAGTGGCTGTGGTGAAACGGTTCGGACGATTTCACGCCGCGCTGGCCCCAGGGGCGCACTTGCGTTTGCCGCCACCGTTGGATCGCGTGATTCGGGAGCGGCCGGCTCGGGTACGCACGGTGGATATCGGCTTGCGTCGCGTGGTGGTCGACCGATCACAACAGATTGCCCCAATCGAATGGAATACGCCACACCAAGCCGGTTCGCTGCAGCGGCAGGAAGGCGAAGCACTGGTGCTGACCGGAGATCAGAGCCTGGTCGAGATGGGCGCCACGATCCAGTATCGCATTTCGGACTTGCGAGCCTATCGCTTCGGTGTGCGTGATCCAGATGGCGCGTTGAAGACGCTGGCCGAAAGCGCGACTCGCGAGGTCATCGCGTCACGCCCGCTTCTGACGGACAGCACAGACGGCGATCAACTGGCGGAGATTCTGACCAGTGGCCGCGGAGATCTGGAGCAAACGATCCGCGACCTCTTGCAGGAACGAGTCGAGTCGCTTGGGCTGGGCATCGAGATTCTGCCCCATGGCGTCTGCCTGCAGGAGATCCATCCGCCGTTGGCCGTGGTAAGCGCGTTTCGCGACGTGTCCAGCGCGTTCAAAGAGAAAGAGCGAATGAAGAACGAGGCGGAGGCGTACTATCGCGACAAGGTCATACAAGCGGCAGGAGAAGAGGCATGGACCGAACTGTCCACCGCTGGTTCGGAGGTCGACGACGATTTGTGGATAAAGCTGCGAGAGGTCTTGTCGGGTGAAGCTTCGGCGGAAATCAACGCAGCATCCGCGTTTGCTGCGGAGAAGGAAGAGCTTGCTACGGGCGACGCCGCAAGCTTCGCGTTGATCGAGAACGCCCACGCTGCCGCGCCTCGGCTGACCGAGTGGCGGATGTTCCTGGATACGCTAGGCGAAGCCATGCCAGGAAAGAAGAAGATCATTCTGGACGCCAGAAGCGGCGGCCGCAGGCACTTGATGATCGGTCTTCCCGAGTCCTTACCCTCCGGGCTGCTGCCGTTGACGGAGTCCAATCCGATCGAGGAGCATTGATATGCACCTGCAACTGCATTCGGAGAACAGCGAACGTCATCAACATCACGACCATCACCGTCGTGGTCGTGGCGGATTCTGGCGGGCATTCTGTATTCTTCTGCTCCTGGGTCTGATCGTCCTTGTTCTGCTGCGCACGGTGTTCTTCGTCGACGAAACAGAGTATGTGTACGTCACGCAATTCGGCGAACCGATCCATCTGTACACCGAGGCCGGCCTGGGTGTGAAGTGGCCGTACCAGAGCTTGCGGCGGTTTGACCGGCGGCTGCAGATGTACGAACCATCGGGCCGCGAGATGCTGACCGAAGACAAGGAGAACCTTAACGTCCAGTGGTACGTCTGCTGGCGGATACCGGGGCGGCAGTTTGTCCAACAGCAACTTCAGGCGTCCGCAACGTCGACTGACGCGGAGGTCAGTGAAAGCGAATTCCGCCGAGATATCGAGAAATACGTTCATCGGTTCCTGCGGTCGGTCGGCACCGTCGAAACGGCGGAAAGCCGGCTGGAGGAACGAATCCAGGCCGCTGTTGCTGCGGAAATCGGACACACTCAACTCCAGCAGTTGGTATCGCTGGACAAGGGCCAACTGCAGCTTGATGCCATCGCGGATCGCGTCGGCGAAGCCATCCGCCGCACGGCGGCCGATGAATTTGGCATCGAGGTCGTGGACGTGCGGCTGAAGCGTTTCAGTTACCCCGAGGCCGTCAAACCCGCCGTGTATGCCGAGATACGCAGCGAACGAGAACGCGTTGCCGTGCAGTACCGGGCGGAGGGCGCTAGTCAGAAGGCGAAGATCGAGAGTCTAGCCAATTTGCAGCGCGACCAACTCTTGGCCCAGGCTCGGCGTGATGCGACGACGATCCGCGGCGGGGGCGAGGCGAAAGCCATCGAGATCTTCAACGCGGCTCACAGTAAGGACCCGCAGTTTTACGAACTGCTGAAGACATTGGAGGCATATCGCACGATACTGGACGATCAGACCACGGTTGTGCTTTCGGCGGACAGCCCGTTACTGAAGCTGCTAACCGAAGGACTGCCCGAACTGCCCGAAGGTCAACCGAAGCTGCCCAGCAGCGCCGATCCCGGGACGGACGAAAAGCGAGAAACCGCCCAGTCCGAATCAGAGGCCGATACCCACGTTTCGCACGTGGCCGGCGACGGGGAGGAATAGTGAAACGGACCGCCCTGCTACTGGTCGTTTGCTTGCTGGCATACCTTGCCACGGGCCTGTATTTCGTCCGCACGGACGAACAGGTCGTGGTGCGCCGCTTCGGGCGCGTGCTGGCCGAACCACGTGAGCCAGGCCCGTACTTCGGACTGCCGTGGGGGCTGGACCGCATCGACCGAGTGAAGCCGTCGGAGGTCAAACGTGTCACCATCGGGCCGCTGAATTTGGGCGGCGAAGCAGTCGGGGCCAGTCTGTCTCAGTTTCTTACGGGCGACCGCAATCTGGTGAACGTTCGGGCCACCGTGCAGTATACGATCAAAGAGCCGGCCAGAGACTATCTGTTCAACAGCACCGCTGTGGACCCCTTGGTGGCCAGCGCCGGCGAGGCAGCGATGACCGCTGTGCTGGCCGGGCAAGCAGTGGATGATGCGTTGACTCAGGGCAAACGGGAGCTGGCGATCCTGATTCGCGAGCGTCTGCAAGCGTCGGTGGATCAGTACCAGTTGGGCGTGACGATCCGTTCGGTCGACATCGGCGCGGTCGAGCCGCCTGCCGAAGTGGCGGAGGCATTCGACAAAGTGGTCGGTGCGCTGCGCCAGCGCGAACAGCAAGTCAACGAGGCGGACAGCTACCGGCGAAGGACGCTGGCCCAAGCCCAGGCCGACGCCCAGCGGATCCGGTACGAGGCACGTTCCTACTGCGATCGGCGCGTGCGCGAGGCCGAAGGCGAAGCGAAACGATTCGATAGCTTACTGGCCGAGTATACCCAGTCGCCCGACCTGACGGCTCGACGTTTGTACTTGGAAACGATGGCGGAGACGCTGCCGAAATTCCGCTCGAAACTGATCGTCGATTCCGGCAGCGAAATCGACTTGAGCATCATCCGCGGAGAAGGCCGTTGAAACGCTGGATTGCCGGACTTGGAACCGCGGCACTAATAGCAGTTGTGCTTGCGAACGCACTGCGGCGCGGCGTACCGCCGACCAGTCCTTCCGCCGCTACGACTCCCGAGGCATGTATCGACCGCATGTTCGAGGCGGCCAAGCAAGGCGATGTAGAGACGTACCTGGATTGCTTCACAGGGGCGGAGCGCGAACGCCTGGAACGCGAACTAGCCGACCAGCCAGAGGACGCCTTTGCCCGGTCGCTAGTCGAGGCGGTCGAGTCCTTGAAAGGCCGCGCGGTTTTCAAGGGCAGCGCAGACGGTGACCCCGAGGCCAACTGGGTACTTCCCGTGGATCGAGTCTATGTGAACCGCATGGAGCGGCAGACGTACCATTTAGTGCGCGAGTCGAATGTGTGGCGTATTCACACCGTCGAGACAGCCACCTCGTTCCAGCCCGACAAACCGTACGGCACGCCCGTGTACGAACCGCCGCCGGACGAGGAAACTATGGACACGGGCCTTTCCCCTCGGTAGTCTAGTGGCGATGATCGTCTTTGGTACGACGTTTCACCGTATGCCCAACTACAAGGAGTCTGCAGTGTACCACCTCATCGCCCAAACTCTCGCACGTCGGTTGTGCGCGTTCGCAACGTTGGCAATTGTCTTCTGGGCAACCAGCCCTATCACGAACGCCGCCGAGCTTTCCGTCGATGATTTCAAGTTCGACGGTCCGTCAGGTTCTCACGGGGCAAAGGTCGAAAAGGTCGCCCAGAACCATTTCAAGATCAGCCTGGGAAACGCCCCAAAGCAGCCAACGTGGTGCAACATGCTGTACTTTCAAATCGTTCGCAACGCCAAAGGGAACAAGCTTCGCGTTGACGTCGAATTCAAAGGCGGCAACGCCTACCGCTTCAACCATAATTCTGCAACATGGTCGTATGACTTCGACAACTGGCAGGCGATCAGTTGGTGTGAGCCCAAGCAGCCCGCGAAACGAGGCGATAGTCTGCTGTTTCCCGAATTCACCCAGGACGTAGTCTACTTCGGGGCTCAAGTGCCCATATCGTACGAGAAGCTCGTCGAGTTGATTGACGGCTGGCGCAAGCATCCGCACGTCACCGTCCATGTGCTCGGCAAGTCACTCGAGGGACGCGAGTTGTATCGACTGGAGATCACCGACCCGGACAGCCCGCACGCGCGACGGGTACGCTGGGGCCACTGGTTCGGCAACCAGCATCCGGGAGAACACAATGCCCAATGGCGGATCACCGGTATGGTCGATTGGCTGCTGAGCGACGAAGGGGCCGATTGCCGCAAACGGAGCATTTGTCACTTTATCCCCATGACCAGCCCCGACGGCCCGTCAAACGGTTGGTATCGCGTCAATGCACAGGGTGTAGACATGAACCGCTCGTACTTTGCCGACGGCGCGGACCGCGAAAAGCAGGCCCACGAGGCATATATCGTCCAGAAGGATCTGGAGAACCTGATGGCATCGGAGAGCCCCGTCGCGAACGTCTGGAGTATGCACACTTGGGGAGGACCGGTCGAACCGATACTGCTGGCTGGACCTGAAATCGGCTCCACTATCGGCCCGTGGGAAGACCTTAAGGGAATCCTCATCAAAAACGATCCTGAAAAGCTTGTCGAGCCGCTGAAAGCAAAGGACAAGCCGGGTAGCGGCAACCACTGGAACTCCGGACCGCACATCCAATTCGGGGTCACCAACGTGTTGTGCGAAGGCTCGGGACAGTGGACCTCGAAACAGATGAGTCTCGATGCGGGTGCTGTGCTGATGAAGAGTATCGCCGAATACTACAAGGGCACGAAGGCGTCAGCGAAGGACAAGCCACCAGTCGGCGACTAGGACCGACGCCCCCAGAACCAATGTTCCGGCCACTGAGGCGACGCAGACGCCAACGACCACGCCGCGGCTCGATCGGCCGATGTCGAAGCCGTAGCTGCCGCCGGGAATGGCAAAGGCCAGGACCAGCACGGTGTGACCTACCAACCGCGGTAGGCCACCACAAGTGAAGAGCGCGCACAGCATTGCGACTCCCAATACCGTCAGCATCAATGTGCGCAAACTGAACCTGCCTGTCATTTGTCCGTATCCGCGAATACGCCGGTTCGCCAGCGATCGTCAGTTTTGCCGGCCATACCTTCCGTTTCGTGTTTTGGTGATGCAGAAGACGGTGCACGAACCAACTCGAATCCAAGCCCCCTAAGAATCAACAGCGTACCAAAGACCGTTGCACACTGGGTGATGTTCATCAAGTAGATCAAGAATGGCACCTCGTCGTCGCCCGGCGAACCGAGAAACGCGCACAGTACTAGGAATTCCATGCCTGTGAGGATGGCACAGTAAACGAGCCATCCAACGGCGATCGGTGCGACGACCGTCCACCTCAAGAACGCGCCCCAAATGCACGGGATCGTCACCACGATGTTGCAGATCACCATCGCGGTAAGCAGTACGAACAGTTCTCCATCCATATTCAGATTAGTGATTTCACCTTCAGGCAGTACCACCCGTGCCGGCGCCAACGCCAGGGATAGAAACACCATTCCAAACATGATGTGGCGAAGATAGAACTGAGAACGAGCCTGCTCGGTTTGAATTGCGGGAGCGTCCCACGTGACCAGACGCCAACGGAAAACTCTTGCCGCGATCCAGAGCGGAATCTGCAGGACGGCGAGTCCGGAAAGGAGGACGATGCCAAGCAGCGTGGCTTCGCTAAGCGAAAAGTGGCGGCTTTCGCCTCGAAAGCCCAACACCAGCGCATACCACATCAACACGCCGAGCAACATGGACCAAGGGAGCCGCACGACAATATTCCCAGGTGCGAGGGCGGACCAAATGGCAATCAGGTTGATCTGACCGACGCAAATGCCCATCAGCACCATCATTGCGAATTCGTTCTTGCCATCGAGGGCGCTGGGGGTGACATAGTCAACTGCAAGATATGTGCAGACGACGAGCCCGATGACGCTTAACCTGGGCGCGTTTGCACTGGGATTCTCCATTCTGGCATCGCGTGCTCAAACACATTGACTGTTGGACATCTGTTTTCAGTATAGCGGAAACACCGAACTGACGGCATGGCATCGGGCAACCTTCATGCCGCCGTTCGCATGCCCTTCTACCAGAAGTTGCGGGGGCCTTCGACAGCGGGTAGAATTCCCGACTACACTGGGGGATGGTCACGTAGAGGAGGAGATAGTCATGGGACGCATTGTGTTGAGTGTGCTGGGAACAGTGATATGAGCGGCGGCCTTATACGCAGGCTGCGTATACTGGCCGTTTCGCGGTCACTGGGTCGTGGGAATTTCTCTCGCGGCGGTGGTTCTGGCTTTTGGTGTCGGCGAGTTATACAGGCTTCTGACCAAGAAAGAAACAAGCGAAGAGCAATAGCGAAGTTGCGGGCGGGCCGGGACGCAGTCGCCTTCGGCTTGCCGTTGAACGAATGATTGGAGACGACTAGGGCATGCTGGCCTCTTGCCAGAGTTTCGCTGTCCAACTATGCGTCTCTGGATTCCCACGGCACGGTCTGGAGGACTTCGCCTTCCACGAAGAGCAGCCTAGCCGCGATCCGCTCGGCGGGCAGATGCGTCACCTTGGCCACGGCGCGCCGATACGCGTTCAGTTGCGGGGCGTAGAAGTTGACTTTGTCGGTCACTTGTTTCGCGTCATCGGCGTCCAGGGGATCCGTTTTGTAGTCGATGATCTCGGCTGCAACTGTCTCGGGCCCTTGGCTGAGAAGTACGAGGCGGTCGACAAACCCGCTCAAGAGTTGACCTCCCTCGTGGATGGCGAACCCCCGTTCGTTCTCGGCCGTCGCCTCCAGCGGGCCTCCCACTAATTCCTGAGTGATACCCTGCGACAAGTCTAAAGCGTTTGGATCCTGGTAACGATTCCGGCTCAGTATTCCCGCGATAAATGGCGAGTCGAGCATGGCGTCGAAACGAGCGACTTGTTTGTCAACATCGATGCTCGCCACACCGGAACTCGCCAACACTCTGTCGGCCACGCGCCGCAGCGTTGCCTGGTCGGGCCGGCCGTCGTCAAGCCACTCGATCTGCTCGAACCACGCGTGAATCAGTTGTCCGCGAAGGAAGGCTACCGATCGGTCGGCGGCAAAAATGTGATTCAGATGAACGCGCGAGCCGCCTTCGAGCCCCGACGGTCTGGCCCGCTCCCAGCCTCGCCGCCGCTGGTCCGTCATCGGAGCCAGCCGAACGGTCACAGGCGGCTGATCGCCGGCGACTTCGGCCTGTTCCGGTCCCGCATCCTGCGACTCACCGCGTCCGGGATGCTCACTCCATTGCGGATCGCCGTATTGGAACAGAACGGCATTCCCATCCGCCAGTTTGTCATCCTTCATAGCGATCCTCAACAGCCCAGCCAACGTGCAGGGAAACTTCTTCTCACTGGGCGTCGACGGAGCAATGATCATGTGCAGCGCGTGGGCGGCTCGCGTGATGGCGACGTACAACACACATAACGCCTCGGTGGCCTCTCGGTCGTCGGCCGCGCCAAACATCTGCCGAAGGTCGGCTGGCATGAGCTTCTGCACGTCCATGCTGGCATAGCGACAGACTCGTTGAATCGGTCCGGTGAGGTCCGGGCGATCGATAACGAATGGATCGGGTTGGCCGATCAGCCTAGCACCCAACTCCGGCAACACCACGATGTCGAACTCCAGCCCCTTCGCCTGATGGATCGTCATCACGCGCACGTCCACCGGAACGGGATCCGAGACCTTTGTCTTTTCCACGTGGGCGACGAAATCGCCAGGACGCAAGGTGGCGATCGCCTGGTAGGCATTTGCCATTTCCACCAGTTGCTCCAAGCGGCTCAATTCGCGGCGACTGCAATTGGCGGCAAGCTTCTCCGTCCAGCCGCATATTGCCTGCCCGTAGCCATCCAGGACCAACGTTTCTCGGACCTGCCGAGCCACTTGTCGGGCCGCGGCATCATCCTCGTGATCCATCAGACCGACGACAGGCCCCAGTAGCGAGTGGGCCAAGTGGAAACGTGCCGCCGTGTTGCTCGGATGGTCCGCCAGACGCAATAGCGACAGAACGATCGTTACCGCTACCGAATCGGTCAACGGGTTGCCGCCCTCTTCGCTGGCAGGGATGCCTCTGAACCGCAACTCGTAGATCAGCCGGCCCACAGTTTCGTTCTTGCGGACTAATACTCCGACGCTGAATTCGGGCGACTGTTTGGCGATCTGGGCGATTCGATCGGCCGCAAACTCGATGGTGACGTCCGATTGCTCCTGCCCTTCGCCGGCAAGAGGAGCGGTCAGCAGTTCGACGTATCCAGCCAACTTGTTCAACGCAGTTTCGTGTTCCTCGAATGCGGCACACCATCGCTGGACGGCGTTCTCGGCGCGGCCGAGGTTCGGATGTTTTGTGATCCCGCCAAAGATCCGATTCACCACGTCGATTACGGGCTGAGACGAGCGGTAGCTGATATTCAGTTGCTCCGCTTCCAGTCCGTCAAGCTGCTGGTCGATCGCATCAAAGATTTCGGCCACGCCGCCTCGCCACCCGTAGATCGCTTGTTTGACGTCGCCCACGCAGAAGAACGACGTGCCGACAGCCTCGGACGAGACTCGTTCGGCCAACGGTCGAATGACCCGCCACTGAACCGGCGACGTGTCCTGGAATTCGTCGAGCAGCAGATGGTCGATGCGCGAATCGAGCCGAAAAGCAAGCTGCTTCCCGTCCACCATGTGTCGGATAGCGCTGACGCGGGCCGTGACGTCCGTGAACCGCATCGCTCGAAAACTTTGTTTCAGCCGCTCGTACTCGGCGTTGAACTTCTGCAATAGCTTGTAGGTCGCTTCCGTCTGCAACGCCACACGCCCGACCGTTTCGGCTTTGACATGGTCGATCAGCCGCTCGTAGATCGCGATCGCCTCGGGCGGAATCGTCTTCTTGCTGTAGTCCGTATTGCCGCCAATGATCCTTTTCGTCAGCCCCGTTCCCAGGAACGCTTTCCAGTCGCCACGAACGGCCCGATCGTAGTCGGCGTCCCGTCCCTTTGAAAGGCTGTTATCACCCATTTCCAACTCGCGAAGATCATCCAAAACCTCCGCCAATTCAACTTCGTTTAACGGCCTGAACCGGGGTACCTTCTGCCACGCGTCCTCGTCGGTTTCGAGAAACACGTCGTACAGTCCTTTGACCGCATCACGCACCAACTGGCTGATGCCGCGGGTCGCTTCGCCCTTTGTCAACAGGCTTATCAAAGCGCGCAACTCCGACACATCATCACGGCCGAACACGGCGTCGATGGCCTCGGACCGAAGGCGTTCGTCCTCCAGTTCACTCACAATCTGCCAGCCCGGCGGCAGCCCCAGTTCCAGCCCAAAACTACGGGCAATCTGCGAGAAGTAACTGTCCAGGGTACTCACTCGCAGCCGGTGTAAGTTGTGCATGGCCGTTTGCAGCAGTCGCAGGCATTCGTCACGGCTCAGTGATTCGCCACCCGCAAAACGCTCCAATTCCGTACGTTTCTCGTCCGACTGTGTGGCCTCGGCCAATCGACCGACGACGCGGTCCAGGATTTCGCCGGCGGCTTTGCGCGTGAAGGTGGTCGCCAAGATGTGATTGCTGGGCACGCCGTCGCGCAAAAGCTCCAGATAGCGACTTGACAGCCGAAACGTCTTTCCGGTACCTGCCGAGGCGCGAATCAGCAGATTGGACAAGGATCTGCTTCCGTGCGGTTGGTTCATGGTTGCTTTTTCTCTATAAAGGCAAGAGGTAGGTCCCGTCTGCCGGACGGGACCTTCAAGCGGCGGAAAACACGTATTCGGCCGCAGGCCCGTTCGGTAGACGGGACCTACCATGTGGAATTTGGCCCCACTTGCGGAGCAAGGTTTTGAAGCGAATTCACATCGTTGGGAAAAAAAACAGCGGAAAAACGACGCTGATTGCCGAGCTTGTCCGGCATTATACCAATCTTGGCCACCGTGTCGGTACGATCAAGCATACACACCATCGCCACGAACTCGATACCCCGGGCAAGGACTCCCACCAGCATCGCGAAGCGGGAGCAGCCGTCGTTGGCATTCTCTCGCCTGGCTTAACGGCCGCGTTCTGGCAGCCCTCTCCCGAAGACGAGTCTCGCGATCCGTACGATGAGCTTGAGCGTCTGTTCGAACCGTGCGATTTTGTGCTGGTCGAAGGGCACTACCAGATCGCTGGGCCAAAGGTCGAGGTATGGCAGGCCGGTGTGTCCGAGGAGCCTTTGGCATCGCAAGATCCAACGGTCCTGGCGGTGATCACCGATGATCCCGTCCGCGTTTCCGTGCCGGTGTGGAGCCGGTCCGATGTGCCGGTTCTCGTAAGACGCATCTTCGAACTGGTGATGGTGGAATAGCATCTCATCGCAGCCGCCGCCTTCGGCTTGCCGTTAGACGACGCGGCCGTGGTCCGCAACCAGAACGTGGAGTGCGATGACTCGTCATCGCTTTGGATTTCCCTGAACGAGGACTCGTTGTGAGTGATTCCATTAATGAAACGCTTGGCGACGCATTGCGACACTACGGCATGGACTTGCCAGATGCTCAGGCTGCGCAACTGGAACGTTATTGCCGTCTTGTTTGGGACTGGAACCAGCGACTGAACCTGACAAGGCACACCGATTTCGACAAGTTCGTCAGCCGCGATCTTCTGGACACTCTGCAATTGAGCCGGTTGCTGGAGCCGGATGAAAAGGTGCTGGACGTGGGGACCGGCGGCGGAGTGCCGGGCGTCGTCTTGGCGATCATTCGCCCCGATTTGCGGTTATCGTTGTGCGAGTCCGTGGGCAAGAAGGCGCAGGCAGTAGTATCCATTGTGCGCGAGCTTGGCCTTTCGACACCCGTGCACCAGGATCGCGCGGAGAAGCTGTTAGGCGACGTCCGGTTTGACACTCTGATCGCCCGCGCCGTGGGACCACTCTGGAAGATGTGCAAATGGTTCGGGCCACACTGGCATTCGTTCGATCGGCTGCTAGCGGTCAAAGGGCCGCGATGGGTCGACGAGCGAAAGGAGGCGCGCGAGCGAGGTCTACTGAAGAATGTCGAACTGCGAAAGGTCGCCACGTACCCCATGCCAGGAACAGACTCGGAAAGCGTAATCCTGAAGCTACGGGCCAAGCCGTCGAGTCAACAGTAGGTCCCGTCTGCCGGACGGGACCTCGACAGATGTGTTGACCGTGGTCCGCGATTCAGGCCCCGTCCGGCAGACGGGACCTACTGTGTGCGGCCTCGCGGGTTGCCATTGGCTCCGTCCTATTCCTCCTTCTCCAGTGCGAAGGTGGCGGTCACCGCGAAGTTGAAACTGAGCAACTCCGGGCTGGTGGAAACCGACTCGTTGGCGGAATCGTCCTCGAACGCACCGGACCGGGCGCCCATCAGCCGTTGCATATACTGTCGTTGTTGGTAGCCGAAATTGGACTCTCCGAATTCGGTCTGTCCACCGCCGCCGCCGCTCAAGCCTACCAGCGGTCCCAGCTTGACGCTGGCGGCTCGGGCCAGGCGTCCCGCCTGGGCCTTGGCTTTGGTGAAAGCTTCGGCCATGGCCTTATCACGCTCGGCATCAGCGATTTCGGCAACGTACAGGAATTGCGGTTCGCCCGGTTTGATTTCCTCTTCGCCGTAGTTGCTGCTCATGGCAGCCATCTCCTCGGCCAACTCTTCTTCTTCGGGCGATAGTTTTTCCGCTTCCTTGGTGCCGGCCAGATCGGCTTCCTTCACTTTCTCGCGCAACACTTCCGCAGCCATCAGCAGACCTTCGGCGTCGTCCACCTCGAGTGGCCATTCGGCGCTGAGCGCCGCCGAGACGGTACACGACTTGGGGACCTTTACTCCGGGCGGAACCTTGCCGCCACGGCTACTCATGCGTTCCATCAACATGCGTTCAAGGCGGCGTTTCTGATCGGATTGCTGACCGGACACGCGCGGCGCATCGACTTTGACCGTGTCCATGTCGGCACGCAGACTTTCCAACTGGACCAGAGCCGCCTCGCGTCGGTCTTTCAGATTCTTCAACGCTTCCTCCAACGACTTTCCCTTGGAAACCAACTCGATGTGCATCCGAATCGCGTTTGGCTTCGGATGAATCTTCACTTGCCCGACACCAGCGACGGTACTACCACTGGACCGGGCGGCTTGCATCCAACCGTACTGTGCCCGCACGGCGGCGGGGCAAACCAGCCACAAAACGGCCAGCAACATGAAACAACGTCGGTAACATCCCATTTTTTCGCTCCCCATTCTGATCTCAATTCAATTGGTCCATTCCCACTTCATCACGGATCTGCTTGCGAAACTTCAGAACCTCCGGGCCGCTCATAATACGAATTGTCCAATAGAAATCCTTCATTTGATAGCCATCCAA
>CAZURK010000161.1:0-3859 GCA_964623055.1 uncultured Pirellulaceae bacterium
GGCCACAATGTTTCGCTCTAGCTGGCGAAAGTTGTCGATTGTCGCTTTGCCAACGTCAACCTTGCGGCCCTCAATGTAGCTTGACAGGAAATCGCCTAGCGTCGCCGAGGCTCGCCGTTCAATCAGTCCCTGCTCAGCCAGCTTGCCCGCCAAATCATCGCCCAGGTTGGCCACCCACCTAGCGATATCGCTATCTAAGGGACGTTGCGAAAGCTTGGCTGCCACAAGAGCAGACACCTTGCTGCAGATATACTCGGCATCCTTCCGCGTGACGTGTCCAAGGCGAATCTTGCGGCGTCGCTTGTTGCCGTCGACGTACTGAATGCGGTAAAGCGTTCGCCCGTTGCGAGTCTCTTTCGTGACGCTTGCCATGATTCTAGCCTTTCGTTCCTTCGACGTTCTTTGTTGCTGTCAGCTTCAATCCTAGGGCGTTGCCTACCCTGTCGAGCGAATCGGTTGTCAGACGCGCTCGTCCGTGCATAAAACGGAATAGTTGTGACTTATCGACTCCCGCTGCTTTCGCAACGTGGTAATAGCCTTGCTTGTCGATTATCGCCCTCAATTGCTCCGATACGGTTTTCATGTTTCTACCTCTCTTGTCCGCGTGTTGTCTGCTAGCCACCTACAGTATTCTATGCGTTAGTTGGCTAGCAGTCAACCTTGTCTTTCTCTTTTTCCGCAGTCGATACACCATCGAAACTGCACGCCCTGACCAATCCTCGGCGAACGGCAAGTGCAGAAGCCGGCAGCGCCGAATTCGTCGGGGTTGAATTCTTGGGGCGGCAGTTCGTGCTCATGTTGAATCGCCCAGCGTTCTGCCTCGGCGTAATCGTCGCCCGTCGTTTCCTTCCGAGGCTGCAGGATTTGCAGCAGCGAAGGCTTGTGCTCTTGCAGGGCTTGCTTCAGCGAGGGCGACAGCTTCGCCACAGGCCCCTGTACTTCGATTGAATCACAACCCACCACGCCCAGGCTGAAGCCCTGCAGCGTCAGGTTGTGCAGCAGTTCTGGAATGTCCATTTCTGTGCTCCATGTCGGCAAGGGGGCCAAGAGGGCCAAGAATGCCTCTTAGGGAAAGGTGGCACCCTTAGCCCAGCGATGGCGACAAGTGGGCCAATTCTGTTAGGGTGGCATTGTGGCACCCTTGGCCCTCTTCCCATCTGATGCGATTCAGAAGACATAGCTGCCCCCTTCTTCGGGTAACCGCCACGCCCAATGCTCGCCTTGCTTGTCAGATATGATGCCCTGCTCCTTCTTAGCCCGCTTCAGCGTTCGTTCAGCGATACCGTCAGCCTTAGCCCGCTTCCAGACGCTCGCTGCCGGCACAGGCCCATCGGTCAGCAATTCCTGCAGCCACGCCTTCGCCTCAGCCCTCGGGCTACCTTCGCCGTCATCTTCGATTTCGTCGGCCGATACCAGCACAGGCCCCTCTTCCCAGACAACTCGTCCGTCAGTGATTGCGAAGGCAAGCCCCGAAGCCTTGCCAAGGTTATTCTTGACTTGCAGAAAGAGGCGACGCTCGCCGCTCTCGTCATCGGGATCCGGGGCGACAAGCCAGGCTGCTCTTGCGGCTGCGACGAAAGCGATACTACCGATAACGCGATTGATTGCCTTTGCGTCTTTCTTGCTCAGATGGGTAACGCCAACGATTGCGACATTGTGTTTTTCGGCCAGTTTAGCGACAGGCCCCAGCACACTCCGCACTTCGGCGTTGCGGTGCGAATCCACGTCGCCCAGAAAAGCCGAAATGGGGTCGACAACCAACAGCTTCGCCTCGGGGTGAATCGCCAGCCAATCGTCAACCTGGGGTAAGTGGTCGCTGAGCGATAGGAACATTTCCTTCCCATCGTCAGCCCTGATGTGTTCAATATGCTGTACCCTGCCCACGTCCGCCCCAGCAGCGTCAAGCCTCGGGCGTAGCGTATCGGCCGCCCCATCTTCGGCCGTGACAATTGCCGCTTCGCCAGCAGGCGGCAGGCTACTATCAGGGAAGGCAGTCCCTCGGCTTACCCTCGCTGCCAAGTCGCAAGCGAGAAACGTCTTGCCTAACCCAGGCTGGCCCACCAGCAGCGACAACTTGCCTAGGGCGATTCGCTCAGGCCAAAGCCATTGGACAGGCTCAGGCTGGATATCGGCGTAAGGCTTGGCGACAAGCGAAAGGCGAGGCGTTGTAGGTTGTGTAGCTTTCGCAGTAGACTGCTTGGTAAGCTCTCTCTCGACAAGCCCAGCCACTGCCTTATGCACTTCCTCGGCAGGATAAGGCGGCTGGCATCGCTCCCCCCAGGCAAGAGCCTGAGGCAGTAAGTCGGCGTCAGGTCCGCGTTGCCCAAGGTATCGCCCAACCAGCCTACAAAGCGTTCCGTTCCGTTCACCCTCGGGGCTGCCTGGGTGGTTCTCCAAGTCACCCTCGCAGACGAATTCCATAGGGCCGCCTTGGCTGTCGCCCAAAGGCTTGCCCGTGCTGCCAGCCTCGGTTAGCAGCGAAGCGAGGGGCTCAGGAAACGGCAAAGGTTCAACGTCATCGGGGCTCAGCCCATTGAGCCAACGGTACTGCACCCCGGAGGCGTGAATGCTCGGGGGAAAGACAGACTGTGCCCCCTTCTTCTCAGTTCCGAAGCGAAGCTCCAAACCCTGTACCATCACAACAGCCTTGGGAATCGTCAGCCCCTCGGGAAACTGAAAGAGGCGATGAATTGAGCGACTGCTTTGATAGGTAGGCGTGAAACAATCGCCCAGCAATCGCTCAGCCGTTGCCTTGCCTTCGTCGGTGTCGTGTTCGCAGTCGACAAGCCCCGATGCAGGCCCCAACTTGATGCCAAGGTTGGCATCCGGCCAGCGTTGCCAAAGGCGTTCGATTTCCTCTTCGTCGGTTGTGGCGAGGCTAGGCCAATCCTTCAACCTCGGATGCTTGCCAGGGTCGGCACAATTGGCACCCCTGCGACAGGTGCAGGCGGGTTGCCCGTCAATCTCGCGAATGCCGTGCAAGACAACGACTGGCCAGCCGAGGCAGGCGTAGAACTGAGCCTGGGGCAATACAAGGCGTTGGTGCTTGCTCCGCAAGTCTGCTATACTCGTCATAAGATTACTCCTGAAACAAGCCTTGGCCCTCGGAGCAACACAACCGAGGGCCAAGGCGTTTCTTGTCCTCCTAGAATCGCTCTGCCGCTTGCTGCTGCGACTGCTGCCAGTCTTGCGACTGAGTAGCCACATTCGGCTGCGTCGCGTCCTGGGGCTCCACAGGCGGCTGTACGGGTTGTGTCGCCTGCTGTACAGGTTGCCGCACGAAATACGCAACGCGAGTGCCGCCGCTCTCCGTAGGCTCAGCCAGTAGATTACCCTGCACGCCCTTGTGGGCGTCGAATGAAAAACGCTCGCCAGCAGCGATTGTTGAGCCTTTCAAGGCGACAGCGAATTTTCCCAAGACGCTCTTTGGCGTCAGCCTCGCCGAACAAATGCGAGAGGCTTCTGCCCCATCGTGCTCGCCGCCGAGGATACGAAAGCGAAGCGCCACGCCTTCGCCGTACTTCTCGGCGTTCTCGGTGTAGGGCTCAGCCCCAACAAATTCGGCGAAGTAACTACCTGCAGGCACTCCGCCAGTTCCCATAGTGAATTCCATACTCATCGTGATTACTCCTGAAAGAGAGTTACAACCCAACTAGCGGCTACCTTCGCCGCCGTCATCTGACATTTGCTCCAGCCTCTCGCGACTGAAGCGATACTGTTTCCCGACGCGAAAATGCGGCACCTCTCCTGCCTGCACTCTGGCCCACAAAGTTCTCTCACTGACGCGAAGAAACTCGGCCGCCTCTGGCATAGTCAGGATGCGTCGCAGCGTCGTTTGCTGCGTTTCCGCCATAGCGAA
>CAZURK010000161.1:3959-31994 GCA_964623055.1 uncultured Pirellulaceae bacterium
CTGGCATAGTCAGGATGCGTCGCAGCGTCGTTTGCTGCGTTTCCGCCATAGCGAAATCCCCTTGTAAAGAGTTGCGAATCGGCGTTTCCTACAGCAGGAAATCGAAACCGTTCGCAGGGATTCTAAAGAAGGCCCGTGCAGTTACGGGGGGTCGCGCATGAATCGCGTATGAATGGTGCCTAGTCTCGCCGAAATCGGTCAGCAGGAAACTGCTCTGGCAAGTCTCGCGCGAATTGCTCCTGCAGAAATGGGCGAAGTTCGTTCCAGGCATAAAGGCTTGGCTGCCCTTTCTTGCCTTTGACTCGATGCTGAGGGAATCCTGGCTTCCTTGTGTATCCTTCGAGGGTTCGTTTGCTGCGTTGCACCATAGCCGCTGCTTGTGAAAGCGTCACCAGACATTCTGTTGAATCCTCGATGGGGGCAACAATGCTCTGCCGACAGCGTTCTATCGCAGCCTTTGATTCCGTCTGTACCGCCCTTAACAGACTCTCGCAGTCGAAATCGACAACCTCCCTAAGTTCATCTCGGATTTCATCCCATCGCGAATCCACTTCTTCAACGGCGCCTAATACGTCGTGGCAAGAGATTTCTGTCGGATGTCCACGTCTCCAGACACGCCAGAAGTATTCGCGGAATGTACTGTGCACCGCCCAAACGGCAGCGTGAGCTGACAAGTACTCCCGCATGTCGTTGCATGTGGGCAGAGGTCTACAGTCAGTTCCTCGATGGTTCTCCGAAGCCCTTGGCACTTTCACAGGCACGCGGACGGGTTCGATGAGATGGTCGACTCGGTCTACATACGACGAACGCTGGTTATCATGATCGAGGAGAGCCTTAATTGCCCCTCTCGCCCGATTCGGCCTATTGTCTTTGACTGCCTCCAACAGACGCTCCAGGTATTTGCAGACGGCGGAAGTGTAGATTGCGGCACTTTTGAGGTCAGCGATTTCTCGCTGGTGGAAGTCATAGGTGTGACTGCCTGACATGCTGCCACTGTCCTTCCGTGGCGTGTCCTAGGAAAGAAGGACGCGGCTGGCGACAGGACAAATCGCCCCGCCTGCAGACGGTGCCGCGTCAGCATTATTCTATCGAGGCGACGGCAAAGCGGCGAGGCGTTTCTTGTGTTGTCAGTCGGGCGGCTTGTGCCCTCTTCCGCCTAAGAACAGGTAAAGGGCAGTAATCAGCGTCACTACTACTATCAGCACCACCGTCCATTCAACATGCAATTGCCACAGATTTATCTGCGGTTCGCCGATTCTAGCCCTTGTCTCTGGCTCCGAGCCTATGAATGCTCGCTCTGTGCTCCGATTATACCATGTCTTATTAGTGCCTACTGAACTGCTTGTTACCTTGATTCTCCACGGCGGGAAAAGCCCCAGTGCCACTGCGGCACTCCCGCCCAACAAGACAATGACGGCCGCGATACGGCCAAACGCATTCTTGTTCTTCGCGGTCATTACTTCACCCTTTTGCATGTTGCGTAGCGGCTGCCCATCTCACTCTTGCTCTATCGCATCCTACCACATTGGAGTCAGTATTTCGCAGGAAGCGAGGCGGTATGTCTGGAAGCGTCGGAATTGCCGCGTGGGTGGCATGAAGGTTCCCAAGAGAGAACCAAGCAACGGCTCAGCCTCTCTCGCGCCCGCGTGCCAGAAACGTAGAACGCGAAGGCAAGCGGACACACGGCAGCACGTATCCATCCTTCGCCTTGCCCCAGACGGCTAGATTCGCTTACCGCGAGCCCCCTCGCCGGCAGTGGCTTGCGGCTCCGCTCTTGCACAGGACTTGCATCAACTTGTTGTGTAAATCTATCCGCCCTTTCGGTGACTCGCGGGCGTAGGCGTCCACCAAACCACATGCGTAAACAGTCGGCGGGTGCGTCTTGGCCCGCGTGAAGTCAACGGTAACTCGTTTCGGGCCGTCCCGCACAATTCGATAGAATTCTCGCTGCACCCATGCAAAGGCGTCTCTGATTTGAACAGCGTCATTGGTCTCCCGATAGTCGGTAGCCAAGATGTCGTCGTAGCACGTGGCACGTGGCCCCAATATCGTCTCCAACGCCAGCTTCCGCTCCGTTTCCGCGGCAAGCGACAAGTACTCCTCGGCCATCTGTTCCCACGCCAACGCGACAGCCTCCCGCCTGCTCTTGCCTTCAGTCCGTAGCCGTTGCCGTATTTCTTCGCGATACTTTTCGGCTTCATCCCATAAGCCCACGTTTCTCAATCGCCGCATGATTTCCAGCTTCTCCGTGCGATTCATGCTTCGATTCTCCATGCAACGTGTCAAACAATCTGTCGCGGCGACGTATGGCGGTTAAACGGTTCGCGGTCGCAGCAAGCGACGGATGGGGTTAAGTACAAGTAGTCGGCGGGTTTTGGGGGTGGGGCCTGGGCAAAGACCCGCAGCGTCCGAGGGGGCCCCAAGGCCCTACGGATTCCACTGAGGTTGCCCTCTGGTCAAACTCAATGCCACGGTTGCGTCGAGGTGTCCGGCTAATCATCCCGCGTGCTTGGTGAACCTGTTTTCCTGTCACCGAAGAGAAGATAGAGTCCTGCTGCCGCTATCACCAAAATCCCCACCTGCAGGCACACCTGCGAGACGATGATTCGAGCGTTGAACAAGTATCGACTACTTGACCAAGTCCCAAAAGCGGCTTGGAGTTGCTCGATTGATGGCGGGAAAAATATGCAGTGGTATCCAGCGTAGGTTTTCCGAAGGTGCCCATAACCACGATACTCGCCTTCGTAGGGCGGAAAGAGCCCGCAGGCGATTACCAACACAACGGCGGCCGTTACAACCGTCTTCTGTTTCTTGTTCATGGCAGCGTTTCGGTTAAGTTGGGCCGTGGAATCCACAACGCCTCGGCGCTGGTGTCTCGGGTGCGAATTCCAACAAGCCAAGTTCGGAAATCCGTCTGACTTCGAGCAATCGTGTCCAGTAGTCCAGCGAGTAGAGCGCCAGCAAGAATGGCATGGAGTATCATGAGCCACGACTTTGCAGCCTGTTGTTGCCACATGTTCACTCTCCCGTTGAGCGGTCCGCCATGATGACGCTGCCGACTGTGACTGCTCGCAGCCCAAAGTCTAACCGATTAAAAAGACGTGAGCGATTGTACGTGCAGAAAGGAGACTGTCAGCAAACGCCACCAGTTGCCGCCTTCACGATTGCCACGACGTCCGCTCTGACCGCCTCGGGCAGGCTAGGCCAAGCCTCAATAACAGCCTGCAAATCGTCGTTTGTGCCCCACCTGTCGCCCCACCCCATTTCAGAATCGCCGTATTCCTCAGCGTTTTCGCCAATAGTTCGGTTCCTAGCGGGGCAGCTTTCCCAACGGACGCCGCTCGTACGTCCCACTCCAGCACCTTGGTACATAAGGACTTAGGACAATTCGCTCTTAGTCCTTTTTTGTGCGCGGCCGGGGCACCAGCAGGAACAGAAAGATCCGGCCCAACCTGCATCCGCTCATCGTGAATCGGCGAAGACTGACCGGATTTCGAGAATGTGGCCAAGTTACTTCGCTGGAGAGGTGGGTGAAGTGCACCACGGGACCCGCGCGTAGAGCGAGACTGAAAGGGCTCTTTCGGGATGCGTAAGTTGGACGCGTCTGGTTGGCTCGTTTTCGTGAGCGTCCACTTCCTCTACGGTCGAAACGGGCTGGCTCGGTCGTTGTCCGTTTGGCTCGCTCCAATCGCTGCGCCGATACCGGCTCCGATGGCCGTGCCGATCACAGCGGGGCCAACAACGTCGCCGGCGCCACCACCTCCGACTCCTCCGGCACCCGCACCGCCTGTAGGCGATGGAGGTGGTAGACCGGATACGTCAAATCCGTACAGGCCCTCACGCAGGGCCATGATGAAATCTTCGCGTGGTATCATCTGGAATTCGTGGAATTCGTAGTCCTGGTAGTCGGCAGGAGTGCCATCTTCGTCCGGCGTCGCCGGTTCCTCGCCATCTTCATTCTCGCCATCTTCATTCTCGCCATCTTCCGAGGCTTCGTTGTCGGATGCGTCTGCGTCGTCGTCCGCCAATAAGGCCACGAAACGGATCTCGTTGACCCAACCGGGATTCAAGCCGACTGCTTTCGACGTCTGCTCGCCCTGTCGTCCGCGATCGTCGTCATGATCGTACGGTCTGGCCACAGTAGCAAACGTACACACATGGTCCTTCGACGCGGTGATAACAGAATACACTGCCCACGGAGTCAGTCCCTTCACGGCGAACATGCCGCGGGTGTCCGTGACTGCTTGGCCGGCCACTTTACGCTCTTGGATGAAGCTGACCAAAGCGTTAGGTACAGGCATCAACGTCAGCGTGCTGCGATCGATGTAGTTGACTCGGCCTACCAGCGTTCCATCAGGCCGCATGTACAATCCTCGGGCGCGCCGCACGTCCGTGTCGCGCGGACTTGGCGGACCAGCACGATCGGTCTGGGAGTCTGCATTCGCCTCCGCGCCGCCCGCTTGTTCGTTCGAATCGGATGCATCACTCGACTGCGGCGTCGAATCCGCTGATGCCTCAGCGGGCTGAGCTTCTCCGCCCAGTTGCATCTCAGCAATAGTCACACCGATCAGAGCCAGCACAGCCAGCGCGCCGACAGACATTGCCAATTTCGGTTTCATGGAGGCCACTCCTTATATAATCACCATCACCGAATTCCCCCAAAGAACCGGTCTATGTTGCCGATTTTACCAGCTCGATCCGCAATTTCAATGCTTCCCTTGTTGTTTTCGTGAAATATTTCCCCCAGTCTTCTTATCTGTCGGGCGCTTCTTTCCGCTCCCTTGTTCCCTATTTTCTCATTGACCCTCGTTCTGCGAACCTCCCGCGCAAACGGCTGGGCGGGTCTGACTGGAACTGTTGGGCAAGCTTGACTGCACCCAGGACAGGTTCTTTCACTACCTCTGCGCGTGCACCACCCAGCCCCATAAGCCGAATCTCTCCGAGTACCCGGTCGTGCAGCAATGGCGCATGGACGAGTAGTCCGCCAGCCAGGACGATTGGGAATTGACTGGCGGACCGATCGCCAGTGAGTTGGTCGGCTACGGCACGACAGAGGCGGGCCAGTTCCGTGGCCGCTTCGTCTATGATTGCCAGTGCCACGTGATCGCCGGCTTCTGCGACAGCGACGACTACCTTGGCCAATGACGCAAGCCATTGGCGATCGGTTTGTCGCGCGTAGACTGCTCTGACCAGTCCGGAACGGTCTTTGACGCCAATCGCATCGAATATCGCTCCGGAAAGCGATGTTTCGGGACAGCGGCCGTCCAGGGCTCGTGCGGCGGCCTCGAGTCCACTGCGGGCCACGTTGTAGGCGCTTCCTTCGTCGCCCATCAAGTGCCCCCACCCGCCGGCCCGCGCCCATTTTCCGTCTGCGTTGCGGCCACAGGCGAATGAGCCGGTTCCTGCCACGACGGCGATACCCACGCAATCCGGCGTTCCGGCCGCCAGGATCGGCTCGCCGTCGTGTGTGACGATGATGTGGCGTGCTATATTCCGACGATTGGCCCACTCCCCTATGCGTTGCTGATCGCCTTCTCGTCCGGCACCCGCCAATGCCAAGCAGGCCGACTTGACCGCGCTGCGCGGAATGTGCGCCGCCTGAAACGCGCGGTCGATTGCATACTCGAGGTTCTCCATGGCGCGCTGCCAACCGATCGAATTGGGATTCGACGGCCCGGCCCTGCCCACGCCGACCGGTTTCGTTTCCGTTGCCCCTATCGGCACCAGATGGGCAACCGTCTTGGATCCGCCGCCATCGACGCCCAGAACGAGACCTTCGGCCGTTTGATGCGGTATGTGCGAGGGATCGGTCGGCCGATCGGCAGTTGGCTGAGCGCCAGGTTCGATTGCGCTGCGCAATTGGCCGTCGGATTCCGTCAGCAGTCGCCTCGCTTCTTCCGGCCCCACCGACCGCAGGTGAGCCACGATTGCTGTCTTCGCATCGCCGCCGCAACGTTCAAGCAGGCGTTTGGCTTCCGGTGGGGACACTCCTGCCAATGTTGCGACAATCCGCTTGGAGCGTTCAGTCAGCTTCTGATTCGTGGTCTGCAGATCGACCATCAGGTTTCCGTACGTCTTGCCCAGCCGCACCATCGCGCCGGTAGTTATCGTGTTCAGGATCATCTTGGTGGCGGTACCGGCCTTCAGTCGTGTCGATCCACTGACGACTTCCGGCCCCACCACTGGCGCGATCGTCAACTGCGAGACCTTGGAGAGTTCCGAATCCTCGTTGCAGCTCAAACCGATCGCATACGCCCCGATTTGGCCGGCGTACGCAAGGCCGGCGACCACGTACGGCGTGCGCCCGCTGGTAGCAATCCCTAGCACCACGTCTTGATCGGATAGGTCGATTGACTTCAGATCCTGGACGGCCCTCTCGGGGATGTCCTCGGCACCTTCGATCGACCGTGTCAGGGCTTCAAGCCCCCCGGCGATCAGACCGACGACTTGCCACGGCTTTGTGTTGAACGTGGGTGGACACTCGCTGGCATCGAGCACGCCAAGACGACCCGAAGTGCCTGCGCCGATGTAGACGAGTCGCCCGCCACGGCGCAATCGATCGGCTACCACGTCAATCGCGCTGGCGACGTGTTTCGCGACTCGCTCGATGGCCGTGGCGACTCTGGCGTCTTCGGCGTTCATGAGCCGCACGATTTCGATCGATGTAAGCCGATCGATCTCCTCGGACGCAGGATTACGGGCTTCGGTGGTAAGATTCGACAATTCCATTTATTGCCTCGGACGCTACAAGATGGCAGAATGACGCGTTTGCTGAACCAACAGGGCGGCACAATTGTTCGCAGTTCCGCCTTCAGGCGGCCGACTCGTGGCAGTGCGTATTCGTAGAGTTTCCGCCTGAAGGCGGAACTACGAACTGTCACCCGCCCGATTGGGCCTTCCTCAACCTTTATACACCGTCTCCAAACACAGTGCACCTGCGTATCCATCCCATCGACACTTGGCTCATCGTGGCGTATCTGGTCGGCATGGTCGCCCTCGGTCTATGGATCGGCCGAAAGAACCGGAATCTCTCAGATTACGTGCTGGGTGGTAAAGACCTTCCGTGGTGGGCGCTTTTGGGTTCGATCGTAGCCACCGAGACCAGCACGGCCACGTTCCTGAGCATACCGGGTGTCGCCTTCGCCGAAGGCGGCAATTTGTGTTTTCTGCAATTGGCGTTCGGTTACATCCTGGGCAGATGCCTCGTGACGTACGTGCTCTTGCCGGCGTATTTCCGCGGCGAGATGCTTACGGCTTATGAAGTGCTCGACCGTCGTTTCGGCGTTGCGACCAAGCGAACGGCCTCGCTGTTGTTCCTGGTGGCCCGCAATCTGGGAGACGGTCTGCGACTGTTCCTAGCGGCCATCGCGTTGGAGAAGGCGATCGGTGTATCGATGCCGGTTTCGATCGCCATCATCAGCGTGGCAACCATCATCTACACGTTTTTCGGCGGCATGAAATCTGTTGTGTGGAATGACTGCGTTCAGTTCGTCGTGTACATGGCGGGCGGCCTGATAGCTTTGTGGATCATCATCAGCCGGCTGCCGACCGGCTGGGAGCACTTTTACAGCTTCGCCCTTGAGCACGACAAGCTGAAGATGATCGACTTTTCTTGGGACCTCGCCAAACCGTACACGTTTTGGGCGGGGCTGATCGGCGGCGCGTTCCTGTCGTTCGGCACACACGGCACCGACCAGATGATGGTCCAACGCTACTTGGCGGCGCGCGATCGTCGGGACGCGTCGCGTGCACTGATAACCAGCGGCTTCGTGGTCCTTTTCCAGTTCGCCGTGTTTCTCTTGTTGGGCGTAGCTCTGGCTTGCTTCTTCAAACAGTTTCCTCCAGAGGTAGCGGTAGAGAAGGGCGACGAGGCTCTTGCCGCGTTCATCGTCGCGCACATGCCGGTTGGACTTGCCGGTCTTACGCTGGCCGCCGTCTTTGCCGCGGCAATGTCGACGTTGTCGAGTTCATTGAATTCGTCCGCAACGGCCGCAGTCAATGATTTCGGTCCGCTGTTGCGAACGGCCGAGATGTCGTCGGAGCGACGTGTCAGTGTGTGTAGGCAATTGACCATTTTCTTTGGGCTGCTCCAGGTGGCCGTGGCTGTCAGCGCGCATTACTACTCGGAAAGCGTGACCGATGACGCATTGGCGATAAGTGTGGTCAATGACGCCTTGGCGATTGCCGGCTTTGTGGCGGGGATCCTACTGGGTATCTTCTCACTGGGCGTGTTGACGAAATGGGTCCGCCAAAGGGCCGCGTTGTTCGGTATGTTGGGCGGCCTGTTTGTGGTGAGTTACGTCAAGTTCTTCACTTGCGTGGCGTGGCCATGGTTGACGGTGGTCGGTTCGGTTTCGACATTCGCGTTTGGACTCCTGGCGTCTCTATGCGAGGATTATCTGAGAAAGCAGCAGACATGAACGATGATTCGCAACAGTTGATCTGGAAGGCATGGTGCCCATTTGTCGCGGCGATGGTGGTTGCGATTAGTGCGGCATTTGGCGGTCCACATACGTCGCGGGCAGCGCCGCCCAAACTACCAAGTGTTGAACCTTCGGCCGTCGCAAGCGTGTTGACCGGCATCGACGTATTGGAGCAGGAGGGGTTCCGCAGCCTACAGGGCCGCCGCGTAGGACTGATCACCAATCATACGGGCGTGAATCGCTGTGGTGTGAGTACTGTCGAATTGCTGCATCAAGCCGACAACGTGAGTCTGAAAACACTCTTCAGTCCCGAACACGGCATCCAAGGCGTGCTGGACACGCGGAATATCGACGACGCTTCGGATCCTCGCACTGGGCTGAAGATCTGCAGCCTCTACGGCAAAACGCGAAAGCCGACGGCGGACAGCCTTGAGGGGCTCGATACGCTGATATTCGACATCCAGGACATCGGCGCGCGTTTCTATACGTACATCTCGACGATGGGCAACACCATGCAAGCGGCGGCCGAGCACAATCTGCGATTTATCGTGTTGGATCGGCCGAACCCAATTGGCGGAGTCCATATCGCCGGACCGATCTTGGACGACGGAAGCCAATCATTCGTGGGTTTTCACACGCTGCCGGTCCGTCACGGCATGACGGTGGGTGAGTTGGCAACCATGTTCAACCACGAGATGGAGATGGGCGTGGATTTGCAGGTGGTCAAGGCGGTTGGCTGGCGGCGAGGCGACTATTTTGACCGCACGGGGCTGCTGTGGATCAACCCTTCGCCGAACATGCGTAGTCTGACCGAAGCGCTGCTGTACCCGGGTATTGGCCTGTTGGAGTATTCCAACCTCTCGGTAGGTCGCGGCACGGACACGCCGTTCGAAGTGATCGGCGCGCCTTGGCTAGATGGAATTCGGCTGGCACGCGAACTCAACCAGTCGGAGCTGCCCGGCGTGCGTTTTGTGCCAATTCGTTTTACGCCGGACTCCAGCAAATTCGCAGGCGAACAATGTGGCGGTGTCAACATTATCGTCATCGACCGCGAGCGTTTTCGTCCCGTGCGTACGGGACTGGAAACCGCACATTGCCTGCGGCGGCTGTACCCCGACGACTGGCTGGCAGCCAAACTCGAGCGGCTGCTGTGCAGCCAAAAGACGTTGAGTGCACTGATCGCGGGCAAGCCGGTGGACGAGCTTGAAGGCATCTACGAAACGGAACTAGAGGAATTCCGCCAGCGACGCTCCGAGTTCATGCTCTATTCCGAATGACTTGCCGCAACGATGTCCGCAGCGATTCTACGGCTGCAGCAAGGTCAGTTGACGCCTCATCTGGAATCGCGCAACGAGCGATGCGGTCAGAGCGCCCGCGATGGCAGCCAGAGACACCGAGACCATCGTGATAGCGAGGATTTCGATCATCGTTACATCCACCATGACAAAGGGAGGGCAGGATACGTAACAGGCTTTCCGGGTTGCCTGTTGGAGGGAAAAAGGGGAGGGATAATCCGGGAGTGATCGCCGTGTTTGTGGACACAGCTAACACCACGCTCTAGTCTGCGCCATAGTTACAGCCGCGGCCTTCACAGGAGGGAGCGCGAGCGCGAGAAACGTGGAATGCGGGGCGGATTAAGCCGCCGGTGGTGGAACGCGGGAATCTGCGGGTTGTTCAGGGAACAGAACAACGCGGGTTAGGTAGGGGCGTAGCGGAATTCGCAAAAATCCCGAGAAGCGTGATTCCGTCTGAACTCTTGCGAGTTCAGCTACCAGAGAAATCGGGATCGGCCGTGTGCTGGCCGTGGCTTAGAGCCTCCAGTTGTCGGGCAGCGAAGCGCCTTTCAGGACGACTGGGATGCCGTCTCGGATGATGCACGTATCGTTGTCGTCTGGGCCGTCGACCGTACCTTCGTCGTTGACGATTCGCACGTTACGTCCGATATGGCAGTTCTTATCGATAATAGCACCATCGATCAGCGTGCCGGCGTCGATGCTGATCCGTGGTCGGCCGGCGGGCTGGTTGTCTTTCGACTCGAACTGGTCCTCGTAGTAGTCGGCACCCATCAGGATCGAGTTCTTGATCGTGACGCCCGGTCCGATGATACAACGCAATCCGACGATGCTGTTTTCGATGATCGTACCCTCTTCGATCTGGCAGCCATCGGCCAGCAGGCTTCGCTTGACCGTCGCTCCCTCGATTCGCGTCGGCGGCAGATAACGTGCATGCGAATACACGGGAGCGTCCGCGGATGCTAGCTGGAAGGGAGGTTCGCAGCGGGCCAAGCTCAGGTTGGCCTCGTAGAACGCCCGGATCGTTCCGATGTCTTCCCAGTAGTCGTCGAACAAGTGAACTTGCACGTGACGGTCGTGAATCGACTGGGGAAACACCTCCCGGCCAAAATCCTCATGTGTCGTTGACGTCATGATATCGACCAACAAGTCGCGGTTGAACAGATAGATGCCCATGCTGGCCAAGCAGTTGCGACCGCGGCTCTCGACATCTCTCGCCGAGAACCACTGAGTATCCATGTGCACGCTGTCAAGCTGAGCGTCGGTTTCCGGCTTCTCCACAAAGTCGATTACTCTGCCCGATTCGTCGGCTTTCATGACACCCAGACCGCTCGCGTCCGCTCGCGACACCGGCATCGCTGCGATGGACACGTCGGCGCCGGCGTCCTGGTGACCCTGAACCATCTTGCGAAAGTCCATCCGGTAGAGTTGGTCGCCGGAGAGGATCAGCACATACTCAACTCCGGGTTGCTGCAGATACCGAATGTTCTTTCGGACTGCGTCGGCCGTGCCTTGATACCAGTCGGTGCCGCCCTCCATCGTCTGCTGAGCGGCCAAGACCTCGACGAATCCGCCCGAGAATGGGTCGAAACGATAAGTCTGACGAATGTGGCGATGCGTACTGACCGACATGAACTGGGTCAGCACGTAGATGCGATTCAACCCGCTGTTGATGCAGTTCGACAGCGGAATATCGATCAGCCGGTACTTGGCGGCCAATGGAACGGCGGGTTTTGCACGGAATTTGGTTAGCGGATACAGCCGAGTGCCGCGACCACCACCGAGCACGAGCGAAATGACATTACGCATGGCGACCTCCTGTGCGGATAACATAGCAGCCTGCCCGCCGCCGAACGAGGGGGCGTGATCTGCGAGCCACACTGTTTCTCCGGGAATGGTGACCGATACGGGAGAAGGCCTTGTGAATCGAGGCCCCAACGCCGAATTCCTCCCGATGCGGTCAACCTTGACACGTTGACGCCCGCTGATAGAATCCAACGGATAGTTAACCCTTGCTAGTTAAGAATTTGCGGACAATCATGAAGTGCGACAAGTGCGAAAAACCGGCTACTTTTCACATCACCGAACGGGTGGGTGATCAGGAGCAATGGGAGGAACTGCACTTGTGCGAGGATTGCGCCCGCGAATACCTCAGCAAGCCGGCCGAGGCTCAGTTCGAGGATTCGTTGGCCGGCGCTCTGGCTCAGCATTTGAAGATCGCTTCGACCGCAGAGGAACTGGCCAAGGCGGATCAACAGAGCTGCGCAATCTGCGGAATCACATTTTACGAATTCCGGAACCATGGACGACTGGGCTGCCCGCATGACTACGTCTGTTTCGAGAAACTGCTGGAGCCTTTGATCGCGAATATCCACGGCGACACGCTTCATGTGGGGAAGCGCCCCAAACGAGCCTCCCATGACGTAGACGACCAGACCCAACTGATCCGCTTGCGCCGGGAGATGCGAGAAGCGATCCAGGCTGAAGACTACGAGCGAGCTTCCGTGCTGCGTGACGAGATTCGCGGAATCGAAAACGCAGGCTCTTAAACCGTTCTTCTGATATTGGATGCTGCTGTGAAACTGGAAGAACTCGCTGGACGATGTGGCGAGTGGCTGCGCGGTTCCGGTCCCAACTCGGACATCGTGGTCAGCAGCCGAATCCGTCTTGCGCGGAACCTGGCGGATTTCCCCTTCATCCGCAAGTGTACCGGGCTGGATCGTGCCGCCATCGAGCAAACACTGCGTGAGAGGATTACGACGATCGATGAATGGGGCGATATCACCTACATCGACGTCAACTCTTTGGATGAAATGGATCGCCAGTTTCTCGTCGAGCGTCAATTGATCAGCCGCGAGCATGCCGATGCGGACGGATCTCGTGGCGTTGCGATCGACGGCAACGAGGCATTCAGCTTGATGATCAACGAGGAGGATCATCTGCGGATCCAGGTGATGCAAAGCGGCCTGGACCTGAAAGCAGCGTGGAATTTGGTCAACCGAATCGACGACTTGATCGAAGAGCAGGTTACGTTTGCCTACCACGACCGCCTGGGATACTTGACCGCGTGCCCGACGAACGTGGGTACCGGCATGCGGGTGAGTGCGATGTTGCACCTGCCGGCCTTGGTGATCACGGACCAGATCGAGAAGGCATTTCGCGGTTTGCAGAAAATGAGCCTCGCAGTCCGTGGCCTGTATGGCGAAGGATCACAGGCCATCGGTGATTTCTATCAGATCAGTAACCAGGTCACGCTCGGCCACAGCGAGGAGGAGCTGATCAGCCAGGTCGAGGACGCGACGCCGGCGCTGATCGAATACGAGCGCAAGGCTCGCGACTACTTGGTCAACGGCGGCGATAAGGACCTGCACGATCGCGTGAGCCGCGCTTACGGCTTACTCTGCACAGCGCAGCGGATCAGCAGCGAGGAAACTATGCAACTGCTGTCCAGCGTACGCATGGGGGTGAACCTGGGGCTGATCGAGGATGTCGAGATCCCAACTGTCAACAAGCTGTTCATCCACACCCAACCGGCACATCTGCAGAAGCTGCGGGGCTCGGAACTGGGCACGTCCGACCGCAAAGTCGAGCGGGCCAGCTATCTGCAGCATCATCTGAGAAAACGATCGGGAGACGAAACGGAAAAGAACTGAGGCGTATGCCGATGGGGTTCCCGCCCAGAATCATCGTGATTCTGTCCCTTACGCAGTTCTTCTTCATCAGCGTTGGTTACCTGCTGACCTGCGCGGGTCTCCATCGGTTCGAAGAGTTCGCGGCCTTGTCCGCCGAGTACAATCCTGACTGGTCTGCCGTCGATTGGTACTACTCTAACCGGCCGTGTCTGACGACGCTGAGTTTTTCTGTCCGAGATTACGGTCTCTGGACCCTTTCCCTACCGATCATTTGGTGTGTGATTTGGGTTTTGCGCACCCGAAACATGGACGATCTGGCTTCGGTAGAACTCCCGGAGTCTATTGCCGGCATCGTGCTCACGATCACATTAGGGCTAACCTTCTTGCTCAGCACGTGCCACGCCTTCCGCATGGCATATGGCGCCATCATCACCTGACGCGACTTGTGCGCATCTTCGTAGGGTGGGCCATCACTCGCGGCGGAACGTCAGACGACGCTTCCAGTGGTCGTCGTCTGTTTTTGGAAAATCCATGCGGAAATGCACGCCGCGGGATTCTTCGCGGTCCAGCGCAGCCTGAACCAAGACACGCGCGACTGTCAGCATGTTCTGAAACTCCCAGCCTTCCGGATTGCAGAATTGTCGCACCAGCACATATTTCTGCCAGTCTTCGATGGACCGCAACGCATCGGTCAGTTCCTGACTGGTGCGACGGACGCCCGCCGAGCGCCACATGAGACTTTTCAGCGAATTGCGAATGTCCGACAGGTCCAATGGTTCGTCCGGTTCCTCGACCGGCGAGTTCTCCAGCGGCAACGCTTGGAAGGAATCGTTCATTCCGGCGGCCGCGCGCGACGCGCCTTTCCCTGCTCGGGCGCCGTACACGAGGCTTTCGAGCAGGCTGTTCGATGCAAGTCGATTTGCGCCGTGGAGTCCACTGGCGCCCACCTCGCCTGCTGCCCAAAGCGCGGGCAGTGTCGTGCGACCCTCCATATCGATCGTGACCCCGCCGATCATGTAATGAGCACCGGGACGGACGGGGATCCGGTCTTTGGTGATATCGATGCCAAACTTGGCGCAAGTCGCCGCGATCCCCGGAAAACGATTCTTGACGTATTCCGGGTCCAGATGCCCCAGATCAAGGTACACGTTCGTGTGCCGAGTCTTTTCCATCTGGCTGACGATCGATTGTGAAACGACGTCCCGGGGCGCCAATTCGCCCCGTTCGTCGTAGTCGTGCATGAAGCGGCAACCGTTGCGATCGACCAAGTAGGCGCCTTCGCCCCGGACGGCTTCGCTGATCAGACTCCGGCTGCTGCCGGCAATGTACAGCACCGTAGGATGGAACTGCATGAACTCCATGTCCCGCAGTTCGGCTCCGGCCCGGTAAGCGAGTGCGTGACCGTCCGCCGTAGCAACCGATGGGTTGGTGGACTCCCGGTACAGTTGCCCCGTGCCGCCCGTGCACAGAATCGTCTGCTTCGCCCAGACCGCCATCCAACCGTGTCTCTCGTGGGCAACCAGCGCGCCACGGCACGCTCCATCATGCGTGAGCAGGTCGATCACGAAAGTGCTTTCCCACATGGAGACGTTGCGCAACTTCCGCGTCCACTCGATCACCGACCGTATCACTTCCCTGCCCGTGGCGTCGCCCAGTGCGTGGACCACTCGATGGCGGCTGTGTCCGCCTTCGCGTCCAAGCACCAGTTCTCCGGCCTTCTTGTCAAACCGGGTACCCCATTGGATCAATTCGCGAATGTGCCGCGGAGCCTCCCTCACCACGAAGTCCACGACCTCCGGCTCGCACAATCCGCCGCCGACCGAAATCGTATCCTCGACGTGGTCCTCGAACTGATCTTCCGGATCGATGACACCCGCAATGCCGCCTTGCGCGTAGGCACTGGCAGACTGCTGGATTTCATCTTTGGTGACCAGCAGCACGGACTGGTCTGAATCAACGGCAATGGCGGCTCGCAAACCGGCCAGTCCACCGCCGATGACAAGCACGTCGCTGAAGAAGTGCGGAACCTGCTTCGGGTGAAACGGAACAAGATAACGAGGGACGTGTTCGTTCATATAAGCGAGCCCAATACCCATCCTGGTTCAGTATTCAATTGCCTCCGATGCGGGCAGTACCTTTCTTGTACGCGTTGAACTGCTCCCGGATACTGGGCGGCGGAGCGCTCTGACCGCCCATGTCGCGTAGTCCACGCGACCCGTCGTCGATCGAGTCGACGCTGCGCGTCGTGCCGCGGCGAGGGCGAAGGCCTAGGCTGCGCAGGGCTTCGTCCAGTTCCCGCTTCCCGACTTCATCTTCCGCGGCCGACCGTTTCATCGACTCCCAACGCGCGATGAACTCCCGCATCTGCTCGTCCGTCCAACCCAGTTTGTCCAGCAACTCCTGGTCCGGGTTGTGTTGTTGGTCTTTCAGGTGCTCCAAGACAAGATTGGCCGCTTTCCGTGCGTACTCCAGATTCGGTTGTTCGCCCGGCGGCACTTCGCCGGTCAGGTCAAAGCCACGCAGGTCGGCGTTGCTTGGCTTGCCGCCGCCCAGCGGCACCCCCTGGCCTCGCTGGTCGCTTGCTCCCGTTGCCGGACTGCCAGTCGATGTTTCTGTAGGTTCCGCCTGGTCGGATCCGTCCGCTCTTCCGCCTTCACCTTCGCTGCCCGGCGAGGGATCGGTGGCGCTGCCGTGACCCTTCTCGATACCCGGCGTGCCGGTTTCGCCCTCCGACGGCGCTCGGTCGCCTGGGCGTTCTGCCAGTTCGCCCGCGCCGGATTCACTGGACGCGGATTTGCCGTCGTCGCCGGGGCTGTTGCTGCCCGCGCTGTCGTTGCCCGGCTGCTTGGCGCCCTGACCACCGCCCTCCTTGCCGCCGCCACTGCGATCGCCGCTATCGCCGCCGCTGGAATCCGACTGACGTTTGCTGTGCGATGGCGACTGAGACCCGCTGCCGGGCTTGGGCTTTCCGCTTTGGCTTCCTTGTTTCTTCTTCTGTTGGTCCCGGTTCTCCTGTTGCGACCCTGCGGAACCGCTCTCTTCTTGACTCTTTTGTCCAGACCCAGATTCGCCATCGTCGCCCTGGCCCGAATTCTTCGGCTTGCCGGCCCCGCCGCCAGGAGGCTTCTCGCCTTGATTCGGTTTGGCCCCACCCTGCGGCTTGCCGCTGCTGCCGGAAGAGCCTTCTTTCCGCTGGCCGCCGCTCTGATTTCCTTCCGGTTGCTGTTGTCCGCCTTTCGGGGCACCGGTCTCATTCTGCTGCTGTGTCCCGCCTGATGATTTGGATTCTTGCCCGCCTTGCGTCTTGGGCGAGCCTGTTTGCTCCTGTCCAGCGCCTGCAGAACCGCCTGCGTCCTCTTGCTGCGGTCCGTCTTGGCCCTCCGGTGTCTGCGAACCGGACGATCCGTGTCCCGATTTGGGATCTCCTGTGGCCTGACTGCCGCTGTTTGCATCCGAAGGATCGCCGCCCTGTTGCTGACGCATGTGCTCCAGGGCCCGCTCGAATGCCTCGCCGTCGTGCAAAGGCTCATCCCGGGATGCGCCTTCGCCAGTCGGCTCGCCGCCCGTCTCTGACGATGTTGCCTGTTGCCCAGCCCCCGGCTCGCCTCCAGTTTCGGATCGGCCCGAGCCGTTATTGCCGGGCTGGCCAGATTGTACGCCGCCAGCCGATTCGCCAGTCGAACCGTCGGACGCACTGTCCCCTGCTGTTCCGCTTTCGCCGGTTCCGTCGTTCGCCTCCGAGCCGGATGCTGTCTTGGTGTCGGACCCCGCGCCCGAGCCCTGACTGCCCATGCCGTCCTGTTCGGTGTCACCGGACTCCGGTTTCGACGAGTCGCCCGACACCTGGTTCCCTTGACCATCCTGTCCGCCGGTTTGGTCGCCCTTCTGCCCCTCGCCTTCCGGTGGTTCCGTGCTGCCATCCTCTTGAGTCTCGGCGTCGGGCGATGTGGGTTCATTGGGGATCGAAGAAGGCGACGATGAATCGGGGATCGGTTCCTCCTGGTCGGGCGTCGCGTTCTCGGTCCCCTGCTGTTTCTCCGAAGGCACGATCAACATGTGGTAGGCGCGCGTCTTGGCAGTGTTCGGAGCCGGGTTTCCCGTCATGGGCGACGTGCGATTATCTTCGGCGATGGCCCAGTAGACGACCGTGGCTCCTGCACCTAATCCGTGGTCACTGGGCTTGAATTCGTGTCCGACCACGATCTGTCCGGTCTGCCCCGCCGGAGCGTCCAGCAGCGTTGCCGTCGTGACATCGTCTCCACCGGCGACCGCGCGTAACGTCATTTTGCTGAGGCCATAATCGGGATCAATGCCGCGCAATTCGATGTTCTGTTGGCCGTCCTCGGGCACCTCGATCCGATCGCGAGTTGGAGTGAGGATCTCGATCTCGGGCGACAAGTCGCGCGTCACCTCGATTCGGTGCAGAACCGGGTTGCGGTTGCGCTGTCCGTCTTCCGTGGAAAACCGGATCCGATAGAACGAACGCTTGGGCCGCGTACGCGTGCCGTCCAGTTCCAGCACGAAAGAGCCCCAAGCCCGCTGTCCCTTGAACTCCAACGCCAACCTCTCCGGCTCTGGTGAAGACGAATCAACCGTCGTCGGCTCGTTGGTTTCTGCGCCGTCGCTGGTCACATCATCGGGATCGAACTCGATTTCCGCAGACCCGATGGGCACGTTGGCCGACGCGTGCACCGTGACTCGTGTGCCTTCCAGGCCTTTGACATCGCCCTGCCGCTCGACGACCTTCTTCGGCTGACCCGTGTATGCCGGGTAGTCGTACTCGATCCGTTCGACGAGAATCGTCGGCGCTGGAAGAACGGTTAGTCGATAGGATGGACTGCGCGCGTCGCCGGCTTCGATCCAATACACAAGGTCTTGTTGAATGCCTTTGTCGTCGGGCGACAGCCGGCAACGGTATGTCAGCCCCGATTGGGCGGATTGCATAGCGACCGACTCCCGACTCAACCGCCCGTCCAACGTTGAATAGAACAGTGTGACCGGTTCGCCTTCGCGCACGTCATAGCAGGCGGCCGACACACTCACGGGTTCGCCGTGGTAAACATCCTTGTTGCCCGGCTGGACATCTTCGATTCGGACTCGTGACGGCGGCGGCGCGTTGGCCCAGGGCGCAATGATGCGGTGGGCCGACTGGAAAGTGCTCTTTGGCGACAGGATCGTGTATGCGGCGCAAAACGCCAGCACGCCCGCCAGCACATAGCCAATCTTGATCAACCCGGATCGGTCAACCGCCGACTCGACCTGAACGTGAGACAGATCTGCCGCCGCCTGATGCCTGATTGCATGGTAGATCGACGCTCGAAGGCCGGCTCGGTCCGAGCGAAACATCAAGAAATTGATCAAGCTGTTCTTCAGCGACGGCTCGCTCCTTTCGATAGTCCTCGCCGCATAGACTGAACTGATCCTCCCAAACAGCAGGGGTACCACAACTAGAGCGACATACCACGCGACGCCCCCCAACAGTCCGGCCAGCGCAAGCCACCGGCCCCAGGTACCGAGCGAAACGATCCAGTGATCGATAATCGCCAAAACCAGCACAATGCCCAGAACCGCTGCCGCCAACACCATCAGCGAGCTTGCCAAGTCGACCAACTTCACCTGGAGACGAGTCTTGTCCAGCCGCTCCTCAATATACTGATCATACCGACCACCCTCCGGGTTGGCTTCAGAGCGTGCTTGCGTTGAACTAGCCGTGCTTGTGGACATGGTTTGCGATTCGCGTGTCTGTCACGAGAAGACCGGATGAAACGACATTGGTCGTCGAGCGAAGGAACAACCCAAGCGACCATCATTCTGTTTCGTCACAGTGGCCTTCTGTATTATAGACAATGCCAAGGCTTTTGGTGAGTAGAATTGTCTTAATGGGTAACCCCAACTTCCGTGGGACTCGAATCGCTGGACAGGCGGATCAGGCCTTCATAGGCTTCGTGAGGCGAGAGCCCTTCGGCCATCATGTGCCGCACGAACGCAGCCAACTCGCCCTCGTTATCCAGCTTCTGCGAGCGTAGTAATCTAGCCCAGCGATCGGGGTGGGTAGTCCGAAACCAACGACTCAGTTGGTCGGCGTCCTGGGGCAACGCTGCGGCCACGAATCGCTGTGTGGCGTCGATCAGTCGCTTGTACGCGCCGCATTCGCCTTGGCCCCAATCTCGCAACATTCCCTCCAGGTACATCTGTACCTCGCCGTCGGACTTCAACGCCTTTACCTTGGCGACGATCTTTGTGAGATCGGGTTCCTCTTGCCGAAAACGCGCAGCCACCTTGGTCGCGGTGTACCATTGGTCGATCCATTCGGCCACACCTTCATAATCGACGCCCAACGCGGTCCACAGATCGAACATCTCTTTGACTTTTTCCGCGTACGTCACGGAATCGTTCGATCGACCGCCGTCGGCCCACAGATCGCCGAGTTTGACGTGTAGAAGCCGGCAGATTCTCTGCAACGACTTTTTGGTGCGCTGGTCGGGCTTCTGAATGCCAACCTTCAACCACCGGCCCAGCGTGTTGTAGTTCACGCCGGCTCGCTCGGCCAGTTCACGCCTTGACAGGGGCGAGTTTTCGATCAGACGCTTCAGGTTGGCAGCAAAGACTTCCTTCTCGGACATGGCCATTCCATCACTGTCCAAAATCCTTCAAGCACAGGCATCTTGCCTGGGAAGAACCAGCCGGCAGCCTGTACTACTACTTCTATCGGCCGAGCAAGTTAACCGCTCGCACCGTTCGCGTTCGTTCTTCGATTTCCGCAGGCAGGTGTCCTTTGAACCATGCCTTGGCGCGGTATGTAAACTCGTCGCCGTTGGGCAAGAGTCTCACTGGTCGGAAATGGGACGCCAGCGGGTCGTAGCTGCGGCTGGCGGTATGCGGGTTCTCGTGACACCCGACGCACGATTTCGTCTCGCCGGGACGCGGGTAGATCCAGGTCAGTTGGTTGCCGATCACTCGGCGGTCGCTGTCCAGCACCTGGTGGTGGATCAGGCGGTCGGCCGGCACTTCGATGAAAAAGGAACCATCGGGTGCCAGCGGCACCGTGCCCAACACTCGGGCGAACGTGCCCCCATGGTTCTTCCAAACCGGCTCGGGATTCGTGTGAGTGCTATGGCGTTGGACCACCGGCACCCCTTCGATCACTCGAACGAATCGGCCGCGGAGCGGAACGTCCTTTTCCTGAGTAGCCAACACGGACGAACACACGAAACGTCCGCTGTACTCGTATCGCTTCGCCGCGGGGGCACGCATCACGGGACGCCGTCGAGCGAGGATTGGCCGCGGCTCAAAGTCGGCCGCCTGCGGGTCGTTGTAGACAAGTTGAAGCTCTTTGGTCTCCGGATCGAATAGGTGCAATGCCAAATCCACTTCTTCTCGATTCGGTGTCTTCTCGGCAGTCGCACACAGAATCGTGCCGTCAGACAGCGGGAACGGCGTTGTGTAGGCGCGCGTTTTGTAGTCGGGGGTCATCAATAGTTCGGTATCGCGGCATCCGTCGACCAGCACCAAGCCTGCCTGAGTGACAACGACAATGCTCTGTCCGTCCGGCATGGGCTGCGGTTGCGTCATGCGGATCACGCGATGCGTGAGCGGACTTTCCTGCCCGTCGGCCGGCGTACGCGGCCCGTGGTCCAACTGCCGCCAGAATTGCCGCCGCTCCGGACCGTACAGCACGACGTCCTTTGTGCCGTCGGGATGCGCCGCGTGCAGTGTCAATTCGGTCTTGTTTCGCGAGTAGAACACCTCCAACCGGCTGAAGACGATGCGCCCGTCCAACAGCACCGCCGGTTCGTTGTCGCGCCCGATATTGGTGGCAATCGGATGAATGTCGCTGCCATCCGCGTTCATAACGTTCAGAGCTGTGCACGGATACCCGTGGTACTCGTCGCGGATGCCGCTACGGGTTGACGCAAAGACGATCGTTCCATCCGGCAGGTAAGCTGGCCCGACGTCGTGGTAGGGACCGAACGTCAACTGCTTCAGCCCCGAGCCGTCCACATTCACACGCCAGATGTGCCACCAGGGATTCTCCTGGCCGCGATAGCAGAAAACCACGTGGGTTGCGTCCCAGGAAAGCTCGTGCTCGGCGACGTAGCCATCCGGGAATTCCGTCAGTGGCGTGACCTCTCCGTCCGGTCGTGGCGGCCGAAGAACGTACAAGTTCCTGCCCGGTCGATACGCCGGTCCCGAATCGGTCACTACGTACGTCTGCCGCCATCGGTCCGCTTGTTCGACGGTGCCGATGGTATTGGGAATATCGTTGTTGCCCTTAATGAAGACGATCGCGTCGAACTGATCGGAAGCGGCCCGCTGTTCGTTTAACCGCAGGCCCAACGGGCCGCGCGTCGTATCGGATTCCGTGCCAGCATCGCTCGTCGCGCTACGTCCGTCCAGTGCCCCGCGCGGGCCGTCGGCCCTGCGGTTAAACGACGCATTGAGATTCACGTCGAGAGAATCGGTCCGAAGCGGCTCTTCGGCCGTGCATTCGATGCCGCGCACTTTGAGTGCGTCTCGCGCGATATGCCGCACGCAATGGAATGGATGGTACAACGCGGCTTTGTGAAGGGCTTCCAGCGCCCGATCGTCTCCCAGATCGGCCAGCGCCTCGGCGGCGGCGTGACGGATCTCGACGACGGATCGTTCGTCCTCCAGGATGCCAACGATCAACTCGGTATGTTTGTGAGCACCAAGCAGACCAAGTGCGCGGATCAATCCTTCGCGCCATCGCGGTGCCGGGTCGTCGTACTCCTCGTCCTTGAATGTGCCGCTGTACCCGTGGTCAGCTTCAGCCTTGGCCTCCGCGAGGATCTTCGCAACGGGTTCGATCGCTCGTTCGTCGCCCAGCCAACCAATCGCTTTGCCGGCATTGATGCGTACCCAACCGTCTTCGTGTTCCAGCAGTGCCAGCAGGCGCGGCAGATCTTCCGGCTCGGTGCAGACGCTCGGTAGCCAACTCGCGATTCGGTGCGGCGGATACGCAGACCATTCCATCGGTTCGTCCGTGGGCGGTACACGACGCGGTTGGCCAAGCACCTGAAACGCATGCTCGCACGCCTGTTGCCGCAGGCCCGTATGCTCCATCAGGTAGTGAGTCAGCAGATGCCCCACCTCCGACTCGTACAGTACAAACGTATCGTGGTCTCCGGGCAGATTGGCCATGATTCGCGGTGCGATCTCGCACAGCGCCACGTAGTCCTGAGGATCGTCCAACGGCAAACGCGAAAGAGCGTACGCGATCGAATAGGGGGTCTCGAGCATCCGGTCTATGCTGGGGAACCCCATTTTGTCGTCGGCCGGTACGTCGACGGGATCCGCCCCGTTCAACTGCTTCGCATACCGCGAATAGGCTCGGATCAGCGCCGGCACGGCGCGACGATCTCCAAAATCGCCCAGGGCATCCGCTGCGTGCCGTGCCCAAAACGGGTTGTCCAGCAAGTGAATCAACGCGTGAAATCCCTCTTCGTCCCGCAAACGACCCAGGGATCGAAGCGCCGCGCGTATCATTGGCCGGTATCGTTTGACCGACGTCGGCGCTGCGCCGATCACGTCAAGTATGGCCGCCGTGGCTCCGGTGCCCCCTAAGGCGCCCAGGGCCCGAACGCCGCGTTCGAAACGCCATTCAACGGGAACATCGTCGGTTGCGATGGGATGGTTCTTCTCACCGACCTCGATCTCGAAGAATGTAGTAGGGTAGATCGGCCGCTTCGATCCGAAGCTCGTAATACGCACGTACCGAGCCCTGCGAATCGGGAACCGAACCTCGAGCTTTACCGGCGAATCGCCTTTCTCGTGTTGGACAACCTCGAAATCTTGATTGTCCAAACTGGTGGCCAATTCGTACTCGGTCATCACGTAATCTGGCCCATACTGGTGGATAACCACCGAATCGACGTCTTCAACCTTGCCCAGATCGACCGTGCACCATTGGGGAAACGGCACGTTCTTGGTTTGCCAGTACGCTGGGCCAATCTCGCCATCAAGCAGAATGCTAGGCGGACCTCTGTAAGTGGTGGACGTCAGAACATTGCCAGTCAATGCCAAGCGATTCGCGCCTTTGAGTAGTTCCATCACCTCTTGCGGAGGCCGATCAGCCGGAACCCCCGCCCACCAGTCGCGCCATCGTTCGGCCTGGGCCTTGCGCTGATCGGCCTCTGCCAACGAATCGAACGGATACTCCATTCCGGTTAGATTCGTCAGGGATATATGCGCGGCCTGCCGTACCAGCCAGTCTCTATCGTCTAGCGCCTCCAGCAAAGGCGATACGGCAGCTCGCCCACCGCACCAGGCCAGCGCCATGGCGGATTCGCGTCGCGCGTGTTTGTCCGAGTCCTGAAGACGAGCGATCAATGCGGTTTCGGCCGAATACGCGCGAAGGAATCCCAACGCCTCGGCAGCACCCGCACGGACCGCCGATGATTCATCCGCCAGCTTGGCCAAGTTGTCCGCAACCTGATTCCGGTACGGACCGGTTGGCTGCGTCTGTGCCGTCAGTGTCAGAAGAATGGCTGTAGCAGTCCAAGACATTGTCGGAGTGCGGCAATTGGAGGGCAGTTTCTCGCCGATACGTTGTACCCTAAACTATCGGACTCTGGTACCCTTGGCAACGTTGATCCGGAATCCTCACAGGAGAAACACACCCATGCCGGCCCTGTTCGATCCCGATTACTGTGAACGGCGTTGTCCGATTTGTACTCGCGCTAGAAAGGGCAATCGCTTCGCCAAGTTCCTGCAAACGATCGAGTTGATATTCACGTTGGGAGGCTGCCCGTGGGGACGAGCGAGGCGACGGAAATACGGTGTTCGCCCCAGCGAACCGATACCCGAAAAGCCAGACGATCAGGAACAGGAAAATGGATGACGATACGATAGTTAACGTATGGCTGTTGATCGACTTGATCGGTCGATCCGCAGTCTGCATAGTAGGTTCTGAAGCCGTAGCGAGAAATCCAATGCGGCGACTTTGCTAGGGCTGGCCGATCACAGTTCTTCGACGTTGCGGCGATCTCTGTGTTTGAGAGGAAAACGGTCGATGCTCTATGTGCTTATGCTCTTGCTCGCACTGCTACTTGTCTTGCTGAATGGATTCTTCGTGGCTGCCGAGTTCGCGATGGTCAAGGTTCGCGGAAGTCAACTGGAGGTGCTTGGCCACGCCGCTGGAATCAAGGGGCGCATGGCACATTGGCTTGGAACCCGATTAGATGCGTCGCTGTCAGCCTGCCAACTCGGCATCACCATGGCCTCACTGGGCCTCGGTTGGGTTGGCGAGCCAGCGTTTGCTCATCTACTACGCCCGTTGTTCAAGTGGATTGGCGTGACTGATCCGCAAGTGGTGCATACCGTGGCCTTTATCGTCGCCTTCACCACAATTACCGCCTTGCACCTAGTGATCGGGGAGCAGGCCCCGAAGATCTTTGCCATCCGGCGCCCCGAAAAGATGCTTCTCTGGTGTGCCGTACCATTAGCCGCGTTTTACTATCTTACGTATCCTCTGCTTTTTACTCTAAACGCGACCACATCCGCACTGCTGCGTCTTGCGGGCGTACACGGCACCGGCGAGCACGATACGCCTCACACGCAGAAGGAACTTCGCGGGCTCATTTCACAGGCGCACGCCCACGGCGAGCTGACCCGTGCCGAGCATCGCCTGATCAACGCGGTATTCGAATTCGACGACTCGATCTGCAGACGCGTCATTGTGCCACGGAACGAGGTGATCTACCTGACGGTCGATCAGTCGCTGGAAGAATGCGAACGCGTGATCCGGGAAAAGAAGCACACGCGATACCCGGTGTGCGAGAGTTCCTTGGACGACGTTGTCGGCATTCTGCACAGCAAGGATCTGATAGGTTTGACGGACGAATCAGTCGATCTTCGATCGCTGCTCCGGGAGCCGCATCGCGTACCCGAAACGATGCCGATCAGCCGACTGTTGCGGCATTTTCAATCGGCTCACCAACTGATGGCGCTTGTAGACGACGAATACGGGACGCTTGTCGGCATCGCGACGTTGGAGAACGTGGTGGAGCAAATTGTCGGGTCCGTCGAAGACGAATTCGACCGCGAAGAACCGCCGATATTGGCAGAGGGAGAGAGCGAGTTCATCGTTCAGGGGACAGCTCTCTTGGACGAAGTGAGCCGATCGCTGGAAGTCCCACTGGAATCCGAAGAGGTGGATACGTTTTCCGGCTACCTGACCGCTTTGGCCGGACGAGCGTTGAAGGCTGGCGATCGGCTGGATCTACAAGGGGCATGCGCCGAGATTCTCGAAGTGGATGGCACGCGAGCCACACGTATCCGTGTCGTGCTGTCGACGAAAAAGTGACCAAATAGCTCGGCAGTCTCATCAATCTTCGTTGTCGGCGTTCGACGCACCTCGGACCTTCTCGACCACGAATCGGATCGCAGCCGTAGTGTCCTTGTAGTCCGTCGAGTGTCCGCCTTCGGGCCGGTCGATTAGCAGTACCGGCCGGCCTTGCTTCCTGAGGACGGCGAACAGACGCCGGACGCTATCGGGCGGCACCAGCGTATCGCGCCCGCCGACGGTCGCGGCCATCGGCATGGTCAGACATTCGGGATGGAGTTCCGCGCTTCGGCGTTGGTACTGCTCGGGTACCTCCTTCTTGGTGCCGCCGAATGACCGGCTGATCGCGTCCTGAAAACCCGTGTATTCGACCAGATTGGCGGTGCCGTTTAGCGCCACGACGCCGTCGACCCGGTCGGGATGCAAGGCGGCAAAGGTCAGCGCCGCAGTGCCGCCCATCGAACCGCCGCAGATGAACGTGTGGCGAACGCGATACTGCTCTTTCATCGAATCCAGGATTTGCAGCACGTCGGATTCGGCATCCGGTCCCATCCACGATGTTTTGGCTCGATAGTCGGGCGAGATGAAGATCATGCCGTAGCGGGCCGCGGCATCGCGCAACCCTCGGCATTCGGCACGATTGTGACGAACGAATTGCCAACGGTCGCTACCGTGGCCGTGCAATGCGATGACTAGGTCAACCGGCTCAGTTGCGTCGAGGCCCTTCGGCAACATGAGTACGTACCGCTGCGTCGTTCCGTCGCATCGAGCACGAAACGCGCGGTCGGTCGGTCAGGGATATCCGAGAAATGTATCGAACGCCCGATTGTAGCGTGCCGAGCCTCAACCTGTTATAAGTGGCCATAGGAGGCCCTTGCCTTTTCTACATCGACGGTGGATTGTCAATGTTACTCAAACGGTGACGATCGTCGTTTAACCGCGACCCAGCGGGGAGCGCGGGAGTTGACGTCGCCCGGCGCGCTCCCCGCTGGGTCGCGGTTAAACGAAACTGCTTCGTATTTTGAATTTATCCTGAAGGAGAACTCGCCATGCACGAACCTACCTCACGACGCTCGTTCTTGAAAAGCGCAGGACTCGGTGCTGCCGGCCTTGGTGTCCTGTCCGTGGCAAATGCCCAGCCGCCCAAGATCCAAGGCTTCGAAGAAGGGAAGACCGATCCGAAGAAGTCGGGCGGATGGCAGCCCACGTCGGATCGGAAGGTCCGCATGGGGATTGTCGGTTACGGCGTTTGCAGATTCGGTGCGTCCTTCTCTTTGCAGGATCACCCCAACGTCGAGTTGGTTGCCGTCAGCGACCTGTTCCCGGACCGCTGCAAAGCGTTGGCTCAAGTGTGCCGATGCGAGAAGACGTATCCTTCGCTCGAAGAGATGGTCAAAGACGATTCGATCGAGGCGATTTTCTGTGCAACGGACGCGCCCAGCCATGCCCGTCACTGTATCGAAGTCCTCAAGCACGGCAAACACGCTGCGAGTGCCGTGCCGGCCGTGTGGGAGCACCTTGAGGACGCCGACAGACTGTACGAGGCGGTGAAGGAGTCGGGCCTGAACTACATGATGTTCGAGACGTCCTGTTACCATTCCGACCTGTATGCCATGCGGAAGATCTACGAGGCGGGTGGCTTCGGCGACCTGGTCTACAGCGAAGGCGAGTATTTTCATTATGCGTGCGCCGTGATCGACTCATACAAAGGTTGGCGTATCGGCCTGCCGCCTCAATGGTATCCAACGCACTCGAACGCCTACTACACGGGCGTCACCGGCGGCAGCTTCACCGAAGTCTCATGCATGGGGATGCCGAGCATCCGCAAAGAGTTGCAGCCTGAGAACAATCGCTACAAAAACCCCTTCGGCACGGAAATCGCCATGTTCCGCACCAGCGAAGGCGGCATGTCGCGCATGGGCGTGAGCTGGGACACTCCGGGCTACGGCGGCGAAGTCGGTCGTGTGCGCGGTCAAAAGGGCTCGATGATCGGCATGAACTACCAGGGGTTGGAGAAGAAGCTGCCGGACTTGGCCAAACCTCCGCTTCCTCCCGCCGTGAAAGCCGGCGGACACGGCGGATCGCACGGGTACCTCGGCCACGAGTTCGTCATGTCGATCCTGGAAGGGCGCAAACCGCTGGTCGACATCGCCTGGGCGCTGAACATGACAGTGTCCGGCATCGTCGCCCACCAGTCGGCCCTGAAAGACGGCGAACTGATGAAGATACCGCAGTACAAAGTGTAGCCAACTCAAAGTGGAAACGATCGAGTCGCCATGGTCGTTGATGGAGATTATCGTGTCTCTTGGCCACCGCTGGGGCTCGTCCCCGGCGGCGGGGGCCGGGCGAGGTAAGAGTTCTTGGAGTTTCGCGTCTGGTTCCGA
>CAZURK010000161.1:32094-33437 GCA_964623055.1 uncultured Pirellulaceae bacterium
CGGCGGCGGGGGCCGGGCGAGGTAAGAGTTCTTGGAGTTTCGCGTCTGGTTCCGAACATCGTTCGACGGAGGCAAGCTCCGTCGTGACGGACGGTCTTTGTTTCCTCCTTGAGTGACTAAGCAGTGCCTGATGGAGCCCTCTATGGACGAACGACGTTCGATTCGTTGGTTGCGATCCCTGGGTTGGTCGTTGTGTGTCGTTTTCGGGATTAGCAATGCGCATGCGGCCGGGGCTGATCGGGCCGCCGAGGCCGAGTTGCGCTTGCTGGCGGCCAAGGTGCCGACGTTTCAGGTGATCAACCTGCCAACGTCCGCCGACACGGTAGTCTTGCGCTCAGAGCAGTCGCTCACCGTCGAACACCTGCGAGGCGTGGACCTGGACGATAATCCTCCGGTGCTTGGGCAACCTGCCGAAGCTTACGACGAACGCATAACCGACGGATATCCTCCCGGCGAAGCCCCGTATGTGGCTCGTGAGATCAAACCGTTTCGTTTCAAATACTTCAACTGCGAATTCAACTACGGCGGCTGGCACAACTTCGGCATGGCCGATTATGCCGCAGCTCACGGCTTCAACATTATCTACCCGTATGTGCGAAAGGTCGAGCAGCGGTCGCACCTGCCCGCAGGCACGAAGTGGTTGACCTGGGGCGGCTACATCAACTGGCATAAATGGTTCAGCGAACACGGGTTACCTGACGACCGATACGATCTACTCATGGACAAAGACCTCGTGAAGGTTCACTTGTCGGAAGGCAAGTTCAAACGCCCGATGGACCCGACCGAGTTGAAGCAGTGCGGCGAGTATCTGATGATCGACATGGAGCACCCGGTACAGTCGCCCGAGCGTCTGCGAGAGCAAGCCTGGTATCCGAAAGACGCGCCGGAAGCCGATAGGCAATCCTTCGAGAAACGCTACTACGACGGCTATGCTCAGACGTACATTTCGGCGGTCATCGCAGCCCGCAAACAGGGCTGGCGCAACATCAGCCTGTACGGCTGGGCGCCATACGGCCGAACCTGGGGCGGTCTGGAGAAGCCGGAAGTCGAATCCGGTACGAATCATGCCTGGAACGCCTTCGGGCGGCAGATCTACGAGGTCGTGGACATCATCAACAACACCGTCTACTGCTTCTACTGGTCGCCAAACAATGTCGCATACACTCTCGCGAACATCGACTCAAACATGGCCCTTGTCAACTCGATGCCGACCAAGAAGCCCGTCCGGCCGTATTACTGGACGCTTCTGCACGGCGGCGGTGGGGGATGGCGTTGGTGGCAAGGCCAACCGCTGGCCAACGAAGAGAAGCGAGCCATGATCGCCATGGCATTCTTCACGGGAA
>CAZURK010000162.1:0-33386 GCA_964623055.1 uncultured Pirellulaceae bacterium
CGTCCCGTATTCCCCCCCCCCCGCCGCCCCCCCGGCGCGTTCGTGCCCCGCCCTACTCGTCTTCTTCGGCTGGACACAGAACTAGTCGGTCTCGTTCTCTTTCTTTGTTCCCGGCAGAATTCTCAGGCGGGATCGCGGCACGGCCTCATCCCACTCGACGCCGAAGCCGATCCAGTGGACTTTGACGTGGCCGTCGTCTAACAATTCCAGAACCGTCACGTCACGCCAACTCCCGTTCTTGTGGCCCTGGATCGAATCGCCCGGCGCAAGTGGTGTCTCGCTGGTGACGGGCTTGCCCGGAGACGGGTCCGGCGGTTGGGACAGGGAATCCACTTTCGCCTGTTGGCCAGGCGATAATTCCGTCTCGGCCTCCAACTCTTCAAGTCGTTCCGCCAGTTCCGCCTCGGTCAGCAGGCGGCTGTCGACGGTCACGTTGACCGCTTGACCGCTGTTGTCCGTGACTTTCAGGCTGAAATGTGTTTCCGTCGTAACGCCTTTCTTGCGGTCAAAGGTCGTTTCTCCCTCGCCCGTGATCGCGTACGGCGAACCCGCGGGCGTGGCTGCATCGTATTGCTTATGAATGACCACCACGTTTGAATCGTGCGATTTCAGCGTGTACTTCGTCGTTGCGGAAGCTTCGATCTTCTCGATGCCTTGCGACCGCCCGAAAGGACCTCGCGAAAACGGCAGAACGTCACGCTTGATCTCGATTGTCGTTCTTCGGGTGGTTTCCCACTCGTCAGCTCTCTTTTCGGGAAGCGTCTCGACGACCAACTGGGCAAGACTGCCCAAAGCGAATGGCAATCTCGCGTCGCAGTCGTTTTCGACAACTCGACCGCGGTGATCAACCGTTATCTCGTGCCTGGGGAACATCCGAACGACATCGCTCAGCGGTGCGAAGGAACTGACACGATCCATGCCCGGCGGGCCCATGAATCCTGAGTTCACGCGCGACGAGAGCTTGCTGTCGAACAGGAGCCTGGTTTCCTTCTTGCTTGCCTCCAGTACGCGATAACGTAGCGTCCCGGTAAGCGATTCCGAAAGGTTGCCTCGCTTGGCTACGATTCGTAGAGAATAGCCGTAAGATTCTTCCGGCTGCCAGGCGTATTTCAGGCCGGGAGCAGTTGACGTTGTCTGGCTAGGGGCCGCGGCAGTGTCTTCGGCAACCCGTCGTTTCTTCTCGTTTGCGGACTGCAATCTCTGTTCTTGTCGTCGAATCGCGTCTTGCTCTCGTTCGGCTGCAGCCTGATCGGCTTCTACGGCACCTATCTCCCTTTCCTGCGCGACTTGACTTCGCGAAAGCAGGAAGTAGCCGAAGCCAAATACAAGGCATCCGCCCATTAGGAAGATCGCAAGGATGGATGCGATGATCAACACCCAAGGGGCGGCCGACTTGGTTTCCGGCAACGGCCGGTGTACCTGGGCCGGCGCCGTTGCCGTTGGCTTTTCCACGTAGGCCGCCTGCGTGCGAATCGGGGGTTCGGCCGCCTGAGCCACTCTGTCGAACGGCCGTTCATTTTCATCCTGCAGAAAGTCTTCGAGCGTCTTTGCCACGTCCGCCATCGACTGGTAGCGGTCCTCGATACGTTTGGCCATCATTTTTTGGCAAACGGCGGCCAGTCGTGGATCGACGCCGGGCTTCAACTCCGCAGGCGGCTTCGGCTTGCCGGCAACGATCTGGCCAATAACGGAAATCACCGAACCTTGGAATGGCAACTGGCCGGTCAATAACTCGTACAGGATGACGCCCAACGCGTAGATGTCGCTGGTTGGCCCAACCGCGTCCGAGTCGCCCATGATCTGCTCGGGTGACATGTAAGCAGGTGTGCCGATAAGCGTTCCCGCCTTGGTGGCCCGCACGTCCGTCTGGTCAATTCGCCGAGCCAATCCGAAGTCCATTACGACCGGCTCGCCCTCGGCGTCGATCATGATATTGCTGGGCTTGAGATCGCGATGAACCACGCCGCCCTCGTGGGCCTTTTCGAGCGCCAATGCCAGCTTGTGTACGATTGCGGTGATGTGGCGCGGTGATCGCGCATTGTTTTGTGCCATCCAGTGCGAAAGTGGCTGGCCGTCGATGTAGGCCATGGCAATGAAATGCACGCCTTCGATCTGATCGACGTCGTACACGGGGCAAATGTGCGGACTCCGCAATGTCGCTGCCGCCCGTGCTTCGCGATAGAACCGATCTATCATCTCCGGCTCCTTTGCCTCGTCAAAGCCCGGAATCTTCAGGGCCACTTCGCGTTCCAATTGGGTGTCATGGGCCAAATACACCGAACCCATCGCGCCTTGGCCCAGTTCGCGTTCGACTCGATAACGACCGAATTCGCATGGAGCCACGATCTGTGGCGGTCGATCGTGCGCGTGATTCGGCGCGGTGGATCCAGTCGCCGACGATTCGGCGGCATCGCCTCGCTCGGAGGACTTGGATTGTTCGACGGTTGGTCCGGCCATTTGCTGGACGACGCTGGCGGCCTCGAAGAAGTCCCGCAGTTGATCGGCCACGTCTTCGTGCTCGGCGATGAACCGCTCCGGATCAACCACTTCTCCGCGGTCCACCAACTCGAAATACTCGACGATTGCTCTGTCCGCGCCTACCGCTTTGTCTGTCATGAGACCGCAATGGAACGAAGCCGTTCCGCCCGTTAGTGACGTTCGTCTCGCAACTCTTTCCGTAATCTGCTCAAACCGCGCTTGATCAAGCCCGCGATTGAATGTTTCGTTCGACCGGTGTGTTCGGAAATCTCGGCCAGCGACCAGCCTTCCAGGTATCGTAGCCGAACCGCTTCGCGCTGATCCGGCGCCAGTTTCTGCAAGGCGGCAGCCAGACGGACGGCCCGTTCGCCCTGCATCAGGCGCTGGCTGGGAGAACTCTGTTGGGATGGTACGATTTCACGTACGACATCGTCGCCCTCCAACCCCTGTTCGCGATTGACGGTTCGTTTCTGTGCCGAGACGTGGTCGCGAAGGACATTCCTGACGTTGTGCTCGTGAATGGTCCGCAACCACGCCACGAATTGATCCGGCTCGTCGCCCTCGAACCCCTCGATTCGTCCAAATGCCGACAAGCACGTTTGCTGAACAACGTCCGACTCGTCCAAACGGCTTGCGAGTCGCTCGCCGATGATCCGCCGCGCGAGCAGCTTCAAGTACGGTCGATGATGCTCGAGCAACCGCCCCAGCGCATCCCGATCACCGTCGCGAGCACGACTAATCAACGTACGGACGCTTGTCGTCGTGGTTGTCATTTGGGAGCCAAAGTTCGCTTCCAACAAGAAAAGCCCGAAAAGGTTCGACCCTAGTCGCGAATTCTTGGCATATTCTAGAGCTTTTCGCGAGATTCTTCAGCAGCCCTGGCAGCAAACGGCCATTGGCACGCGAGACGACAAGTCTGAGATACGACGCCGTGTTGCCGTTGGGGTCAGACGTACAGAATTCAGTTTTCGCGGGAACAGCGTATTCCACGTCGATGAACGATCCGCTGCGAAAACTGAATTCTGTACGTCTGACCCCTGATCCGCAGAACGTTGCGTCTCAAGCCGAATGCCACGGTTTCCAGAACCGTCTGGTGCTAATACATTCGCCGGGGGCCGCTGCTGCGAGCTGTGGTGGGGATTTCCTCCCCAGGGTGCGGCCAATGACGAAAGCCGACGCCGCGCCAGAGGCGGTACGTGTGGCGGCGATCGGGGCCGATGGGGATGCAGACGGTGGTTTCCAGTTCGACGTTCCGGAACGCTGCTCGCAAGGCGTCTGGCGGCTCGCCGTCGTCGCCCGTCACGATCATGGCGTCCCAGCCGTCTTTTCCCTTGGGGCCGCCCCAAACGTCGTACTGCGAGTTGATGTTACCTGCACCGTTCCAGAGATAGATTCGAGGCTGTTGGGGCATGTAGAAGGCCAGTTCGCTGGTCTCAGCCCGCCCCACAGCCACGACCACGAACGACTGTCGGGACCGCGACATTTCGGCGAACCTTGCTCCTACTTCTTTGCCCAATTGTCTCCATCCCCGCAACCGAATCGCCGGGTCCAGTTTCGTGCCTTCCAGCCCTAGCCCGAACGGCAGAATGTACGTGACAACGGCAAAGGCTGCGCCTATCAACGCGGCTCGCCGCAACGCGCGTTCCCCGTTGCGTAGCGGCGACAGCCCTTCCGCCTTCTTGAACGCCCAGCCTACCAGTAAGATGATGCCCGCGGGATAGAAGGCGGCCGGCCAATTCGGCTGGACTCGCTGGATCAGGCTCAGGCACAACACACCGACCATCGGGAGCCCGCTGAAGCACAGCAGGAAGCGTTCGCGACGTCCGAGTTTCGGGAACGCCCGCAGCGACAGAAAGCAGACAGCCGCTAATAACGCACATGTCACGGGTGAAGCCACGCCGAACTGTGCCGCAACGAATTCGCCGCAACGTGAAAGGTGTTTCAGCACGCCAACTGACTGACCTGCAAAGTGGCTGCCGGTATGCTGTGCGGTGATCCATCCGTGCTGGCTGTTCCACCAGAGTACGGGCGCCAAAAACAACAGCGAACCGATTGCCCACATCCAGACTCCGGGCCGCAGGATTTCTCGACGATCCTCGCGACTGGTCAACAGAAAGACGCCAGCCAAGGGAATGAAGCCCATCATCGTCTGTTTGGACAGCACGCCCAACCCAGTGGCTACTGTGCCCAGGAGCAACCAGAGATTGCGGTCCGGCTTGCGTTCCAGGAATCGCCAGCAGCAGTACAGCGTCGCGCACCAGCAAAATAGCAGCGGTGCGTCGATAGTCATCAAGAGCCCCAGTGCAGCATTGCCGGGAGTCGCAGCCGACAGCAGCATGGCCCAGAAGCCGGCCTTCGGACCGTACATTCGCGTGCCCAACGCGTACATGATCAGTAGCCCGCCTGTCGACAAGAAGACCGCAGGCAGGCGGACGAAAAACGTGGAAGAACCACCGAGCGAAGTGGAAAGGGCGATCAGCCAAGCGACCATCGGCGGCTTGCTGTAGTAGCCCCAGTCCAACTGGCGCGACCAGTCCCAGTAGTACGCCTCGTCGTGGACCAAATCCACCGGGACAATGGCTGCATAGATCAGGCGAAATACAAACAAACCGCCTATCACCAACAAAGCCCGGCGCAGCCAGATCTTGCCCTCGCCGTTCAAAGCCTCACGGTCACGTGAATCCAAAGCCATTTCTTCGATTGCTCCTTAGCGGCGCATAGCTCGTGCGAGCAACACTGCGCCGACGACAAGTAGAACGGCGTCGGCAAGCCAGACGGTCAACCCAGGATAGAACCCCGCTCTGGCGATGTTCTCGCCGGTCACCAGCAGCGGGTAGTACACCAACAAGATTGGCAAGAAACAAAGGAAGAACACAGACATCGTGTCCGACGACCGGCCCCGCAGCGCCACGGGCACTCCGACCAAAGCGAAGCACACGCATCCAAAGCCGTTTGAGAACCGTCGTGGGATTTCTGCCTGCAAGCGAAACAGACGCGTTTGACGTTGAGCGAGGATGTTCTGCAGGCCTGTCGCGGTGGTGCTTTGCTCGGAAGCGTGTTGTGCCGCTAACTGCTGTTGGACTCTGGAAATGTGGGCCTTTTCGCGGGCAATCTGCGTAGGGATGGTGCGCGAGCCGAGGGCTGCGGGCGACAGGTGGTCTTTGGGATGAGCCTCGGGCTCGCGGAGGACCACATCATGCACAAAGCGATTGGGGAATCGGAGGCAGGCTTTTCCGGGGGCGTCGATCTGCCCGTCTCGGCATTCGACACGCAGCGTGCCCGAATCGTCGTCGGAATGCAGCCAGGCTTCTCGGGCCGTCAGCGTGATCGGCGGTGTGTCGCCGCGTCCGGCAATGCTGATCACAGGTTGCAGCAACCGATCGCCATCGACGCCCTTCACCACGATCGATATTCCTTCCATAGTGAAGGCGCCGTTTGCCTTAAGATACCCGATCGCGATCTCGTCGACCGAGTCTTCGGCCAAACGGCGCAAATTCGGCCTCGCCCATACGGCGCAAACGTCGTATACCGCAAACGTTGCGAAACTCAATGCGTAGGCGACGACCAACACGGGCCACACGATGCTCAGCGGATTGATCCCCAGCGACTTGATGGCGACGATTTCGTTCGACGCGCTCATTCGTCCAAAGACGCTGCAAACAGCGAACAGCAGGCACCCAGGTATGGTGAATCGAAGCATCTCCGGAACGATGTAGGGCATCGTCCGGAGAACGATTCCGGGCGGCAGGCCTTGCCTGATGCCTTCTTTCGCTCCGCCACCCAACGTCATCAGCAACATCGTGATGGCGATCGCCACGAAGAAGATCTTCAGTATTTCGCTAACCACGTGCCGCTTGATGGTATTCATCGGTGATCGACTGACCGGGGCGAGGAGATGTGTGCGGAGTTTCCTCGTCAGACGCGATTCGAGTCAACCCCGAAACGCCTACAACAATGGCGTCACGCTGCTTTGCGGCGATCAGCCTCTTGGTCCGCCGGCAGTCGTTCGTCCGCCGCAGGCCGAATGCTGCGAGCCGCCTCGGCCCCTATCACGATGGGCTCGAATCTGGCGGGATGGTCTGCGCTATCCCGCAAAACCCCTCGTTCCCCTAGTTTGAACAGATAGCACAGAGCCAATGCGCTCAAATAGGTCATTCCGGCCGACCAAAGCACATCGCTTGGGAAGTGGCCCCCCTGCGCGATTCTCGCGACGCCCAGCACGCTGCCCCACGTCACGCCTAACGCGGCAAATGCTAGAGCCAGACGGCGACGACGTCTGTACAAGACGAACGCCGGGGCTAGTAGGTAGAAACCCATCGAGGCGTGGCCGGAAGGAAACGACTTGCACATACGCTCGGACGTCCAGCCCCAGACGTGCACAAACTGTTGAGTTCCCCCGAATTCGACAATCTGCTTTGGACGGGGGCGACACCAATACGGCTTGAAGAGACCGTTGACTAGTAGACCGGGCCCAATTGCCAGCACGGCTGCCAGGAAGAACCCGGCGTCACGATAGGCACGCAAACGTCGCCAAGCGAGGCTTGCCGCACCGATCGCCAATCCGCCGATCCCGATGGCAACCCCTGGAAGCGTGCCGTAAGAGTAGGCGAACTTCCACGGTTGTGATTCGCCGATTGACCAACTTCCGTCTCCCGCGCCAAAAAAGACTCGACAAATAGCGATGTCGGCGTTCGTGAGGCGGAACAGTGCAGTAAGCGATAGCAGAACCAATAGCGGGATCAGCAACGGGACAACGACACTCCACCATAGCGCCGAATCGTTGTCACCTGACTTGGTTGTGCCGTCTGAATCTGGGCTGGCCTCCGCCAACTTGGCTCGACGAAGCCCGCGCGCCACGGACCACAGCGTCCACAGGAGGTTCGAACGGTATGCGGAGGGCGTGCCCTGCCTCTTGCTGCGCATCAAGCGCCCCAGGGGATTCGACGGAGTGCACAAAGCGAGTACGGTGATAGACATCATCGTATGTCGGCAATCTCCGCTGCTCTCGCGCAGCCGATTCTGCAGGTTTTCACGGCTATTCCGGCGGGGGCGTGCTTGGCGGCACCGCTAGCACGCGTTTTCTAGGTCGGTGTCGGAGTTGAATCTTCGCTTGCGCGTCAGGCTCTCATTTCCACGCTCTGCCCCGCCAGAGTGGCGTTGCCCAAGTAGGCCGAAACAAGTCCGCGCAGTTCCGGCACGAATGGGGCGAGACGTCGGAACTGCGCGGACTTGTTCCGGCTTACTCGTCAGTTTCCGCAATTTGCCAGGAGCGCGATTCCTATTGTAGGGGCGGATTGGTATGGATTAGGATACCGCCTTCATACCCGAGAGTATGGATGCGAAAATAATCGATCAACGCTCTATTGCTGGAAAGGACGGCCGCAATGGATATCTTACTTGGCGACGTTGCGCGACTGGTTGGAGGCGAACTGAACGGAGACGGCCAGATTCCAATCGCCGGCGCGGATACCATTCGTGACGCTGGTCGCGGCGAAATCACCTTTGTCGAGAACGTCAAACTGGCCGACAAGCTTGCGGCTTGCCAAGCCGTCGCAGCTCTTGTGCCGCGGGACTTCCAGCCCGAGGGTATCCCTTTCATCACGGTGGACAATGTGCAAGAGGCTTTCGCAAAAATCGTCGCTCATTTTCGTCCGCTTCATGAGGACGATCGGGTTGGCGTGAGTGCATCGGCGATCATCAGTTCCACGGCAAAGCTGGGGGCCAATGTCACTATTTGCGCGAACGCCGTGATCGGAGACGGCGTCGAGATCGGCGCGGGAAGCACGGTTCATTCCGGCACCCAGGTCATGGCGGGATGTGAGTTGGGGGAAAACGTTGTCGTCTTTCCAAATGTTGTGCTGTATGAGAATACGGTCATCGGATCGCGAGTGATCATTCACGCCGGAGCCGTCGTCGGTGCTTACGGGTTTGGTTACACCACGGTGGATGGCCGTCATCGACTGTCCGCACAGCTAGGAAACGTGGTGATAGGCGACGACGTGGAGATAGGCGCTTGCACGACGATCGACCGCGGGACTTACGGCGCGACGGTGATTGGCGAAGGCACCAAGATCGACAACCAGGTGATGATCGCGCACAACTGCCGGATTGGGCGGCACAACATGATATGTTCGCAGGTCGGGATCGCCGGCAGCACCTCGACCGGCGACTATGTCGTCATGGCGGGCCAGGTGGGGATTCGCGACCACGTTCACATCGGCGACGGCGCCGCGCTGGGCGCAAAGGCCGGTGTGATGACTAATATACCGGACGGTGGAACTTACGTGGGTATCCCTGCGACTCCTGAGCGGAAGCAGATGTTGATCCAGGCAGCCCTGATGAGGCTGCCCGAGTTGAAGAAGCAGGTCAAGGCCCTGCAACGGGTGATCGATGGGATGGAAGACTGCCCGGGAACGCATTCGTCACAGGAGGCTGCGTGAACGACCGTTGTCCGGCCAGAATCGGATTGGTCGCCGGTTGGGGACGGTATCCAATTGTGGTTGCCGAATCGCTGCGTGACCAAGGTTACCAAGTCTTCTGTTTGGGAATCAAAGACCACGCAGATCGAGTACTCGTGGATTGTTCCCACGACTACTGCGAAGTCGGTCTAGGGAAGCTTGGTGCCGCGATCCGCTATTTCCGGCGAAGCGGGGTCCTGCAGGCCACCATGGCCGGCAAGATCTACAAGACTCGATTGTTTCACAAGTTCGCCTTCTGGAAGCACTTTCCCGATTGGCGCTGCTTTCGCACGTTCTATCCTCACTGGTTCGCGAAGACCAAAGACCGAAAAGACGACACACTGTTGACTGCCGTTGTCGACGCATTTGCCCAAGACGGGATCCATTTCGCGCCGGCTACGGATTTCGTACCGGAGTTACTCGTGAAATCTGGAAAACTGACCGATCGTTCGCCGTCAAAGACGCAGTGGAAAGACGTCGAGTTTGGCTGGCGTTTGGCCAAAGAGATGGGACGACTGGATGTTGGCCAATCGATCGCAGTGAAGGGTCGAGCCGTTCTGGCCGTTGAAGCCGTCGAAGGCACGGATGAGTGCATTCGACGCGCAGGCCGCTTGTGCCCGCAAGGCGGGTTCACTGTGGTTAAGGTCGCCAAGCCTCAGCAAGACATGCGGTTCGACGTTCCTACGATCGGCATGGAAACGATGCAGACGCTTGTCGAGGCCGGCGCGTCCGTCTTGGCGGTGGAAGCCGACAAGACGATCGTGGTGGACCAGCAGGAAGCGATTCACTTCGCCAAACGCCACAAGCTGACCGTTGTGGCCATCACGGAAGGCAGCTTTGAAGAAGTAGAGCGGGCAGCCTGACAAATGACCAATGACCAAATCCCAATGACCAATGCTCAGCGCTGGTAAATCGGCAGGAAGCCCTTGTCCAACTGCAGCATGACCAGATTGCAGGCCGTGACGTAGATCGGGCCGATGTTTCCCGTCCAGTAGCCTTCGTCGTTCTGTTCGTTGACGATCTTGTTGTACAGCTTATCACGGAACGGATTCCATTCCTTGCGGCCTTGCCGGTAGACGACTTGCGAGTAGTACAGGTACGTGTAGTGCCAATGTCCGTAGGACCTCGCACCGCCAGCAACCTGGTGCAGCGTCTTCTTGCAGTAATCCAGCATCTGCGGCACGTGTTCGCTATCGTAGTCGCCCGCATTGAACAACGTCGCCATGGCGGCGGCCGTTATGGCCGGACGTGAACTGCCGCGGTTGCGAGAGCTGTACGAGATACCGCCGTCCTGGTTCTTGCACTTGTAGATGTACTGTTTCGCCTTCTCGATCGCTTCGGCGGGAACGGGAATGCCGGCGTTTCGGCAGCCTCGCAAGCCTTGGACCTGCGTGATCGTCGTCGAACCCTCGTCGAAGTCGTTACCATCCTTTGCGCTGACATAGCCCCAACCGCCCGACTTGGTCTGCGCTTTGCAGCTAAAATCCACCGCCTTGGTCAGCGCTTCGATCACGAGTTCCCGAGTCTCTTCGTCCTGTTCTTCGCCTAGGACCTGCGAAAGGAACAGCATCGAAAATCCATGGCCGTATGTGTATCGATTGTCTGTTCGGGGGTCGCCGATCAGCCCGTTCGAGCGGCACTTGGTCAGCAAGTAGTCGACCGCGCGGCGAATGTTCTTGGCGTACGGCCCTTGTGTAGTCGTCGCCCCGGAACAGATCAAAGCGACGCCCGCCAGCGCTGTCATCGCTGTCGGGTAGTTGCCGGCCGTCCAATTGCCGCGGATTGCCGATTGGGTACGAGCGACCCAGTCCAAGCCGCGCTTCATCGCCTTTTCCCATCGAGGGTCCTTTTTCGCTGCGAAAACAGGTGCGGTTAGCGATCCAGCCGCGAGCGCCCCCACAGGCAGAGCAGCGAGAGATTTCAGAACCGAACGTCGCGAGAAGCATTTGGTCATCTGGTCAACTCCTGATCCAGCACATTCGACGGTCTTGCAGACTATTCTACTTCAGAGCACCGCAATGTGCCAAAGCCACATATGGCGTTTGCACGAAGAAAGCCGCCCCTACGAGGTGTTTGTCTACCGAGCGGCGTCAAAAGTTCACTGAAGAGCCAACACAGGAATGGAGTCGCCGTCAAACTGCGGAGGGCGATGGGATCCGATCAAAGCTTGGGAACCGGATCCACCTTCCCGGACGGAATGCGATAGGGTGGGTCGTAGTCGGGGCGGAAGTCGACGCCAAATCCACGTTTCAGTTCGCGTTGTGCGCGGGCCGCCCAAGGTGTGCCCGGATGGTTGGCCATGACGAGCTTGTACAACTCGGTGGCACGTTCGATATACGGTTTGCTTTCTTCGGTCAGTATCTGCGGGCGCGTGGTGACATCCCAGTGCACTAGCCGTAAATTAGGCGATTTGGTCGGCGCGGCAGTTTTCGGATTCTTGATAAACTCCTCTAGCGATGCACCGTACTCCCAGATTCGAGCTTGATAGGCAACCAACTGCGCGTAGATAAGGTCGTAATTGGCTTGCCAACGTGGGTCGTCTTCCTGTTCTCGATGTATCGCACCGGACTCCATGACCTTCTGCACGTTGGCCAGATAGACCAGGAACTTCGTGGCCTTGGCCTGCTCGATGCGTGCTTGGCGAACAAACTCGGGGAACTGGATCGAAAAATGAACGCGCATTTCGATTTGGGCAGAGATGTTCTTGTTGTAGGGATCCAAATCGTAGATGCACTTCCAGATCGTGGCGCGCAGCGGGTGCGTCTCGCGGTATCCAAGTAACTCGGCGCGATGGCTGATGTCCGGACGATAAGGCCGCATGATTTCCAGTTCGTAACGGCGCTTCTCGCCTCGCACCAGCGCCGATTCGAGGCTGGGCAGCATAAAGAATATCCCTCCCGTTTCGCGAGCCATGCGGCTTTGCTCGTAGGGTCCGAAGCCGCTGGGAAAGGCATCGTACCGCCGGCGAAAGCCGTCGATCTGCAACTGCTCGACAAATGCTGTCTCGGGCCCTCGGTTTACGCGTATCCAGTGAGGGCGGTTCGTCTGAGGATGCACCCAACGCATGTATACATAGGGATAGCCGAATACGGACTCGCGACCCAACACATAGATCCGACACTTGGCCGCCTTGGCCTCGGCGATGGCCCGTTCCAGATAGTCCCAATTGTTCTTCTGCTCGCCGCTTTCATCCGTCACGAGAATCAGGGCCATCTGACGCCGGGTCCTCTGTGCGTGTTCACGATGCCCAGCGACGGCATACCCGACCGCCTGGCACATCATTTCGATGCCGGTCTTGTCCTCGGGAATGCTGTCGATCGCTCGCTTGATTTCGAAGAGGTCGCTTGTGGGCGGATCAGTGTGCGAGTGGAGGTTCTCCCCGTAGCTAATGATTGACGTCTCCAGCCACCGGCTCTTGTCGCGTCCAACCAGGCCCAATTGCGCGTAGACGTTGTAGATGCGTTCGCGGATTTCCTTCTGGTCATCCTTCATGCTGCCCGACTCGTCGAACGCCCAAATCACCAGAACCGGCCCGTCGTCCATCATCATCAGCAACTCCTGCGCGATGCGGTCCATGGCCTGCTGGTAGTTGTCGATGACGGCGCGCGCCTCGCCCTTGAATTGACCTTCCGGTATTGCCTCGACCAACTCGTTGAACGACGGTACGCCGGTCAAAGGATGCTCGATGCTTATCTTGGCAGTCGGCGAGGTCGCACTGGCTACTTGCACCACCTCTTGATCCAATTGCGGCGGGCCTGCAGTCGCTTCGACACCCTCGCCTACACCAACCACCGGACTGGACGACACGTTGGCAGCAGTCGGATCGGTCACTACTCTGATATCCGGGTCGAGTTCAAACTCGACCGGCGGGTCCTCAATTTGCGAATCAAAGACAGCCTGGACCAGAGTCTCGAGATTCGTGACCGGTTCGGGCAGCGTCAGATACGCCATCACGAGCAGTCCGACCAGGTGGAGTACCAACGAGATACCGCACGAGCCGAAACTGTAGAAGAGCCTGGCGAACAGGCGTCTTCCCCCCTCGTATTCGTACTCCGCGGATTCCTCTGCGCCTTCGTCGTCGTCGGCAGTAACTTCCGCCGGCGCGATTTCTTCGTCGGGCAGCGCAGACGGTATCGTAGAGCCTTCTGTTTCGCTCGAGGCGGATCTTCTGAACATGTCATCACCCGTTTTGGTAAGTCTGACTGACCTGCCAGCAGAAATGACTCGATAAGACAGGCACTATGATTATATCGCTTTTCCGGGGCACTATGCAGCATGTCTTTGTATAATTCGTGTGTGTAGTTGCCCCCTATTCCCGTTAGAGGCTGAATATGTCCAACCCTTTCCAGGAACCTACGCCTTACCAGGAACCCACTCCTTACCAGCAGACGCAGCAGCAGGAGACGTTCTCGGCCGAGCAGCCGCCGGCCCAGCGCAAGGGAAAGGGATGGCTGCCGGGATGTCTGATTGGCTGTCTGTGTGCTTTTGTGGTTGGCGTTTGCGTTTGTGGAGGCGTCGTGTGGTATGTGTGGAGCAACGCAAGGGCGATCGCAAGCAACATCGGACGGGGGTTCATCGTAAACATCGTCGAGGAGTCCGAGTTGGACGAGGAGGAGAAGCAAGCGATCATCGCGCAGGTCGACCGCGTAGTGGACAAGTACAAGTCGGGTGAGATATCGACCGAGGATCTGGGGCGAATCATGGAAGAGCTGGCAGAATCACCGCTTTTCGGCCTGATAATGATCTACTCGATCGAAGCCAAGTACGTGGCCCCTTCAGGGCTCAGCGACGAAGAGAAGGAGGAAGCGCGAGTGACGCTTCAACGTGTGCTTCGGGGGGTTTACGAGGAGACAATCGATCCCAACGAACTGGAGCCGTTGATGGACCACATGACTGTCGAGACGCCGGACGGCAATGGCCGATTGAAGGAACGAGTGACCGACCAGGAACTGCGCGATTTCTTGGCCGAGTGCAAGAAGAAGGCAGATGAAGCGGAGGTGCCCGAAGAGCCGTACGAAGTGAAGATCAGCGAAGAATTCCGCCGCGCCGTCGACAACGCACTGGAACCAGAGTCAGATCTTGACTCGTAACCTACTGGGTCACGGTGCAACCGGAGGCCCCAGTGCCTGAAGCTCTGCAGTGAGCTTCGTCAGTTGCCGATCCCAAGCTCGATCCCGGTTGCGCCGAGTTTCCGCACGCTGAACCGCCTTGGAAATCGCGGCGCTACTTACGCCTCCAAAATACCGGCCAATGGCGACAACTGATTCATCGGTGAAACGGCGTGACAGATAGATTGCCGCCAAACGACCGTCATTGCCTCGACGCCGGCATGCCACCAAGTCGGACCGTTCCACATTCAAGTCCTCACAGACTACCTTGAGCACATCCTCCAGTGTCGGACGCCACGCCAGTTGACGCTGCGTCGGAATCATTGGCGAATCAGGTTGCTCCGCCAGTCGTTGACGCCACCGCTCCACCCACCCTTCGTTTCCCAACAACACACCATGCGCCGCTCCAGCCAACGCCGAACGCGACTCGGCACCAATGCGGCTTTCCACGAAACGGCGATACGCTGCCCGAGCACGCGTCGCATTCTGCGCCAAACGGCCAAGCACCGCCTGACAATCCAACCACGAAGGACTCTCACGCATGCCCAGATAAACGCCATAGCTACTCCAGGCATATTGCTGGGGTGTCTCCACGAGCATCGCTCGTACCGGATTCAAGTGCACGTAACGTGTCAATTCCAGCGAATACGACTCGTCTTCTACCAGAACCGCCTTGAATCGGCCCTGATACAACGCCCCTGACCGACGATGCCGACGGTTGAACGCGCTGGCGTACCCCGAGTTCAAATCGTGCATGCCGACCGAGAGATTCGGCTGCGGGGTCCGCAGATAGAGATGGAAGTGGTTACTCATCAGCACCCATGCGAACACCCGCCAGTCGCATCGGACCGCCACTCGTTCCAGCAAACGGAGCCAGTGCTCGCGGTCCGCATCGTCGCGCACGATGGCACGTCGCTCCCAACCGCGACTTGTCACATGATACAGTCCGTTCTCGATGTCGATTCGCAAAGGTCGAGCCATGGGCCGGATGCTAACCCTGCTTAAGTTACAAGTCAAGACCTGACCCCAATCGCTCTTCTATTGACGTTGGTTTGGGGGCCTGCTATACGGGGGCTCATCCATCTCTTGCGCGTCGCTGCTAGCACGGTTTGTCTGGCAGACCAAGTCCAATTGACATTCTCGCGTTACCAGTCAACTACTGATCTGGATGATGCCTGCGACTTTCGCCATACGTTTGCCGAAGTAAAAGACTCTTTATGGCTACCTCAACAGCGACTCGGAAAAAGTTCTTTGTCGAAGTAATCAAGCCGTCGCATTACGATGACGACGGGTACGTCATTCAGTGGATCCGGGCGTTCGTTCCGTCGAATTCGGTGGGAGGCATGTTGGCCCAGGCTGTGGATGCAAGCGAGCGGCAGGTACTGGGCGATGATGTCGAGATCGTCGTTAACGCGTACGACGAATGCCACACGGTCATTCCCACGAAGAAGATCATCAGGCGAATTCGGAAAGGGGATGGTCGTGGTGTGGTGTTGTTGACCGGCGTGCAGACGAATCAGTTCCCCCGGGCGGTTGATCTGGGGCGCGAGTTTCGCGACGCGGGCATTCCAGTCATCATCGGTGGCTTTCACGTCAGCGGATGCATTTCGATGCTGCCCGAACTTCCTCGTGATATCAAAGAAGCACAGGAGTTGGGTATTGTTCTGTTTGCCGGCGAGGTCGAAGACAACCGCCTCGATCTCCTGTTTGCCGATGCATACTACGACAACTTGCAGCCTGCCTACAATTACCTGCATGACCTACCCAGCTTAGAGGGACAGGTCACGCCGTTCCTTCCAAGTGAGCTTGTGAAGAAGTACTCCGACTACTCGGCATTCGACATCGGTCGTGGCTGTCCATTTTGCTGTAGTTTCTGCACCATCATCAATGTGCAGGGACGAAAGTCCCGTCACCGAACCGCCGACGATGTGGAACAGATGGTCAGAGCTTATGTCCGACACGGCGTGAACCGGTTCTTCATTACCGACGACAATATGGCGCGGAACAAGAACTGGGAGTCGATCTTCGACCGGCTGATCAAACTGCGGGAAGAAGAGGGAATCAAGCTGAAGCTGTTCATTCAGGCCGACACGCAGTGCCACAAGATTCCCAACTTCATCGAAAAAGCGGCTCGCGCCGGCTGCAACCGCGTATTCATCGGAATGGAGAGCGTCAGTCCAGAGAACCTGAAAGCGGCGAACAAATACCAGAACAACATCGGCGAATATCGCAAGATGCTTCAGAAGTGGCGGTCACACGGAGTGATCACGTACGCAGGCTACATCCTCGGCTTTCCCGGCGACACGCCCGAAACGATCGAACGTGACATCAAGATTCTGCAGAATGAGATCCCGATCGACATTCTTGAGTTCTTCGCGATGACCCCGTTTCCAGGCTCTGAAGACCACAAGAATCTGGTCGAACAGGACGCTTGGATGGATCCGGACTTGAACATCTATGACGCTGAGCACGTCACGGTCGAGCATCCGCGCATGAGCAAGGAGGAATGGCGCGACATCTACGATCGGGCCTGGCATCTGTATTACAGTACGGAGCATGTCGAAACCCTGATGCGTCGAGCCGAGGCAGCCGGCGGTCGCGGGGCATGGAAGATGGGCCTTTCGGTCCTGTTGGTTTACGGCAGCTACCGCTTCGAGAGATTGCATCCGCTGCAGAGCGGAGTTTTCAGGCGGAAGGTGCGTGCTACCAGACGACCGTCCCTTCCGAAGGAAAACCCACTCCTTTTCTACCCGCGCCGAGTCTGGGAGGCGGTTTCCACTTGGCTGTCATTCGGACTGTATTTCCTCAAGTTGCGGCGCATTTCCAACCGGATTACCCAGGACGCACAGGCGAAAGAGTACATGGATCTCGCGCTGACTCCGGTCGACGAGACCGCAGGCACGGAAGCACACGAAGTCGCCGGAGTGTCCGACACCGCCGAGTCGACACCGGCGATCCTCTCCCTGAGCGATCGGCCGAAGAAGGCAGCAAGCGATCCCGCGTCCGGGACCCGACGGGCTGCATAGCCAACTCCAGGAAAGACTCCCGCCGCCGCTGTTCGTCAACGATCTTGGCCAGACGCGTTATGCGGCTTGTTTAAGCGTTGGATAGGCGAATCCCAAACGGGCATCGTTCCAACGCGACAGTGCGGCGGCGACCAAATGACCTCCGAATGCCACCGACAGTTTCAGGGCATGCTGGAAGCGATTGATCCGGCCGACAAGAGGCAGGCAGTCCAGATCGCACTCCGGATCAGGGTTATGGAGGTTGACGGTAGGAGGCGCGAACCCATCTCGCATGGCCAGCGCAGTCAAGGCCAACTCGACGCTACCCGAGGCGTTGACCAAGTGTCCGATCATTGACTTGGCAGAACTGATGCAGATATCGTCCGCGGCTGTGCCAAAGGCACGGCGAATGCCCCGTATTTCAGCAACGTCGTTCTGCTGAGTGCCCGTTCCGTGTGCGTTGATGTAGCCGACCTCGTCCGGGCTCAAGTCGGCTGCTCGGAGCGTCTCGCCGATCAGATGGCCTAGGGTGTCGCTGTCTCGATCCATACCCGTCACGTGGTGGGCCTCGCCCAGCATCTTGCCAGCCCTGATTTCGGCGTAGATGCGAGCGCCTCGCGCTTGGGCATGACGGAGTCGCTCCAGAACGAACATGGCCGCGCCCTCGCCCAACACGAATCCCTTGCGGTCTCGGTCAAAGGGCCGGGCGGCCCGTTCTGGTACGTCGTCGTACGCCAGCACTCTCATGTTGTGAAATGCGGCGGCGAACAGCGGGTTTATCCCTTCGCCGCTCCCAGCCAACGCGATGTCACACTGTCCGTCGCGAATGAATCGGGCCGCGGCCAACACGTCAATCAGGCCGCTGGCACAGGCTGTTGAATGAGCGACTCGCGGCCCCAGGAGCCCGTACTTCTCGGCCAACAGGGCACATGATGTGTTCGGCAGACATTGCTCCCACCAACGGACCGCGTTTCCGTTTCGTGGCGGAGCCAGGCCGCGTAATTCGGGGATCCCTGATGTGTCGGTCATGTGAGCGCTGCAGGCACAACCGAATCGCTCGAGATCGACCGCGTCGAAATCCACTTGGGCATCATCAATGGCTTCTGCGGCCGCATGCTGGCCAAGCGTGATATTCTTAAGCTGGCCCGGCACCGCCGGCGCGATGTCGACGGGGGCGCCAAGCAGCAGCCCGTCCGGGATACCGTCCAAGCCATTCAATTTGCGCACACCACTCGCGCCTTGCCGGACAGCTCGCCAAACACTTTCCCGATCGTTTCCCACAGAGGTGATTAGGCCAATCCCTGTGATGACGATGGGTTCGCGGAATCGCACACATCTCGTCACGGTGTCACCCTGGAACCGAACGTTACATCGCAGTCGGTTTGTTCCGGCGAACTTGTACAATAAATGCAGAGTTGCCGCTATGGCGTTTTTCTCACGGCAATCCTGGGGAAATGCGGAATCCAGGGGTTTCGCACAGCGTAGTTGCCCGATGCAAAAGGCGTTTCTATAATTTCAGACTGATTCTGCCAAAACCAAGGGGGGGTACTTGACCGGCAAACCCAAGATTATCTTCTACGGCGATCCCACGGATGGCGGCGCAGCGGCGCTCGCAACGCTCCGCGACCTGTTCGAAACGGTCGAAGTCACAAACGCCGAGGATTTGCCGTCGCTGCTCGAGCAAGGCGACTATGTCGGCGTGATCGGCACTGGCGAAGCGGTTCATAGTGGTTCTGGGGACGACCAGCAAGGGTGGAACGAGCGGATTCTTGAGGAGCTGCCCGACGGCGTCGCGTTGGTCAACGACGAGAACACCATCGCGTGGTGCAACGCTCGCTTCAAGCAATTGATCGTCGGCGATGAGCCCAATGGTGCAGATTTCTTCGCCGTTCTGGGCGACCCCCATATTCTCGGGCCCGACTTCTCTCCGTTCAACAAGGCTGTGGTGACGGGCGAAAGCAGTACCACGGATCTGCGCGTGGGCGAGAAGAAATACTATCAACTGCATGTATCGCCGGTCAGTGAACCGCAAGCAGCCGGGCGAGAATTGATCGCCGTCGTGCGGGACATTACTCGCGAGATGCACCGGAAGCAGAAGCTCGAAGCGATCCACCGAGCCGGCGTCAAGCTGACGGACCTGAAACCGGAAGAAGTGTCCGAGATGTCCGTCGAGGATCGCATCGACCTGCTGAAGTCGAACATCATACACTGCACGCAAGACCTGCTGAATTTCAACGTGGTAGAGATCCGGTTGTTGGAGCATGCTACCGGCGAACTGACTCCCCTCTTGTCCGAAGGTATGGACCAGGACGCTGCCGGCCGCTCGCTGTTTGCCGAACGCCAGGGCCATGGAGTTACGGGATTTGTGGCAGCGACCGGTCAAAGCTACCTGTGCGAAGACACCTCGGAAGACGATTTGTACCTAGCGGGTTTTGAAGGGGCGCGAAGCTCGATGACCGTTCCTCTGGTGCTTCACGACGGCGTGATTGGCACCTTCAACGTAGAGAGCCCTGATCCGCGGGCGTTCAGCGAAAACGATTTGGTGTTCCTCGAGATTTTTGCCCGTGACGTTGCCGTGGCCCTGAACACGTTGGAATTGCTGGTTGCCCAAAGGGTCAATGCCTTCCAAGAGAGCATCGAAGCAATACACCGGGCCGTGGCTCTGCCGATCGACCAGATTCTGAACGACACGGTCCAGGTCATCGAGACTTACATCGGCCACGACACGGAGGTCAAGGACAGACTTTGGTCGATCTTGAGACGCGCACGTGACATTCGGGGCCTGATCCAGGAAGTAGGCAAGAACATGACGCCGGCAGAGGCTGTACCGGCCATGGTTCAGTCGGCGGATCGGAAACGGTTCGAGGGAGCACGCGTGCTGGTGGTCGACGCGGACGAGGAAATGCTGGAATCGGCCCACGCGCAGTTGGAGCGGATGGGTTGCATCGTCGAGACGGCGCGGGCCGGCGGGCAGGCTATCTCTATGGTTCGCAGCAGCCTGGGCGACGCTCCGTACGGCGTGATTATCTCGGACGTCCGGCTGCCGGACATGACGGGGCACAATCTTCAGGTCCACCTGAAGAAGATGATGGAGAAAGTGCCGCTGGTGCTGATGCAAGGATTTGGATACGATCCGGGACACTCGATTGTCAAGGCGCGCCAGGACGGGCTGCACCCGAAAGCAGTGCTGTACAAACCGTTCCGGGTCGACCAACTACTGGACGTGATCCAGACGATTCTCGAATGCTAGGATCAGACGTAGCGATGCTTCCGGCCAAGCTTCTTGTTTTCCTTCTTGCTCTTCTCGGCCATCTTGCGATTTGGGTGGCCGCGCACAATCGACTGCACGCTGTCGGGTGGCACCGCCGGCTAGTGAAGGCGGCGAAGAACACGGCGCTGCTGGTGATGGCGTGCCCACTGGCGGTCTTCGCTGGTTGGACAGCCTCTTCCGGAAACCTGTTTGCTGATCCACTGGCAATTCTCGGTCAAGGCACATGGGTTCAAGTCTATTTCTGGCTGTGCTTCGGCGCTGCCGTGCCTGTCATTCTCGGTTGGTGCTGGCGCGGCTACACGAGCAACAGTGCGTATTTGGCTGGCTGCAAGCGACGAACTGTCCATGTAGGCCGGCAACTAGGTTTTCTGCCGTGCAGTGATCTGCCCACACGCATGCTTGTTGGGCTGCCTGGCAATCAGGCTCTCCAGTTGGAGGTGAACGAGAAGGTTGTTGTTGTCCCGAGGTTGCCGGATGCGCTGGACGGCCTGAGGATTGCGCATTTGTCCGATTTGCATTTCACCGGCAGGCTAAGCCGCGAGTTCTTCGAGTTTGTCGTCGATCAGACGAACGGATTGGACCCAGATCTCGTGGCGATTACCGGAGATATCATCGACAAGGAGAAGTGTCTCCCATGGATCGGCGATGTACTGGGGCGGCTTCGCGGGAAGTTCGGAGTGTTCTGCATCTTTGGCAACCACGAACGACGCATCCCCGATACGTCCCTTCTGATCAGCACGTTCGAGGATGCTGGATTGACGTATCTCGGCGGGCGGTGGGCCGAAGTTCGAGTGCGCGGCCGGACGATGATCCTGGCTGGTAATGAACTTCCATGGTTCCACCCGGCGCCCGATATGACCACGTGTCCGACAGTTGTCCGCGAACGCCGGTCGCCGCGCGTGCTGCTTTCTCACTCGCCAGATCGGATCCAATGGGCTCGCGCGCATGACTTCGATCTAATGCTGGCTGGGCACATGCACGGCGGACAGATACGACTTCCGGTCATCGGCCCGATAGTCGGTCCCAGCTACTATGGTGTGAGATACTCGGGCGGTTTGTATTACGTGAAGCCGACGCTGCTGCATGTCAGTCGCGGCGTGGCAGGGGTGCAGACGCTTCGAATCCATTGCCGTCCGGAGCTGACCAAACTGGTGTTGCGTCCACTTGGTGTGGAGGCGGCGACTGAGGAGCTCCATGCGTTGGATGCGCGGAGCGCGGGCCTGCCAGCGCCGGCCAGGTTATGCCGGACGGGTGAAGACAGCGTATGACTCGCGGCCTCGGAAACGAAACATGAGACATCCGGCCAAACCGTTGCTGCTTATCGCCGTCGCAGTCTTCGGCTGCGGCAAGGCAGACGAATCGCCAAATCCGCCGAGCCCGGACGGCGCTTCAGTGGAAAGCTCTAACGGTACGGGCACCAGCCAGGATCCCGCGAGCGAGCCGGTGACGGCATCGGCGACCGCCCTATCAGGCTGTTGGATGCTGGACGAAGAAGCGGTTCACGAGATGCTCCGGGAGATGGAAGAGGCGGGAGATCCTAATGCGAGGGTGTTGGCGCCGCGCCTGGAAGGCATGCTGAATTTGTTGGCCCTTCAGTTTGTCGGCGGCAAAATGACAATCGACGACGGCCGGAGTCGACCGAACACCGTTTCTTACGAGGTCACGGACGTTCGAGGTAACACACTGGAAATCCGTCTGGATCGAATTGGACGCGACGGGGCCCCCGAAGCTGCTTCCGGGAGAGCCGAATTCAAGAACGGATTGCTGTACCTGCAAATGCCGGACACGCCCACCCCGTGGCCGCTGCGCCGGCTGAAGGGCGATCAGCTCGTCAAGCGGCTCACGATCATCGAACAGGCGAAATTGGGGCCCGGCCCCGAGGCACCGGCCGACCAGAGGATCATGTGGCTTGTTAGTTCGACGCCTGAAGAGACGAGGTCGCTGCTGGAGCACCAGCCCGATTTGTCGACACTTCGAGCGGAACGGGGCGAGACGGCATTGCACTTCGCCGCGCGGTTCGGCAAGGTCGACATGGCCCGAGCACTGATCGAACACGACGCAGACTCAAAGGCCCTGAACGTGGCGGGGCAATCCCCGCTTCACCATGCCGTTACGGCAGTCGGCGAGGAGAATCCCGGATTGGTTCAGTTGCTGCTGGATGCCGGCGCCGATCCGAACCAGGAAGACCAAGCCGGCCAAACGCCCGTCAGTCGGGCCATGAAGCACGAGCGAAATAAGATCGTGCAGCTTCTGTTGGAGTGTGGCGCGGTACTTGAGGTTGAACATGCCGGCGATGCGTTTCGCGGGGCAGTTCGCCGCGATCAGTTGGCGGTGGTCGAGTCATTGCTGAAATCCCATATGAAGGTGAACGAACCGTTGGCCGACGGCCGAACGCCGTTGCACGTGGCAGTGGGCTACAGGAAGCTCGATATCGCAAAGCACCTGATCGAACAGAAGGCCGACGTGAATGCGGTGAACCAGGATGACAGCGGCCGTTCTGTTCTCCAGGCTGCAGTTGGCATGGAAGGCAGCCTGGAGATCGTCGCCTTCCTGCTGGAACAGGGCGCCGATCCCAATTATGTCGACAAGCGCGGGGAAAGCGTGCTGCACACGGCGGCCAGCAGCGGAAGTGCCGCAGTCGTCAGTGCACTCGTCGGTGCCGAAGCCGACGTCGAGGCGCGGGCTGGCGGTGGATTAACTCCGCTGATGGATGCGGTGCGCATGGGGAATCTTGACGCTGCCAAGTCGCTGTTGGAAGCGGGCGCGGATCAATATGCGAAGAACGACAGCGGATGGGAAGCCGGGCACTTCGCCCAACACAGTGGTAACGCGGAAATGATGAAGCTGCTTGACGTCGAGCCACTGCCAATGCCGCCGCAAGATCCCGATTCGCCCGTGACGATCCCGCTGCTGGGCACGGTCGGGGACGTGAAGGGGCTCGGCTGGACGTCCTATCGCGGCGTGCCACAAAGGCAGGTCGTTTACGAGATGAAGTGCCGACTTTCAGTCAGCTTGCCGGGCGCCGCCACGATGATCATTCCGTTGCTGGGCTCGCTCAGCCTGCAACAAACCGACACTGTCATTTCCGGCATTCGCATGTCGCCGTTGGAGAAAGCCGTACCCTTCTCGCAGGTCGTAGCGGAAGTCGAGAAGCAACTCCAAGAGAACAGCATCGAGTTGGACGAGGAATCCGAAGCGGTTTTCGCCGAGTGGAAAGCACTTGACCCGGCGGATGCCGCGCCCGAAAAGACCGAGTTCGGCATTCGCCTTAGTACGAAAGCTCGATTGGCGATCGGCTTGAGGACCCAGAGTCCGGGTGAGTGGCATTATGAGCTGTCGCTGGAAACCAGCCCACACGCGCTGGTCGCCAGGATTCGAGAGGTGGCATCATCTTGGTGCTTGGCGCCCGCGTTCCGTTTGAAACACGAGAACAGCGAAGTTTACCGCGTCGCGTTTTCGCCCGACAGCAAGTACCTGGCCACGGGCACTTATCGCTTCGTCCATCTCTGGGATATCGAGGCGAAGAAACGCGTAGCCAAGTTCGGCAGCGACCTGGTGGGCGAAGGCAACGTATTGCTCGTGCAATTCGCGCCAGATGGCAATCGGCTTGGAGCCGTGTATGGCGATCGGGTAGCCCGCGTCTGGGACATCCGTTTCCGCCGGCTGGTGAAGAAGCTCTCGCCAGACAACGTGCGGTTTGGGCCGTTCTCACCCGATCTGACCACGATCGTCGCGCTGACCGACGCAGGCGGAGTTGAATTGTGGGACGTGAAACAGTCTGCCCGCACCGTCTCGTTTGAGTGGGACAAGAAGGAAGTCGATATAGCTCGATTCTTACCCAGTGGCGATAAGCTTCTGGTTGCCCCGCGACATGGAAACGAGCTACGACTTTGCGATGCAAACACGGGCCAGCGTCTGCTGGCCTACGAACTGGGTGGCTACAGCAGCAATGTGAATGACGCAGTCGCCTCGCCAGATGGCCGAAGGGTCTTCACCGCGTCCGGTTTCTGGATTCACGCCTTCGACGCGGTGACGGGAAGACAACAACTCCAGATTCGCTCACGCGCCAACCACTCGATCGCGATTTCGCCAAACGGAAATGGAGAATACCTTGCCGCCGGTTCCTGGCTCGCCAATGAAGTCGAATCCATCCGGGTCTTCGACACAACCACACGGCGACAGGTAGCCGAGTTCGGCAAATTCGAGCAGCCGGTCTACTCCGTGAGCTTCTCACCCGACGGCAGATGGCTGGCCGCCGGCCTGAAGGACAACAACGTGCTCGTGTGGGACGTCAGCGAAATCACCGGCAAATAGGCCGCCGCCAACGGTTTGTGCCTTCCACCACCACGAGCCTTATCGGTAGGCGGAGCTTGAGCTACTCTTCCGGCCAGTATCGTTCGGTGATGATTCTTGGCTCCGTGTAGAAGTCGATCACTGCTTTGCCTTGAGCTTTGATGTCGCAGAAGATCGATGCCTTCATGCCGCCGAATGGCAGCGGTGCGACGGGGGCCGGAATCCCAACGTTGACTCCGATCATGCCGGCCTTCGTTTCCAGCTTGAATCTGCGAGCATGCCTGCCGTTCTGAGTGTAGATCGAAGCACCATTACCGTACTGATGGTCGTTGATGATGCCGATGGCCTCGTCCAACGAGTCGGCCTTCAGTATCACCACCACGGGGCCAAAGATCTCTGTCTCGTGGACCTTCATCCCGGGTTTGACGTCGGTGAATACTGTAGGGCCGACGAAGTGCCCGGCTTCGCATCCGGAGATCGTCAATTCGCGGCCGTCCAGGGCGAGCGTCGCTCCTTCGTCAACGCCGGCCTGGATCATATCCAAGATGAACTGCTTGGATTCGGCCGAAATGACCGGTCCCATGACCATCGCTTCGTCGGCAACTGCGGGATCCAGCGGGTTCGCTGCCAACACCTGACGCGAGGCATCGACGAAGGCGCTTGTCACCTGTTCGTAAGCGTCATCCCCGACGCAGACGATTGCCGACGAAGCCATACATCGCTGGCCGGCGCAGCCGTAGCACGATGTGACCATGTTGCGGATCATCGGTTCGAGCTTGGCGTCGGGCATGGCAACCAAATGGTTCTTTGCGCTACCCAGGGCCTGACAGCGTTTGCCGGTTTCGGCACAGCGAACAGCGATTTTCTGAGCCACACGTGACGTGCCGACGAATGAGATCCCTGCCACATTCGGGTGTTCTACCAATCGTTCGGCCGCTGTGCGATCACCGTGAACGACGTTGAACACTCCGGGCGGGAAACCGGACTCCTCCATCAATTCCGCCACTCGGTGCATGCCGTAGGGCGTCTGCTCGGACGGCTTGACGACATACGTGTTGCCCGTCGCCAGGGCATACGGATAGAACCAGAACGGTACCATCATCGGGAAATTGAACGGCGCGATCATGCCGAACACGCCTATCGGCAGACGAATCACCTCGCCATCGATATCGGCCGCGCCTCCGATCAGCTTATCGCCCTGCGCCAGGACCGGCATGCCGCAAGCGACTTCCGTGTTCTCCAGAGCTCGTTTGACTTCGGCCCGCGAGTCGGGCAACGACTTGCCGTTTTCTTTGGATATCAAACGAGCCAAATCCTCAGAGTTGCTGCGCAACTTCTCGGCGAACTTGAAAAGCAATTCGCAGCGCCGCGCAACCGGCGTGGCACTCCACTGGCCAAAGGCCACCGCGGCCGCGGCCACAGCCCGATCGACTCCGTCTGGCGTCGAGAGCGGCACTTGGCCAATCACCTCCGCCGACGCCGGATTCTCCACGTCCAGATAGCCTTGATTCTCTGGTTCGACCCACTCCCCTCCCACGAGATTCTTCAATCGTTCCAGGCCCATAACCACATCCTTCTCCGCACATCATCTATTTCGAGAATGGAAAATGAACAACCACCCAACACAAATCCCACACGCGACATCAAGTCTTCTATCCGTGGTCTCGCCCTGCCATCCGTGGGCCCACTTCTTCTCACGAGAATCACCTGAAGATCACCTACCAAGCCACCATCGCGTCCTCGAACAGCGCCGTCAATTCCTCCTCACCCACGGGCCGCGGCGACAACTTCGTAACGCGATGCTGAGGCAGCGTGCCTTCGACCAATGCGGGGATATCATCGCTGGTGTACCCGACCGCGCTCAAGCCGTTCGGAATCCCCAGACGCTGGATGAACTCCGTCACCTTGTCGGCGAGAATTCGTCCCGCGTCATCTGGCCGCTTGTCCGAGATGTCGGCGCCGAGCCACTCAGCGGCGCGAAGATGACGTTCCGGACACGCCGGGCCGGTGAAGCGAAAGACTGCCGGTGCATTCAGGATCACCGCCATACCATGAGGCACGATCGGCCAATCCACGTCGTATCCGGGCGGGCGGTAGTCGCGTACCATGCCGGACACTGGGTAGGACATCCCATGCGGCACGTGAACTCCTGCGTTGCCAAAGCCGATTCCCGCGTAGGCAGCGGCCGTGAGCACGGCGCCGCGGGCTTCGTCATCATCGGGGTTTTCTACCGCACGCGGCAGGTACTTCGCTGCCACGCGAACGGCCTCGGCCGACCAGATGTCGCTGATGGGATTGCTTCCCTGGTAGGCCGGACGAAGCGACGGTCGCTCGGGTGCCGGCCGCTGGCCGTACGGTACAGCGGTGTACGACTCCAAGGCGTGGCTGAACACGTCCAGCCCCGTCGACGCCGCTGCCATCGGAGGCAGCGTCTTGGTATTATCCGAATCGATCAGGCCCAACGTAGGCTTCAACCGACGATGAGCGATTCCGGTTTTTGCGTGCATCTCGACGAGGTCGAAAATCGCCACCCCTGTTGTTTCACTGCCGGTGCCTGCGGTCGTCGGTATGGCGATCAACGGCTTGAGCGGTCCCGGTACCGGTTTGCCTTGGCCGACAGGTGCATTGACGTATTCGAGAAAGTCAGCCGGGTATGTGGAATACAGGTTGGCCGCCTTGGCAGTGTCGATGGCCGAACCACCGCCGACGGCAACGAACGCGTCGAACGAGTCGTCCTGGGCGAATGCGATTGCTTCTTTGAAAGACACGTCGGTGGGCTCGACACGCGCACGATCGAAAAGCGAGAACTGCACTTTCGACTGTTCCAGCGATTCCAACACCGTGGCAACGGGAGGCAGCTTGCTGAGGTTCTTGTCGGTCACCACCATGACTCGATGCGCGCCCATGTCGGCAACATCCATACCGACCTCGCGCGTAACGCCAGGCCCGATGCGAACGCTGGCCGTAGCCATCTCAAACGCGGTCTCGTTGGCCATGGTCATTCCCTTTCGTAAGATCTGGGAGAACGAGATGTATATGGGCACGATAACAACACGCAGACAAAAAGGCGAGACCACGACGGCAGGAGTTACAAGAGATTTGTGATGTCGCCGGAAAATGCTTGACGCACGGATTTGTATCCCTCAAACTCATGACAATTCCAATCCTGCCTTCGGATGATGCCCCACCAGATGACGCTGCCGCGGCGTCTAGTATCGGGAGAAGTTGATGAAACGGAGTTCAGTTGGCGCCGTTGCCCACCTTGTCACTGTGTCTTCAATCCTGCTTGGTCTGACGGCTCACTCGATGGCCGATGCCGACTGGGCGGGCGGGCCGATGCTGGCCGAAGCACTGGAAGGCCCTCTGGCCAATGTGGAAGAAATCGTCTTCGCGGTTCGATCTCCCGGTCGTGACGGGCACTGGTATGCCAACTTCGGATACTGGGCCACGAACGAACAGAACATGATGTACGGCCCTGACGGCGGACGGCTCGTGAGGCTGAATCTGCGGACGGGGGAGACGAACGTCATCCTGGATGATTCCTCGGGCGGCGTTCGCGACCCGCAGATCCACTACGACGGCGACAAGATCCTGTTCTCCTATCGAAAGGGCGGGGCAAAGTACTATCACCTCTACGAAATCGACGTGGATGGAACGAACCTGCGACGATTGACCGATGGGCCGTATGACGACATCGAGCCTACCTACCTGCCCAACGGCGATATCGTGTTTTGCTCGTCGCGATGTAACCGATGGGTCCAATGCTGGCATACTCACGTTGCCGTGCTGTATCGCTGTGATGCGGACGGGGGCAATCTGCGGATCATCTCCGCGAACATCGAACAGGACAACACGCCGTGGATGTTGCCCGAGGGGCAAGTTCTCTACACGCGGTGGGAGTACATCGACCGTAGCCGCACACGCTACCATCACCTCTGGACATCCAACCCGGACGGCACGGGCCAAATGGTTTTCTATGGAAACATGCACCCCGGCACGGTGATGATCGACGCCAAGCCAATTCCCGGCACGGACAAAGTGGTCTCGATTTTCTCGCCCGGTCACGGTCGCAAGGAACACGCGGGCGCGGTGACGATCGTGGATCCGGATGCCGGACCAGACGACCGTGGACGAGCCGTCAGAATCAGCCAGGGGGAAGAGTACCGCGATCCGTACGCCTTGTCCGAAGGTTGTTTCTTGATAGCCGTTGACTCTCGACTACTGTTGATGGACGACAAGGGACACACCGAAGTGATTTACTCACTTGGCGAGGAAGGCAAAACCTACTGGTGCCACGAGCCGCGACCGCTGCGGGCGCGTCCACGGGAACGAATCATCGCACCGCGAGTGGATTCGGCCAGTTCCACGGGGCGTCTGATCTTGGCAGACGTCACTCAAGGCCGAAACATGGCTGGCGTCGAGCGAGGCGAGATCAAAAAGCTGCTTGTGCTGGAGAGCCTCGCGAAGCCGATCAACCATTCAGGCACGATGGAGCCGACCAGCCAGGGCGGCACCTTCACTCTGCCGCGAGTCTTGGGAACCGTTCCTGTCGAGCCGGACGGGTCGGCCTACATGGAGTTGCCGGCGCTCAGAAGTCTGTTCTTCGTGGCCTTGGACGAGGATAATTTGTCCGTCAAACGCATGCAGAGCTTCGTCACGGTCATGCCCGGAGAAACGGCATCCTGTGTCGGTTGCCACGAGCAGCGCACGAATACGCCACGATCGATCGACGATTCCAGGTTGCTGGCCCTTCGCCGTGCGCCCAGCCGAATCCAACCGATCCGAGGCGTTCCCGACGTGTTTGATTTTCCGCGAGACATTCAACCGATTCTGGACAGACACTGCACAGAATGCCACGACTATAGCAAACGCCCCGCCGGAGACGTGTCGCTGGTCGGAGCATACGGGCCTTGGTATTCGCACAGCTACTACGCATTGTTGTCGCGCGGCCAGGTAACTCACGGGCGCGATGCGGACGGAAACCGGACGCCTCGTTCCATCGGCTCGTCCACCAGCCCGCTGATGAAGCTCTTGGACGGGTCGCATTACGACGCGAAGCTGTCGGAGTTGGAACGCACCAAGGTGCGTCTGTGGATCGAGTCTGGGGCACCCTACGCAGGAACGTACGCCGCCCTCGGCAGCGGCATGGTCAGCGTGAGACCGCCCACCGAAGTCTTGGTCGGCCGCTGCGGCCGCTGTCACGAGTTCCGGCAGGACAAACGCGGATTCACAGTGCCATTTCGCCGTTACCACAACGAACTGATCTACAATTTGAGCGAGCCCGTTCACTCGCCGATCATACTCGCGCCGCTGGCAGAATCGGCGGGCGGTTGGGGATTGTGCGACGGGGCGACCGCGGAACGAGACGCCAGGGAGACTGCGCCAGTTGCTTTCGCAACCACCGACGATCCTGACTATCAGAAGCTGCTGGCCGACATTCGCGCCGTGAGCGCCAAACTAATCCAAATGAAGCGATTCGACATGCCGGATTTCCGCCCAACACAACACTACGTGCGCGAGATGAAACGATTCGGCATCCTCCCCGAATCATTCGACCTGGCCCATGATCCGATCGACGTGTACGACACGGACCGTCGCTATTGGGAATCGCTCTGGTACGTGCCGCCGGAGTAGGCCGGAACAAGTCCGCGCAGTTCCGGCATGAACGCGACAAGAAGCCGGAACTTGTTCTGGCCTACCCGTCTCTCAACCTCAGGGGTGCGATGTCTTTGTCACCAGGATCCTCTCTTCATCTGCGTCAACCAACACGTGGTCGCCCGTTTCGATGATCTCGAACGGGTCCTGGTCCATATCCGTCACCATGGGAATCTGGTTGACGACGCAGCCGAGCGCCGCCAAACAGTCCACGTCGGTGTTCACCAAGGCTCGCGGCGCGTTTCCCCCTTGATGAGCCAGCCCCATAACTAGCGGCGTGGCCGAGGAACCTTTCGTTGATTGGATTACAAGAACCTTGCCGCCCAGGCATTCGCCTTCCAATGGATGCCCGCGAGCAATGATCCGCCCGGACATCGGGTCAACTTCGCCCCAGAACGAGAGCGTCGCCGGCGCGACCAGTGCCTCGCCTTCGGCTTTTCCTTTGACCAATCCTCGGCATCGTATTTCAATCGGTTCCGTCATCAGTCCATCTCCCCGTCAGCGCGGCTTCAATGCATGCGTCCGTATTGTCGATGATCATCTCGGCACCGATCATGCCACGAGCGTAGTGCGCCTGCTTGAAGCCGGCTGTGACGATTCTCTTGGCTTGGACAAGCATCGAATTGGTTGGACAAGTATCGATGAACAGGTATCCGCCGGCGTCCTTGATCGCGTCAGCAAAGCCCACGCGTTCGGCTGCTGCCCTGGTTGCGTACGCCATACAAACCCAAAGCCGGACACCGTCGGCCAGTTTCTTTCCTCTGAGGCGGGAGGCAATGTAGGCAACCTCCTGGAACGACGCGTGTGGGCAGCCGAGGATGACCGTGTCGATTTGGTCGTCGGTATGATTGCGAAGCTGCTGGTAGGTATCGCGAAGTTCCTGTTCGCCAAACGTGACACGTTTCTCCGGCGCTGCGTCTCCGAGAGCTTCTTCCAGCGTTGCTGCCTCGGGCGTCACCCCGGCGATATGACACATGGTCACGCCGCCGCCTGAGGCCAGCGCGGCACAAAGCTGCTTGGCGTCGTCCTGTGAAGGTCGCGGTGCATCGTTGAAGACAGGAATGTGCAGGCCTGCCAGTTTGCCGGTGAAGTAGCCCAAGGCTCCCCAGTCGGTGGTCGAACGGAGCGGAACGGTTACGTCGACTTGCAGAGCCGCCTTGCGATTCTCGTCCAGCAGTACGCCGAACTCGGGCACCACGCCAAGCAGCGCGGCGGCGATTGCACTTTCCGTCCCGTGTCGCGTCGTGCGGGCGCCGAGAATCGAGTTGGCGTAGACCACCGCCGACGATTCGGTCCAGGCGCATATCTCGCCCTTTAACGGCACGTTGCCGGCCACGTATGGAGCGCACGTATGTGTCATCAGGAACCCGGCCTTCGAGGCCATCTCCATGGTCTCTTGCTGTGCGGCCACATGGTCGAGCGGCATCTCTATTTCGTCGTATTGTTCCTCGTGAGCAAACGTGGTGTGTACGGTGCTGTGGCAGGCGACGCAGTGCTCGCACGTGGACCGCAACAAGTCCATCGCATGCTCAAGCGGCCTCTCGCCCGCGTCTCGCACCAAATTCCCTGGCACGGTTACCAAGGCATGCGTGTTGGTGCAAGGCACAAGCCGCCGAGCGTCCATCGCGCGTCCCCATTCGACCAGCCAACGCATGCATTGAGCGAGAAACGGCCCGTCGGCACCATCGAGGATCTGTTGTTGCCTTTCAGTTAGTTCCATCGGTGCACCCCTCATCTTGTGGTCACCACTCGTTCATCCATGAACTCACGTTTCCGACTCGACACAACAAACCTTACGCCAGTCGCACTTCAGTGGGTAACTTCGAGATTATCGTGCGGTTTCCGTTCATGGTCAGGCCTTCGTCCAGCGTCAAACCCGCGTTGGCTCCTTCGGTGACCGCGGCTCGCAAATTGCGGACGCGTTGTGCGTCGCCGATCTTCGTGACCGTAATGCCAGCTTCGAGCAACGCCCCGAACATGGTGTCGTCGGGTTCGACGTTGGCCAGTACGACGTTATCTACCTTCAGGCTGGACTTCCGGAACTGGTTATCCATCAGCGTGACTTCGCCGTCGGATGCGATCTCGACCACAGTTGTATTAGCGACTACGGTAACCGGTTGCTTGAATGGTTCGTCCGTCAGACCTTCTCCGTTGTTGCAGGCGAAGCGTTTCATCATCACATCCTTGTGGACCGGCTCCATCCATTCGGCGAAGTCCTGATTCTCCGTCACGACGTACACCTTCTTGCCGTCGCCAGCCAACTTCTCAGCCGCATCTGCAGCGCCGAAGTGGTCGCCCCAGACCAATACCGATTCGCCGTATTCGGACGGTAGTCCCTTGTCCTCCGGATGGAATTTGCACGATTCCAGTTTGCAGCGGAGCACGTCCTCGAACGTGCCCACCAACGGCAGATCGACGCCAGGAACGTCAGGGCGAGTAACCTTGCCACCCGTGGCGAGGATCACGGCGTCGAATTCGCGTAAATCGTCTATCGCGGGAGTGCAGCGGAAACGGACTTCGACATCCAGTTTTTCCATTTGACCTCGCAGCCAGTCCGCGTACCATCGCATCTTTTGTTTGCACGGCACGGAACAGCAATAGAGAATGGCGCCGCCCAACTCGCCGGTCTTCTCGAATATCGTCGCTTTGTGCCCACGGAGCGTGGCGATCCGGGCGGCCTCCATCCCCGCCGGACCGCCGCCGACCACGGCGACGCGGCAGGGAGTTTCTGCCGGCTTCAGATGAATGAATCGCTCGTCGCCGACCGCCGGATTGATGGCACATCGCATGTGCCGGCAGATCATCAACGACTCCTGCCAACAGCCGACCAGGCAAGAAATGCACTTGCGTATTTCGTCTTTCTTGCCCGCGTACGCTTTGTTGGCCCAATACGGATCGGCAATCATCTGCCGCGACAGGCCCACCATATCGGCTTTGCCCTCCGCCAGAATCTGCTCGCAATAGACCGGGTCGCGCAGTGTGTGGCTGGTGATCACGGGAATAGAGACTTGTTTCTTGACCTCTTCCGCGGCGTAGGTGTTCCAGCCTTGCGGATAGTACATTGGGTCCATCACCGCGGCTGGGGCCTCGAAGATTCCGGCGCTGATATCGACGAAGG
>CAZURK010000163.1:0-28862 GCA_964623055.1 uncultured Pirellulaceae bacterium
CGTCGAGCGGCTGCCCTCGCCGCCTTGACGGCATCCAACAAGGCGGTTGCAACGGTCGCCGTGTCTTCGATGTTGGTTCGGCCCGTGAGAGTGACCGTTTCTTCCTTCTGTGAGACCGTGACCTTGTCGAGCAAGGCGTCGGCCGCATCCGCTGCCCTGAGGAGGATCGGCCCATCCGCGTCGGACCGAGCACTGGCGGTCTCGCGGAACTGCGATAGTGCGTTTCTGCCCAATGTGATTGCGGCAGCCAGTGTGTCGCGTACCTTCTTCGCGTCGTCTGCCGTCGCACATCTTGCCACACCCTGGAGCGTGAGTTGCTTGTCCAGGGTCACTCCGACAACCGCGGACATTGTACTCTGCCACAGAGGCGCAAACGTCGCCATCTGGACGCGCACGGGTCCCGGAGCTCGCTCCATCTCGGCTTGAATCTCGGCCCTCACGCTTCCGAAGTTGTACAAGATGGCGGCATCGCTGCGTGCCATCTGTTGCCAAGTCTTGGCCCATTCCGCCTTGGCTGCCCCTGTCTTTCCGGCAACGATGATCCGCCGCAGAAACCCAATGTCCTTGGACGTGATGACGGTCCTTTCATCCGGCAGGAAGTAGAAACGCCGGGTCCTCGACTCGCTGCGGTAATACTCCTGGTCGGCGTAAGACTCCTTGACCGCTTTGGGAGCGAAAACGTTGCCGATCTTCTTCGCATCATCGGCTGTCTCTGTACGTACGATGAAGCCCGCAAAGTCGAAGTCTGCACGGCCGCCTGGGGTAGTACGTTGCAGCACACAAAACACCGCCATCTCGATCCTATCGAGCGGGATTCCAATCTGCTTGTCGAAAACACCATCTTGTCGAAACGCAGCGGCCAGCGCACGCGATTCAGGATGGCTCAGCAGCTTTGCCGGCCGCACTGCGCCCACAACGAACACATCGCGAGGAATATAGGCCAGAGAGAACGGCTCGTTCCCCTTCGCTCGCCGTAGGGTCGGCTTGGCCGCAGCCTGATTCGCTGGTGCGCTCGTCAACTGGCCTCCGGCGGCGGACTCGCCGGCACGCAATTCATTCGACGGAGTTGACATAGTCCCACGAAAACCCGCGGCTGCCAGCGCCGCCAGGAACAACACCACGACGATCGCCAGACGCCTGCTGCCAGACGTCGGCCGGATCAAGTTCTTGGAATCTCTAAGCATTTCGATTCTCCTTAGAAAAGTTCCGCGGGTCGGCAGAAAGGTCCGAGCCGGCCAGCTAAGTGGACGATCCGCTCGACGGAGAGCCATTTCCGCCAGCGTCGTCAGATAGGGTTGCCGCCCTCCGGCAACCGATGCAGCATCGGCGTCGGCGGCCAGTTCCTGCTGAAGTCGCAATCGCCGGGCGAGCCAATGTACCAGTGGATGGTAGAAATGCAGCGCAAGCCCAACCTGCGCACACACCCACGCCAGGAAGTCGTTCCGCCGGATGTGCGCAATCTCGTGAGCCAACACTACGCGCCGTTCCCGTTCATTCCATTCTGTCCAGTCGGCGGGCAGTAGAATCAACGGACGACGCCAGCCTATCGTCGCTGGAGTCGTCAACGAATCAGATTGGCGCAACTCGATCGGTCTTCGGCACTGCAGTTGGCTTCTCAACCGCTCGACGATCTCGGTCAACTCCGTATCGGCGATCGGCTCGCTCTTGCAGCGCCAAGCTCGCATACTGACCAACCCGGCGCTCAGTCGAACGAACCCCAATGCTCCGCCAATCAAGAAGAACAAGGCGAACACGGCGGACCACCGCCATCCGGAATGCGCGTACGCAGCCGAAGTGGCCGGTCGCTGCAACTCATCCCAGAGCGCGGCGAAGAAATCGGCCGCTGTGGAGGATGCCCTAGGTTCATCGGAGATGCGATCAAAGTTGTTCGGCGTCGCTGTGGCATCGTCGGGGACAACAGCGGTTGGAGCCGCTCGTGTCACCTCTGATACGTCTGTGCTCGGTTCGTGTTGCAGACGCACAGCGGCCCAGCGGGGCCAAGGGCTAAACGCGAAAGCCGACAAGGCAACGACGAGAAATAGACTGGTCAAAGCCGTCAGCGAAGCAGTCGCCGGACCGATGCGTCGAACCAAAAGGTAAAGGAGCCCCGATACCGCACAAAGCACTGTCACTTGAATGGCACACCAGATCAACGTCAATCCGAATTCGTTCATCGCCGTTGCTCCTTGAGAATGGCCTCCAGCGCCTTTCGCTCCTTCGCGGTCAGCTTCTCCTGCTCCATCAAACGAATCAGCAACTGCTCGCGCGAGCCGCCGAAGACCTTTTGCACCAAATCCACCACCAATCGTCCGGACACCTCCTCAAAGGAACGGATTGCCCGATACAAGAACGGCCGTACCGAGGTGGCCTGTTCCAGGAAACTCTTTTCGGTCAGGATGCGAATCAGCGTCGCTACAGTGGTATATGCCAGGTCGCGTCCCGATTCTGCCAACTGATCACGCACCTCCGCCGCAGTCAAATCGCCCTGATCCCAGAAAACGTGCATGATTTCCAACTCACGCTCGGTCAGCTCTTTCGCCCGCGGTCGCACCATTAGTCGGACACTCCCTCGCGAAGTTTGGTTTTTTAGATTTGGTTTTATAGTATCCGACTACGGCAGATTGTCAACTGCTTTTTTCAGCAAATTCAAGAAATTGGATCTTCGAGGGATTTGGGGGATGCATACGTATGGGACCCTGGGCCCGATACAGTCCCCTCCGCTGCAGATTGCGTGGTAAGATATCCTCGATTTCGTTGAGTGGCTTCCGATCGTTCACATCAAGGCATTGAAAGGTACACAAGTATGAGCTTGACGATGGCAGCGGATAGACCTCGATATCTTTGGGGATTCATGTGGCATGGGTTTGTCGTGCTTTGGGCTTGTATTACGGCGTTCTGTGCCGACGTTTGGGCTGCGGACGCGGGCGAGTCTGCGAGTTCCGCTAGGCCGGTGCATCAGGACATCGTCGCGGCGGTCGGCAAAGCGGAACTGTCCATGTTGTATCAAGGGGATTCAGCCCAGGAGTGTCGCGTCTGGCAGGACAGCTTCCGATTACGGCGAACCTGCGCGACTTGCGCTGGTCGATCGACCTGCTCGAGAGCAGATCGGAGGTCGACGCCGAGCGCATCGGCTGCGCCGGGCTTTCTTACGGCGGGCGCATGACGATGATGGTCAGTGCGATCGACCAGCGAATCAAGGTCGCGGCCGTAAGCGGGGCCCTGAACCTGTTGCAGGAACGTATGACCTTGCGACACAGTTGTGGTTCGCAAATCATTCCGGGACTGCTGAAGTACGGAGATTACTCGGAAATCGGTTCGCTGATCGCGCCACGGCCGTGTGTTTGGGAAACGGGCTCGACGGACGGGCTGATTGTTCCGAAATGGGACGAAGTGTTCCGCAGCCGCTTGCGGCGCGTTTACGCATCTCTGGGAGCTGCCGACCAACTCCGTTTTGACAAATTCGAGGGTGGCCACTCCTGGAGCGGGCGAATCGCATATCCGTTGTTTGACGAAGTGCTGAAGCGGCAAGCAGGCTCCGACGGATAGAGATGTGGGATCGCGAACGAAGCAACTTCCACGTTTAACCGCGACCCAGCGGGGAGCGCGTAGGAGTTGACGTCCGTTGCCGCATCACGCGCTCCCCGTTGGGTCGCGGTTAAACGACTTCAACGCTCCAGAATCAGGGGACCCAGTGATGAGCTTCACCATTCGCTTCATTGCCATAGTGCTGTTTGTCGTCGTCAGCCAATTCAGCATCACGCCCGCGCAAGCCGCTGACACTCCGGGGCTGCTTGTTGTCCATCCAGGCAATCCCCGGTACGTCATGGTCAAGGACGACCCGGCTCGGAAGGCTGTCTGTCTGACTGGAGCGCACACTTGGGCCGAGTTCCAGACATACCAACAGGAGCCCTTTGCCTACGAGGACTGGATAATGAAGCTGGCCAGTTGGAAACACAATTTCATGCGCGGCTGGATTTGGGAAGATGGTTTCTACAGTCCCCAACCATACGCGAAGATAGGGAACAAGTACGATCTCGCCAAATACAATCCTGCCTTTTTCGACAGATTGAAGACCCGAATCCGCGAGGCGGGTCGGCACGGGCTGTACGTTGGCGTCATGTTGTTCCAGGGCTGGAGCGTTCTCGGCGAAGAGCGGAGCCGCATGCCCTTGCCTTGGCCACATCACCCGTTTCATCCAGACGACAACATCAACGGCATCAACGGCGATCCGGACGGAGACGGTAACGGGCAGGCGATTCACACGCTGCGGATCTCCGCTGTCACCAGATTACAGGAAGCTTACGTTCGACACTTCATCGACGAACTGAACGACTTTGACAACATCGTTTGGGAGATCGGCAACGAGTGCAATCAGGAGTCGGCACCTTGGCAATACCACATGGTCAATGTCATCAAAGGCTACGAGGCGACGAAACCCAAGCAACACTTGGTGTGGCTCAATTTGAGCCCGCCGGAATGCTTTGCCTCCGAGTGCCCTGCCGACATTGTCTCGCCCAGTGGCTCCAGAGTCTACTTCCGTACACCTCCCGCCACAGAAGGCAAGAAGGTGGTTATTGCCGACAGCGACCACATATCGCCGCTGCGCGTCACCCACGAGTGGGCCTGGAAGAGTTTTGTGCGCGGTCTGCATCCCATCTTGATGGACTGCAAGTATCAGGGGCTCACCTGGTGGAGCGGCAGGAGCTTTCAGCCCGATCACCCCAAGTGGCAACAGTTGCGCGATGCCCTGACCGTCATCCGGGACTATGCGGACAGGATCAACCTCGTCGCAATGGTGCCTCAAGCAGCGAGCGAAGACTCTCCCGCAAGTACTCGCTACTGCCTTTACGAAAGCGGCAAGGAGTATCTCGTCTATCAACCTGCGCGCGAAACACCTTTCACCGTCGAATTGCCGGCTGGCTCTTACCGATATGATTGGATCAATCCCGTGGCCGGTAAGACAAAAGGAGGTGTCGTCGAATCCAAGGGAGGCAAGGTGAGTTTCACCGCGCCGTTCCCATGGCCCGCCGGCCTCTACCTAACTGCCTCGTTGGCCGCTCAGCGGCCCGAGCGGTAAACGACGCGGTTCTAACCCCGCGCGATTGCTTCGAGCCACATCGATGCATAGATTATTACACGACTTAGTGCACTTCTCCCGGCACCATTGGTGCGTAAGGAACAGCGATGAAACAGCTACATTTGGCAGCGCTAGTTGCCACTCTTCCGTCGATGTGGATATTGTCCGTTTCAGCCAGTGAAGGGCAGTCGTCGACAAAGTCCTGCGTCTGTCCTGTCGACGGCAAGGAAATCGCAACAGGTTGTCGTGTAGATATCGTGGGGCTCAGGTTGCACGCGTGCAGTGAAGAATGTGCGAAAAGTATCGTGGACAAAGGCTTCATTACGCGGCAACTCGGCGGAAAGTTGGGGACCGAACCGGAGCGGATTCCCATCAATCGGACCCGCGAGTTGCGAGTCGAAGAAGTCCTGGCAGACATGGTGCTCATCGAGGGAGGCCAGTTTGTCAGATCCGGCAAACACTACGTCCAGCGTAAGCCCAAGCCTGTCACCGGCGACAGCTACAGGGTGCAGATTAGTGCTTTCCACATTGACAAACGCGAGGTGACGAACGAGGAATACTGCAAGTTCTTGAACGATGGCAACGCAGGATACTGGACTCCTTGGTACCCGGGAATCAATCGGGACGAGGACGGTCGATTCACGCCGGCGCAACCTGCCTGGGCCAAGCTGCCTGTAGGTTGCGTCAACCACTACCAAGCCAAAGCGTATGCCGGGTGGGCCGGCAAGCGATTGCCAACCGAGGCCGAATGGGAATACGCTGCCGGCGGCAAGGAAGGGCGCACCTACCCGTGGGGAGACGAAGAGCCGGGTGAGACGAGAGTCAACTATGGCCCGCGCTTCGGTGGCCGCAGGCCGGTCGGGAGCTTTCCGGAAGGGCGAACGCCGGAAGGCGTATTCGACTTGGCGGGGAACATCGGCGAGTGGTGCGCGGACTACTACGACGAAGACTATTACCGAAAATCTCCACAGGCCACGCTCAAAGATCCCCAAGGGCCGGAGAGCGGATCGCTGCGTGTATATCGCGTCGGGTGTCAATGTCGACGTTCGACACCGACGGACCTGCGACCGAATTCACGTTGCGCGAGTTCTCCCTTGCGGAGTTCCGCTTGCCTCGGTTTTCGCTGTGCGAAAAGCGAATGAGACCGTCTATCTAACCCCGCACTGGCAACGGCCCCTTCAGTTCGCCCTGCAGCGGCAGTGCGGGGAAACTGAAACGATGAGGCGCGTTGCGCAAGATCTCCCTGATTGTATTCGGCAAAGACGACTGTTACATTATTACACAATTAGGTGTAATGCAATTGATTCTGTGTCGTCTCAGTGCACGCGGGAGGTTGGCTATGAGGACGTTTCAAAACAAACGTTGGGTCGGCGGTCTGGCGTTTCTTATCCTCGCGGCTGGAATTGTGGGATCGGGCAACGCGGCGGAGTCGAAGCCGCCCCTGCCTCGCTGGCGTGATAACTCAGGCATGGTGTTCGTGCACGGCGGTCAGTTCGTCTTCGGCGGGCGCGAGGTCCGTGTCCGCTCGTTCTACATGGACCAACACGAAGTCACTAACGAGCAGTACTGCGAGTTCCTGAACGCGGACGCTGCCCGCGCCACGCACTGGTACGACAAGCAGGAGATTGAGCAGCAGGATGGCAAGTTCGTCGCCAAGGCGGGTAAGGAGCGCTGGCCTGTCTGTTTCGTGAGCTGGCACGACGCCGAGGCGTACGCCCGCTGGGTCGGCAAGCGGTTGCCGACCGAATCGGAGTGGGAATGGGCAGCAGCCGGGCCGGAAGGACGTAAGTATCCGTGGGGCAATGCTCCGCTGACGTCCGCACGGGCCAACTTTGGCAAGAATGTGGGGCATCCCCAGCCCGTGGGCAGTTACGCGGACGGAAAGAACCCGCTGGGTATTTACGACTTGACGGGGAATGTGGCGGAGTGGTGTCTCAATGACTTGGATCGCGCCGACGCGTCGATCTCGGATCAAGCTTCAGACCAACCGTCGCCGCACGCTTGGCGGGGAGGCTGTTGGATCATGGCGGAGGAGCATCAAGGCGCCCGAGCCCGCAGTCCGTACAAATCCGAAGCGCGCGTGCCGTGCATCGGCCTCCGCTGCGTGCGTCCAGCCCGCCGCGTGCTCGTCATGCTGGGCGAGAATTTTGCGGAGCTGGAATTTGGTGCCTACACGGCCGTATTGGCGTGGGCGGCCCACACGACACCAGAAGGCGACTACGTGATGCCCAAGACTGGCGCTCCCAGTGTGCCGGCCATCGAAGTGGTCGTGGGAGGGTTCGATCCGGAAGTCCGCGGTATGGGCAGCATGACAATCCGCCCACATGTGCTTGTCAAGGACCTGACCGACGAGCAACTCGACCGTTTCGATGCTGTGGCGGTGCCCGCATGCGTGGGCAGCGGGCGGGGACAGCACACATGGAAGGGCGCGGGCGATCTGGATAGTCCGGCGGCGGTGCGAATTATCCAGCGCGTTCATACAAACGGCGGCATCATCTCGACCATGTGCGCGGGCCAGACTGCTTTGCAGAAAGCCAAACTGCCAAGTCCAAAAGCGGGCCCAGACTGCCCCGTCGCTTATGATCCGGAGTTGCGTACCGCCACGTCGGTCGGGCCCGCCGTGGCCGTGGAAGCAGCGTGTTTGCTACTGAAGCAACTGGTGCGCGACGACGAGTACCGCAGTTTCCGCCGCTACAACCCATGGCTGTTCGGCGGCCAGGACCAGTTCCCGCCACGCATGGAGAGCCTGCGATAGCGGCACGAACGCCAACCATTTTTGCGTTTCCTTCTATTGAAAGGTCGTACTCACATGCGCCCGCAGATGAAAGGTTGGGCAGGAAATGGAGAAGCCGATGAACATTTGGTACGGGTACGGCTACTGACGAAAAGCGTGGCCGCTTTCAGTGCTGCGCTCGTGATGACCGTCGCGGCGTTTGCGCCCCTCGGGCGATGTCTGGCTGCCGAGGACGAGGGGCAAAGGCCGAACATCCTGCTTGCGGTTGCTGATGATTGGGGCTGGCCGCACGCCGGCGCGTACAGCGATCCGGTTGTGAAGACGCCCGCATTCGACCGTGTAGCGCAAGAGGGAGTTCTATTCACCAGCGCGTTCGTATCCTCGCCGTCTTGCACGCCTAGCCGCTCGGCCGTCTTGACCGGCCAGTGGCACTGGCGCCTGGAAGAAAGCGCCAACCTGTGGTCGACTCTGCAAGCGAAGTTCCCAGTCTACCCAGACCTACTCGAAGAGGCCGGCTATCACGTGGGATTCACCGGCAAGGGTTGGGGACCGGGAAAAGTGGAAGTAGGCGGGCGCAAGCGGAACGCCGCCGGGGACTACTATCGGGATTTCAACGCATTCCTCGCCAAACGTCCCGACAGTAAGCCGTTTTGTTTCTGGTTCGGCCGCGGCGGCTCGGTTGGCTATAAGAAGGGTCTGGGGCAGAAAAGCGGCATGAAACTCGATCAAATCAAATTGGCCGCCTGCTTACCCGACAGCGAGGAAGTTCGCAGTGACGTGGCGGACTACTACTTTGCAGTGCAAGAATTCGATCGAGCAGTCGGTGGGTTGTTGAAGAAATTGGAGGAACTCGGCGAGTTGGACGACACGTTGGTCGTCGTCACCGGAGACCAGGGTGCGCCGATTCCTCGCGGCGGACACAACCTTTACGACACAGGCGCCCGTGTCCCGTTGGCCGTCCGCTGGGGCAACAAGATCAAGGCGGGACGCACAGTCACGGACTTCGTCTCGCTGACCGACGTGGCGCCGAGCTTCTTACAAGCTGCCGGGCTGAAGCCGCCGAAGGTGATGACTGGACGGAGCTTCCTGGAGATCCTCAAGTCTGCCAAGACCGGCCGAGTCGATCCCAGTCGCCATTGGACGCTGATCGGCAAGGAGCGACACGTCCCGTGCCAGGAAGCGCCCGACTCCGGCGGCACTCCAATGCGCGCCATCCGGACCGATGATTTCCTCTACATTCGCAACTTACGGCCCGACCGCTGGCCAGCGGGCACGCCTAACCACGAAAAGGCGTACCTGAAGGGCTCGTGGTATGGGGACATCAACCATCACCCGGCCAAGACGTATATGTTCGAGCATCGGAACGATCCCGAAGTCAAGCCGCTTTTCGAGTTGGCTTTCGGCAAGCGACCTACGGAGGAGCTTTATGACCTTAAAAAGGATCCCGACCAGTTGTACAACGTGGCTGGAGATTCGGCCTATGCCGAGGTGAAGCAAAGGCTCGCCGACCGCCTCATCGACGAGCTGAGGGCCAGTTCCGATCCCCGCGTGCTTGGCAATGGAGATGAGTTCGACACATACCCTTACTACGGTGGCACACCAAAGCACCCCGGTTTCGATCACGGGAAATGAACAATGATGCTTCTACTGGCCTTACTGTCCGCGCTGGCTCCCAGCGCAGAGACTGCCGTTGCTCAAGCGTTGTCGGCGGCGGGACCGGAAAAGACCTATCTGCTTTCTTTGCCGGTCGGCGCACAGACGGTACAAGTCATCGTCGTTCCTCGCGCGAAGATCAACAAGGACCTGTTTGTTGACATCGCTGGCCTGCGGCTGTGGGTGGACAACGCCGAATCGCATAGACGCATGCGGGCGCTGATCGCCACCCCGTCGGCCGCTCTTGGTGTCAAGCAACAGTTGAGCGGCAAACTCATGGAGACCGGTGTCGAACCGGACATGATTCCCGTGCGCGGCGAAGAGGGCCGGACGCTGGGCGCAGAAGGAATGGTCCTGCTCAAGGGCGGCGAGTTCACGCGCACCGGCGAGTATTGCGACTCCAGCGGCGGCGGTTTGACGATTCTGAAGGACGGCACCGTCCCGATGTCCCGCGGTGACAAGTATCGCGTGCGCGTGTCGTCGTTCTATGTCGACAAGTACAAGGTCACCAACGAGGACTACTGCAAGTTTCTCAACGACGGCAACGCCGGCTATTGGACACCGTGGAACCTGCGCATCGGCCGGGCCGTGGAGGGGAAGAACGCGGGCAGGTTCGTTCCCGCCGACCGCTCGCTGGCCAGGCACCCAGTTGTGCTGGTCAACTGGTATCAAGCCAAAGGCTATGCGGCCTGGGCGGGCAAGCGGCTGCCGACCGAGGCCGAGTGGGAATACGCGGCGGGCGGCAAAGAGGGACGCCTGTACCCGTGGGGCAACGAACCGCCCGACGAGACGCGGCTTGACATCCCGATCAAGTACAAACATCCGGTCCCGGTCGATTGGTATCCGAAGGGCGCCACGACGGATGGCGTGTGCCAGATGGCAGGCAATTCGGCCGAATGGTGCGCAGACTACTTCGACCATGCTTCGTACACCAAGGCCCCGCCCGGTGGCCTGGCGATCAATCCCACCGGAGCCAAACAGGCCTTCCAACCCGACAAGTGGTACAAGTTCCGCGTGATGTTCAAAGGCTGGTGCAAGTCGAACCGTGCCGAGTACTTCACTTGCACGAAGCGTCACAGCCGCCCACCGTTGGCCGACGCCTCGGCGGGCGTCAGTTTTCGCTGCGTGAAAGATGTAACCGAAAGAGAGGAACGGTAGGTGCGCGAGAGCGTTCCGGAGCGGATCGTCGCGCTCCGAGGCGGTGAAGAAATGTAGGCCGGATTGCCAATCCGGCTGTCCGAACGGTCGGATTAGCAGTCCGACCTACGGTTTACGCTTCCGCGTGACGAAGCTCTATTTCGCGGAGCGAGATGGCTACTTTGAGGAGAACACGATGAGAATCGCTTTCGCAGCTATCGCGGCCGTGACACTTCTGTTTCCTCTGCCGGTGCTTGCACAAACGCCGCCGAAATTCACGCCGGCAACGGAAATTACTCCCGCGCTGATGCGCTACGAAAAGACGCGACTTGGAGTCTGGACTGGCTCGCAGCTCCTCTCCGATGAACAACACGACATCATCGACCAGATCAAGGCGAACAAACGCTGGCATGAAAAGGTCCTCGAAACCGGGATCAAACCCGTCGGCTTCGATGCGGACTACAATATGTCCGTTCTGAAAAAGGCTGGCATCGAATACGTGATCTTCAATGCGAAAGAAGGGCCAGGGTTCTGTTTCTGGAACAGCCAGTACACGGACTACGACATCAGCGTACTCGATGAGCGGCTCGGCGACAGAGAGAACGGCGTCCTTGCGCAGGTTGTCCGCGCTTGCCGCAAGCATGGTCTGCTGGTCGGTCTGAATTACTGCTACGGCCCCACCGACCGCTATCACAAGAAACGCATGAGCGATGACGAGTATTTCCAATTCGCCGAAAACCAAGTCCGCGAACTCGTGACCTGGTACCGGCCCTCGATCATGTTTTTCACCGGAGTCGGTTCCGGCAAATATCACGGGATGACGATCGACGGGCAGCACCATCTGCCCGCCTGGCGGGTCCAGGACGCTTACAACGCCGTGAAGTCGCTCGACTCCGTTTGCTTGGTCACCTTCCACAACCGGCACGACTTCAAGCCGGAGTATCCCACCGACGCGTTTCAGCCCGTTTGGCAGTTGCCTCCACCCAGCGGGCACAATCCGTGGATAAGGCACGGGAACAAGAGCTATTACGTTCCGATCGAAACCTTTGCTGGGCTCTTTGGGAACGAGTCTCCCGAAGCCTTGGCCATCGTACACATGGAGAACGTCAGTCGCGGAGGACACACGCTGTTTGTCTGGGCGGGGGGCCTTGATAACAAAGGCAGATACACGCACAAGACTCAAGAGTCCCTGATGAAAGTCCGCAAAGCGTTGGATGCGCTGCTGCCGAACATGCACTCCGAAGCTTCACCAGAGCGCAATCCAAAGCAAGACCTCATCCTCGCTTCCGCCGAAATTAAAAGCAACGCCGACCCGAAAGGTGGTTCCTACTCGCAACGGTGCGCTGTGGCCAGGTACAAGGCGATCATGGCCGCGGAGGGAGTTTTGCTCTCGAGAGTCGAGGCGATGGCGACCAAAGCGGGCAAGACGGTCAAACAGGCGATGGACGACGATCCCGAACTGCGCGAAGCCGTTATGGCCGAATTGCGCGAGGCGGAAGTTACGCGAACCGAATGGCTGCCAGAGCATGGCTGCAAAGTGACGCTTGGGCTTCAGAAATTCGAGGTGGAGAAATGGGTGGGTGATCTCCAATAGCGAAAGGAATATGCATGAGAAGTATCGGGTACCACGACAGCCAACATGCTTCGCACGTGCTGTTGCCAATCATCCCACGATAGAAAGAGATCACGACCATGGACAAAGAAGAATGCCAGCCCCGGCAAAGCCGAGTTGTTGTTTTGCTCACGGCGATGGCCGCGTTCGTTGCGTTTGGAACAAGCGTGTCGTCGAGGCCCGCGTTTGCCGCCGACGGTGGGCGGGAAACGAAAAACAACGCTCGTTGCCATAGAGTTTACCTGCTCGACTGTCCCGCCGCCGAAACCGTCTGGAGACTGCCACCGAAAGGGCTGCACTGGCAGAAGCTGCATCGGATGCTGGACGAAAAGGCCCGGCAACTGATCAAGGTCGCCGATCGCGACAATGTTAACCAGTCGCTGTACCTTGACATCGAGGGTGTGCGGTTGTACGCGTCGAGCCGCGAATGTCTCAAGACATTCAAGCAGCTTCCGCAAGAAGACAGCGAGCGTATCACTTCCGGGTATCTCATCCGTAACCTGCTGGGACGCCGACACGCTGAAACCGGGATCGAGCCCGATCGCATCCCGGTGCGTGGATCGGCCGGCAAGAAGCTCGTTACGAACGGGATGGTGTTGATCGAAGGTGGCGAATACGTCCGGCCGGGGCACTACTACACGTCGCAAAGTGCGGAACTCGGCGAGCGCCATGGCGAGAAGTACCGCGTGCGGGTCTCGTCGTTCTACATCGACAAGTACAAAGTGACCAACGCGGAGTATTGCCGATTTCTCAACGACGGAAACCCCGGCCACTGGAATTCCGCAACATGGTCGAATATCAGGCGCGACGCGGACGGGCAGTTCTCGGTTGATGCGGACAAAGCAAAATGGCCCGTGATCGCCGTCAATTGGTACCAAGCCGCCGGCTATGCCGAGTGGGCGGGCAAGCGTTTGCCGACCGAAGCGGAATGGGAATTCGCTGCGGGCGGCAGCGAAGGCCGCAAGTATCCGTGGGGCAACGAAAAGCCGGACGAGACACGTGGTACCTTCGTCGGCGACTACATGCCCGTCGATGCGCATCCTGAGGGTGCGACACCCGACGGAGTGTTCGACCTGGCTGGCAACTGCGCCGAATGGTGCGCAGACTTCTACGATGCCGCCTATTACGAAACGGCCCCACCCGGCGGCGTGATGATCGACCCCCGTGGACCGGCAGAAGGCAATTCGCAGAACGGCTACCGCCGCATGTTCAAGGGCTTCTGCCGCGGCCCCAACACTCCGGAGTTTTTCGAGTGCAACAAACGCCACGCGCGACCGTCCCTCTTGACGGCCGCGATCGGCTTTCGCTGTGTTAGGAGTGCCCCGGCCGACTAAGGCGTGCGGCAGATTCAAACGTCCCCTCTCCCCCGCCCGCGCAGCGGGATAGCGGGGGAGAGGTAGGGTAAGGGGTGGCAAATTCTCATCCGCCGCTCGCCCAAAGAAGCGCGGCCGGCGTTCCCCACGAGATAATCGAAAAGTTGGAACTCGACCGGTGATCTCTACATAGGCGCACTCCACTGGGACGCCGTGGCCTGCGTCGCCCCGACACAGTCTCCAGGCCCTCTGCTCTCTTGACGCCGTCAATTCGACGACAGGAGTCAGATTCCTCTACGCGACCTTAGCGCGCATGGGGCGATGTGGCTTCCGGAGGTTGGCAATTGCGGTTCTTGCGGACGTGACCTGGGAGCGACCGATGCCTCGAAAGGTCAATCGCTTTCGCGCGTCGGTCGATTTCAGTCACCGACGCAACTAACTCCTTCTCCGTTTTGGCCATCCCCTGCTTCGCAGAATCTCCGCATTCACGAGACCTTGTGCGATTCCGTCCAGATCTGGAAACAACGTCCGTCGCGTCACCTCGCGTTCGTTGAGTTCCTGAAGAAGTCTCCCTCTGGCATCGCCGGGCACTTTGACTTCTACCAGACGTACAACATCGAGATCACTTTCAGGAAACGTTTTGCCAGCCAATTCTTCCAAGGCGGTGAACGGATCTTCCTGGATTGTGAAAAGACCGCATTGTGCGTTGATTCGTGGGGACACAACCATGGGGTACAAGACTCTCACGCCTTTGACCTCCCAGGGGTGGATGTCAGCGTCGAAACAGTCGATTCGAGCGCGGATGTCTCCCGCCGGTATCATTATCCAGATGCAAGCGTCGTTCGGCGTCTGCTTGCCTCGAAATTCACATGCAAAGTAGAGGGCAGCGAGCGGATTGCCAGTCCAATCGAGAAGGCGTACTGGCAGACCGTGATGTCGAGCAAGAAACAGGGCCTCCCAGTTCGTGATAGGCCGTTGAAGGTGTTCATACGCGAATCTTCGAAAACGATGAAGCAAGTCCTTTTCGATCTGGTGGGTGAATCTGTACTTGACTCCGCCGAAATAGTACTCGCGTCCGATGGTCGGCAACAACTCTCGATGGGTCCAATCCACACCGCGCATCCACACTGCACCGTACTCACATTCGTCTCGGTTCTGTTCGTCCTTGATCAAGTTCATCAGGCTTGAAATATGTTTGATTTCCTTGCCCGAACGGTCGACTTCGAACGTCGCCATGATCCTGTCCTTTGTCATAGTCGGCTGCGGAGTGAGTCGGTAGCCTCAAAGTCATTCGTGTTCTGATCTCATGTGTTCGGTGGAGGAACTTCCCATGGCTCCCCATTCGGAGTGGCGACCTCGCACACATTAAAGCTCCGTCATAGAGATTCTGCAGCACTTCCAGGTCTGCCACCGCCCCGTTTCAGCGACGAATATCCGACCATATTGAATGTCGGCGATATCTCACCGACCTGCTTTGCCGATTGCTCCGGTGGCGTGCGAGGAACCGTCACCAACCGCCCTAAGAGTGTCCACCGAGTCAAAGACAAATCCGGACCGAGGCCGACGGGGGACCGTATGACAGCTGATTCCTGGCAATGCCATCGGGGGGCCGAACTTCGCGGAGACTTAGCTCCGACACGCCGCGGTCGTCCCCACCTCTGTCGCCGAACCTTCACGGCTTGCGCGCGTCGGAGTCACGACCGACGCGGGAGAGAGCTAGCTGTGAAGTGCGTTCGGTGGCGCACAGGTCCGTGAGTTAGCAACATGCGTTTCGAGACAGAGGACTGACCTTCGTCCGGGCCTTCGACTCTGTCCACAGGATATCCATCACGCCGAATTGCGTTGCCGAGTGGCCGTATCTTGCAGTCATTTTGCTGGCGCGGGTTGACCGGTAGAAGGCAGAAGAAGGCGGAGTAGAGCTGCGACAGCGTAGATGGCCACAGGTGGAGGCTTGGTTCTCAAGTGGCAAGTGCCAGTGCCGGGTACCACGGCCGACTAAGAAGCGCGGCCAGCGTTCCCCACGAGATAATCGAACCGTTGGCAATGATCAAGCAACTTGAAAGTAACAAACCAATCAACGATAACCAGTAACTGAAACCCCGTTCACTGCCGGTACAATTCGATCACAACCTGGCTGGTTCTCATTCGATCAATGACACCAAAAAGGCGGGCTTCGACGGCATGCTTACTGACTTTCCGCTGGAATGCCGCCTGCACTGGAAAGAGAAAGCAGTGAACACGAATCGACTCATTTGCACTCTATCCGCTCTCGTCATCCCTTGGCTGCTTGTGTCCGTCACTGCTGCTGAAGACTGGCCGCAGTTTCGGTTTGGAGCCAATCGCGGCGCGGCCTCGCCTGAGATGTTGGCAGCCCAATTGCACTTGCAGTGGGTGCGCGAGCCTGGCACGCCGTCGCCCGCCTTCCCGGGTGAGCTGCGGCTGCGGTACGACGCCGTGTACGAGCCGGTGGTGATGGGCAGAACGATCTACGTGCCGTCGATGGTGACGGACGCCCCATGATTCGGGAAGAACCGGTAGAACGCAGGGCGAAATCTTGACAGAAGGGCGCCCGAGTCGTACGCTCGACGGTTGGATGGGGATTGAAATCGCTAGTCGACGAAGCACTTGCCGAGTTGAAGGAAGCGGATAGTGCCGCCGAGAAGGGAAAGAAAGAAAAACCGAACAAGTAGTGGACACGCTCCTGCGAGGATCAATAGCTTTTGCGGAGGGCCATTCCATGACACGTTCCGATATGTCAGTCGAGTCTGTTGACCCGTCACGCACTTTCTTCCGCCTAACGGTCCTGACAGTTTTCTCGGTACTCGTTTCGACTCCGGCGGGTTTGCTTTGGTCGGCGGAGTCGAGCGATAAGGCGTGCAAGGTACTTGCAGACAAGCGGGTCGAGGAACCGTTGCGAACGATTGCCAAAGAGTACGCTGTTCGCACCGGATCTCAAGTATCGCTACGGTTCCTGCCGGTTGCCGAGGTCGATGCACTTGTCGAGAAGAAGAACACCGAATGCGACATCGTGCTCGATATCGGAAAGAAGAAGGGCAGCAAATCGCCCGTCGGCGAACTTCCTGGGGCCAAACGAGTTGCCTGGAAACACCCGACCGGCGAGCCGGTCTGGGCGGCCCTGCTGACCGATCACCCCAACGCGGCTGAGTTCGTCCGCTTCGTCGGCGGGCCGACGGGCCATCGTCTCTGGTCGGAGTCGAAGGCAGGCTTCACGATCACCACGGGCAAGACGCATGCCGAGGCATTCGAGTGGGTCGTCGAGAATCGCATCAAACACACGTACCTCATGACCGCCATGCGGATGCTCCGCGAGATCGGAGGAATCCGCGAGGGTATCTGTGTCGACATCGGCTGCGGAACGGGCAATCTCGACATCGAACTCGCCAAACGGTCGAAGTTCAAGATCATCGGCTTGGACATTGATCCCGATATGAGACCTTTGTTCGAAAAGCGGGTTCGCGAGGCCGGGTTGCAGGATCGCCTTAGTTTCGTTACCGGTGATGCACAGGAGATGCCCTTCGAGGACGACTATGCCGATGTCATCGTCAGCCGCGGCACGCTGATCTTCATCCCAGACATCGGAAAATGTCTGCGGGAGGTGGATCGCGTCCTCAAGCCTACGGGGGTGGCTTTCTTGGGCGGTCGATACGTCTATACGCCGCAAGCCTACAAGATATCGAACGAGAAGCTCAAGAAGATCGTCGACGAGTGCGGCGTTCCCGGCGCCAAGATGGTTGACCAGCGCGGCCAGTGGGTCAAGATCGTCGGCCCGAAGGCGCCGAAGGAGGCCCATACGTTCCAAGGCAATCCTTCCATGCTCGTCAACCGCTTCATTGCCGACTACGCCATCACCGAGGGCAAGGCCCTGCTCGTTTGCGGAAGCGACGGGGGCCTGCAGCAAGCCATGCAACAGGGATTCGTGGAGAGGTCGGACCTTGAGATCACTGCCCTGTATCCTTCGGAAAAAGTGGTCGCTGCGGCCGAAAAGCGGATTAAGGATGCAAAACTCACCGACCGGATCACCTGTAAGGTAGGTACGCTGGTCGACCTACCGTTTGACGAGGAATCACTCGACTTGGTCGCCGGCGTGGGACCGATCCTGATCTGGGACCACCGCGAGAAGAAGATGCAGGAGATCTACCGCGTGTTGCGCCCCGGTGGAGCCGCCCTGGTCGGAGGAAGATACCTGTACATGCCCGAGTCTCGCAAGGTCTCGAGCGAGACCTTGCGCGCCGCCGCCGCCAACACCGGCATTCCGTCGATCCGCATCTCGGACGACATGGGGCAGTGGGTCGAGGTTCGCAAAGGGATCAAGGACCGCGGCTTTCGCGACTAACGACAACCAACTAGGATTGATCGGAGCAGAGTCTGAGTTTGCGTCAGGACAAGTGTTGACGTCCAACAGAGGAGAGCTTGCCATGTTTCGTTTCCGAAAAAGTGTGGCTCTGTGGTTGATCGCCGTGGCTGGCGCAAGCAGCCACGCGCACGGACAATCGGTCGAGGAGTTGAAAAAGGCCGGCGATCTTCGTGGGCTGGTTGCCAAGCTGGGGGACCGGCGGGCGGCGGTGCGGAGTGAAGCCGCGCTTGCCTTGCCGGGAGTTGTGGAGAAAGTCAAAGACCCTGCGGCGCTCAATCCCTTCATTGGGCGGCTGATCGACGTGCGTTTCCGGGACCCCTGGAAGATCACGCGCGAGTACAGTGGCCGGGCACTCATGGCTGCGCTGAACAGAACCAAGAACCAAGTCGTGCTCAACAATGCGGTACAGCCCTTAGTCGACGCCTTGGACCGGCATCAAGTCGATCTGGAACGCCGCCGCTACGCCGCGGTTGCCCTTTCGGTCGTGGTGATGCGGCTCGAGCGTGTCGACCTGCTGCGGCCCCGCATTGCCGAACTGCTGGCGGCCACGTTCGAAGACCCCGACGCCGGAGTGCGCAAATACGCCGAACGGGCATTGCAGCACACGCTAATGAAGCTCGACCACGAACCGACGCTGACAATTGCCGCCCATCCGCTAGCAGACAAGCTAGACAGTAAAGACCTGCACTTCCGCAGCTATTCGGCGGTCATGTTGTCCATGGTGGTGCGCAAGATCAAAGACCGCGACACGCTCAAATCACTACTCGGCCGCATCACCACCGCCGCCACCAAAGACCGCGACAAAGGAGTCCGCGACTACGCTGGCCGCGCGATGCACCACATTCGACACGTGCTGAAGGAGGAGAAGAAACCCGCCGCTCCCGAGAAAGGCAAATCCGGCGCGAAGGCGAGCAACTCGCCCGCCGCCATAGCGGCGCCCTTGTTCGTCGTCGCGATGCTGGGCGATTCCCGCTCCGACGCACGCAAGTCCGCTCGCAACACTAAGGAAAAGTCAGTCGAAGCTCTACAGAAAGCCGGCGATGTTCGCGGATTGGTTGCCATGCTGAGCGACCCTCGCGGAGGAGTCCGGCGTCGAGCCGCGTTCGCCATGCGTCAGATTGTTGGCGATGTCAAAGACCCCGCCACGCTGGATCCGATCATCGGGCGGCTGGTGCAAGTGGCCTTTCACGATCCCTGGAAAAGCACGCGCGAGGACTGCAGCGGAACGCTTGAACATCTGCTAAAGAAGACGGAAAACCAGGCGGTGCTTCGCAGTATCATACAACCCATTTTCGACGCACTGCCTCATGGTCAGGTCGATTCGAGCCGCCGTCACTACGCCGCAACAATGCTGTATCTCGTCACACGAAAGCTGGACCACGTTGACTACTTGATGAGGCCGCGAATCCCCGAGCTGCTATCGGCCACATACAACGACCCCTATGAACACGTGCGCGACTACGCCGGGCGGGCTTTGGGGCTCGTACTGAACAAGATCGACGACGAAGCAACGCTGTCAAGCGTCGCTCATCACATGGTAGCTGACCAACGATTAAAGAGCGGCGACGTGCGAGCCCGCCGCTACTCGGCGGAGCATCTGTACAACCTGGTCCGCAAAATCGAAGACCATCCCACGCTCCGCGCGCTCCTCGGTCGCATCACCGCCGCCACAAAAGACCGCGATGAAAGAGTGAGAGAATCCGCCAGTCGCGCGATGCGCCAAATCCACAATGCGCTGAACAAGAAGAAGCCTGCCGAGCCAGCGAACAGCAAAGCGACCACGTAGGGACACGAGCAGAAGGCTTGGAAACGGTGATCCGTCTGGAGAAATGCGAGCAGCATCTTGCCGAATTGCGTCGCCGAGTCGCTGTATGTTGCAGTCACTTTGCCGGCGCAGCAAAAGGCCGAGTAGAGCCGCGACAGTCCCAATGGCCACACGTGGAGGCTTGGTGATCCGGAAGTCTTACCTCTTCGTGCGTTGCATCAGGCAACTACGGACCATACATTAATACACAACCTTGTGTACCTTGTGGTTTGGCGTTCCTAAGCCTGGCATCGTTACACCCGAATACTGTGAAACCGTTTTCAAGGAGAACAGAAATGAAGACATGGTTGGGGCTGTTGAGCGCAATGTTTTGCTGCTGTGCCGCGATGGCCGACGATGCCGTCGTGGAGTTGTCCAAGCACCTGGGGCGGACGCCGGCCTTGGTCGTGGTGGTTTGCGATGGGACGGAACGCGACCTGCCGACGATTGGCGGGCTGGTCGAGCAAACCCCGTGGACGATTCTCTGCCGGGGCACCGCGTCGCCTGGGATGGACAAGATTCGCGTTTGGGCGCGAGAGAAAGGCTTGCTGGGAGCGCGCGTTTATATCGTGGACGGCCAGTGCGAGTCGCTCTGGCTGGCGGGAGACCTGGCTGACGCCGTGTGGGTGTCGCCGGACGTTGCCCAGCCGCCGTCCGAGACGGAAATCCTGCGCGTGTTGCATCCTGGCGGAGTCTGCATCACTTCGGGAAAGGTCGTCACAAAGCCCGCTCCCCCTGGCGTGGATGAGTGGTGTCATCCGTACCATGGGCCGAACAACAACGTGGTGTCGCAGGACCGCGTGGCCCGCTTGCCGGGCGAGTTGCGATTCCAGACGCAACCAGCCTACGCCACGATGCCTAACCAGACGCTGTTTTCCGGAGGACGGATCTTCTTCTTCACGGGGCATATCGCCTTCCACGAGCGCGAGGAACCGCTGTTGAACACGCTCACGGTTCTCAATGCGTACAACGGCCTGCGTCTCTGGAGTCGCCGGCTGGACCCGAAGTATGTCGTTCACAACGTCGCCAAGCTGGCGACCGACGGGGAGGTCGTTTTTGCCGAGGGCGGAAACCTCTGGATGTTGGATGCGGCGACCGGGCAGGAACGAGGCAGATTCAGCGTTCCGCCCGAGGCCGCCACGGCCGGAGACACGGACTGGAAATGGCTGGCGCTGGAGAAGGACACGCTCTGGGCCGCGATGGGTCCGCCGGACGCACAGGTGGCGCCGCATCGCCAGAAAATGGGCGGGGGAGGCTGGCCCTGGAATGTGGCCAACCAGCAATACAAGAGCATCATCGACAAGTTCGGTGCGGCGAGAAGACTGGCTGCCTTCCGGTACCCCGAGATGGAATTGCTTTGGATGGCGAGCGAACCGGAGCCGTTCGACGCGCGGGCCTTGTGCCTGGACGAGGGACGTATCTTCGAGTTGGCGCCCGACAGTTACGTGGCCGCTCGCGACTCGGCCACGGGGAACGAGTTGTGGCGCCGCACGCCGGAAACATCGAAGGCACTGTTCGACGCCATCGGTGGCGCTATTAAACGTCACGGCTGGGGCTTGGGCTGGGCCACCTACTGCTGTGCGCGCGCCCGTGGCGGCGTGGTCTGCATCGCGGGACCGCCGTTCAAGAAAACGATCGGCGTCGACTTCGAAAAAGGCGATTTGCTTTGGACGCTGGGCATCGAATCACCGCATCCGTTCTTCTTCCGCGAGGCGCTCTACGTCGTGCCGCGGGTAGCACGCCCGGCCGCGTGCCAGACCCTCGACCCGATCACGGGCAAAGTCCGCGATCAGTTCCCTCTGGGAATCATCGGCTCCTGCACCCGCCTGACGGTAACCCCGAACCAATTCTTCTACCGTCCAGGCGGCGGCGAAGGCCGGACCGTTTATGCTGATATTGATGCACGAAGACTTGCCGACTACGAGGGGATCGTACGTCCCGGTTGTTTCGACGGCGTGGTACCGGCGAACGGGCGGCTCTATTGGATGCCGCTGGCCTGCGGTTGCTGGCAGGTTCACGGGACGTTTTCCATGGCCCCGCGCTCGCCGTTGAATGAACCGAGCAGGGCATCGGCCGCGTGGACTTCGCCCGCATCGACGACGCCCGCCGCCTCGGACGACTGGCCGATGTTCCGAGCCGACTCGGCCGGGACGGCCAGGGTTCCCGCTGCCGTTCCGCAGAAGGCCCGCGAGCTGTGGCGGCGTCGACTGCCGTGTGGCAGCCTTACCTCGCCCGTCTGCGCCGGCGGACGCGTCTTCGTCGGCGGGACAGACGGCACGGTGTGGGCGCTCGACGCCGCCGACGGCAGGGTCCTTTGGCAGGCGACATCCCACGCCGCCGTGCTGCACCCACCTGCGTACTGGAAGGGACGAGTTGTCTTCGGCTCGTGCGACGGCTGCCTTTACTGCGTGGACGCGTCCAACGGGCAGGTGTTGGGCTGGGCCGAGCTGGCACCCGAAAAGCGATTGGTCAACATCATGGATCGGCTCATGTCGGCGTGGCCCGTGGCTGGCGGGGTCGTCATGAGCGACGACGGGATCGCCTACACGGCAGCCGGAAGCACTGCCGCAGACGGCGCTTTCACCGCGGCGGTGGACGTGACCACTGGAAAACACCGTTGGCGCGAGGCATACACCCTCGACCGGGAGGAGCCAAGACTGAGCTTCGGGGTCCAGGGAAACGTTTTGCTAAAGGACGGCACGCTGTACATCAACGGCGGCGCCCCTGTGGGAGTTGTGGCGCTGGACGCGGCCACTGGGGAGAATCCACGCGTCGTGGCCAAACGCCAAAATGGAATGGAGATGTTCTTGAAGCCCGATGGCCAGCCGTTATGTGTCGGCCCCCAGTTATTCTCCCACGACCAGGCAAAGACTGAGGACCTGAAGAACAGCGGGGCAATCCCGAACGTGGTGCGAGTGCTTCTGGGCAATTCCGCCCCTGGGCCACGCGCCCCGACGGACGTATGGGGTCTGGCAATCGGCGCCGACGGCGTGGTGGTCCTCCACCGCGACAGCGTGGAGGGCATCTCCCTGGACGGCCGCTCCCTATGGACTGCCCCGTTGCCTTCGCCCCCGGTGCGCTGGGGTCTGGCGCTGACAGGGAACGAGTGCGCCGTGACGCTCTCGGACGGAAGTGTGGTGTGCTTCGGCGACCGTTGAACTGACGACGAACCCGAACGCAAACAGAGAGCAAAGGCCATGAGAAAACGATCATTCACAGCCGTGGCCGTGCTAGCCCTGACCTGGATCGTAACAAGACCTACCTGCGAGGCGGGAGAGGGAGCAGACATAAAAGGGAGAGCGGCGGTCCAACCGGTGGCTCGGTCGGGAGACCGGCCGCAGCACGCCGTCAATTACACGAAATTGGCGCGCAGCTTGGTGCGTTATCCCAACAATCCGGTGATCAAAGTTGGGGAGAAGGGCGCGTGGAACGACCAGACACTGGGTTGTTTCACGGTACTCGATGCCGGCGACTTGTTCCATTTCTACTCCGGTGGGGCCCAGTACGGCAAACCCAAGAACATTGGAATGGCCACCTCCAAGGACGGCGTCAACTGGACATATGCCGAGAAAAATCCGCTGTTCCCCGGCGCCATGCCATACGCGATCAAGGTTCATGATACGTTCCGCCTGTATCATCCCTCCGGTCCGCAAGGATTGCAGTTGAGAACGTCTAAGCACGGTTTCAACTGGAGTGAACCACAGAGTGTCTTTCGCGGTGTCGCGGACCCGTGTGTGGTCCGTGTCGCCGAAGACAAGTTCCACCTTTACTTCTGCGACGGGAGACAAAAGACAAGGGATGGAAAAGAGGGATGGGAGTTCCACAACTACGTGGCCACATCGCCGGACGGAATCAAGTGGGAGAAAAAGTGGAAGCGGGTTTTGCCGCTGGGCCCGGAAGGCAGTTGGGACGCGGATGCGCACGCCGGCCCGTGCGTTCTGAAGCTGGACGACGGATTCCACATGTGGTATCTCGGCAGTGGTAGCACCTACACAGAGAAGATCGTCTGGAAAATCGGGCACGCCACATCTCCGGACGGATTGAACTGGACCAAGTCAGGCACGGAACCGGTGCTCGACGTGGGCAAGCCCGAAGATTGGGACTGCGGTACGTTCATGTCGTTCGATATCATTTTTCGCGACGGCAAGTTCCTGTTCTGGTACGCCGCCGCCGCGACCGGGCACCTAGACGAGACCAAGATGAGGATCCAGATCGGCCACGGAACCAGCAAGTGACTGATTGAGACGCGCGGCTCGCCGTGCCGAGGAGGCGTAGGGCCGGTTCCTACCGGGCCGATGGACGATTAAACGCCCGGCCGGTAGGAACCGGCCATTCTCGGCTTTGGGTGACTACGAGCAGAGACGAAAAGCCATGACAAAACCAACATCGACGCCCCTGGCCGTTCTTCTGCTGACCGCGTACGCGACATATTCCGCCTTCGCTGACGGCAATCCCCCACTGGCCGAAGCGCCGTTTAGTGCGGACCGGGCGAAGGAGCTGCAGCAACAGTGGGCCGACTATCTCGGCAGGGACGTGGTCGAGACCAATGCGGCCGGGATGAAGATGACGCTCATCCCGCCGGGGCTATTCACCATGGGTACGCCCGAAGCGGAAATCGACGCGGTGATCAAGGGAATAAGAAGCGACCCGAAGTGCGGCATCAAGCAGTTCGTCATCGACCACATTATCGACCGCGGCACTAAGTCGGTGAAGATCTCCAGGCCGTTCTACATGGGGACATGCGAGGTCACGGTCGGGCAATTCCGCAATTTCGTTGAGGCCACCGGCTACAAGACATATCAGGAGATTTGGGATACGGCGGAAGGCGTCAATAGCGTCGCGTGGAGGTACCAGTGCGTCCCCAATGGCGTCCTTTTCATCAACGGCCAGTGGGTCAAGCGCAATGGAGGCGCCTGGAACAACGTCGGATATGAGCAACCCGACGATGCGCCGGTGTTCAACGTGAACACGTACGATATGAACGCGTTTTGCCACTGGCTCAGCAAGACGGAGGGCAGGCGATATCGGCTACCCACCGAGGCGGAATGGGAACATGCCTGCCGCGCGGGCACCACAACCTGGTGGCATTTCGGGAATGACCCTGCCGACATCGAACAGTACGCATGGATCATCTCGAACACCAGCTCGTCGAATCGCGCCGACATTCCGCGACCGGTCGGCAGGAAGAAACCGAATCCATTCGGCTTGCACGACATGCACGGCAACCTGTATGAACGCTGCGTGGATTCGAGTTCGTTGTCGAGCTTCCACGACTTCCAATCACAATCACCGCTGGTTGATCCGGCGGGTCTCATCTGGGGTGGCGGGCCACGTCTGCGCGGCGGCTCGCATGATGGATACAGTTGGCTGTGCAGGTCGGCAGCACGGATCGGTGGCGGTGGTCGTAGTAATGTCCATCATCATATTGGATTTCGGCTCGTCTCGACGGTCGATCTCCCTGGCGGTGGCCCCGAACTCAAACCGCTGCCGTTGTCAAAGGCCGGACCTGGCGCGAAGGGACCTGGTAAGGTTGCCAAAGCGATAAGCAAAGACAGTGATGCGGAAGATCCGGCCAAATTGCGGGCTTCGGCCGATCAACTGGACAAGCACCCGGAGAACCCAGTCTTCGTCCTGGGGGCATGTCCAGCCGGCCAGGAGGCTTGTTTCGGCCGTTTCTCGGTAGACACGATAAACGGGGACGGTGGCAGCGGGGTTTACCATTTGTGGTATCCCGAAGCCGATGCCGACGGCTCTATCCGATTACTCTTTGCCTATGGCAGTCATGGTGGAGTCAACTGGTGGCGACGGGGTGAGAAAAGCTCCACGCTGTGGCGCGGGATCCGTGACGAATGGGATGACAGCTATGTCGGCATGCCGAGTCTTCATCTTGTGTCGGTGCCCGCTACGGAACTGACGATCAATGGAAAGGTCAAACGCGATCGCCAAGAGACCAAGGTGTGGCTCATGTGGTATATCGGCGAGGACAAGGATGGCGACAGCGGACTGGGTCTGGCAACGTTGCCGGAAAGACCTGAATTGCCACAAGAACCCGAAGCGACCAAGGAATACTGGTCGGGCCACTGGACTTGGACGGACCACTGGACTCGGAAATGGCAAAAGCACGGCATGAATCCGCTCCTGCTGGGTCCGATCCAGGATCCCTGCGTGCTGCGTGTCGGCCGCGGCTTTCGTCTGTGGTGCGTGCGCCCTGTGGATGGCAAGAACCGAATCTGCTACGCGGAGTCGGCGGACGCGGTCCACTGGACTGAATTCGCAGCCAAACCAGTCGTGCCGCTCGGAACGCAGGGCGAGTTCGATTCCGACGGCCACGCGAACCCTCGTGTCATCGCCGTTGGCGATCAGTTCTTCATGTGGTTTCTGGGAAACGATGGCCGCCAGTGGCGAGTGGGCTTTGCGACTTCGCCTGACGGTGTTCACTGGACGAAGTCGAAGGCCAACCCGATCCTGGAAGGCGGCGACACAGAAGCTTGGGACGCAGGATCCATCTGGGGTCTTGATGTCGTGCACGAGGGCGACCGGTTTCACATTTGGTACTCAGCAACCGATCACCACAGTCGCGATCCACAAACCATAAGAATCGGCTACGCCAATAGCAGGCCAAAGTAGCTGGCCCGCTCCGAAATCACAAAGAGGATAAGATGTGAGCAAACCATCATTGACGACCTTCGGTGTTCTACTGCTGGCCTCCGTTACATTCGAATCAGCTTGTGCCGCTGGCCATCCGCCACTGGCCAAAGCGCCGTTCAACGCCGAACAGGCCAAACAGTTTCAACAGCAATGGGCGAGGCACATCGGCAAACCGATGGTTCATGCCAATTCGATCGGCATGAAGATGGTCCTGCTGCCGCCGGGCGAGTTCATGATGGGCACAAGTACGGAAGACTACCTTGCCCTGACGAAAATCGGCAGCGGGGCTACCGCGTACGCGATTGAATTGCCGCAGCACCGAGTCAGGATCACCAAGCCGTTTTTCATGGGCGCGTGTGAGGTCACGGTCGAACAGTTCCGTCGGTTCGCTGAAGAGTCCGGATACTTGACCTATGCAGAACGTGGTATCACGAACAGCCGTTTTACCGGCAGCCCGTCGCGTCTGAAGACCTGGCGGAAGACCTTTTACAGGCAACCGGACGATCACCCGGTCCTACAACTGTGCTTACGTGATTGCGACATGTTTTGCGAATGGCTCAGTGCCAGGGAAAAGGCTGAGGGACACGAGTACTACGTGCCTACGGAGGCCGAGTGGGAGTACGCCTGTCGTGCGGGAACCACCACTCTCTGGTCCTTCGGAGGCCCGGAGGTCTACGATGAGATCGCGCACGAGTATGCGTGGATGTCATGGGATCGCAAGAAGACGCCGCGTCCGATCGCGGTCGGCCAGAAGAAGCCGAACAACTTCGGCCTGTTTGACATGCACGGCAACGTCTGGGAATACGTGGCCGACTGGTACGGCGAGTACTATTTCCTTGAGTCACCGGTCAACGACCCGCCCGGCCCCGCGAACATGAACGAACTGCGGGATCGGCGCGTGATGATTCGCGGCGGATCATATGACTGGGCTGACTACGACGCGCGTTGTTCCAACCGCATGAGAATCCAGGATACATCCAACCAGCATCCTCACATGGGATTCCGAGTGGCAATGCGGATCAAGGGAGTGAAAGGCGTGCCTCCAGCGGCCGAGCACGAAGGACCGGCTGTGCGGGGACCGGCCCTCACACCCAGCGAGAAGATTCAAGACTCCGTCGCGGCGCAAAACGAGGCTGTCACAGAGAAACACCCCAAGGACCTGAGGGTGGATATTGGCAACGGTGTCGGTATCGAGTTCGTGCTCATACCTCCGGGCGCTTTCATGATGGGATCGGCCACGGGCTGGCGAGCCGAGCGGCCGGCTCACAAGGTCATCATCCCCAACGCGTTCTACCTGGGCAAGTACGAGACTACGATGGGACAGTGGGAGCAGATCATGGGCGCGGACAAGCGGGTGACGGCATTCAAAACGTCGGCGAAATCTGCGAGTACCTACAATCCCGATCTCCCTATGTTCAACTTGACTTGGGACGAATGTAATGGCTTCATTGCGAAGCTCCGGGAAAAGGCTCCGGGGTATCACTTCAGCTTGCCAACCGAGGCACAGTGGGAGTACGCCTGCCGTGCCGGGAGCACGACCGCCTATTGCTTCGGAGACGACCCGGCGCTGCTGGAGCAGTACGGGTCGCACGTCAAAGACGATGCCCTTCCGTTTCGAGAGAGGACTTTGCCGGACAAGCAACCGGAAAGGAAACCGAACACCTGGGGTCTGTTCAACATGCACGGCAGCGTTCACGAGTGGTGCGCCGACTGGTACGCGGAGGATTATTACGCGAGATCCCCGGTCAAGGACCCGCCGGGGCCGGCGACAGGCACCATGCGCGTGCTTCGCGGAGGTTCCCTGGCCGCCTTCGCCAAGTACGCGCGTTCGGCCTGCCGCCGCTTCTATTATCCCAAAGTCAGTCCCGGCGACTCCGGCTTTCGACTCGTCATTAGACTGGATCCTAAAGGAAAACAAGGAGAACCGCGGTGAAACGACTCGTTGCTTTGGGATTGTCGGTCACATTGTTCGGCGCGGTAGAGATATTGGCGCAAACAGATGATGAGCTTCCGTTGGCCAAAACGCCGTTTGACGCCAAACAGGCAAGAACGTTTCAACAACAGTGGGCCAAGCAGCTCGGCAAGGAAATGGTCTACACCAACACGATCGGTATGAAGATGGTCCTGCTGCCGCCAGGCGAGTTCAGGATGGGCGGCCACCCAGAGAGCGCACGCAGAGAGATCGCGAGACTGAAGGTTGCTGATCCCAAGAGATACGAACGTCTCAGAAAGAGCTTTCCAACTCTGAACCGCCGCGTTCGGATAACCAAACCGTTTTACATGGGGGCCCATGAAGTCACCGTCGGACAGATTCGCCAGTTTGTGGAAGTATCGGGGTACAAGACCCAAGCCGAGCGAGGGCTTCACTATGGACACCCCGGCCGAAGCAGTGGCCATACTTGGCGCACTCCGATGAGGTACCGGCCCGAATACAAAGACGTCCAGACCGACGACCACCCGGTGATGCATTTGTGCTGGTACGACTGCCAGGAGTTCTGTGACTGGCTCA
>CAZURK010000163.1:28962-33073 GCA_964623055.1 uncultured Pirellulaceae bacterium
CACCCGGTGATGCATTTGTGCTGGTACGACTGCCAGGAGTTCTGTGACTGGCTCAGCGCGAAGGAGGGGGAGGAATACTACCTGCCCACTTCCGCCGAGTGGGAGTACGCCTGCCGCGCCGGCACGATGACTCCGTTCAGTTTTGGGGACTTCGAGGATTACGATCAAATCGTGGAACAGTACGCGTGGATGTCAGAGGACCGCAAGAGAGCGCCGTACCCGATTCCGGTCGGACAGAAGAAGCCGAACAACTTCGGGCTATACGACATGCACGGCAACATGTGGGAATTGATCGCGGACCGGAACCACGACCTCTATATGTACTTGTCCCCGGTCAACGATCCGCCCGGCCCGGCATGGATGAATGAAATCAGGGATGGCCGCACGATGATCCGGGGCGGTTCGTTCGATTGGCCCAAGTACGGCGCGACCTCCGACGTCACCATCCGAATCAGAAAAGACTCTCATCAACACGCCCACGTGGGGTTCCGGGTCGCAAGGCGAATCAAAGGAGCCCAAGGCGTCCCCGCGGCGCCGGAATTCGATGGACCGACTGTCCGCGGAAAGCTGGATCCGGGCGAGATCGTTGACCCCACAGCGGCCCAGAATGCGGCAATCACCGATCAACGCCCCAAGGACTTGAAGATCGACCTGGGCAACGGGGTCCATATCGACTTTGTCCTCATTCCCGCCGGTTCCTTCATGATGGGTTCCCTCAAAGGCCCCAGATACGAGAAACCTCTGCACAAGGTCACCCTTACCAAACCGTTCTACATGGCAATATGCGAGGTCACCCAGGCTCAATGGCAGGCGGTCATGGGCCGGGACGCCTCGCTGACTCGGCTGGACGACTGGAAATGGCAGGGGATGACGGCCTTTCTCGGTCCGAATAAGCCGATGCCCCAGATAAGCTGGAGCGAAAGCAGTCAGTTCATCCAGAAACTGCGCACGAAAATACCGGGGCATGAATTCAGCATGCCGACGGAGGCCCAGTGGGAATATGCCTGCCGCGCGGGAAGCACCACCGACTATTGCTTCGGGGACGATCCGGAGGTCGTGCAACAGTATGCGTTGGTTTGCAGGGTTGGACCAGACGGATTCAGGTATGAGCCGAGCAGCCTTGCGGTGGGACAAAAGAAGTCGAACGTCTGGGGGCTCTACGACATGCACGGCAGCCTGTGGGAGCATTGCGCGGACTGGTATGCACAGGACTATTACGCCAACTCGCCGGTGCAGGATCCTTCGGGACCCAAGGAAGGAACGCGACGCGTGGTGCGCGGCGGGTCCCGATACCGTTACGGCCTATTCGCGCGTTCCGCTTTCCGGTGCTCGTTCCATCCCGACACGTCGCCCTACAGTGACACCGGATTACGGCTCGTGATCAATCTGCCGTGATCGTTTTATCGGTCCTATTCGTCCATTTGACGCGGAGGTATTCGTGCAAATAACGAGGAGAGCAGCAATGCTGAAGATCACCGTTTTCACGTTCCTGGCCGCGGTCTGTGTCGGCCTGCCGGCCGGCGCGAGGGATCTCTTGAAGATCACAACCGACCAAGAGGGGCTGTGCGTCTCCGGCTCGCCAATGAAGTGGCAGGTCGAGGCTACCAATCCCCACCAGCAAGCGATGAACGGGCATCTCGATATCTTCTTTCCAACCTTCCCCGAACCGAAGACAGTGAAGCTGAAGCAGACGGTCTCGGTAGAGCCGGGGCGGAATGCCGCGTTCGATGGCGAGTGCAGGGTCCCGCAGAGACCGGGTATATACCTGCTAAGGGCCAAGCTGCTGGCATATCCGAAGCTGAACGTCAAGGAATACGTCGTCAGGGTAGTCGATCAGAAACACGCTTGCCCCAGACTGGCGCCGGTGACCATCGACGGGGACCTGTCCGAATGGGAAGGCCAAGAAAGCCTTGCGATCAACCGCGCCGAACAGGTCGCGACTTGGGGCTGGCGACAGGCGACCAGAAAAGGAAAATGGAATGGGACCAAGGATCTTTCGGCCAACGTCTTTATCGGTTGGGGCGACGGTCGCCTCTACTTTGCCCTCGACGTGAGCGACGACGTCCTGAAAGGCCCGTTCAAAGACACAGAGAAACTGAATGAAGGTGAGTGCGTAGAGCTTTTCATCGACATCCGTCCCCGGTTGAAGATCGCATCGCAATACCACCGTTATTACCCTGGCGTCTACCGTATCCTGATAGCCCCGAGGCCAGGCCCCGATGGCAAGCTAACGACGTTCGTCCCCGACGAGGCGGTTTACAAGCGCGGACCATTGCCCCGGGAATTCGTCGCGAAAGTGAAACCGGGCGGATACACGCTTGAAGGCAGCCTTGAGTTGTCGGCGAAACACTTCCCAGGGGTCGAATTCAAAGAGGGTCTTCTTTTCGGGTTTGCCGCGGAGATAGACGACGCCGACGCACAAGAGACCCGTGAGGCCCAGATGATGCTCTTCGAGACGGCGGGTGGCAGAAGCTGGAATGCCACTTCCACCCAACACTTCGGATTGTTCGAGTTGAAATGAAGATCGCCCATCGGAGATGACCTCTCGCTTGATGCGATTCGATGTGTTCAAGCAACCGAAGCCAGGCATGCAGAAAGCAGGAGACCATGAGAATACCATCATTGACACGCATGGCAGCCTTGATGCTGGTGGTGTTGCCAGCCAGTTCGCCCCTCCCTGCCGACCACTCCCCGTTGGCAATCGCACCGTTTGATGCGAAGCAGGCCAAGGAGTTTCAACAACAATGGGCCGAATACACTGGCAGGGAACTGCTCTACACCAACTCGATCGGCATGAAGCTGGTCTTGCTGCCGCCCGGCGAGTTCATGATGGGGATCAAGGACGCAGCCGCATTCAAAGAGCTGCGCGCAAACATGCTGAGCAGCGATGACTATTGGGACAGGGTCATGGGCAAAGGCATCGGCGCCGTTATCAACATGCCGGGCCACCGTGTGCGACTCAACCGCCCCATCTACATGGGCGCCCACGAGGTGACCGTTGGGCAGTTCCGAATGTTCGCCGAACAGTCGGGCTACAAAACCGACGCGGAACGCGGACTTGTTTACGAAAAGCCTTACGAGGGGAAAGAGCCCATCCGTACCTGGCAAAAGACCTTCTATAAGCAAGCGGATGATCATCCGGTTTTACAGGTCGGCTGGAAAGACTGTATGGCCTTCTGCGAGTGGCTCAGCAAACGGGAGGCAAAGCTGGGATACGAGTACTCCCTGCCGACCGACGCCGAGTGGGAGTACGCCTGCCGTGCTGGAACCACGACCCTGTGGCACTTCGGAGACCCAGACGTGTACGATCAGGTGGCGCAGCAGTACGCGAACATGTCGTGGAAGGGGGGCGGGACGCTGCCGATCGCGGTCGGCCAAAAGAAACCGAACGCTTTCGGCCTTTTCGACATGCACGGCAACCTCTGTGAATGGGTCGCCGACTGGCATCATTGGTATTACTATCTCGAAAGCCCGCTGAACGACCCAACCGGTCCAGCGACACAGAACGAACATAAAATCACCCGTCGCTGGGTGCGCGGAGGCGCCTTCAACGTCTCTAGTTACTGGGCCCGGTCCGACATGCGCATCCGCATCCACCAGGGCTCCAACCAGCACGACCACGTCGGGTTCCGGATAGCGATGCACGTCAAGGGTATCAAAGGCGCCGAACCAGCCGAGGAGCCCAATACGCGGATCGTGGGAGAGGACAAGGCCCCCGCCGATCCGGTCGCCGCGCAACAAGCGGCCGTTACCCAAGACCGCCTCAAAGAGTTGAAGATCAAGTTGAACGAGGACGTCAGTATGGAATTTGTCTTGGTCCCCGCCGGGTCTTTCTTGATGGGGTCCCTGAAGGGCGGACGGTACGAGAGGCCGGTGCATCAGGTCGTTATCAGCAAGCCGTTTTACATCGGAAAGCACGAGGTCACCCAGGGGCAGTGGGACGCGGTCATGGGCAAGGGGAATCACAAGGCCCGCTGGGGCGAAAAAGTAGCGACCAGCCTGCGCAAAGAGTGGGTGGGCCCGAACAAGCCAATGTTCAGAGTTAGCTGGAATGATTGGCAGGATTTTGTCAGGGGACTGCGGAAAATGGTGAGTGACGGTAGCCGAAGTC
>CAZURK010000164.1:0-33061 GCA_964623055.1 uncultured Pirellulaceae bacterium
GGCTGACGATCAACGGTCAAGCCGAGGAGATCGAAACCGGCAAACTGGGTGTCGCCTCGTTCGAAATCACGCCTGAAACCGAATCGGTCGGCGTCACGATCAGGGCCACGGATGCCGAAGGCCGCATTGGCCGAGAACACGTGCGACTCACCTGCGGATCGTTCGACGGCGATTTCCTGATTCGGCCAGACAAGGCGGTCTACGACGGCGGCGAGACGATGAAATTGGTGGCCTTGGGTGGCGGCGTCGAGCCGGTGTTTGTCGACTTCATCAAAGACGGGCAGACTGTTCTCACCCAGCAGATCGGAATGGACGGCGGCCAAGGCCAATACGACTTTGACCTTCCGCCCGAGATCTTCGGGACCATCGACATCTGTGCCTACCGTTTCCGAGGCCACGGCTTGGCAGTTCGTAAATCGCGCACGGTCTACGTGCGGCAGGCGCGGCAGTTGTCCATCAAAGCAACGCTGGACCAGGACGAATACCGTCCGGGTACGAAGGCGAAAGTCAAGTTCTCATTGACCGATCCCAACGGCAAGCCCGCGCCCGGTGCGATCAGCCTGAAAGCGGTCGACGAGGCGGTCTACGCGGTGCTCGGCCAGCAATCCGGTATGGAGCAGACCTTCTTCCTGTTGGAACAGAAACTGTTAGAGCCGGTTTACACGATCTATCCCGGTTGGTCGCCGGATCTGTTCACTGAATTACCGATCTTCGACCGAGTGCAGTTCGAGCAGGCACTGTTCTCGAAGACTGTCAACCAGGTCGAAGGCCAGCAGGCCCTGCCAGCCGCCTTCTTCTCCGATGCACCGGAAGCCATTGGGGCAGAGCTGTCGCCTTTCACACTTGCAGCGGCGAGTTTTCCGGAAAAGGCCCGACGAGTGGGCGCGTCGCGCAACGCCGGCCTGTTTCGAATAGCCGTCGCTTGGATATCACTGGCCGGGGCGCTGATGTTGTCAGGAATCGTGGCGTTTGGGATCTTCTATCCCAAGGCATTCCTAATCACTGCGTTGGTATGCACAGCATCGTTCTGCGTGATCGGTGTACCAGCGGGGGCGATAGTGATGTTCGTAATGGTGGGCGGACAATACAAACACGCCGCTACCGCCTTTGCCGAGCCGGAGACGGCTATGGTCATGGATTGGGCCGCCGAGGGCGACACAGCAGAGGCGGATATGGCACCCGCCGAAATGCAAGACACTACGGGCGGTGCGTCCGAGCCGGCCGCACCGCCTCGCGTTCGCCAGTGGTTTCCGGAAACGTTGTGTTGGGAACCTGAATTGATCACGGACGACAACGGCAACGTAACGCTGGACCTTGATCTTGCTGACTCGATAACCACTTGGCGGTTGACGACCAGCGCCATATCGAGCGAAGGCCAATTGGGCGGCGCAGATTTCCCGATCAAGGTCTTCCAGCCGTTTTTCGTCGATTTCAATTTGCCCGTGTCGCTCACTCGCAACGACGAAGTCGGTGTGCCGATCGTTGTGTACAACTACCTGGACAAACCGCAAACGGTAAAACTGACGCTGAAAGACGCGGATTGGTACGAACCGTTGGAGGACAGCGCGGCGGACGAGGGGTCGGAAGACGGCCCCCCTCTCCCTCTGGGAGAGGGTCGGGGAGAGGGTATTTCCGAAAATAAGAGCCCTCATCCTAACCTTCTCCCCAAGGGAGAAGGGACTGAATTGGCCATCGACCTTGGCCCAGGCGAGATTCGCTCTCTGAACTTCCCGATCAAGGTGCTCAAGGTCGGTCTGCACCAATTGGAGGTCACTGCGATCGGTTCCGGCGCATCGGACGCGATTCGACGCGAAATCGAAGTCGTGCCGGACGGGCGGCGAGTCGAACAGGTCGCCAGTGGTACACTGTCCGATCCGTTCCAGATGACTCTGGCGGTACCCGAAGACGCTATCGACGGCAGCGTGCGGGCGATTGTCAAGCTGTATCCGTCCAGCTTCAGCCAATTGGTCGAAGGGCTGGACGCGATTTTCCGAATGCCCTACGGCTGCTTCGAGCAGACGTCCTCGACCACCTACCCGAACGTTCTGGCTTTGGACTACCTGCGGCGGACGAACAAAAGTGTGCCGCAGGTCGAGGCAAAGGCCCGCCAGTACATTCACACTGGCTATCAGCGGCTGGTCAGCTTCGAGGTGGATGGTGGCGGTTTCGACTGGTTTGGCAACCCGCCGGCCAACCGCACATTGACCGCCTACGGCCTGATGGAATTCCAGGACATGGCCAAAGTCCACGACGTTGATCCGCGGCTGATCGAACGGACTCGTAATTGGCTTCTGGCCCAACGCAAACCGGACGGCTCGTGGCCCAACGATGCAGATATGCTGAACGACGGGCTGGCCGGCAGCGTCAATCGCGGTGGCGATCTCGATCTGGCGGCCACGGCCTACATCGCCTGGGCGGTTTTTGGCGATGACAATGGAAAAGCCTCCGGCGAGGCTCGATCGACGCTGGACTTTCTGCTCGCCCATCCACCCGAGTCGATCAACGATCCATACCTGCTGGCTATCACGGCCAACGCGATCGCCGGCATCGACGCGAACCACGGCGAACTTGGCTCGTATCTTGCACGGCTCGACGCGATGAAGAAGACGGGCGCGGACGGCAAGCAGGCGTGGTGGGAACAAACGCCCGGCGGGCGGACCACGTTCTACGGGTCGGGCCAGGCAGGTAACGTCGAAACCACGGCCATGGCCACGCTGGCGTTGCTGAGGGCGGGCCAATACCCGGCGACCGCTCGCGCAGCACTCACGTGGCTCGTCGAGCAGAAAGACGCGCAGGGCACATGGCACTCGACACAGGCAACCGTCCTTTCGCTGAAGGCTTTGTTGGAAGGAACCGGCGCGGCCTTGGGTGGCGAGAAGGAGCGAAAGATCGACATCGCCTGGGGCGGCGAGACGATTCGCGAAATCGTGATTCCCGTCGACCAAGCAGATGTGATGCAGCAAGTCAATCTGTCGGATCTATTCAAGCCGGACAACTATTACGAACTTCAACTGGCCGACCGGACCGACACAGCCACGACGTACCAGGTCACGTTCCGCTACTACGTCGAGGAGCCGAGCGAGACCGTCGCACCGGAGACGATGGAAGAGCCGTTGTCGATCGACATCTCGTACGATCGCCAGCGTCTGAACGTAGACGACACAGTCACGGCCACCGCCACGGTCATCAACAACATGGACGTGGCGGCGCCGATGGTGATTCTGGACCTGCCCATCCCCGGCGGCTTTGCCATCGACCCAGGCGAAATGGACGAGTTGGTCGGTTCGCAGAAGATCGCCAAGTATCAGATAACAGCACGCCAGGCGGTCGTCTATCTACGTCGCCTCGATCCCGGCCACTCCCTCGAACTCCGCTACCGCCTCCGCGCCACCATGCCCGTCAAGGTTTCAGTACCCGACGCCCAAGTCTACGAGTACTACGACCCGGCCAAACGCGGCAAAGGCGGCGCGACGCGACTGGAGGCGATTCGCACGTAGGAATCTGGGACTCCACGTGCTGGACGCGACTTGCGGCTGCAGTCGAATAGAGGCAGGGGATTTCAGAAGCCAAATCGGCCGTAGCTGCGTTCGCCAGAACGCAGGTCTTCCCAGCCTCCCACTGCACTCTGGCGAGTGCAGCTACGGTTATCAAACCGCTTCCAGCCCTATTCCACCTTCACTCTTGTCGAATGCTCGTGGACCATCTTCCAGCGTCCGTCCGTCTTCTCGAACACGATGGTCTCCCAAATCTGACGCTCGAATCGGCCACCGCCGTCTTTGAGTTGACCGAATAGCGTCAGCTTACCGAAGACCAATGCAGAATCCACGTTCACGCGTACCGTCTGAATGTCAAATTTGAAGTCGAATTGGGAAAACAACTCGTCAATCTCGTCCACGGCCTTCCTGTTCCAGAGCAGATTCGCTTCTCTTCCTCGTACTACCGTGCCGTGGGACGTGCTTTGAATGAAATCCTTGTCCAGCAACTCTCCCATTGCGTTCAACGGTGTCGGATTGTCGGTACGCACCATTGCTGCGTATTTGTTGGCGAGTTCACAGACTTTCTGCTCTTGCGGGTCGTCGGCCTGGCAGTGCTGCGCTACAATCGCTACCATCGCGATTGCGGACCATGTGATTGGAATAGAACGCGTCATCGTCAAATCCTCCTTGGGTTTGCCCCACGCCCAAAACCTTACGTAGTTCCGTTTTCGCCGGTGTCTACTGCTGGCGATTCACGCGAATCGGACCCCTACAACTTCTTCGAGCGCCAGTGAAATCGCGGTTTCATTCTATCGGAAAACAAGAAACGATGGAAAAAGGCGATTCCAACACGATGACGACATCGACCACCCGGCACCTGCGATTCCGTCTTCGCGGGCTCATGTGCGTCATTGCCCTCGTCTGTGCAACGGTCGCGGCCTTCAGCCATGTTGGATCGCTCGGCAGTGCACTTGCGTCCCTGCTGCTCGCTGTAGTGTGTATTTACATGGGTTTACGAAAGAGCGTCCTACTCATCTTCGCGGGAGGCGGCCTGTTGGTACTGGCGGCATACCACTGCATTCGGTTCCTGCTGTCAGGCCAAGGTGACATCGATGGTTCTGGTGCTTTGCCCTGAGTTTCACACCATCGGCTTCGTTATGATCGGTGGTCTCTTCTCGTCCATTTCCTGAACGTAGGCCGAAGCGGTCATGGTTTGGGGACATCGACGTCGGATGCATCGCCAAACACGGTCCAGATGCAGATTACTCTCCAGTAACGCCGAAGCACGACAGAAATGAAGGACCGAGAGTCGTCCTTGCGTGGCAGCAAGAGCACGAACGGGGTCGCCACGAGGAGGACTGGCGGTAACAGCACGAGCCACAATAGCAGCAGACAGAACTTCAGCAATGGGATGACGATGTCTTCCATCGGTACAGTCCCGGCCCTACGAGGCCCTGGTCAGTAACTACCCATCCTCGACCGCTACAAGACGGTAGCGCACGGCGGTTGCTCGATATGCTGACGAAGCGCCGAAACCAGTGAAGATTGCCGCGAACAGTGCCGGGATCTGATACTCTCGAGCGAACGAAGGCAGTAGGGTGAAGGCCGTCCACCAACTCTCCCTGGCCTCCATTGTGGGCCAGCGCCAGTGAATCCAACACGTCTCGGCAATGACAACCGCACACACGCAGGCGGCCACCAGGACCCAGCCGACCAGACGATTGGGCGCCGTTGTGATCTTCCGACCCACAAAGCCTGCCAATACGCCCAGTGGCCACAGCGAAACGCTGCCAATTCTGCCGAATTCGTTGATGGCGAGTCCGCAGACATATCCGCCAGCCGTTCCCACGACGATGGCCCAAGCAATTGCCAGCGGGATATTCTTCGCACCGGCTTGGGAGGCGCCGGACGGGGAAGGCTCAGGCGTTTGGTTCACGCCAAACGGTCGGTCGGTTTGATCGAACTGGCTCATCTGATCCCCCCACGCGACGCGTTGAATACCTGATCCTGTCAAACACGCTGACGGTCTGCGCGCCAAGCCGAATACACCCCCGACGGGTACTACGAACGATGCGGATCCGCACCCAGAAGCCACAAGCCGTTATGCCACAGCCGTTGTCGGAAGTAAACCCGAAAGCGGTACGAGTTCCGTTGATTTTCGCGTAGAATCGGATGCGTCGATTGGCTCGCAAGGACGATAAACCCCGCATGGCTAGCGAACCATTTCGGCCTGCTCTTGTCGAAGGTAGGTGGCACGCATGGATCGCATCGCATTTTCGGGACTTGCGGATAGACAACACGTCGATTGAGATCGTGCCAGGAAAGCTCTAACACAGCCGAACGACTGGAGAACTACGCTTTCATGCTCCTATGTGCTGCAGGTGATTGCCACGGCCAACTGACCTTGCTCTACGAGGGCGTCGAAGAACTCGAACGCGAGATTGGGCGTCGAGTCGACCTTGTCCTTCAAGTAGGCGATCTGGGCGTCTGGCCAGACGCGAAGCGAATCGACAAAGCTACGGGACGCCACAACGGGCCGGGCGAGTTTCCTGTTTGGCTCAAACGCGGCGTGCGAGTGCCGCGTCCGACCGTATTCGTCGCCGGCAATCACGAAGATTTCGAGTTCCTTACGCGTCGCGGTACGGGCGAGGTCCTTCCGGGGCTGACGTTTCTTGCCTGGGGCGACGTCATCACCTTTGAAGCCAACGGATGCAGCCTGCGCATTGGTGGTGTCGGCGGATGCTACGGCCCCAGCGATTTTGAAAAGGAGAGACTGACTGGCAGACGGCGGCGGCACTACGCGAAATCGGAACTAGACAAGTTGGCCGACAACGCAGATGCAGGCATTGACGTGCTGCTGCTGCACGACGCGCCGGCCGGCCGCCTGGTTAGCATGCGTGATTCGAGGGCAAAACCGTACCAAAGGACGAGCGAATCGGAGGGATTGACCGATTTGATCGCGTGTGTGCAGCCGCGTATCTGTTTCCACGGCCATTGGCACTTTCGCTCGGAGCGGAAGGTCGCAGATGTGCGCACCGTGGGTCTGAACAAGATACCACATCCCGGCAGTATGTTGCTGCTCGAGTTCTCTAAGGACGATGGTTATCTAGACGACATGGCAGAACTTGCCGGTCAACTTGGCGGACATCTCAGCCCAAACGTGACGATCGATCCCGATAGCGAACCCCCGCCCGACGAGACCGTCCGCGAAATCGTTCAGGTCCTGACAAACTGGGCCGTACGTGTCCGAGGTCCGGCAAAGCCGGATCGTCCTCGACGTGCGCGCTTCTGCGATTCGCCAAAGGTGATATCGCACCCATGGCGCCGACTGCTGAGGTGCGCCATAACCGACGGCGACCTAACGGCGACGATTCGGTCATCCGTTCCCCGCGCTGCCGTGGACGATTTGTTGACCTCGTGCCGCCAGGGTGACCTGCCGGATCTGGACGACGCCCACCAACACCCCGTTTGGCCGGACAGCGCCACTTGGTGGGCAGAGCGTGGGAATTGAAGCCTGAAGCGCAAGCGAAGATCCAGCGACGCAACTCGTTTCCTCGCTTGCGCTTCAGGCTTCAAGCGATCATCGAAGTGGCGCAGTCCAATAAGGCAGCAGGCGGAGGACCGCAAGAAACGGAGGACCGCGTTTCACTTCGCGCGAATCCGTTTGTGGTCGCCGCGCATGGTGATCTTGGGATGGCGGACGATGGCCCGGTACTGGTATTCGGTGCCGGGCTTCAAGTCGCTGACTTCAAACTGAAAACGGCCCACGTCGTTCATCGACGACAACTTGGTCCGCGTTTCGATCAGGATCTCGATGATACGCGCCCCGGACTTGTATTCGTCGTTGGTCGGCTTGTACTGCCACTGAGTGCCCATCGTCATATTCGATTCCCACGGCCCTTCGGGAGGACGGCCGGGGACGAACTGCTCGGGAGTCTCGATGGCCCCGCGCGTGATCAGACAATCGGGCTGCAACGTCCAGCAAACTCGCTTCGTAATCCCCATGCCGATCCCGTCGATAAATAGCATATCGATCGTACCGTAGTTACTGAACATCTCGGTGACCTGTCGTCGGACAAAGTCGTGGTATTCCGGGTCCTTGTCAGGATCGAGCAGTTTCGGACCTCGACGACAGACGGTGTGGCCGTTTCTGTACAGCCACGCGAAGTCCTCGGGCGAGTAATACAAGCCAACCTTCAGACCGTGCTTGCGCAACGCCGCGGCATACTCGGGCAGGATGTCTTTGCCGTACGGCGTGTTCGTGGTCTTGAAATCCGTCGTCTTCGTGTCCCACAGACAGAACCCATTGTGATGCTTGGCTGTCAGCACGACGTACTTCATGCCGCACACTTTGGCCAGCGCAGCGATTTCGTTCGGGTCCCAGCGTTTGGGATTGAACGTCTTGGGAAGTTCGTCGATGTACCAGTCGAGATACTCCTTCGAGGCCCCGGCCACGCTGTGACTAATGACGCTGCCGATCTGGCTATCAACGCTCCAGTGAATGAACATGCCGAAGCCGGCGTCCTGCAACCATTCCAGGTGTTCAGGCTTGTTGCCAAGCTGATCGAGACTCTTCAATTCCTGTTGGGCGTTCAGTGCCGCGTCTGTTTGCCCAGGCAACGGACGCGCTTGCCACAGAACCGTGAACGTAAGCACGACGAAAAGAGGCAGGCGTTTCATGGTTGAGATTTCTGGCCTTTGAGGAAGGTGGTTTGTGTGCCGGACGGACGCGCCAAATCGTATCGAGAATGCCAAAGGCGGGTGGCTGGGGTCGAACCGCGAGGAACGAGTGGTGAGCCCCCAGGTCTGAGCCAACTGGGGGCTCGCTGCCGCTCGACCCCAGCCACGCCGTTTTCGCACCGCCCAACCGCGCAAGCCTTACCCTTTCAACCTATATCGTATCGAGAACGCCGCGAACGTAGCCGACCGATTCGGCCAAACCCGGCAGCGGGTCGTTTGCGTGTTCTTCGTACTCGAACGCAAGGAAGCCGGAGTATCCGATCTTGACCAGCGTGCGCAGCAGTACCGGTATGTCGATAATACCACGACCGCAAGGCGTCGCATGCCCGCTTTTGGCCGCCTCTGTGACGTCCTTTATGTGGAAGTCCAACATGCGATCCGCGCATTTCTCGGTGGCGGCAATGGCGTCCTCGCCGTACCGCACCGTGTGGCCCACGTCGTGACAGAAGCCGATTCGTTTGTCCAGATCCTTGATCTTCTCGTAGGAAGTCAGAGGTGTCGGGAAATGCTTGTCGCCGGGCCCGTGATTGTGAATGCAGACCTGGATGTCGTACTCCTTCACCTTCTCGTTGATCAGCGGCAGCGTTTCCGCAGTCGGAGCTGCAACGATTTTCACCATGCCGGCCGCCTTCGCATACTCGAATGCCTGGTTTACCTGCTCGTCGCTCTTCATCCCGATCACACCACCGCCGTAGAGCAGAATCCCGGCTTCCTTGACCTTCTCGACAGCCGCCGCGATTTCGTCAGGCGTTGCATCCAGCGGCAAATGGAACGACTTCAAACAGATCGCTTCCAGCCCAACTCGCTTGGTCATTTCCAGCGTTTCGTCAAGGTTGAACTTGCGAAGGGTATAGGAAGCCAATGCGAGTTTCAGAGGCCTTTCGCGTTTCGCTGCTGACGTTTCCGCAGCACCAGCGGTTTCCGTGGTCGCTTTGCCGCTCAGCGACACGAGAGACGCCGCCGCGCCGGCACCAGCGAGTTTCAGGAAGCTGCGTCTTGTCGTGTTCGTGTCGTTCTTCATGGTGCACACCGTCCTTTGCCTATCGGATGTCAGGAATTGGGATCAAAATCACGTCGCTCGGGCTGAGCGTAGGCTGCCAGCGGCTGAATGTCAATTCGTCGTCTCCTTTGATTGGGCGGGGCCCTTTGTGCTTGTTGCTCAGTTGGCCGAGAGTTCCTATGCTGAAGCGAGTCTGTGGCGCACATCCGCCCGATACAGCTCAGCCCTTTCAGCATGACGTGCGTGAGGAGTGAATGATGGTTATCCACTGGACAAACAAGCACGTTTTCAGACGGTTTGCCGCATTGACCATCCTGATGATGGGCTTAGTGGCCTCGCCTAAAGAGCGAATCGCCGACGCCGCCGAGCCCGATCGTCCCAACATCATCTTTATGATGGCCGACGACCTCGGCTATGGGGATCTTGGCTGCTATGGCCAGAAGCACATCCAGACGCCGAACATCGACCGCTTGGCGGCTGAAGGCACTCGGTTTACGCAGGTGTACGCCGGCTCGACGGTTTGTGCGCCAAGCCGCAGTGTCCTAATGACCGGTCTGCACACTGGCCACACGACTGTGCGTGGCAATTTCGGGAAAGGAGGCGTCAAAGGCTTGGGCGGCGGCAGTGGGCGTGTGCCGTTGCGCGACGAGGACGTTACGGTGGCCGAGGTGCTGAAACAGGCAGGCTACACGACCGGCATGACGGGCAAATGGGGCTTGGGCGAGCCGAACACCACCGGCCAACCCAACCGTCAAGGGTTTGACGAATGGTTCGGTTACTTGAACCAGCGACGCGCCCATACCTACTACCCAACCTTCATTTGGCGCAATCAGGACAAACACCTTCTGCCGGACAACGAAGGCGGAAAGAAACAGACCTATACCCACGATCTGTTCACCCAGTTTGCGCTGGATTTCGTTCGGCAGAATAAGGATCGGCCATTCTTGCTGTATCTGCCTTGGTGCATCCCACATGCGAAGTACGAGATCCCCAGCGTCGAACCGTATGCGGATCGCGAGTGGCCTGGCGACGCGAAGGTCCACGCGGCGATGGTCACTCGCATGGATCGAGACGTCGGGCGTATCATGTCGCTGCTGGACGAATTGAAGATTGGGCGGCGTACGATCGTCTTCTTCTGTTCGGACAACGGGGCGGCGAAGCGCTGGGAGGGCATCTTCGACTCGTCCGGGCCGCTGCGAGGACATAAGCGTGACATGTACGAAGGCGGTATCCGCACTCCGATGATTGTGCGCTGGCCGGGCAAGGTTCCTGCCGGCCAGACCAGCGATGCGATATGGTATTTCGCCGACTTCCTACCCACTGCGGCCGAACTGGCGGGCGTCGAACCGCCTCGTGGAATCGACGGCGTTAGCGTCGTCCCCAGTCTGCTGGGCCAACCGCAGCCGCAGTTAGCCGTCAGAGTGCTTTACTGGGAATTCTTCGAACGAGGCTTCCAGCAAGCCGTGCGATTGGGTCCCTGGAAGGCCGTTCGGCGAAGCAACGGCGAGTCGCTCGAGTTGTACAACCTGGATGACGATCCCAGCGAAACACATGACATCGCCGACCAGCACGCACAGATCGTCATGAAACTCGCCAGTGCCCTCAAGACGGCACGCACCGAGTCGCCGAACTGGCCATTGCTATCGAAGAAGAAGCAGTAACAATACTCACTGGTATCACGTCAAATCGTGTCTGACAGGTAGATGCGCGGACTTGTTCCAGCTTACTCGTCGTGTTCGATTTGCCGTACCGTAATCGTCAGCTCCAACAACTCAAAGGAGTCCGATCATGTTGCGAGTCGCTATGACAACGCTTTTGCTAGCAGCCGTCACGCTAAGCGGTCAGCTCTACGGCCAAGTTGTCGTCGAAACGACCGTAGCGGCAGAACAGCCGCTAACGTATGCCCTTCCTGCGCCGGTTATGGGAAGTTGGGCAGGCCCTATGCCCATGTATGGCGTAGGCGGCCACGTTCCCAATGATCCGATGGGTATGCTCCGTATGCCGCAGTTCGCGAAGGAATTGGAATTGGTGGACGATCAGGTCGAGAAGATACGTGAATTGCAGCAGGAGATGCAGAAACAGATTGGCGAGATCTTCCGTAACGCAGCAAACGTTAGCGGCGGCAATGTGGGGCAAATGATGCAGGAGGCGCAGAAGGTCGTCCGCGAAAGAACCGAAGAGAAGCTGGCCAAGGTTCTGCTGCCGCACCAGTTGCAGCGTCTGAACCAGTTGAAGCTTCAGATGGAGTTGCGCAATCGTGGCCTGAACGCCCTGGCCGGCGACCAACTGGCCGGCGCGCTGGGATTGACCGACAAACAGAAACAGCAACTGATGGAGAAACAGCGCGAAGCCCAACAGAAGCTACAGGAGCGGATTCAGCAATTGCGCGAACAACTGCAACAGGAGGTGATCGAAGACGTGCTGAAGCCCAGTCAACTGCAGAAGCTGGAGAAGCTGACCGGCGAAAAGTACAAAGTGAAGAAGCCGGATTACAGCTCCATGTTCTCTCGATACCGTCCAGCAGCCAAAGAGAAGAAAAAGGAATAGCGGAAACTCGCACAGGGCGAGATTCGGAATGAAGTGAAAAGAAATTGATGGCCATCTGCATGACAAATTGAGTTCGAACCTGGCCGTCATGATTCCATCGACGACCAGCGAGGCAAGCATCTTCATGGCCCGATTGTGCATGTTTGCAGGCGGATTGTCCCGCAGACACCGACGAATTCTCTCGAGGCCATCCTTTGCCGCGGGCGTCTGGCTGTAGTTGTCCGGTGGGATGCCAGCACCAATCGCCGCCATGGGGAGGAGTAAACATGCTTTCATTGTCACAGACGGTGGGCTACGCCACCCTTGCTCTGGGTTGCATTGGGAGCTGGAAGGGCCAGCGGGTGCAGAGCAATCAGATCCAGGAATGCACCGGCGTCTCGATGCCTTACCTGCGGAAGATCTTGTTTCTTTTGGGGAAATCTGGATTGATCGAAGCCAAACGGGGTTACCGAGGAGGATTCCTTCTGGCGAGGCCTGCTAGTGAAATCACCATGTTGGACGTGATGGAGGCATTGGGGAAGGAACATGCAGTGCCAGAATGCCTTCTGGAACTGGATGGCTGTTGTGACGAAACTCCATGCCCTTTGCATTCCTTCTGGCAGGAGGAAAGGGCCAAGATCTATGACAAACTTGCGGAGATTACCGTGGCGGAGGCGGCTGTTTCCGTGCGAGCCGCTCGGTGGGGAAAGCTGACACAATGCCCTCCCTGCCCCATCGACGAGATAGAATTGAGAGGGAACAAGCCCAAGCGGACAACCGGCCAACAACGACGAAAGACCAAAAAACCCACGCCCAAGCGGAGCAAGGGGCGCGCGTCGCGGCGAAAACGGTCATGAGCCGAGGCGGAACACAGTTACAGGCCAGTGAACGGGATCCACCGCGCGGTGGGAACACTGCAGTCTTTCAAAGGAACCCTGGCGCTTCTATTTAGCTCCCGCTTCCGTGAGGAGCCTTGCCGTTTCTGTATGCCCGTGGTTTGATGCAACAGACAAGGGAGCCCTTCCCAGCTTGTCCCTGGTATTCACATCAGCCCCGGCCTCCAGTAGTCTCTTGACTTCATCTGGTTCTTCGTCGCTGGCAGCGATGCACAGATCTTTGGCCAGACCATCGAAGGCTCGGCACGAATAATGTCCGGCGTAACCCGTTTTGATATTCCCCGCGTCTCCGGACGCGTCTTCGGTTTCCGCCGTGCTTGCCGGCTCATCGGTTGAAGTCTGGTCGTCTGAGACGCCAAAGGTACCGCTCTCCTGGGCAGTGACTGAGGATGCCTGAGTAGCCCATAGACACGATCCGAACTCTGGCCTTGCTAGCCGATGGGCTCCCTGCAATCGGTACCCAACGCGAGTCGAAATCAAGCCAACTGCGAAAACGCATCGCTTGCTGGCCTAGCCAACGGGAGGGACAAATGCAATGCTTCTGCCATAGTGACCGTGAAACACGTTGCCACCATCACACGTACGGAATCACTCACACCTTTTGACCCAGGAGTCCTGATATGCCTTCTGCGCCACGGATTCGACTCGGGACACGGGCCAGCGCATTGGCACGCTGGCAGGCAGACTGGGTGACAGCAAGACTCACGGAACTGGGCGTCCACGTGGTATTGGTTGAGATCTCTACCAGCGGGGATCGCCAACAGACGCCCATCGGCGCGGATACGGCGCCTGGACTATTCACCAAGGAAATACAGCGGGCGCTGCTGGCGAACCGTATTGACTTAGCGGTCCACAGCCTGAAGGATTTGCCAACCGACGAAGTGGACGGACTCCGTCTGGCGGCAGTCCCGCAGCGGGCACCTGTCGCTGACGCCCTCGTTTGTCGCACGCACGACTCTCTTGAGACTCTTTCCAAGGGGGCGACTGTCGGAACCGGTAGCCTTCGCCGGCAGTCCCAGTTGCTTCATGTCCGCCCCGATCTGGAAATGAGGGGTATTCGCGGGAACGTCGACACGCGATTGAGGAAGCTGGACGACGGGCAGTATGATGCAATAATGCTTGCAGAAGCTGGACTTCGCCGCCTTGGTCATGCGGATCGAATCACGCAACTCCTGCCGCTAGAGAGTGTTCTGCCGGCCGTCGGGCAGGGTGCACTTGGACTCGAAGCCCGTAGCGACGATGACGCGGTCGGGGAAGCATTGAGGCCACTCGACCACTCGATCTCGCACGCGTCAGTTTTGGCGGAGCGCGCCATGCTCGCTGCGCTTCAGGGAGGCTGTCTGGCTCCCATCGCAGCCTGGGGACGCCTGGAGAAGGATGCGCTATCGTTGACGGGGCGCGTGATCAGCCCCGATGGTGCTCAGAAGCTTGAGGTCACGGCCAGCGGCACGGTGGATGCTCCCGTCGAACTCGGTTTAGAAGTCGCGGAGAAGTTGGCCGCACAGGGCGCTGCCGACTTGATCCGTTGTTCACGAGATGGCTCGTGACACGCATTTTGCCACGGTCCCTGAAACTACGAGAGAGACTTACATGCATCCCGTCGAATACACACAAGAGGACTTCGGCCGTGCGCCGTTGATGTTTTACTACGAAGTAACGCAGGCATGCGATCTGGTCTGCAAGCACTGTCGTGCATCAGCCCAAGAGGAGCCGGATCCGCTGGAACTCACCACGGCGCAGTCCAAGGCGCTCATCGACCAAGTAGCGTCCTTTCCTCGCCGGCCGACCATCGTGATGACCGGAGGCGATCCGCTGAAGCGGCGCGATCTCTTTGACCTCATCCGACATGCCGTGGCCGCCGGACTGCAAGTGGCCCTTACTCCGTCGGCAACGCCGCTGGCCACCCGCGATGCCTTTCAAGAAGCGCAGGCGGCCGGTGTGCGGGCGTTGGGAATCAGCCTGGACGGTGTGGATGCAGCGACGCATGACGCATTTCGCGGTTGGGAGGGAAGCTTTACACGCACACAGAACATGCTGGCGGACGCCCGCGAATTGGGATTGGCCGTGCAGGTGAATACTTCGATCACGCGTAGGAACTTTCATCAAATCGACGCCCTTGCCGAATTGCTTTCGAATCAAGGAATTGCCATGTGGTCGGTGTTCTTCCTCGTGCCGGTCGGACGGGGCGTCGAGGAGGAGCGCATATCCGCCGAGGAGTATGAAATCGCTTTCGAGCGTCTTTGGCATCACGCGCAAAAGCAACCCTACGGCGTGAAGACTACCGAGGCCCCTCATTATCGCCGATATGTTCTTCAGCAGGGCGGTCACCCGCTCGGAGACCCTGAAAAGGCGAAAGCGGGCGCGCGGCGGATGCACCGGGCACCACTCGGCGTCGGCGATGGAAAGGGCGTTATGTTCGTAAGCCACAAAGGTGAGATCTACCCAGCCGGATTCCTGCCGCTCGAGTGTGGACGATTCCCCGAAGATTCCGTGGTCGATGTCTACCAGAACAACGCCACCTTCCTGGCCCTGAGGGACCCCGATGGCTTCAAAGGGGTCTGCGGTGTATGCGAGTATCGCTACGTCTGTGGAGGCAGTCGTGCCCGTGCCTTTGCTGTGACGGGCGACGTATTGGAATCCGAGCCGGACTGCGTTTTGGTCACGGCAGCGCAGTCTTCGGATTCCGCTGCCTCGGGCTCGTGAACCGAAGTCACGGCTACGTGGGAAGACATCAAACTGTTTCATGACGAAAGGTACCATGTGGTGGACTCCTCTGAATCCAACGCTCGACGCGTCGCTGTCATCGGCGGGGGTATTTCCGGATTGGCTGCTGCGCATCGACTGATCGAGTTGGATCCGGCGTGTCAACTGGCTCTGTACGAGCGGCGTCCGCGGCTGGGCGGCGCGCTGTGGACGAAGCACGAAGAGGGATACCAAGTCGAACAAGGAGTCGACAACTTCATCACGACGCTGCCTTGGGGCCTGGATTTGTGCCGCCGGTTGGGATTGGAGGATCAACTGGTCCAGACCAACCCCCAGTTGCGCAAGACGTACGTCGTCCGCAATGGCCGGCTGCATAAGCTTCCCGACGGTTTCCTGATGATGGCTCCTACTCGGATGTGGCCGCTGGTGGTCACTCCGATTCTGAGCCCGCTCGGGAAGCTGCGTTGTGCGTTGGAATACTTCTTGCCGCCGCAACGGCACGAGGCCGACGAGAGCGTGGCAACATTCGTGCGCCGGCGGCTGGGCCGCGAGGCATACGAGCGGCTGGTCGAACCGCTGGTCAGCGCCGTCTACGCAGCCGATCTGGAGAAGCTGAGCATCGAGGCCACTTTGCCACGATTTCGGCAGATGGAGCGAGATCACCGTAGCGTCGTTCGCGCCATGCGACATCAAATGAAGAGCCGTCGTCGCGAAGGCCAAACGGCAGTCGAAAGTGGCCCACGTTTCAGTATGTTTGTCACGTTGCGCCAAGGTCTTTCCAGTCTGGTCGACGCGATCGTCGAACGCCTGCCAGATGGCGCAGCGCGAACGGGCACGGTCGTCGACCGACTCGAGCGTCACGACGGTGGATGGCGAGCGTGGACGTCGGATGACGGCGCTGACGGATCGCCGAAGGCAACGCACGAGGACTTCGACTCGGTAGTCATGGCCGCGCCGTCGCACGTGGCTGCCGATCTGCTGCGACCGCACGATGCCTCGTTGGCCGACGATTTGGCGACCATAACTCACTCGGGTACGGCCATTCTCTCATTCGCCTTCGATCGAGAACAGATCGCTCATCCCTTGGACGGAATGGGAATTGTGGTGCCGGGGGTTGAAAAGAGCCCGATCCTGGCGTGCAGCTTGAGCAGTCAGAAGTATGTGCACCGCGCGCCGGAAGGCAAGGTGCTGTTGCGGGTGTTCGTAGGCGGATCGCGCTATCCTGAAATGGCGGAAATGGCGGAAGACGAACTTCGGCCGCGCGTGCTCGGCGAGCTGGCCCAGTTGCTGGGCATCGACGGCCAGCCTCTTTACAGCAGCCTGGCCCGATGGCCGCGGACGATGCCGCAATATCACGTGGGGCATAAAGAACTTATCGAGCGGATCGAGAACCGCGCGGCGGCGTTACCCAACTTCGCACTGTGCGGCAACGCCTATCACGGTGTCGGCATTCCCGATTGTGTCCACACCGCCGAACAGGCCGCCGAACGAACAATCAAAACGGTCACGCGAGATTAGTAGACGTGACTACTTCAAAGGGACGGCGATCTGTGTCTTCGCCATTTCGACAATCTCTGGCGTGAACGCATCCTCACCCAGAATCTGCGACACGATGTCTGGAGGCGCGGAACGATATGGAAGCGTGGCTTCCACGGCAACCGTTCCGGACGGATCCGCTGGCAGCTTCGCCAGCACCTTCTCGCTCAAGGAACGTTTCGGAGGCACGGTGCGTTTGCGGATGAAGCTCGCCATCTCCCACAATTTGACGGTCACTCTTCCGGAACTGTCCGCGGCCGCAGCCCCAAACCAGATGGCATCGGGAGGAAGTTCGCCGCTATCATTCAGTTCGCCGCTACGAAAAACCGTCTGGCCGTTTTGGTCGAGAATCCGCAGGTCTACCCACATCTGACGAAGTTCGGTAACTCCCGTCGGCAAGTTGTGCCCGGCCGCGACATTGTGAACCACCACCTCAAGCGGCAGGTTTTGCCCCGCGGTGGCCGTAGCGGGCGCCTTGACTTCGATACGGGCGGCGGTTTTCAAACGCGCCTCCGCCATCTTGGCGTGCATCGTTCCGCCGGCAAGACGATCGGCGTTCGCATTGCCACCGACGAAAAAGTGAGGATGAATTTCGCGGGCGGCGTCATCCTTCGCCCGTGCAGGAGGGCGGTCGGCACAAGCCGTTTGATACGCTGGCATGGGAGGCTCTGCGTACACTGTGCAACCGGGCCCGTATCACGGATCCTGAAACTGGTCGAGAGCTAGATCCTACAACGTTCTATATGGTCACCCTGTTCGAATGGCAGGGATGGAGTCAACTGCCAGTTGGCGTGGTGAGAGCGGTTGAGCGGTTTCAGCATGACGGACGCCCTCATAGCTTTCGTCGCTGGTTGCGGACTGTCACCTCGCACAGCGTTATGAAGAGCTTGCAGAAGAGGAGTTCTCGGCCAATTGCGTCCGGTGTAACCACTGCGGCTCTTCACGTGCGAAGTGTGGGCGAAGAGGACTTCCACGAACAGGAACTGGAAACGCAAGACGAGGTCGAATGGGTGCGACAGCGGGCGATGAGGATCATTCAGGACGACTACAAGCTTTCGTATTGGGACGTGTTTCGCCGCGTCTCCCTCGAAGGCGAGGCTCCCGCGGACGTTGCCAGAAGCGAAGGGATGAGCGTGTGGAATAGCTATACCTTTTAGTACGGACGTCAAGCACGCGGTCGCCGTGTGCAAAGCGTTCAGAGCGTTGGGATGGAACTGATGAGCAAGCGACACAGTTTACTCCCCGCGTCGAATATGGAGGGAACATGGGCGACTCTCGTAAAAAACGTTGCACGCGGTATGCTCTCCAAACAGACTAGAAGGAGTCTGTGCGCGGGATTATCTAAGCGGCAAAGAACGACATGCCCGTAGGACGGAATGGCATTCCGTCCTGGGTCGCATTGCCAATCCAACCTACTGGAGTTGTGCGCGGGTCTCCCGACCCCGCACCGCGTTGACCGAAGGTCTCCCCCCCACGGTTCGTGCCAGGAGACCTGCGGTCGGTTGTTTCGGCGGAGTCGAACATGGAGTTCTGCCGCTCACTCAGATCCGGAGTAGGAAAGTGACTAGCGTTTCGATTCAGCTGATCAAGGCAGTTCGCGGTTGGCCGTGGGGCGCCGTGCCCAAATGGCACTGGTCGCTCTGCTGCTTGCCAGCCACCTGCCTTTCTTCGTATTGCACCTGGTTAACCTCTGGCGCTACCGGCCTCACTACGAGTTCGTCCCGATTCTGCTGGCCGCGTTCGCGTGGCTGGTCTGGAAACGATGGCCTGATGAAACGGTGCACACCCGAACGAGCTGGCTGACGGCTTGGCTCATGTTGCTTCTGGGTCTGGCTTGCCTGGCGGCGTCTGTGGTCCTGTTTTCGCCTTGGGTCGGCGCCGTGGCGACTGTTTTCTCCGTGGGCGGTCTGTTGCTTGCTGTTCGCCGGGCGCGCTGCATTTGGCCAATTGCTGACCGTGTGGCTGTTGCTGTGGCTAGTGATCCCGCCGCCATTTCGGTTGGACGATCAACTGATTCGTCTGCTCCAGGGCCTGACGGCCCGTTTCAGCAGCACGCTTCTGGAGATCGTGAACGTGCATCATCTGCTTGCTGGGAATGTGTTCCGTCTGCCGGGTCGCGAGATGTTCGTGGCCGAGGCCTGCAGCGGCATCAACAGCCAACTGGTGCTGATTGCCGCGAGTGTGCTGCTGGCGATTCTGCTGCGCCGGGTCTGGCTCCATGCCATCCTGCTGATCGCCGCATCCGTCTTCTGGTCGGTGGTTGTGAACACCGCCCGCGTGACGTTGATTGTGCTGGCTGCTGTGCAATGGGACATCGACCTGTCCGACGGTTGGCAGCACCAGGTTTTGGGACACGCGTTGGCTTTGGTGGGCGTTCTGTTATTGCTCAGCACAGATCAGCTACTGGTGGGCCTGTTCGCGTCGATTCTGGACTACCGACAGGCCCAGGTAGATGAAGAACATGAACGCGCACCCTTCGCCACGGATCTTCTGTCCCGTGTATGGAATGCCGTGATCGCGTGTGTCTCGGAAACGTCGGCCGAGCCAGACGTCGAGCGCGATACGCCCGTATCGACATCCGCATCCCCGGCAATTGCCGCAAAGCGATCGTGGCTAGTTGTTGCTCCCTTCGGCTGTCTTGGCGTGCTGCAATTGGTTTTGCTGTTTGCTCCGCACGCGCCGGAGATCCGTGCCGACGCGTTGGCCGGCGCGTTCCAGGAGGAATGGCTTCCGCAGCAACTGGGCGACTGGCAGCGCATCGAATACAAGGTCGAAGAGCGCGACCGCAGCAGCGACGAGGGCCAGTATACTCGCAAATGGATCTACCGGTCCGAGGATTACGTCGCCAGCGTGTCTGTAGACTTTCCCTTCCTTGGCTGGCACGAACTGACGCGATGCTACAAGTCGCGGGGCTGGACGGAAGAGAAACGCACGGTGCGCAAAGTGAAGAACGCGGGTTCCATCGTCCAAGTGGATTTGAGCAAACCGAATGGCGAATCGGGATATTTGCTGTTCAGCCTGTTCGACGGCGCCGCCCAACCGGTCGAACCTCGATCGACTCATTGGTCTGGTGTCCGCGGCAAACTGGCGCGAAGTCCTCTGTTGCCTTTGTTCGGCCTTGGAGACCGCGCCATCTCGCCCGCTCAGACAACACTGCAGATCCAGATGTTCATCGGCGGCAGCTATCCGTTGGACCCGCCGCAGCGGCAGAATGTGGAAGACATGTACTTGGATGCTCGCCGTCGGATCGTCGAGCGTTGGCAGATAGACATCCTGGGGGATTAGATCAGCAATGAGCAGACGCGAGCCAATGGACGACGACTTTTTCCCGGACGACGAACCAGAAGCCGGTGGCTTCGGAGCCTTGATCCACAAACCACTGCACCTGGGCGTTTGGTGCCTTGGCTTCGGCCTTCATCTTGTTGGTGCCGTCGCCTACGCGATATGGACGTTCTTCCGCCAGTGGGCAACCAGCCGGCCGTTCGCGCCGTTGGCGTGGGGCGTGCCAGCGGTGGTTGCCGTTGTGGTCGTCGGTTTGCTGGCCGCGACCGGCGCGCGCCTGTCGTCTTCGGATTTGGTTGTCGAGTACCGGGAAGCGGCCGCCCAGGCGGCAGGCAAAGGCGACACAAAGTCGGTCGAGCTGTGGCTGGAAAAGGCCGTGCAGTTGAATCCGAACGACAAGATGTTCCGGTTCAATCTCGCCTTGACCGCCCAGCAGGATGGCCGCCTCGACCGGGCTCGCCAAATCATGCGCAGGTTGGCCCCGGACGATGAAATCGGCTACGGACCTGCCCATCTGTGGATTGCCTACGACCTGACGAAATCGAAGGAATCCATCGACGCCCAACGGGCCGGGCAGGTGCGGCACCACCTGACTGCGGGTTTGAAACATGATTCGGGAGATGTTGCCGCCCGCGAGCAACTGGGGCGGCTTGAACTTCAGCAGGGGAACCTGGCCCAGGCCATCGAGCAGTATGAACGTCTCGTGCGCAAGGACCGGACGTTCTCGTTGGTGCTGGCGCGGTTACATGCCGCGCAGGGCGAACCGAACAGAAGCCGTAATGTGACGGAGTTGGGCATCGACTACTTCCGTCGCCAAGTGACGGAGGACCCGGAGGACGTTGAATCCCGAATCCACTGGGCGCTGCTGCACGGGTTCATGGAGCGATTTGACCGCGCCGTGGAGATTCTCTCGGACGGATTGAAGCGGAAACCGGAGGCGGATGACGTCGACTGGCTCCGCATACAGTTGAGCGGCGCCCTCTTGGGTTGGTCCAACTACGTCAAGCAAACTGAACCGGACAAGTTGGCATTCCGCCTCAACCTGTTGCAGCAGGCGTTGAAGCTTTCCCCCGACAACCCCGACGTACTCGAGCAACTGGCTATGCTGGCCGCAGGCGATTCTGAGGAGGTCGAGGCCGCTCACGAAGCCCTAACGGCCGCATTGGGCAAAGGCACAGCAACGCCAATGGTTCATCTCATATTGGGTATCGCCGCGTTACGACGAGGCGAATACGAGCGGGAGCAGCACCATTTGCGACTGGCACTGGCTGCCGACCCAGGGCTTGTGGTGGCCGCCAACAATCTAGCGTGGCGCCTGGCAAACGGCGATCCGCCGCAACTCGAAGAAGCGCTGGAACTGATCGAACAGGCCGTGAGGCAGTCTCCGGACTATGCGGTACTTCGCTCGACGCGTGGCCGGATCTATCAGTTGCTCGATCGGCCCGAAGACGCCATCGTCGAACTCGAATTCGCACTGGCGCGGCTCAAGGACCGTCCCGACATTCACGCTGCCCTGGCCGACTTGTACACAACCGTCGGCGACGAGGACCTCGCTCGCGTCCATCACGAACTGGCAGCCAAGACGGATCTTAAGCCCAGCGGCAGATAACACACTTGGCCGAAGGCCATCGTCACCGTAGCCTGGGGCAACGCCCCAGGAACACGTTTCATCGCGGCCCGCACGCGGTGTTGAATATGGCCTTCGGCCAAACAGCGTGGGGCGTGCTCGCTCCCTGGGGTGCTACCCCAGGCTACGGTGAGAATAGGCCTTCGGCCAAAAAGGCCACCGGAAAACGCATCATCAAGACCCGCGGCTCGGACGGGACAATGGTCCCATCCTACGGATTTGAACTCACCTGCCGCTCGCCTAGAGATGATTGGAGAGGTCACAACCGACGAAGTGCTCGATTTGGCTTATGACTGGTTCGCTCTCGTCCTACGATCCAAGGTTGTGGCAGGGTCGGGAGACCCTGCCACAACAGCTGCCGGTCAAGTTTGGCCGGATTTCTCGCCAGTCACACAAGCCCGACGCGCAAACGAGCGATGGCAAGCGGAGTACCCTCGCTTGCGCGTCGGGCTTGTGTGGTCATGTTGTGTCCCGGTCTCCTGACCGGGACACCCTGCCACAACAGTGCCCCCACTCCGAGGTTGTGAAAGAACCGTTGGAGTTCACGCTTCAGCGTGTCTTCGAACGCACGCTGAAGCGTGAACTCCAACGATTACGCTCAACGTGACCGCAGGTCTACAACCTCAACAGCCGCCGGGAATTGGGACAAAGAAGGGAGACTTCTGGCCGAAGGCGTGGCCCGGTCGGGAGACGTCGGGAGACCGGACCACAACACGGAGGGACCGAGGCTACTGTGGAACCAGCCATCCGCAGGAACCTATACTTTGCAGTGCAGATAGACTAACGATCGTTGATGGATTAGATTCAGAGGTATGTGAGGGTGTCCGGGAATTGATTGTAGCCGAATTCGTGAGAATTCGGGCGTGCAGGCAATTCACCGAAGTCTCACGACTTCGGCTACAGCTAGCAAACGTCGTGTTTTGTGGGGCGAATTCCCGGACACCCTCAGGTATGTGCGAACGCCTCACGTCTTGCCACGAAGAGAAGCACACCGCCGAGGAGTGTTCGAATGAGCGATGGAGGCCAGGACGTATCCGAACCTCGCGTCGATAGCTCGACCCCAGAGAAGCCCGCCGAGCCGGACGGTTCGACGAGATCCCGACGACTTGACTACGTCGAGTCCGAAACCGTCTTTTTCGAATCGAAAGACGACCGGTCGAAACAACCGCCCGCGGATCAAGCTTCCCCAAGTCAGCAGGCGACTGGCGCTGACGCGCCGGAGGCGTTTGGCCGGTATCTGGTGCGCGGTGCCTTGGGCAAGGGCGCTTTTGGCGCCGTCTACCTCGGCTACGACGATCAGCTAAAACGCGAGGTGGCGATCAAGGTGCCCCGTCTTGATGCCTCTTCACAGCAGGTCGAGCAAGACTTCCTGACCGAAGCTCGCCGACTCGCCCAACTCAGACACCCCGGCATTGTGACCGTATTTGACGTTGGCGTGGACAAGGGGCAATGCTACATCGTCTCCGACTACTTGCGCGGGCAAGATTTGGCCGACTGGCTGAACGAGAACCGGCCAACCTTGGATCAAACGGTTCGCATCGTGGCGGCCGTGGCCGATGCCCTGGCCCACGCGCACGCCCAGCGGACTGTGCATCGCGATCTGAAACCACATAACGTAATCCTGACCGAACGGCTGGTGCCGGTCATCATCGATTTCGGGCTGGCGGTCAGCGATCCACGGACGGTGGGATCGGAGAAGGGAATTGTATCGGGCACGCCTGCCTTCATGTCGCCGGAACAGGTTTGCGGCGAAGGTCATCGCATTGACGGCAGAACGGACATTTTTGCTCTGGGCGTCATCCTGTATCTGATGCTGACCGGCCAACGCCCGTTTCAGTCCAGTGACCTATCGGAATTGATGCGGCAGATCCGGGAAGACGAACCACAACCTCCTCGGCAACTGGTGCACGAGATACCACGGGAGTTGGAACAGGTCTGCCTGAAGGCGATGGCCAAGAAGCTCGGTGAACGTTACACCACGGCCGCCGACATGGCCGAGGATTTACGGCAACTGCCTGGCATGGCGGCGGATCCTGGATTGAGCCAAAGGGCTGTCCTGCCCCAGCCCGTTGCTCCGTCCGTTCCAGCCGAGTCTTTTCCGACGCAAACCGTGCATCCACCGGCTCGGGTAGAAGAACCATCCGTCGGGGCCGATCAACGATCGGCTGACGCGTCGTCCGAGGCGCTATCATCGTCCGTACGCCGGGCTCGTGCGGCAGAACGTCGACGTGTGACGGTCGTGCATTGCGGGTGCGATCTTTTTGAATCCGAGGATCTTCTCGAAACGCTCGATCCCGAAGAGCAACAAGAGATCCTGATCGATTTCCAGCAGTTTTGCAGGGACACCGTCCAGCAATTCGAAGGCACGGTCGTCCAGTCCACCGACGACGGTGTGCTGGCGTGTTTCGGCTACCCCGTGGCTTTCGAAGATGCCCCACAGTGCGCGGTGCGTGCCGGCCTCGGACTCCTGAATCGGATGCCCGAGTTCAACGGACGGTTTGCGCGGCAACAGGACCTCCGCCTGTCCGCCCTGGTCGCGATTCACAGCGACATGGCAGTGGTGGAAGACAAGGGTGGCGAGGGAGAGACGCTTTCGATTGTCGGTCAGGTACGAAGCGTCGTCAGCCAGCTCGGATCCATGGCGGACCCGAATACGGTTGTGATCAGCGACGGCACTCACCGGCTGGTCAGAGGTTTCTTTGAATGCGAGAGCATTGGATCGCACCGCATCAAAGGCGCCGGCAAGACAGAAGTCCATCAGGTCCAAAGCGAACGCGCCGCAGGCAGTCGCATCGACGTGGCGGAACCCGCCGCGCTAACGCCGCTGATCGGTCGCGATCGCGAAGTCGGCTTGCTCGAAGACCGATGGGAACAGGCCGCCGAAGGGATGGGCCAGGTCGTCTTGCTCATAGGCGAGGCGGGCCTTGGCAAGTCTCGCTTGGTTCACGTGTTGAAACAGCACGTCGCGGGCGGGCACACCGGCGACGGCGATCCCATGATCGAATGGCGTTGTTCACCGCACCACCAGAACAGCAGTCTGCACCCTGCCACCGAGTGCTTTGGAAGCTTGCTCGGATTTGGCCGGCAGGATTCCCCCGGCAACCGGCTCGATCAGTTGGTCGAACATCTCCAGCAGCTTAACCTCGACGGCGACGAAGAAATCGGGCTGCTGGCATCACTTCTGTCAATTCCGTTAGATGGCCGCTATCCGTCGCTGGACCTGAATCCCCAACGTCAAAAAGAAAAGACGCTGGATCTCTTGCTCGACTGGCTCCGCGAATCTTCGTATCAACACCCGGTGCTGTTCATCATCGAGGATCTGCACTGGGTCGATCCGACGACGTTGGAGTTCTTAGAGACACTGGTCGATCAGGGATTCAACGACCGCATCCTAACGCTGCTGACATTCCGACCGGAATTCGAGACGCCCTGGAAGAGCAAGGCCCATCAAACGCAGGTCGCCCTGAATCGTCTGACGAAGCGCCAAATCGGCGAAATGATGGAGCTGAAGTCCGGGGTCAAGAAGATACCGCAGCAGGTGGTTGCCCAAGTGGTGGAACGAACCGATGGCGTTCCCTTGTTCGTCGAAGAGTTCACAACCATGATCCTCGAGGCCGCCACGGTCCGACAGGCCGACGGCGACGTGGAGATGTCTGCCTCGTTCCCCGTACACGAAATCCCGGCCACGCTGCAAGACCTGCTGATGGCACGCCTGGACCGTATGGCCAGCGACATCGAAGTTGTGCAACTCGCCGCAACCATCGGGCGGGAATTCACTTACGATCTGGTGCGAGCCGTCTCGCCGTTGGAAGACGCGGATCTGCAGCAGGAACTGGCAAAGCTGGTCGAAGCCGAACTGCTGTTCCAGCGAGGACGTGCGCCCAGGGTCCGCTACATGTTCAAGCACGCCCTGATCCAGGACGCGGCCTATCAGTCTCTGCTGAAGAAGAAGCGTCAGCAGTTTCATCTGCAAATCGCTGATGCTCTGGAAGCACAGTTTCCCGAGACGTGCGACAGCCAACCAGAGTTATTAGCACACCATTTCACCGAAGCCGCCGCTGCGCCGAAAGCGGTCGAGTATTGGGATCGAGCGGGACAGCGAGCCCTCGAACGGTGTGCGCATTTGGAGGCGATCGAGCATTTGACCAGTGGGTTGGAGCTGCTTCGGACTCTTCCCGAGACAGCCGAGCGTCACACGCGGGAAATCCGGATGCACGTCAGTTTGGGAGTCCCGCTGCAGTCTACCAAGGGATACAGCGCGCCGGAGGTGCAGGAAAACTACGCTCGAGCCCACGAACTGTGTCAGCAATTGGGCCTGACGGCGCAGTTGTTTCCGGTACTGTATGGGCTGTTCAGATACTACATGCTGCAGGCCAACTACGCCAAGGCGGAAGAACTCGGCGATCAGTTGGTAGGAATGGCGGACCAGACGCAGAATCCCAACTTCCTCGTGGCAGCTCACCGAGCTTTGGGCGGGCCTCTGGTCTATCAGGGGCAACACAATCGAGCGCTGCCGCATCTGAAGAAAGTGATTTCGATCGAACCGACGCCTGAACTGCGTGCCGAGGCGTACCAGTACGACGTGGTGGATCCGTGGATTACGTCCCGTTCGTACATGAGTTGGGCGCTTTGGCTGCTTGGATACCCTGAACAAGCGATCGAACAGAGCCGACAGGCCGTTACCCGGGCCGAAGGGCTGGAGCACCCGTTTAGCGTGGCCTTGGCGCTGAGCTTTGCCCAGTGGCTGCACCAGTTTTGCCACGACGTCGATCGCACACGAGAGACAGCCGAAAGAGCACTGACCATTTCGACCGAACAGAGTTTTGCCTTTTGGATAGGCTGGTGCCGAGTCCTGCGTGGCTGGACGTTGGCCCAGCAGGGGCAGTGCGAAGAAGCGATCACCGAGATCCAGGAAGGCATCGTCGATTGGCGAGCGCAGGGTTCCGAATTGGGATGTCATTACTATTTCGTGTTGCTGGCCGAGGCTTGCGCCAAAGCCGATCGGATCGACGACGCTTTGAACTCGCTGGCCGAGGGCCAAGAGTTCGCCGATGCCACCGGCGAAGCTTACTGGGCGCCGGAAATCCCGCGGCTCAAGGGCGAATTGCTGTTACGTCGCGACCCTGGCGCACACCCGGATGCGGAGATGTGTTTCCAACAGGCAATCGACCTGGCCCGCAAACAGGAGGCCAAATCGCTGGAACTCCGTGCCGCGATGAGCCTGGGACGGCTGTGGCAAGAGCGAGGCCATGCAAGCGAGGCCCGTGACTTGCTCGCGAAAACCTATGACTGGTTCACTGAGGGATTCGACACCCACGACCTGAAGCAAGCCAAGGCACTGCTCGAACAATGGTCATGACAGACGCGTCTGGCACATGCCAAGCGTCACTAAACCCTGAACGCTGCAAAACATAGTGTATCGCGAATACGCCATCTTATTCCGCAACCACTTTCTCGTAGTAGGGGCAGAATGCAATGACCACACAGAGCATCGCTCTCGGCACGGCCGAACGGCTGGAGAAGCTGTATTCCTATCCGAACGATCCAAACAGCACGGAGAGTCTGGCTGACACGATTCTGTACTGGTTCAACCAAACGCTGGAACGTGACGGCTTTGCGGCACAGGGGGCGACGGCTGCGGTCCGTGTCGAGGGAGACGACTATTTCCTCGACATCGACGGACCGGACGGCGTCGCGGAATACGGCAATCGGCTTCCGCAGTTCTTGAGCAATGGCTGGGATGCCCTCGGCGTAATCGACAAGCTGAAAACGGAGACTAAGACTTGGCCCAAGGGGCTGGCGATCCCGACGGAGGACAAAGTCTGGGATCCGCAGAACACGGGGAAATGGCGGTTCTTCCTGCCTTTCGGCATGGCCATGATTCGGCAGCGGGCGCTGAATTTCTTCCATTACCCGCCGGTTCGGCTGCTGGACACGATGCGCGATTACCTTGCCGACCCCGTGCCGGTTCGTCTGATCGAGCTGTGGGAGGCGAACGGCGTCGAGAGCGAGGAAGTGGCCTGGTTGTACTCGACCGTCATGGACGGTGCGCCGATTGCCGCTCCGGACGACCAGGGAACACAGTACATCGAGGGCCAGCCACCCGTTCACTTGATTCCGATCGAGAGTTTCCATGACTACCAGCGGGCACAAGTGAACCTGTTGCTCAACACCAGCTCCGTGAACGAAGATTACACCGTCCCCGTCGTCGTCTACGGTGCGCCGGCACGGGCCGTGTTCCAACAGTTGTACAGTGTAGAACTCCACGGAAACCAGGCAATGACCGCCGAGATGATTCCCGGCAAGAAGACGGCCGTCGTGGCGTCGGGCCATCCCTACCGGTTCTACGCGGAAGCCCAAATCGACGAAGCCACGGGTGCCGATGTCGGCTCGGGGAAGATCGTGCCGGAAAAGTGTGCCGAGGCCGTCAAGATCATGGTGGAGGATCTGATCATTGCCGGATGGCTGTGCCGATTGGTGAAAGACCCGACGCAAGATCCGAAGTCTGTTCTCAAAGCCTGCAAGGATTACTGGGAATCCCCGGACCAGGCAGCCCAGATTTGTGCCCTGGTCCGTCATGAGGGCTCGCTGCTCTATCCGGATCCAAACTCGCTCAAGTTCGAATTTGGAGTGGACTTGGACGAGGCCGCAGACATCTGCTCCAGGCACGATAACAATCCATGTGCCTAGGAAGTCGCGGAAGATTGACGTGGGGCAAGCGTCTCGCTCGCTCGACAATACACGAGGTCTCTGGCAAGACGATCATCCTGTGAAGGAGTGACAAACCATGCTTTGTGCAAAAGACGACAACGGGAAGCCCGTGGATTGGTACTTCATGTACAAGCTGCCCTCGGGCATCGGACCAAAGGGAAAGCGCAAGACGAAGGGCAACGAATACATCTATTACGATCCCAGCGAAAAGCGCCCGTTGCATCTCTCTCCACACACGCTCGGAACCGGTCGCTACGGGGCGCTCTATCACACGTTCCAGCAGCTCTTCAGCAGACCGGGCCCCAAGACGGGCTGGATCTTCTACAACGACGAATACCCCGACGATCTGAGCCCCTACGATCCCGCGAAGAAAGACCCCCAGCAAGCTGCGCGTATTCAAGAGCAGTTGATCGCGAAATGGAAAAAGGGAAAGGGTGACTGGCCACCTGGCGTCAAGCCAAACATTCACTCCGACCGAAGCAGACCAAGAGACAGGGGCATGCCGGCCGACCACGCACACAACGGGCACTGCAAAGGCGCGCTGGCGTTTGACTTGGCAACCGACACGGCGTTCTGGCTTTCTCACTCGACGCCCAAGGTCCCCTTTCTACACGAACCGGCGAGTAAGCGGTTCTTCTATCCTGAGGTCACCTGGAAGTACGCGCAGACCTTCATTTGCATCACGCTCGACAGCATTAAGGCGGCTTGCCGGATTGCGAAAGCCATGCGCACTCAACACGAACCGCAGATCTACGGCTGCCGTCTTCCAAAAGACGTCACGCAGACGTCGAAAGAATGGGCGCCGCTTTGGAAACTTGCGCAAGGCATCAACCCGCCCGCGTACGGGCCGGAATACGCCAAGACGCACAAGCGCCGCAAGCCCGCTGACATCAGATTCAAGTCGAAAGCGGGCAAGCAGTTCCGACTGATCGCCAAGAGCGGCGCGTGGTACGATGACTTCTGGATCGACTTGGTTGGGCCAAGCCTCGAGAACTACAAAGGCGGAAAGGGGGTCGACTTGCGCGTGGAAACCTGGCGCCGACTGACACCCACAGCCATGCTGCCCTTCGCCGACATCGCTGGCGATCACAAAGAGGAGGCGGTGGATTTCGGCTCCCATGACTTCACGACCACGTACAAGGGCCACGAGTACCATCACGAGTTCTTCGAAAAGGATGATAGACACGTGGTCGACGAAGTAACGAACGTGGACCTCCGTATGCTGAAGGACAACGACGGTATTCCGCTGACCGGCTACGCTTGGCCCTATACTAAGGACCATGCGAAATGGGCGATTTCCGAACAGGACGATGAACGGGGTGTTCGGACGGTTGCCTTGCAGGACGGAACAATGCTGGCCGACATGGAGGGAACCGTGAGCGACTGGGTCTGCGTGGCGGACATCAATCGCATGACATCCCAGGAGAGGCGCGGCGGCGGTGCCATCTGCTTTCATGAGCCGTTGCTCTGGCACGGGCTCAACGAGATTGAGCGGATATCGGGAAAAATCACGTAATAACGCGGCCGAAATGATTCAAGCCATGACGCGACGTCTCGCTACCGGATTGGGCTTGTGGGTCTGGCTGTCTGCTGGGTTGTTGCTCTTTGCGGCTCCTGTTCTCGCGGAATCCGCGGAAGAGGCGACGGAATCGCCGGCCAGCCGTGTGGTGACGTTGGAGTGGGTTGCGCTGGCTGCGGTGGTGATTTGTCTCGTTCACATCGTGAGTCCGCGTTTGCGACCATTTCTCAAGAGGCACGAGGCCGTTGTACCCTCTTTTGCCGGCGGCATGGCCGTGGCATACGTCTTCGTGCACGTCATGGTGGAACTGACAGAAGGTTGCGAATGCGTCGGGAAATGTATCTATCTTGTCGTGTTGGCGGGATTTCTGGCGTTCTACGGAGCGGAGCATTTCATTAGCACGAAGCTCTCTGGCCAGGAATCCCGCATGAGCTTTCACTTGAGTCTGCTGTTCGGGTGGGCATACAGCCTGCTCTTAATCTACGCGATGCCCGAGGAAGTGAAGTCTTGCGGTGTCCACATAGTACCGGTCCTTGGGGCGCTCGCCCTGCACCTCTTGTACAGCGATTTTGAACTGGGGTCTGCCCATCCGCGCGAATACGATTCCTGGGGCCGCTACGTGCTCGCGACAGCACCGATAGTCGGCTGGGTAATAGACTCCTTCACGACGCCTATTGACGTGCTCTGTCATCTTGGGACCGCCGTTCTCGCAGGGGCCATCATCTACAACGTATTCAGGCGAGAACTGCCCGAGCACAAAAAGTCAAGTTTCCGCCTGTTGCTTGTTGGAGTGTTCGTCTACTTGATGCTCGATCTCGTAGCCCATTGGCTGTGAACGACACGGGATTCAGGAAGGTTCGAACCAACAGAAGCAGTAGTCGCGAGCGGATTCGCGGCGGTTGTGCACGAGTTTCTCCTTGACGCCCCTTGGTGCCGTGGGTTCTACTGTTTGCTTATATGGCTCGTCGACGTACCGCTGACACCTGCGTCAGGAAGGAGGAGCGAAATGCCTGCAAAAGTCTGGTTTGCCGATGCTCATGCCTCGAACTGGACGGAAAGTCTGGTCTGCAAGGCAAAGGACCTGTTCTACGAGGCGGGGCTTAACGAATGCATCCAGAAGGACGACTCGGTCGCGATCAAGGTCCATATTGGGGAATGGAACGGGACCCGACATCTGCGACCGGGACTGGTGGCAGCGATCGTCGAGGAGGTGAAAGCCTGCGGGGGTCGGCCCTTCTTGTGTGATACCACGACACTGGCCTATCACACCTACGCTTCCCGTGTCACCGGTACGTTGGAGCTGGAAAACGCGGCTCGGCATGGTTTCACCGAAGGTGCGATGGGCTGCCCCGTGATCATCGGCGATGGTTTTTCCGGCGATGACGACGTGCGTGTCGAGGTGCCGACGGGCGTCGTGTTGAAAGAAGCCTACGTCGCAGCGGCGCTGGCCCATGCCGATGCCCTGATCAATGTGGCTCACGCCAAAGGGCATCCCATCTCGGCCTACGGCGGTGCGATCAAATCAACCGGAATCGGTGGGCAGTCGAAAAGGGGAAAATTCCACGAACACCTGAGCCACTGGGGCACTCCGGAGGACATGATCGGCTGGCCAGCCAGCTACCCGGAGAAATGCCTGGGCAGGGAATGCGCGTTCTGGAAGAACTGCGAGGACGGATGTCACCGAAACGCCATCAGAATTGATGAAGACGGCTTCCACCGCGACAACGAGGCATGTCGCCTGTGCTACTCGTGTCAAGTGACGTGTATCTTTACCGGCCACGAGTCGCAAGGCTTCACGGATGACTACCTTCGTTATGCGGGAATGGCCATGTCCGATGCCGCCTTGGCCGTGCTGAAGACGTTCGCCGAGGGCAAGGTCGGCCATTTGGTCTATGCCATCGACACCGCCCCGCTGTGCGACTGTATCCCGTGGACCGCTCTACCCGTCACACCAGACATCGGCGTCTTCGCTTCGAAGGACATCGTGGCCATTGATACGGCAATCCTCGATTTCATCGACGCGGCTCCGCCCTATCCCGGCGGCGCGAACAAAGCACTGGAAGAAGTCGAAGGCGGATACAAGCAAGGCATGGAGAAGTACAAGATCACTCAGGGCACCTCGCCCCGGTACCAGTTGACCGCAGGCGTAAAGAATGGCATGGGCACCATGGACTACGAGTTGATCAAATACGAACCGCCTTTGACCCGCGAGCACGTCGCCAAATGGCAAATCCGACCGACGCCGACGCCCTTGATGTTGCGCGAGATGTGGAAAAAGCGCGACTACGTCAAAGAAGCCGAGCCTTTCCAAAGAGTCCCGTTTGATCAGAAGCCGGATCTCGAAGACTACCAGGCCGAGGATCGGACGCCGTTCATGAAACAACTGCCCGTCGAAGAATGGGCCGATGCGATAGAAGAACCGGATGATGACCAGTAGCCCGATCCTAGTAGGTCCCGCTTGCCGAGCGGGACCTGGGCAGATCGGTGCCCCGCCAGCAAGAGGTCCCGCTCGGCAAGCGGGACCTACCAACCAATCCCAACGGTGATCAGCAAACTCGCTTCTCACGCCTCCCAGCCAGCGGAACAGCATGAAGGCCGACCAATCACCGTCCATCGTCCAGTTCCTCCCGGCAAGGGCGGCGTACACCGATGACGGCTTGATGGTTCGGTTGGGACAATTCCTTGACGACGCACGTCTTGGCGATCTGATTCACAAGGCAGGCGACCTGATCGCCATCAAGATCGACGTGGGCGAATTGGGCTCGCTCGGCTATCTCCGTCCGCCCGTGGTCCGGGCCGTCGTGGAGAAGGTCCTGGAGCTAGGTGGTGATCCGGTGATTATGGACACAACGCGGCTGAAGGACTCGCCAAGCAGCCTTGGACGAGATTGGATGACCGCAGCAACCGTAAACGGGTATACGGACGCGACGTTGGGGCGAGGGGTCGTACTGGGCGATGGCTACACGGGCGAAGAGGCAGAACTACTTCCTATTGACGGAGACGAATTGGGCGGCGTCGAAGTCGCACGCGGCATCACCGAGTATG
>CAZURK010000165.1:0-33013 GCA_964623055.1 uncultured Pirellulaceae bacterium
GGACAGGGCTTCCTGGATGATTCCCTGTACGGTCGAACTCAGTTCCACTTGGACGGTGGCGAAGCCTGTCATCTTCTCTGTTTCAATCGCGAGCGCAGCTACGGGTTCCAAATGAGCATCCACACGGGGCATTTCGTCTTTTTCACACCCGGCGACAAAGGCTACTCGATCCTCGGCTTGGACCGCACAACCGAACGAAAGAACAAGGCAATCTGGCAGCAAAAGCTACCGCTACGCGTCCAAGCCATGGTACTGGCCGGCAAGAATCTCTTCGTCAGCGGCGTACCTGACCGGATCGACCCGAACGATCCCTTTGCTTCATTCGAAGGCAGACTGGGCGGCGAACTGTACGCCCTGTCCGCTTCTGACGGAACCACATTGTCCAAACAATCGCTCGACTCCCCGCCCGTCTTCGACGGCCTGATCGCCGCAGGTGGGCAACTCTTCATGTCCAGCCAAGACGGCCGAGTGATGTGCATTGGGGGCGAGAAATGATGCAAAGAATCGGAGAACAAGGCGTGGATTGCGCCACGTTCTGGGGAATCGCCGCTAAGGCTTGTCGATGCACGGTCATCGCGGTGTGAGGTCCAACTCATGGCAGTTGACTCCGTCGACAAGCTGAAACCACGAGTGCGACGGTTGCGGTTTCGCCTATCTACGCTTTTCGTGCTGATATTGATCCTTTGCAGTGGACTCGCATGGTTCCACTGGAAGACAAGGGCTGCACGAGAGCAGCGATTGGCGATTCAGGAGATACATCGCGCCGGTGGGTCCGTGCGGTATGACTACGAGCGGAATGACGAACTGACCTACGATCCGCTTGGCCCCGTTTGGCTTGAGACGTTCCTGGGCCATCATTTCTTCGCGGGGGTGGTCGAAGCTCGTATTACGGGCGATGTGGACCTGGGGATTGTCCGCAAATTGCCGCGGCTGGATGACCTTCAGATCGTTCGAGATCGACTTAGCGCTGCCGATGCGGATCATCTGGAGGGTCTGACGGGCCTCGACCACTTGGCCATCTATGTGAACGATGCCACCGACGAGGACCTGCGGGAGATTGGTCGGCTTTCGGATCTGAACGATCTGTGGATCGGCGGAATCGGCGCCATGGACAACCACGTGCTGAGCGATACAAGAACGGAAATGCGGCCCGTTCTCCCCGGTACGCAGATCACGGACGTGGGCCTTGCCCATCTAAGCGAACTCGGGCAACTGCGGCAATTGCATCTTCAGAATTCGAAGGTATCGGATGCAGGACTCGGTCATCTTCGTGGCTTGGCCAATCTGGAATTCCTGGATCTTTCGGGAACACGGGCGACCGACGCAGGAGTGGCGCATCTGAAGCCGCTGACTCGTCTGAAGCAATTGTTCCTTTCGCGAACAGACGTGACCGACGCGGGACTGGCCTATCTGCGTGATCGTTCAGGCTTGGAGCACCTGGAACTAGAGGAGACGCGAATCACCGACGACGGTATTGACCATCTTCTGACCGTGCGCGATCTCTCCCGGCTCTATCTGGACCATACGCGTGTAACCGATGACGGCGTAGCGCGCCTGAAGGACTTGCCCAATCTACGACACCTGGGCCTCTCCGGCACATGCGTCACCGACGTAGGATTGTCTCACATCGGAGAAATGAAACAGTTGCAGTCGCTCAGTGTTGCGAGAACGAGCATCACGCCGACAGGCCTTACCCATTTGAACAACCTGGTCCACTTGGATGGACTCGCACTCGGCGGCCCGAATGTAACGGACGGGTGGTTGAAGCGTGTTTCTCGGATGCAGCAAATCCAGCACATTTGGCTCTTTGACGCGCGAGTCACCGACAAAGGACTGATGGAACTGAAATCGCTCACGGGGCTCCGGTTTGTACTGCTGCTGGGCGACACTTCCGTGACCGAACAAGGCATCAAGCTGCTGGAGGACACAATGCCGGGTCTGAGCGTGTCACGGACTTTCCCGATTGCCGTCGATCAATAGGGAGCCTGATTCCTCATCACTCACGCCTCTTAACGTCTTCCGGCGATTCGATGGCTTTCCCAACATCAGACGCGGTATACTGAAAAGAGCACTGCCGTCCGGCTCTGAATGGCACGACGATGGACGATTCCCAGCCGCCGACAACGAAACGCCGATGGTATCACCCTTCGCCCGATCGGTTGATGATTGGATTGCTCGCTGTGGAGGGACTCTTGTGGCTGTCCGAACAGTTCCAGTGGTTTGCCTCTAATGAGAGGAAAGGTTGGACAGTGCTAATCGCCGTGGCGGCCGTTTGCCTGGCTGTTGCCGTGATGTTGCTGTGGTTCGCCACGAGCTTCATTTTCCGGTGGCGTTTTCAATTCACTGTTCGGTCGCTCGTGGTGTTGGTTACCGCCACCGCCATCGCGTGCTGTTGGCTTACCGTGCGGATGCGAAAGGCTGAGAGACAGCGGCAAGCGGCAGCGGCGATGCAGAGAGCGGGTGGACATGTCTATTACGATTACCAATTGGACAACCCGGGAGCGATCACGGCGGGGCAGGAACCGCCCGGTCCCGAATGGCTGAAACGACTGATTGGTGAGGATTTCTTTTCGGATGTCGTCGGCGCCGGGTTCTACTTCCACACAGAAGCCGGCGATGAGGTGTTGGAGCATTTCCAGGGGCTGCCAGACGTTGTTCTTCTGCACCTATGCCACACGGAAGTCACGGATACCGGTCTGGCAAACCTGAAGCGACTGACGAAACTCGATTCACTGTCTCTTTCCTCCACGCAAGTCACGGATGATGGGCTGAAGCATCTCAAGCGGCTGACAAAACTCAAGTCTCTGGCCCTCGATGGCACCCAAGTCACGGACGACGGGCTAGAGCATCTTGAGGGTCTGACAAGCCTCGAATGGCTGGAGCTTTCCAAGACGCAAGTCACGGATGCTGGGTTAGTGAAGCTCAAGGGAATGACAAACATGGAATGGCTGGGGCTTTACAAAACGCAAGTCACGGATGCTGGGCTAGAGCATCTCAAGGGACTGAAAAAACTCGACACGCTTGTGCTGTCCTCCACGCAAGTTACGGACAGCGGACTGGAACGACTCACGGAGCTGACAAAGCTCGAAACGCTGCCCCTTGCCAGAACAAAGGTCACGGATGCTGGGCTGGAGCATCTCAAGCGACTGAAAAAACTCAAGTCTCTAGACCTCTACGGCACACAGGTCACCGATGAAGGTATCAAGGAGCTTCAAAGGGCATTGCCGAACTGCAGGATTAACCATCAAGGATCGTTCGAGAAATAGCTGGCATGTTTCTCGCTCGGGGCAATCGTCCCAAGGCGTGACCCCGCTGCTCGTTTTCGATATACTGACGGGCGCTGCTCGCCGCCGTCCGCGAGTGTGCCAGGCGACGACCCGACGGAACGTTCAATTCCCCCGGAGGATACGATCATGAGCGATTCTCAAGGCAATTCTGCCCCCGGATTTCCAGCCGATCGGCCGCTGGCGAGCGGACAGCGGTTGGGGCCGATCCCTCGCGGCGTCGAGGTGCTGGTCCGCAAAGCGTCGGTGGACCCCGACTTCAAACAGTTGCTGCTGTCGGATCGAGCCGAGGCGGCCCGGCGGATTGACTTGACGTTGGACTCGACCGAGGCCGTGATGCTGGCCGCCGTGCCCACAGAGCAGTTGGAGGCGATCATCGCCAGGACGACCGTGCCGCAGGAGCACCGCCGCGCGTTCCTGGGCACGGCCGCGGCAGGCATGCTGGCGGCAGTTGGGCTGATCGCCGCCGGATGCAACGCTCGCGATCCCTCGCTGGACCGCCAGGGTCGGCCCACACGAAATCGGGCCGGCGATACTGGCGGCGCCGCACCAGATGAACCGCCGGAGGATCCGCCGAGCGACGGCGCCAGTCCCGACGCCCCGAGAACGGACCCCTCGGCCGACGGTGCGGGCGACTCGACCGAACCCCCGCCGCCTGAGACTGGAGCCGAACCGCCGAGTTCCGGCCCTCTTGATCCTTCATGACTTCGCATCGTACGAGACCCTGACGCGACCGAGCGCGACTTCTTGGTGTGCTGGATTGCGAGGCGGGGATAGTAGGCCGGAACAGCGCAACTGGACGATAGCGTGCTAACACCTCGCCGCCAAGCCAACTCGAATCTGGCGACTGAAATTTCGGCAGCCGATTAAGTTGCTCGTTCCGGCCTACCTGTTGGTGAGAAATACGGATTAGACGCTCGGAGAGTCCGGCGACTGTCCGCGTAACAGCCGTTTCGCGAATGCGGAGCAAACCGCGTTGGCTTCGTCCATGAACTCCTGTATCTGTTCTGGTTTCTTACGGCCTCCGCGAAGATATATCAGAACTCTGGGAGCACTTTCGACGTAGATTCCTTTTCGCTGCGCAAACGTTTCAAGCATCTCCGTATCGAAAAATCTCCGAATCGCTTCTTCGTTGTCGCCTTTAAGAACAAACGAGTCTGAGAACTCAGGATGATCGTCAAAGTCGATATCCTGGAAGCCGATAGCTGCACCAATCTTGTCAAACAATCCTTCAGGCCGCAGAGTGAATCTTGGAAGGCTGAGCGTATCAGAATCCATTGCGAAGACAGTATGCTGGTGAGTGTGCGAACTCTTTCCCCCGCCAGTGGTGTACTTGTAGTCGAAGATCGTCAGATTCGCGATTTCCGTCTTCGCCTTCATCACGTTCTTCATCTTGCGGCTATGTCCTTTGTTGAACAGGGAAAACACCTGTATCTTTGCCAACACTTCGTCATCTTTGGTTGCTGAAAACTCCAGCCCCATTTCCCTCGCGACAGCCTCCAACGCTTCGGTTCGTTTTTTCTCGAAGTGATAGACAAGCCAAATGATGCCTCCGACAAGTGCAGCACCCGCCGCAATGGAAACAAACACGATGGCAAGGACGACGAGGGCGTTTCCGCCTTTCTCCGCACGACCGAACAATGCGGCAGCGGTCAACGGCGAAGCTCCATCCCGAGTCCTCGCGTCGACATCGCCGGCTCTGGCCGCGGGCCAAATGTCAGACGGAGCAGCTACAACCTGTGCATCTGCGAAAACACAAGCCGGTTGGTTCGCGGCGCCAATTTGACCGCGCTCCCGGGCCGCACTTTCTGATGTACTCCATCCCACACAGACAGCCACCGTCGTGACCCAAACAAATGCACCGAGGATTCTCGGACAGTGTTCATGCACCTTACATCTCCCTAACTTGCCGCCCGATTCGACCTGGTCTGATTTCGTCGGACCGTACCGGAATGCATCAGGGGCCGATTGTGCGGTTGTCGGCCGACCGTCAATTGATGTGCTGGAAATAGAGCCACAGCGACATTCCACCGCTGACGGCGAGCGCCGCCACGCCGATCACTCCGCCGATTATCTTGTATCGCGTGGATAGATGCTTGCCGTATTTCCCCACCGCGCGGACGATGTTCGGATCGACAAGTGCTGCAAGACCGTAGAATACAACGAACGGTCCCAAGGCAAGGATTACGAGTCCCTTGATACCGAATCTTTCGAACGAGATAACAAGAAGCGTTCCAAGAATCGTCACGGCGATGACGAAAAGGGAGCCCACACGAAACTGCCGATCGGTTGGACCCCGCTCGGAATCCCAGTGAAAGAGAGAAGACTCCGTAGCACCCTCGACATCGGGAACCGGTGATTCAGGTTGGGCCATTTCCGTGGGATGCAACACGACGTCGGTGCTGGGGGAGTTGCGAGGCTGCTCGTTGACGACAAACACGTTTCCACATCCCGCGCATTTGACGCGTTTGCCGAGCAGCTCAGGCCGCATCGCAAACGTCTTGCCGCATTGTTCACATGCGAAAGAACTATCGCTCATATCAGGGTCCCGCTTCATTGCCAACAGTAGGGTCTGTCTACGCGAGTATGACAGATGGAACATGCTCTGTCGACGTGGCCGCGATACTTGGCCCACGGTCGCTCCGAAGGACTCCTGGATTTCTGCGACAGCCGCGTAACGTTCAGTTCAAGTCATGCCGTCTTGCTTTTGGATCAGGGCTTGGGCTTCTTCTCTACGGCTTTAACTCGCCTAAGGATGAATGTGGTCGCAGCATTCTCGTTGAAGTCTTCTGGCCGGGCCTTTCCGGCACCCGTAATTGACAGTTTGAGTGTGTCACCTTCCAGAGAATAGACCCCCAATTGCACGATCGGTTTCCCGGGAGCGAGTTCGTGGGTGGTGTCGATCGCCGCAGGCGTCTTCGCGGAATCCAGGGTGTAGTTGAAGCCCATGGGATCTTGGCCGATCGTGCCGAACGAGATGCGTTTTTCGGTGATGACGAAACGTACTTGTCCAAGCTCTCGCTTCGGCAGTTCCTTTCCGTCGTGTCGAACGGACGTTACCATCCAATTGCCCTGTATCAGCTTCTCATCTTTCACTTGCTTGGCTGCTTTGGGACTAGCTGCAAACACAGACGTCGTGCACAACAGCGGTAAAACGAACAGTGCCGGTTTCATGCGATAACCCCTTTCTTTTGGTTCATCTTGTGCCGTTCAGTATATCCGATCCGCGAGATAGCCTTCGTCGCCAAAGGCCACAATTCCCCAGGTGGTGCCGGGCTTGACATCGACTTCCTCGGTTTGAGGGTTTTCGTTGGGGACTTTGATGACGATGGTGTGTTTGCCGGGCTTGATGTCGATCTTCTCAGCATCCGCCGGACCATGGCTGCCGACGCCAACGCTGATCTTGTGTTCGGTATCGTCGATCACGATGACGATGTCGGCTTCGGCTGCATTACCTAACACCACTTTCGCCTGACCCGCCTCCGGAACGACTTCGTTCTTCTTTGCTCGCTCCACATTGCGGCTCGTAATTGCGAATTCAGTGGCGCCATCAACGGTTCGCAGGTCCACGAGTAATGCTGTGCCATCGTTGTCAAATGACATGCTCGCGGTTTTCTCGGTCGTCTTCGTTGCGTCAGCCTTCTCTTCCCAACCAGACTGTGCAAGTTGGTCGCGATAGAACTCAGTCATCGTCGCCAAGTCGGCTGCGTGCGAACCGCTAATCACCGTTCGGTAAGGGCTACTCTGGCTGGAGACTTCATCGCTACCCAACGGTACAGGATACTCGTAATCCTCGCTTGCCGTGAGAGTGACGGGCGCGGCAGTCTCCGCAACCTTCATCAATTCCACATCCAGGTCAACCGAAAACTGGATTACGTCGTCGAAGTGCTCACACGGTTCGGGCGTGAACACCTTGCCTCGAAGCCGACCGTCTGTCACGACGGCCTCACTCTTGAACGCGGATCCGGAATTGCCAATCATCCCGCTTTTGAAGTGGCAATTGATCGAAACGTAGTTGCCGCGAATCGTTATCTCCATCGAAGTGGGATGACCTGTTGCACGTAAGTCGTGGATCATCAAATCGTCTACCCTCGTCCCTTTCAAGCCGGCGGTGCGAAAAGGCTTTTCGCTCACGTAGACGACGGTCACCGGCTCGCCGAACTCCACATCTTGGAATGCCAAGGCATGGTTCATTTCGAACTTCTCGTCGTTTCGCTGCACGAAACCCTTGCACTTGCCCACCTTGACCTCCGACACTCGCAACGCGACGTCGTCGTCCGTCGGTTCCTCGGGCGTTTCCTCCTCAACAAAGCTGCTGAACTCCTCGCTTTCGCTGTTCGGCCAGACGATACCCTCGCCGTCAATCAGGATGCGCGATTTTGATTCAGGCTGGCCGGACTGGATCGCAACTCGAAGCGAATCGTCAGCTTTATTGAAGCCGATTGCCCCCACGTTTTCATCGTCGAATAGGAATGTCTCGTCCTCGACCTCCTCCCAGCCAAGTTTGCCCAATTCCTTGCGGTAGAAGCTGGCGATTTCGCCAATGGACAACTCACTGCGATAGATGACCATCCCTATGTCGGCTTTCATTTCTCGATCGGTCGCCTTCTTGGGAAGCGGAATCTGGCTCGCCAAGATGCCGCGTGCCGGCTGCTCACTCGCTTCGCCTTCGGCCTGGATCGGCATGTCAACAGATGCTTGGACGACTTGTTCCGCTGGGGGCGGGTCGAGTGCGACTGGAGGAGTCGGAGACGCAACGTTTGGCATCGCGTCGTCTTCGGTCGCAGCCAGAGCCGCGGCCCGTTGCCGTGCTTCTTCCGCCATTCGGCGCTCGAGTTCGGCAACCTCGGCCGCTGTCGAATGCGCGACGCTCACTTGGCACTCATCGGGAAAGTTCCGAAACTCCAGTGCGATCATGTCACCAGACTGGTTTCGGAAAATGACCATCGTCTTGTCATCGATTCGTGTGGGCTCGCTGGTAGGCCTCCAATCCTGTTCGGCCAACTCCGCGCGGTAATACGTCGTGACCTCGGCAATGTCTTTGGCGGGACAATCGAAGATGAACCGTTTTTGTGCATCGATGTAGTTTGCATCTTGGTATTCCGTCGGCATTGGAATGTCTGCAGACATCTGCTCGGTGTGATAAGCGATGAATGTCTCTCCAGGTGCGCTCTCGAAGGTCGAGACGCTAGTGGCCAACAAGACCGCGTTATTCTTGAAGTATCGTGTGCTACCAGAAGAACTGTACGGTTTCCACCCGAGATCCAACAGCAGCCGATCGCATTGCTTTCTCGTCTGGTCGGCGGCAGCCGTGGTGACGTATGCCGCTTGAGTGTCGTCGACGTAGTGTGCTTCGGCGCCGTCGGGTACCGGCAGACTGCGGCTGGGCACGTTGCCGTGGTTCTTGATCGAGATGTTGACGAGACCTTTCGCCTCGGGAGAATTGCCCAATTCAAATGCCGACAAAGCGACGACGAATCCTTCTTGGGTAAAGACCGCCTGAAGACTCGATTCGTCCGAACGGCTGTCGGGCAGTTCCTGCCAGCCGGATTCTTCCAGTTGCTGGACGTGAAACGCGAAAGCGTCTTTCAAATCCGCCTTGACTTTGTAGTCTAGCCAGCCGACCTGGTTGCGGAGTCCGGGGACCTCCGCTCCTTCGAGTAACGGCAACGTCCGAAGGTCGAGCAGGGCGGCGGCCTCAGTAACCGTGGCGGGCTCTCGCGGAGTCTCGTCGACCGAGACTGTTTCCTGCTTGCGAGTTGGCGGCGCTGTCTCTTTCGTTTTCGCGGGAGTCGCGGCTGTGGCTGGGGTCGATGTTTCATCCTGGCTTGTGGGCTTTTCTGAGGGCGCTGGGTTTTCACCGGCCGGGGCAGCGGCCGCCGTGGTTGATGGCTGTCCTGTATTTGACGCTTTAGGTGGAGCGTCCCTTCCGCACCCTTGAAGTCCGCACACAGCAACGCAGATCACAGACAGAACGACAGTTCGCAGTGACGATGGGAGGTGCATGGCTGATACTCCTAACTGAGGTCGAAACTAGATCACAATGGCTCGGCAAACATCCGATGCCATCGCGGGGCACGATGCCGCGCTCAAACCACCCATGCCGCGGCCTTCAAAAAGCGAAACAGAAATCGCCAGAAAAGATCGAACAAAGCAGAGTTGGCGGACGGGCGCTTCGACCAAGATAGGTCTAGGTGGGACCAGCCGGGCGCGTTCAAAGCAACTCGTTCATCACGCCGCATTCGCGCAATTGCCGGCGGAGTCGGCTGAGTTTGACCCGTAGAACATCGGCGTCGAGCCCCAGTTGTCGCGCAACTTCAGCGGTGGTGTATCCCTCCAGACGCAACTCGATCACGCGAGTTTCGGTCTTATCCAGCCGACTCAAGATGTGCGCGGTAGCCTCGCGGATCGACGCGATCTCTGCCGGATCAGACTCGCTTGCACTCAACGAAGCGATCAGACTTGGAAGATCCTGAGACTCCGAGCCGCCGCCGGACAGCCGCTGCTGGCGTTTGAGCTTCCGCCATTGTCGCGAGACCTTCCGACGCACGATTGTCAGCGCAAGGGCGATAAGCTGCTCGGGCGTAGAAATGTCAAAGCGATCTGCCCGCAATCCAAGCATCAGACTCTTGTGAACGGATTGCACGAGATCGACCGAATCGAGATGAGGTCGCAACGCCGCCCCGAGCCGAATTCTGGCCACCATCCGCACTTCGGGCTCGTATTGCTCCACCAACGCAGTCATCGCGGACTCGTCACCCGACCTGGCACGCGTCAGCAGTTCTTCGAAATCGTTTGCGTCGGCCATTCGCCTTCTGACCGTTGAAGTACAACGAAAGAGCAGAGTTTTTCCTGTTTTTCTGTTTCGTTTTCTCGTCGCTGCGGCATTGCTCTTGGGATCGGTCTGCCTGTGTGCATTGTGTCAACCGATGATACGGTCGTTATACTAAATAACCTCAGGATTTGCGAATGTCTTCCGAATCTCATTCTGCCGGCGAACTCGAGTTGCGGCTCCGGCAAGCTTGCGCGGAGTTGGATCGCCGGTTGCGCGGAGGGGAAAGGGAAGTCGCACAACAACTCCTTGCCAGCGATCCCCACATTGCCGCCAATGAAGATCTGGCAATCGAGCTGATCTACACCGAGTTCGCTACGCTTGAGGAATTGGGGGCTGATCCCTCGCCGCACGAGACGCTGGACCGTTTTCCGCAGTGGAGAAGTCGGCTGGAACGATTGCTGAAGGTCCACGACGTCTTTCGCGGTGACGACGAGATAGATCTCAAACGTTCATCGGACACAGTCGCCGGACTCGACTCGACGCACGACGGCACCTCGTCGCGAACAGTCCGAGCCGACGCGCCTACCCGCCGACGGATCGGTCAGTACGAGTTGCTCGAAGAGGTCGACCGTGGCGGAACAGGGGTTGTCTATCGGGCACGCCAGGAAGGCCTGAATCGCATCGTCGCGGTCAAGTCAATCCGCTCGGTTGACGCATCCGAATCCGAACGAGCGCGTTTCCGAGCCGAAGCCGAATCGGCTGCGAAGCTCCAGCATCCCAACATCGTTCAGATCTATGACGTCGGCGAGCAGGACGGCTGCGGATTCTTGTCGATGGAGTATATCGAAGGCGGTAGTCTGGAGAAGCGGCTGGAGCGGGGCAGACTCTCCATCCGCGAAGCCGCACAGTTGATTGCAACCTTGGCCGAAGCTATTCACTTTGCCCACGAACGAGGAATCGTTCATCGTGACCTAAAGCCCGGCAACATCCTGCTCGCCGATGACGTTCCCAAGATCGGCGACTTCGGTCTCGCCAAGCGAATGATTGCCGGGTCGGGCGTTCAGACGCAAACCGGCGCGGTCCTGGGCACGCCGTGCTACATGTCACCGGAACAAGCGGAGGGGAAGACGCGCGACGTGGGACCGGCGACAGACGTCCATGCCTTGGGAGCGATCCTGTACGAGCTACTGGTCGGGCGCCCACCGTTTCTTGACGACACTCCGCTCAAGACAATGGACCTTATCCGGAATCGAGAGCCGGAACGACCTTCGGCGATTGCATCTAAACTGCCCCGCGATCTCGAGACGATTTGTCTGAAATGCCTCTCCAAGAAACCGGCTCATCGTTACACTTCGGCACAAGAGTTGGCGGACGACTTGAACCGTTTCCTCGATCACCAACCGATTCATGCTCGGCGAGTGAGCCCGTTCGAGCGAGCTTGGCGTTGGGCATGTCGGCGCCCTGCGATCAGCGCACTAGCCGCGACGTTGTTGATCGTCACGATAGCGGGAGGCTTCATCGTCGCGTGGCAACAGCGGCACGTCGGTGAACTGTCAAAGTCGGCCGACGCTACGAAACGGCAGGCCGCTGAGATCCAAGAGCAGGCAGACGCGGCAACCGCGGAGGCGGGCGCCAATCTTCGTGAGGCCAAACAGGCGCTCGAGCGTTTGTCGTCCCTCGGACCGACTTTGCACGACCAACCGGGCATGGGAGAGACGGCGCGGCTGGTAGTTGAGCAAGCACTCGAGCAATACCGGGTCTTGCTTGAACAACACGGCGATGATGAGGGCGTACGTCACGAAGCCGCACGCGGTTTCGCGCGGGCCGGCTTCATCCAAAACGAACTGGGGCAGTTGACCTCCGCCGAGCAAACGCTCAAACAAGGCGTTGAACTCTTCGACACGCTACAGAAGACCGTGGAGATCGACTTCGAACGAGTCAGCATTCGTACCAACCTCGCACACACGGAGAGGAACCTCCAGAAGTGGGAAGAAAGCGAGCTTTCCTATCAAGCGGCGGTTGCATTACTGGAGGAGCTGATTGCGGCACGCCCGACCGATAACCGATACGTCTTGGGATTGGCCAACACCCTGGTCAACCTGTCCGTTGTGCTGAACCATGACGGACGTCTCGAAATGGCGCAGCAGGCATATTGCCGGGCAATCCGCCTGCAAACGACGGTGATCAATCGGACCGCTGGTTTCGAGGCCAGCGAGGCAACAGACGACAACATCGAGACCGTCGATGAAGCGGCACGCCGCGAGATACTGTCTGTCCAAGCACTACGCCGCCGAGTCGCCAACTGCGGTCTAACAAGGCTTCTTGGATTGGTCCGCGGGTACCGTTTGTCCGAGTTGGCGATCAGCGTCGACGATTTGGGCGTCCTCTTACAGCGCCGTGGCCAGACCGACATGGCGGAGATCGCGATTCGCGAAGCATTCGAACTACGGCGGTTGGGCATCAACCACTCACGAGGCGAGGACTGGCGTCAGTCTTACCTGGCGCGGAGTCACAGGAACATTGGCGACCTGGAATACTCCAGAGGGAAGTACGAAGAGGCCAGCGAAGCCTACGAAGATGCGGTGTTGATCGTCGATAAACTCGCCGCCGATTTCCCGAACCGCGTCCCGTACCAGAGCGAGCTGGGGCGGGCCTATGCCAAACTTGGGAGTGCGCTGCGAAGCCGCAAGCAGTTCAATGACGCGCTACTCAACCATCGCAAGGCGATCACGATTCATGAACGATTGGTGGCGGACGACCCTACGCTTCAGTCATTGAAGGACGGTCTTGCGCATAGTGTTTATCAGATGGGACTGACGCTCGAGGCGAGCGGGCGCCTCGGCGAGGCCGTTAAGCAATTCCAGCGGTCCGTCGAGCTCAACCCCAACGCGCCCGGCGCCGCTAACCACTTGGCGTGGACGTTGCTGATGGCCCCCGATCATTCTGTACGAGATTCAAGACAAGCACTTTCGCTCGCCCAGCATTCCGTCGAACTCGAGCCACAATCCGGGGCCTACTGCAATACCTTGGGAGTCGCTCATTACCGCACCGGTGACGACGAAAAGGCCATCGTCACGCTGATGCGGTCCATCGAGTTGCGAGACGGCGGAAATGGTTTTGACTGGTTCTTCTTGGCGATGGCGCACGCACGCCGAGGTGATGAAGACCTTGCCAGGGAGTGGTTCGAGCGCGCACACACGTGGTATCTGACCCAGGACCCACTTTCGGACGAGCTGCAACGCATTCAAGCCGAGGCCTCGCAGACGATCGAAAAGCTCGGCCGTTGATCGTTGTGTGCAAGAACTCGAGCCAACATCACACGGGCTCTTGATGGGCACTTATTCACAATCGGGCTTTGGCTAGGTCACGCGAGAACTGGCCTCACAAGGGCGTTTCGAAAGGCGGACAGTATGCAAGCAGGGACTACGGAACGCTGTGCCGAGATAGAAACCGCCAGATCCGTTCGTTAATCCCCTGCCGCCGAGCCCAACCGTGTCCAAGCCCGGATACCTCGTGATACTTAGAAGGGTGTCCTTCCCGTCTGAAGCACTCGTATGCGGAACTGACAACGGCCGGTGGAACCTGTGTGTCATTCGAGCCGACGATGAATAGCATCGGAGTCTTGTGTTCAGCATGAATCCCTTCGTCCGGGAGCGGTCTCGGCAACCAGCCAGAGTGCGCAGCAGCAGCGGCCAGTTTTCGACTACGTTTGGCAACCAGAAGATTCAGGAAAGCAGCACCTTGAGACATCCCGGTTGCGTAGATGCGACGTTCGTCAATGTTGTACCGTTGGGTGAGTTCATCACACACGGCGTCGAAGAACTGCAAGTCGGGGTCGGCACACTCGGGGTCTTCGGGCGGAATGCTGGGGGGCCAGGAAAGGTGCCTGCCCTCCAGGTAAACGAGGTAGAAACTTCTGTCCGCCGCCAGCCAGTCGAGCTGCGTGTATCTCGACATATCTTCCGCCGAGTCGCCAGCACCTGGAAATGCGAGCAGCAAGGGAGAGGGACTTGTTTCATCCAGTGATTTGGGAATAACCAAGCGGTACCGGCGTGTCATTCCTCGAACCTTGATCGTCTGCTCGCGAAGCACCACCACCTGCGGACCGAAGGGGACCAAGTGCCACACTGCCACCCCACAAGCGGCAAACGCAAACGCCGCCCAACACAGTCGACAAGTTGACCGAAGCTTCTTCTTCACATTGAAGTCCGTGAACAATTGATGGTGCTACGGCTTACGCAACTTCGAAAGTCATAGGCTCTGCCCCGAACCCGCTTGGTGCACCTAATGTCCGCTACAATGTTCTGTTTGTTGATCACTTTCTTTCCGCGGTTGATCGAGCCGCAGCTCACGATAGATGATAGTCTGGAACAGACGTCGCTTTCTTGCTACGACTTCCAAGCCTCGGCTCTCGTAAAGGACCTGTGCAGCCGCTTCATTCGGCCTGTCGGATGTGTACAGCCGCAGATACTGACGCCCCGTGTTCCGTGCCTCCTGGATCGAGAAATCAAGCAATCGGGAGCCGATACCTCTCCTCCTTACATCGGGATCGACACAGAACCAAGCGAGCCAGACTGCCTCGGCCGCGTCGCGTGTGTATGTATACAGGCCCGTTGTCCCGAGAAGTCTGTCAGTCCGTTGGTCAATGGCACCCCACAGGTCCAGAAAGTCAGCGACACCCGCCCACGCCATGAGCCGACGCATCAGCGGAGAATGGCGATTCGCAATCGCCCAGAAACTGAGCCGTTCGGGAAGACTCTGATGGCGAAAGACTCGCCACACCAGCTTCCGAGCAGCCGGCAGCCGATCGCGCTCAAGACGTTCAATGCTAATGTCAGTCATCGGTACTTGGGGAAGCCAATGCCTACTCACTTCCGTTGGTCAGCCACTCTATGTTGAACCGAGCAACGGTCAACTTCTCATAGGGGTGCTTTGAACCTTTCTCGAACAAGCAGAGGATGGTCTTGTCCCTTGCTATGGCCAAATCCGAATACGCGGAAGGGCCCGCGTGGATCAGCTTGGCGATGGGCCACGAATCCCCTTCGTCGTAGCTTAGTTTCACGGTCATGTGATCTCGGCTGCGGCTGGCGGCGTTGCAGAAGAGGATAGTACTCTTGCGACCGCTGTTCCGGGAACCGAAGCGAACGATTGACGCCTGACATACGGGATCCACCAATTCCTCGATCAGCTTCGGCTCGGTCCACGTAACCCCGCCGTCGGTGCTGATGGCGACAGCCCGACATTTCGCGGATTTGTTTCGCATGTTCAGAAGAAGCGAGCCGTCTGCCCTTTCTACTGCCATGCATTCATTGCAGTCGCGAATTGTCGGCTTGACGATCCCTCCGGCAGTCCAAGTCGCACCAGCATCGTCGCTGTATACGACTGCCGAGCGGTAGTTTTGACCGATACGATCGTTCAGCCAGACCGGCACAATAATTCGGCCCGAGCGGGTTTGGATGCCATGCCCCGGCCCGGACGCGAGCCGTGTCCATTCGAAGCTGAAGGCGCGGAATGCGCCGGTAATCTCGCGGGGAACGGAAAACGTCGCTCCGTCGTCGACGCTCTTCGTGTAGAACGCCCGTGCATTGTTCCGGCTGAAGATAAGGTGAATGGCGCCCTCTCGGTCCACGATAGCGCAAGGGTTGCCGATGGTGAGCTTGGCCGCGCCACCTTCCTCGTGCACCAATTGCGTCTCTTGCCAGGATTTGCCCCCATCAAAACTCCGCCGCAACAGAAGGTCGATGTCACCGTGGTCAGCCGAACTGGTCTTCCGACCCTCGCAAAATGCCAGGACCGTTCCCTGCTTTGAGACGACGAGGGCAGGAATGCGGTACGTGTGGTAACCATCCTGACCAGACACAAATACGTCGGTCTGTTCGACGAAGGCAGCATCGGCACGGGTGACCCGACCAGCGTCTTCTCCAGCAAGAACTGAAACGGTGGTCATGAAAAAGATCACATGGACACAAACGAGACCTCCGCGTTTCATGGCGAGCTTCATCATGTTTTCCGCCTTCAAAGTTGAGCCATGGAAAGGACCGAGAGGATACGTGCTTTCTCTATCTCACGGGACCGATTATATCACAGCCCGTTTGACATGACCGCCTGCCAGCCTGGGGCTGACAAAGATCACGCGGTCAGCAGGGATAGCGTCAGGAGCGAGAATAGCGTCGACACGAGCACCGCCTTGGCAATCGTCTCTGCTCTTATGCCGTATTGCAGCGCAATTACGAAAGGCATGACGCCGCTGGGGCCTGCCGCCGCCAGCAACGTGATATTGCCCCAGCCAGGAGAAAGCGTGACAAGCCCGGCAAGGGCAAAAACCAGCGCGGGATGGAGAATGATTTTTGCCGCAGCGACCGACCAGGTCGCCACGCCGAGGGGGCGTATCGGGTTACTCGCCAGGATGATCCCCAGGGCAAACAGCGACGCCGGGGCCGCTGCGCCGCCGGCGAATGTGGCATAGGTAGACACCCCCTGTGGAATCATTGGGCGGGCGGCCCAAGCAAGGATTCCCAGCATCGCGGCGATCAGAAATGGGTTTCTTGCGAGCAGACCGGCGATCTTCAGAGGCGAGCGATTCTTGGCTTGTATCAAGTTGACGGCCAGTACCGTGCCGGGGAACACGAGCCCTGTGTCCACCAGGATAATACCTACGATAGGCTGTGCGGCCGCGGTACCATAGATTCGTTCGGCGATTGGTAGCACGAAGAAGACATGATTCACAAAAACTGCCGTCATTCCAAGCAGCAGTGCCTCCCCCTTTTCGCGACGCAGTACACAACGCATAACCACAGCCGTGACCACATACAGACATACCTGCGCTGCGAAATACAAACCGAGAGCGCGCAAATCAAACTCGGCGATTGGCGCTGCCGAGATAATCGAGAAAACGAGTGCCGGCGCGGCCACGAAGAACACAAACTTGTTGATCGCCTGTGCTGCTGGCACGTCGAACAGGTCCGATCGCTGAAGACCGTAGCCTAGGGCGAGAATCGCAAAGATGGGCAGGATCGGGTTGGCCAACGTATCCAGCATAGGGACGTGAAATCATCCACACAAGAATCTCGTTGCTGAAAACGGTGCTCTATTGCAGATGGATCGTGACTACACCCGCCGACAGCGGCGGCAGTTCAAACCAGACGCGACCATCGTCGATGGTTGCCCGGCCGGGAACAGCGTGCACGGCGTGGGGCTTTTCGAGCGTGTTGCGGGCCTGCAACGAGCCGGGGGCGACGAGTCGCAGCTTGGCGTCGCCGGCAGTGAAGCCGATTTTCAGTTTCAAGTCAACTGCGACCTTCCCTTGCGTTGGATTGACTGCTTTGAAGTACAAGGTCTTGTCATCATCTGATTTGGTGGCGACGGCGTTCAGCGAGCCCGTTTCACCTTCCAGCGCGATGCGGTGCGGTGCATAGTGGTCTCGCCACAGCTTCATCACCACGTAGTTCGGCGCCGCGAACCAACCAGTGTGATCGAAGTTCACAAACGCGTTGTCCCAGGCGCTGGCGGAGACGTGACGCAGGAACAAGGCCGGGCCGCCGATTTCGAGGATGTCGCCGCAGCGTTCGAAGGCGTTCAGCAGCCCGCCGCAGTAGAGCCCGGTACGCCAGTCGGTCGATTGGGCGTTCCACTCGGAGACATAGATTTTCAGGTTAGGGTTCTTCGACGCTGCGATCAGGTCGCCCGTCTTGCGGAAGAACGCCTCGTAAGCAAGCGGGCCATTCGCGAAGTTGTTTGGGCTTTCATAGTGATGGATACTCAAGTAGTCGATCTTATCCGCACACCGGTCGATCAACACGCGATTCCATGCCAGGCCGTTGCCGCCGTCGCCGTAGCCGGCGCTGCCGCAGGCGGCCAGCTTGATCGACGGATCTGCCTTCCGCATAGCCGGCGCGAACCGATTCACCCACTCGGCGTAGGTCTCCGCGCCCACATGCCAGGTTTCGTTATCGATTTCCCAGTACTTCACGTTGTATGGCTCAGGATGGCCGTTGGCGGCGCGGACCTTGCCCCACCTCGAGTCGGCCGGCCCGTTGCAGTACTCGATCCAGTCAAGCAATTCCTGCAGGAAGTCATTGTCCAGCACATCACGGTTCCAATTCGGTGTGCCGATATTGACAACGATCAACGGTTCGGCGCCTACCTTGCGGCACATGGCGATGAACTCGTCGGTGCCGAACGAATTGACTTCCTTGTCGCCCCACATGGTTTTTGGATGCGGCCCACGCTTGTGCTGAGGGCCGATACCGTCCTTCCAGCGATAGGGCGAGGCGAAGCAGCCGCCCGGCCAGCGGATCACCGGCGGTCTCAGGTCGGCGATGGCCTGCAGAAGATCCGGACGAAATCCACCGGCCTTGCGCCACGATTCGGGCATCAGGCTGACCTGGTCGATCGAGACCTCGGCTACGCACGCAGTACTTATCCTGAGTGTGGCGGCGTCCGACGAAGCGACGGGCTTCAATTCGAACCGGAGTTCCTTCCACTCTTTGACAGGATGAACGTCTTGCTCGGCGAGTCGCGTTTCACCATCCATCAGTTCGATGCACAATCTATGGGCGTCGCCGCGTGCCCAGAGTGACCCACGATAGACCTCGCCGGCACGGACACATATCGGGCCTTGTGAGACACCGTCGCAGCCAACTTCCGATACGATTCGTTTGCACTGCTTGCCATTCAGCGGGTTTTCGGTTGACGTAGATACGTGTCCGGACGCAGATTCCCCGACCACATCACCGAACGGCCGCCAAAACGGGGCCGCGCCCGCTTCCGCCTCGGGAATCGGCGGTAGTCCCTCGTGCAGCGTTTTCCCGTCAAGCGAGGTGACTTTGAAGTTCCGGAACTGCGCCTGCGTGACCCAAGTTCCCACGCCGGCGCGCCCGCGCACCGGTCCCTTGCCGTCGTCGGTGTAGTCGATGACCAGATCCTCGTCCAGCCACACCTGGATGCGCGGACCCTCGCAGCGCGCTCGAATGCGATACCAACGGTCTGCCCGGATCTGTCCGTCGTGGCGTCGGGTAACCGCGCCCCACCGGCCGCCTCCCTTGATTCCGCGTTCCAAGGCATGGCCCACGTTTCGCCAGCCACCCAGGTTGGCCCAGTAGAACTCCTGCTTGTTCAATGCTCGCAGCAGAATGAGAAACCCTTCCTCGCCGCCGGTTTTTCGCGCCTCGACGGTGAATTCGTAGTCCGACCACTGCGGCGACCCGAAGACCAGCCTCACGTCCGCGGCCGTCCCCTCTTGGACGAGAGAATCGTCCCGGCAACTCCAAGCCACACCGGCCCCGCCACCCTCGAAGCTACGATCCCAGATCAGCTCGCCCCACAGCCCGCCGTTGCAGGAATGGTAGATGTGTTCCAGGAAGTGCCCGTAGACCTTATCGTCCACGTGGTTGAGTACCCGATCAGGATGGACGGTTAGCGATACGTTTTCGGCAGAACGAGCAAGGCCTGACAGACCGACCGCCAATACGCAGGTGAGTATCGTACGTTGCATCATTCTATGTTGTCCTTTTTCCGTGAGTATTCAGCCGTCTGGTGGAGTGATCTTTTTGTAGCCGGATTCGCAAGAATTCGGACAATTCGGCGGCAATATGGGAAGATCCGAATTCTTGCGAATCCGGCTACCACTCGGCTGAAGTGTTACCTCTTTCCTTTTCTCTATGGAGCATGACGAAGTTGTTGCTTGAAGTCCCTCAGTCGCGTCTGCTGATCGATGAAGAGACATTCGATACCAACCATCTCGGCAAGATCCTCGATCTGCTCGCTGGTGGCGGCCTGGCTGAAGGCCGTGTGGTGCGGACCGCCGGCATAGATCCATGCGGCGGCTGCCGTTTTCAAATCGGGGCGAGGCGACCAGAGTGCACGAGCCACGGGCAAGTTCGGCAATGGCTGTTCTGGAGTGACCGCATCGACTTCGTTGACCAGCATCCGGAAACGGTCGCCCAAGTCGATCATCGCGACGTTGATCGCAGGACCGGGCGGCGTGGTGAAGACCAGACGCACCGGATCCGCTTTGCCGCCGATACCCAATGGGTGGATCTCGCACGAGGGCGTGTCGGCGGCTACAGTCGGACAGATCTCCAGCATGTGCGCCCCCAGCACCTGGGCTCCGTCCGGATGGAAATGGTATGTGTAATCCTCCATGAACGATGTGCCGCCCGGCAGCCCCGCAGTCATGGTTTTCATTACTCGTACCAGAGCGGCGGTCTTCCAGTCCCCTTCGGCGCCAAAACCGTATCCGTCGGCCATCAGCCGCTGGACGGCAATGCCCGGCAGTTGCTCCAGGCCGTGCAGATCCTCGAAAGAATCGGTAAACGCGCCGGCTCCGACGCTTTCGAGAAAGGCTCGCAGGCCGAGTTCGCCACGCGCCGCGTACCGCAACGACTCGCGACATTCACCACCCGGCTTGAGCGAATCGACCATCGCGTACGTGTCGTCGTACTCGGCCACCAGACGATCAATGTCGGCGTCGCTGACATCCTGGATTCTCTCTGCCAGATCGCCGACGCCGTATCCGTGGACTTCCAGCCCCAACTGCGTCTGGGCTTCGACCTTGTCACCTTCGGTCACGGCCACCTGCCGCATGTTGTCGCCCAGGCGGGCAATCTTCAGGTTTCGCATGTCGTGCAAGGCGATGGCAGCACGCATCCAGGCGGCCAGACCTTCCTGGACTTCTGGATCCTGCCAGTGCCCGACTACGACTTTGCGCGCCTTGCCCAATCTTGTGCAAATGAAACCGAACTCGCGGCCTCCGTGAGCCGACTGGTTCAGGTTCATGAAATCCATGTCGATCGTCGCCCACGGAAGATCGCGGTTGAACTGAGTGTGCAAGTGGACCAACGGCTTGTTCAAAGCCAGCAGACCGGCAATCCACATCTTGGCCGGAGAGAAGGTATGCATCCAGCACACCAGCCCAACGCACTCGGACGAGGCGTTCGCCTCGCGGCATAACTGAGCGATCGACTCAGGCGTCGTCACCACAGGCCTGAAGACCACGCGGATCGGAAGGTCTTGCGATGCGTTCAGTCCATCCACAACCTGCCCACTGTTCGCAGCTACCTTTGCCAGAGTCTCGTCACCGTACAGATTCTGGCTACCCGTGACGAACCACACTTCCAGAGATTGAAGTTCGTTTTCCATGTTCATGAGCGGCTCCAATCGAATAGGGCCCCGATGTTACGATTCTGACCATACCACCGTTGAGACCCTTGGACCAGCCAAATCTTGCGCAAAAAAATGTTATAATTGCGCAGGCTCAGTGAATAGCAGGGAAGGTTGGACGTTGGGTAGCACGAAAACGGCGTGCCTGGGGTCGAGCGCCAGCGAGCCCTCAGTTGGTTTCAGTCTGGGGGCTCACCGCTCGTTCCTCGCCGTTCGACCCCAGCCACCCTCGCAGGACTGACATGTGATGGAGCAAGATGAATGAGCGACACACCAAAAGTGGCTTTGTTGATCGAAACCGCGCGCGGGTACGGCCGGCAGATGCTACGAGGCATCGTCCGTTACGCTCGACTTCACGGGCCGTGGGGCTTTTACGTGACACCGGGCGACTTCGAGCAGGCCCTGCCCCAAATGCAGCAGTGGGGCGGCACGGGAATCATCGCCCGGGTCGAAACGCCAAAGATTGCCAAGGCCATCCTTGAATCTGCCTTGCCCACGATTGCACTGGACCTATCGGAGAAGGAACTGAAACCGGGGCACCCGCTTTCCAGGCTGAGTGAAGTCGCATCCCATTCGGTTCGCGCCGCACAGATGGCTGCCGGGCATCTGCTGGAACGAGGCTTCCGTCACTACGCCTTTGCCGGGATCGCTGCCCGCGTGTGGTCAAAACGCCGAGAGACAAGCTTCTGCAAGTCCGTCGCATCTGCGGGATACGAAGCTCACGTTTACCAGCCACCACGGGCCGGTCGCGACCGGGTTTGGGAACGGGAGCAGTCTGTGTTGGCCGAATGGCTCCAGCATCTGCCCAAGCCGGCTGGATTGATGGCCTGCAACGACGATCGGGGACGGGAGGTCCTGGAAGCCTGTCGTGCCGCCGGAATTCGGGTTCCCGAGGAGGTTGCCGTGATCGGCGTCGACAATGATGAACTGCTTTGTGAGCTGGCAGACCCACCGCTGTCCAGCGTCGTGCTGAATGCAGAGGGAGTCGGGTACCGCGCTGCTGAGTTGCTTGATCGGATGATGCACCGCCGGCTGCGCAAACCCCGACGCCTCGTTGCCGAGCCGCTGTACGTGGCCACCCGACGCTCGACGGAGATGGTTGCCATCGACGATCCCGAAGTGGCTGCAGCACTCGGTTTCATACACGATCACGCGTCGGAGCCGATTCAAGTGGAAGACGTAGTCCGCCATCTCGATATTTCGCGGCGCAACATCGAGATTCGTTTCCAGAACTGCGTCAGCCGAACGCTCCACGCCGAATTGCAACGAGTGCGTTTGGAGCGAGCACGACGCTTCTTGGTGGAATCCAACCTACCGATACCCAAAATCGCCGAATCCGTCGGCTACAGCACCCCCTCGTACTTCATCCAAGTTTTTCGAGCGGAACACAATATGACCCCCGCGAAATACCGTCGCCATAGGCACGAGGGCCAGAAAACGAGATGAGGAGGTGCCTCATTCCGACGGCTTCGTAGAGTGTCGTGTCCACTCGTGGGTTGGTTTGAATCGCTTTTTCCAGTCCCGAGATCATCCGCGTCGGTTCGCCGAACAGAGAATGCTCCCGGCGAAGGCTGTTGTCTGGAACGGTCGCCGATCGCTGCCTACGAGCATCAAAGACTCGAAGAACCCTTGATCCGATATCGCGGGTCACAGCACTCCCCCTGTTTTGGCGGCTAAGGCAGCCGCCAGGAAACGAAGTGGGCTGTGTAGCCACGTCTTGCGTCCACTATACTAAGCTAGTCCGGCGTCACGAAGTGTCTTGAGGAGCGGCAAGCAGTCAACGGAGAAGTCTGTGACCGGAGCGATTCTTGCTGGTATTTTCACAGCGTAATCACTGAGGTCCTTTGGCACGGAGATGCCGCCTGATGCCAGTATTACAGGCAAATGCAGACCCGCAACCGTTCGCGAAACGGCTTGAAGGCTACGGCTGCACAGACTTGATCCCCCTCGACGAGAAGCTCTGTACGCCGGCTCAGCTCGACTATCTGGACCTGCTCCCGACACGAAGCAATCAGACACCGACGCTTACAGCAGTCGCCGAGCATCAAGGCACAGCGCTGCTCTACCTGGTGGATGCGTGTGGTGATCCGAGCAGCGATGCAGCCTCACTTGCAGCCGTGCGTTGCCAGCTTGCGAACCGCAGCGATCCCGCTTGGCTTGGTGTTGTGCACGCCGGTTTGCTGGAAATTTTCCCCATCGGATTCCACGAAGCTGCCGATACGCAGCCCGTAGTAACTATCGAACAACGCAGCAAGACCGCGCCGCTCTTTTTTCAGAGCCTCGTGCATGGGACTTTTGAGGAGACCAGCAGGCTGCGCGGCACGGACTACGTCTATCGCAAGATCTTTGACTTGCTCACGCAGACAACGAACGAATTTGTGCCGCGGGAAGGAAAAGGAAAGATCGACGCAGTCGAAGTCCTTTCGATGGCAGGCCGAGCGCTCTTCTTTCGCTTTTTGATCGATCGTCGCATCGTACTGAAAAACGAATTGTCCGGCCCGGATGGTATTTGTCCGGCAACGACTGAACTGAAGGACACTTTTTCCACGGCCGAGAAGGCTGCGCAGACTTCCGCATGGCTCGATGCGACTTTCAATGGCGACTTCCTCCCGCTGGTCGACGAATCCATTCCGCTCGACGACCGGACTGCCCGCGAAGCGGCATACCTGCGATTCTATAATCGTACCCAGCGTCTCGTGGGCAAGAAGATATTCACTCACCTCCACGCAATTCTGCGCGGCTGGCGTGACGTGGGAGGCGTTTTTCAGACTGAGATCGACTGGGGCGACCTCGACTTCGCGCACATTCCAGTTGGTGTGTTGAGTCAGGTGTATGAGAGCTTCAGCCATCGCGCCGATCCGCGCACGGCTCGCGACACGAGCATCCACTACACACCACGCACGATCGCGAGGCTGATGGTCGACGAGGCGTTTGCCGCTGTGAACGATCCCGCGGACGCGAAAGTGCTCGACAGCTCGTGCGGGGCGGGTATCTTCCTCGTGCTCGCCTTTCGTCGTCTCGTTCGAGAGCGTTGGCTGCATGACGACGAACGACCCAAGACCGCTACGATCCAGGATGTTCTCTACAGCCAAATCCGCGGCTTCGACATCAGCGAACCTGCACTTCGCTTGGCCGCGCTGGCGCTTTACATCACGGCCATCGAACTCAACGCCAGCCCGCGACCGCCGCATGCCCTCAAGTTCCCGCGAAACCTCCGTGGCGAAGTGCTCTATCGTTTCGGCGACCAAAACAATACGGACAAGAAATCTTCGGTTTTCCCGCTTGGTAGTCTCGGACCGGAAGTTCCGAACGGATTTGACAAGACGTTCGATATTGTCATTGGCAATCCTCCATGGACGCGCCTGCGCGACACGAAGGCCGAAGCCGAAGACGCGGCGGACAAAAAGAAATGTAGGTCCGCCACCGCTGCGCGCAACGTCGAATTCACTAGGATCGGTCGACGAGTGCTTAAATCGCGCGGGCTCAACGAATTTGCCAAGAACTATCAGAACCCTGACAAGAATCCCGACCTTCCTTTCCTTTGGCGGGCGATGGAATGGGCCAAATCAGACGGTGTCATTGCCCTCGCCATGCCAGCACGGCTTTTCGGACGCACCAAAGGCAAGGGCTTTGAAGCTTGGCACGCTATCCTGCGAAGTGTGGAGGTGACGGGTCTCATTAACGGAGCGGACTTGCGTTGGTCATCGGTCTGGAAGGACGTGAAAGTGCCCTTCTGCATGTTCTTCGCACGAAACGCGACGCCAAAGCCAGGGCACCGATTCTACTACGCTTCTCCCCTCAACGAACCCGACTTGAACAGCGGAGGCCGCTTCCGCATTGATTACGAAGTCGCGCATCCCATCCGTGCCGCCCGTGTTGAGGAACAACCGTGGCTGCTCAAAACGCTGTCCCTCGGAACATGGCTCGATGTGGAACTGATGGAGAAACTGTTGGGTCCCTCGCTCAATTCAATCGCTGACTTCTGGACTGCATGGGATGAGTCCGGCGACAAGACTGGAAAAGGATACGACCGATCGCCTGGGCTCACCCAAAAACCCGCCGAGTTCCTGGCCGACCTGCTCGATTTTCGGCCAGAGGCTAGCGAGTTCACAATCCAGTTCGACGAGTTGATTACCTATTCCGAGCGCTACGGAGTGCGGACCGCGTATTGGCCGAAGACAGAACATCTTTACCAACCGCCATTAGTCATCATCCGTCAGTCTCCTGGCCAAAATCCGAAATCGCCACGAGCATACGTGTCGAATCAGGAGGTTGCCTTCTCTCAAAGCTACTATGGGTACTCATGTGCTGGGCATCCGGAGGCAGTTACATTGGCGGCGCTAGTCTACCTGCTGCCACACTCGAAACTCTTCGAGTATTTCTGCCTGATGACAAGCCGACGGAGCGGCTTCGATCGGCAAACGTTCAACAAGGAGGAATTCGACGCGCTGCCGTTCCCCGACATAGCGGATCTCAGTGCCGCGACGAAATCCACGATTCGTAGCCTGGCACGACGGCTTCAGGAGAATGTCAGGAAGCCGTGGGGGGAGATGAACGAGTTCATCTTCGAGCTTTATGGTCTTGACGCCGACGCCGTGCAGGTCGCCGAAGACACGCTGTTCGCCGCTGCCTCGTATCGCCGGGCAGGCCGGGCGGCGCTCGATTGCACGACTCGCGACACGCGAGCTGATTTCCTGGCAACATTACACGAATCGCTGGAGCCGTATTTCGATGTTTGTGGCGATCACGTTGCCGTACGCGAGGCAGAGTTTCAACCGGACACATGGCGTGAACCGTGGTTCTTTCTGTCTATCTCCCGCGAGGCCGAAACTGTCAAAGTCAATCCGAGTCTGATGCGAAGAGCGATGAAGGCGGCCAATCAACGTGGCTGCAGCCGGATAATCGCGCATGCGCCAAAAAAGAGCGGACTGCTGCTTGGACTGCTTAATCAGCGCAGGTGGTGGACGGTCACGCGAGCCCGACTTTGCGCACAACACATCATCCGCGAACGTCTCGGCGATTGTGGTCTTCCGGAGGATGCATGAGCATACTCAAACCAACGGGATTCTTCACACGCGGCGTTTCGCCGGAACGCTATCGGCTACCGCATCCGCGTCTCGGCCTTCCCGTGATCCTGCTGATCCGGCGCGTGTTGTCTCGCGCATTTGAGATGCTGCGGGAAGAGGACCTCAGACTCGCCAAAGCCAAGGAGGACGACGTAACAGCCGCCCTTCGCGCGGTCATCGAGAACGACCTGCGGCAAACCGGTAGTATTCCTGGATTCAACCGACGAATCTACGAATCTGTCGGCCGGCAAGGACAAGTGGCGAATTTCGACGGAACTCGGCTGGCGAAGTCTCCCGACCTTTGCTTCAAACTCAGACACGATGATTGCGAGCCGCGCATGGTGTTGTCCGAGTTCGATGCGTTGTTCGTCGAATGCAAGCCTGTCGATGCTACCCACTTCGCTGGTCGCGACTATTGCGACGATGGCCTTGTCCGATTCGTCCGCGGCGATTACGCATGGGCCATGCAGGAAGGCATGATGCTCGCCTATGTTCGCGATGGAAGAACGATCGCCGGCCATCTGATTCCGGCGATGAGCGAGCCGAAACGCATGAAGTCACTCGCCACCGTCCAACTCCCTCGACGGTGTCGCGCGCCTGACCCTGCAGCCGGTGCACAGGCAGAAACCATTCACATCAGTAAGCATCGTCGCAGCTTTTCGTGGCCTGACGGAAAGGGCCCAGCGACCGACATCACGATCTATCATCTGTGGCACGATTGCGGCTGACTCAGGATAGCAGTGTTTCATCGGAAGCTCGGTATCAATCGGCGATCACTCCCGAACGTAATGCGGCGTGATGTCGTGTTCGACCGGCCACGTTGCTCGGAGTTCGTCTTGGTACAAACCGATTTCCTGGAAGGGAATCGGTCGGAAGCCGAATCGGTCGTAGACTGGCGAGTCATCGGGTAACGTGAAGTCGCGTCTTGTCGGATCTGCGAAACCGGGATCGCCGACGAATACGTGATTGTCCATTAACTCGTTGACCCCGCGATCGCGAACGCTGAAGTCGCCGCAGTCAATCGCGAGGTTTCGTCGGATGAAATTGCGGTCTGGGTTCTCGGTCACGTGGGCCAGATCTGGGTAACGAGTGCTGTGGGGCGGTGCAGAGATGTCTACACCGCCTCGGCTCACGGCTGCCTTGGTGCGGTCTCGCGCCAGCCGTTCCAGCCAGCGCGCGTTGTCCCACGGTGAAAAGCTCAACGCGTATTTGCAGTCAATGAACAGGTTGTTATCAACCACGTTGTCCTTGCCGCCGTGGATCTGAACGCCACCGAAGCGTCCGCCGGCGCTTCGGTAGAACACGTTGCCGTAGACGTGGACGGCGCTGATAAAATCGTCCAATCGGATACCGGCTTGGCCGGCTACGTTGTGCCCGCTGCCGATGTGGTGCCAGAAATTGAAACGAATCACATTGCCCCGATAGGCCGGGTTGCCAAACATGTCGATCCCGGCCTGATCGTCGAACTCGTAAACCACGCTGTGGATCTCGTTGTATTCGATCGCGTGCTCGTAACCTTCCACGCGCATGCCGTGGTGCGGCGAGTCGTGGAACAGATTGTGCGCAATGCGGTTGCCAACTCCGTCCATGTGCACGGCTGGGGCATAAACGCGGTCGACGCGACTGAAGTCGCGCACATGGCAGTTTTCGACGAAATGTCCGCCTGGGGTAAGCGTCTTGCGATCGCCTCCCGCCACTCGCAATCCTCCGGCACCCACCGTGTGAATGTCGCAGCCCAAAACGCCGTGGCCCGTGCCGCCTTGGACGATTACGCCATTTGTGCCCAGTTGCCGGAACGTGCAGCCTGCCAGCAGATTGCTCGTGCCGCCGGTGATCACCGCACCTTCGGCACGCCCCAGTTCGAATATCAAGCCGCGAAGCGTCACGTGGTTGACGTCTCGCATGAGCACGAACGGCTTGTCATGGATTGGGAATTGTGCGACCAATGGAACGCGTGATGGGGACAGTCCCATTTTCGCTTCACGAAAATCGGGACAGTCCCCAGGTCCGTCCGGCGGGTAGAGATAGACGACGCCGGTCTTGCGGTCCAAATACCACTCGCCGGGCTTGTCCAATTCTTCCAGTAGGTTGAAGTAATTGTATGGCTGACCTTCTCGGTAACCGTACGAGGTCCTGTGTTCTGTGGTAACGCGTCGCCGCTCTCTGTCGATCGCGGCGATACGCACAGTCCGGCCTGCCCACAGATGCCCCCACGCGCCGAACATCCAGATGTCGTCGGCTGCGGTCCATCGGTTGGGTCGATCGTCTTCATACTCGAACTCGCCTGGCTGCCCCGAATCTTCGCCTCGGAAACGCCCTCGATGTACTTTGCCGACTTTGACAGAACCCTCGTTGGGCCACCGGGCAAGTTGCATAGATCGGCCTTCCACATACAAGTCCACCCAGGGATTCGTTGGATAGCCGGAAAAGCCGTAGCCTCGCTGCAGGAGAGCGCCGAAGTCTGTGACGCCATTCTTCGTCAAGTCAAACTGCAGGACCTTGTCACGACTCTCGGCAGGCATGCGATCGAGTGTCACTTTGTCCGTCGCTGGTTGAAAGCCCTCTAGGCGCACGCCGCCACTGAAGATGGGCGTTTCACCAGGAACGGCGCGATAAACAATAGGAGCTTTCGCCGTGCCCGAGTCGGCCTCGGTCAGCTCAAAGGTCTGACGTGTAGGATACATCCCGCCGTGCACAAAGACCGCGACACCGCCGGACGGCAGCTCCTGGCTGGACTTCGTCTCGCGGATGGCGTCCCTTGCCCGATGCAAGCTGGCAAACGGCCTGTCGCGTGTGCCCGGATTGTCGTCGTTTCCGCCGGGCGCCACGTGGAAAGTCGCGCCCGGTTCCGGCAGTGGCGGAACTTTCACGCGATTGGCGACTGGGTCACGAGCCGCAAGTCCACGCGCCATCCGCAACATTTCATGCATTCGCTGCTCGGCCTCCCAACGTTGAAACGAGGGAAGGTCGGCACGCTTCGCCACTTTGGCGAAGACTGCGGCTGCTTGGGCATACGCTTCTTCGCGAACGTAAGTGTGTGCGAAGCACAACGCCGCGTTGCCGCGGTATTCGGGCGGCAGGTCCGCGTCGCTGGCGATTTTCGAGTACTCGGCGCGAGCCGCCGGGTAGTCCTTGGCGACCAAGTAGGTGTGGACGATCTGCAGCCGCAAGTTCCATCTATCGCGGTCCGGAAGGTTAGCCGCTTTCAGCACAGCTTCGTATTGTTCGCGAGCGGGAACGGCTTTCCCATCGCGCAAGTAGCGCTCAGCCAGGCAAAGTCGAACGGCCGTTATGTCTTGCGGCGACAAATCACCCAGTTCCAACAGACGCTCGTACACACCTGCCGAAGCAGCCGCGTGGATGGTTCGCGTGTTCGCCGGAAGGCATAGCCGAATTGCGATTTCGCGTAGCGAATCGGGCGTATCGGCATCATCGGCCAGCGCCGCATACTGCCCCACAGCTTCCCTGGTCTTCTTCCTTTTTCGCAGCGTGTGAGCGAGGGCCAAACGTGCAACCGAGCGGTGTTTGACTGGGATGTCTCGAATCTCCAACAACTTCGCGAATTGACTGCCCGCACCAGCCCAATCTTGCCCGGCAATTGCTGTGGTTGCGGTCAGGAATGCCTGCTTGACGCGTTCCGGCAAATCCTGTTCTTGAAACGCGTGACACAGGATTTGCTCTGGCGAAAGTGCTTTGCCGAATACGGCAACCTCGTCCACATCCATTCGGACGGATCCGATGCCGGCCCCCGCGTAGCCAATTCTGAAAGGTGCCCGCGGCGCGGCATAATCTCCTTCGTATGCGACGGCTGCCATCAGGATCCCATTCAGATACAACCGCAATTCACGTCGATCCCATGTAGCTGCGAGGTGATGCCACACGCCATCGGGACACGGATCGCTGGCCGTCATGCCAAAGGCGTTGCTCGGCTTGGGCCGTCCGATCTCGAACCGAAGATGCCCCGACGGATAGTCGGTCCAAACGCGCAGTCCGTTCCAGTAGCCATCGCCTTGGGCAAACAACATGCCGTTGGTCCGGCCGTTGCCAAGGTGCGCGCCCTGGCCGTGTTTGCGGAAACGAATCTCGACCGTGAAGCCGTCTTCTGTGGCCTCGAATGTCTTGCCCTGGAAGTACCCCTTGTCCATACGCACCGCCTTCGCGCCGGCGCTGAAGCCATCGACCAGTCGCAGGGGCTCGTTCCCGATGTAGGTCAGCGGCTCAGCATCACCAACTACGTTTTCGGCCACCGGATTGTCGACCGAGGCGGATTCAAACGTGTAGTGGCGTACGATATCGGGGTGATGCTTCAACGCGTCACAATGCCGCCGCCAAGCCTCGGATTCGCCAGCAGCTCTGGGGTTCGCGCCCGACGAAGTCGAGGACACGTTCAGAGCGAGGCTTGCAAGCATTGCGACCAACATACATGGGGCGAGAGTCTCTGATGTACTGCTACGCATTAGGTGGTGGCCTCCAACGAATCTGATTTCACACGCTGCGACTCGCTCTTTGTCTATTCTTCGCCGTTCGATTAGAATAGAGACCCAACTTGCTGACAACCAGAACACAAGCCTACGGAAGAGCCTATGTCCATAGATATCGCGGTGGTACCTGTTGCAGGGTTGGGGACACGATTATTGCCGGCCACCAAGAGCCAGCCCAAGGAAATGCTGCCTGTGGGGCGGAAGCCCGTCGCTCAACACGTTGTGGACGAGTTGGCACTTTCCGGGATTCGGCGCCTTCTGTTCATCACGGGCAAGGGTAAGAACTCGATCGAAAACCATTTCGATATAGACGGCGAACTGACCACCTACCTGCGCGAAACGGGTCGCGAGCGGGAATTGGCCGAGCTGGATTTCGAACGGCAGGAGATGGAGTACTTCTACACGCGGCAGCGGCAGCAGCTAGGCTTGGGCCATGCGGTGCTCTGTGCTCGGCCGCTCGTGGTTGACCAGCCCTTTGTGGTGGCACTTGGTGACTCTATTATAGGGCTTAATGCGGAATCGGATATCGTCGCGCGTATGGTCGAGCAGTTCGAACGAGCCAAGGCCGATGTGGTTGTCGCGTTCGAGGAGGTCCCCTGGGAAGACGTCTACCGTTACGGGATCGCCCAGCCGCGTGGCCCCGTAGACGATGTATTCGAGTTGGAGCGGCTGGTCGAGAAACCAAGCGTGGACGAAGCCCCCAGCAATCTGGCAGTGGCCGCTCGCTACGTGCTCAGCCCGTTGATTTTCGAGAAACTGGAGAAAACCGGGCCGGGCAAGGGCGACGAAATCCAACTGACCGACGCGATCCAAATGATCCTCGAAAGCGGCGGAAAGGGGTTCGGTCTTCGGCTGCGGCCAAACGAACGACGTTTTGACATCGGCAATTTTGGAAGCTATTTCCGCGCGTTTACCGAATTCGCCTTGGCTGATCCCAAGTATGGCCCCGGCCTGCGAGACTATGTCCGATCCTTGGTAGAGAAAGGATAGCCGCTTCGAGCGGTCAGGCGACCTCATGGAAATCATCCGAAAAAGAGGCCACGCTCGAGCTGGTCTGATCGGAAATCCGTCCGACGGCTACCACGGCAAGACGATATCGTTGATCGTGCGCGAATTCCATGCGGAAGTGATTCTGTACGAGTGGGAACAACTGGAACTGATCCTCAGCCAAGAGGACCATAGCCGTTTTGGCTCGATCAACGAACTGACCAGCGACGTCAAGATCCACGGCTACTATGGCGGCGTCCGGTTGGTGAAGGCGACGATCAAGAGGTTCGCCGAGTACTGCAAAGGGCGATACACACTCCACGACCGCAATTTTTCCGTCCGTTACGAGACCAACATACCCAGATGCGTAGGTCTGGCTGGCTCCAGCGCGATCATTGTGGCAACGTTCCGGGCTCTGATGGAATTCTATCAGGTGTCGATACCGCCCCACGTCCAGCCTTCGCTGGCGCTCAGCGTAGAAACCGACGAGTTGGGCATCGTCGCCGGCCTACAGGATCGTGTGATTCAATCGTACGAGGGGCTGGTCTACATGGACTTCGCACGCGACGCCATGCGTATCGACCATGATTACGAATGCGGCGCCTATGAACCGATTGACCCGGCGCTTCTTCCTCCCTTGTATATCGCTTACCGCACGGATGTGGCCGAGCCCACCGAAGTGTTGCACAACCGGCTGCGGGCGAGATACGAGGAAGGCGATCCGGAGGTCCGCGCGGCGATGGAGAGATTCGCCGAGCTTGCGGTTCAGGCCAAAGCAGCGTTGCTTGAACGTGACGTCGACAGGCTCAGCGAGTTGATCAACGAGAATTTCGACCTGCGGCAAAGCATCTGCGAGTTGCCGAAAAAGCACATTCAGATGGTCGAAGCCGCTCGCAGCGTCGGAGCCAGCGCAAAATTCGCCGGATCGGGCGGAGCGATAATCGGTGTCTACAAGGACGAAGCCATGTACGCCGAATTGAAAGAGAAGCTGGAAAAGATCAAATGCCGCGTGTTCAAACCTACGGTCGCCTAGTTGGACAGAGCTGCCTTAGTGAGAAACTGCCATACCAAAATCGTTTAACGGCAAGCCGAAGGCGACTGCGGGGGCCGGGACACAGTCGCCTTCGGCTTGCCGTTAACCAACGCAGCCTCGCTTTGCTCGGCCGCAACCAAAATGCGCGCAAAAAACAACAATTTGCGAAGTAGTAGAACGATGTGCTCACATGGGCTTATGGGCGCTGGCCCGCCCCAAAAGACGAC
>CAZURK010000166.1:0-32921 GCA_964623055.1 uncultured Pirellulaceae bacterium
CCCGCCGCCTCCACATGAAGGCCACTGGCGACCATTCGTCGCCAGTGGCCTTTTTCTGTTGCATTCTCCCGTCGCACCTTCTCGTACAGATCTCTGAACAACCGCCCAAGGGCATGGCGTTGGGGCTTTGTTATAATGTCTGGGGTATCCTTTTCCGCTGCCGGATGGGACGACCATGAGGGCGTCAGCCACGGGTGCCTCAGACGGAATCGGGGGAATGAGAGGGAGTGAGACGATGCGAAGAGGTCCCTTCCCGCGTGTGATCGGCATTCTGTTGGCCCTCGTGGTAACAGTAGCTCATGCGGCGGAGGAGACTTCTCCCGCTTTCCCGCGGTGCGATATGCCCGAGGAGGCATATCGAATCCTGCTCGAGGCAGTCGAGGCATTTCCTAAAGGCGACCTGCGGCAGACGGACTGGCTGGAGCGAAATACCACGGCCCTAGGGTACATGCGCAAGCTGCCGTGGCCGGATTTGCGCCAGGCAAAGCTGGCTCGGCTCCATAGCCGGAAAGAACCGGATAAGTACACCACCGCATGGTACGTGCCCAGTGGCGACGACGCGATGACGGTTCTACTGCCCAACTTCACCGAGGCCCAAATCGCGAAGGACAAGGTCATCCGCATCGAACCGCGCGACTTCGCGAAAGAGTTGGCGGCGCTCGTCGAGTACCTTGATAAACGCGACCCCGAGGCGCGCCGACCATGGGACTTCACTTTCATCCAGGACTTTGGTGCGGCGGGGCTCCCGCATCACGGCGGCGTTTTCCTGCTGCATAACGCTTATGCGGCTGCCTATTTCGGTAGGAGCAAGGAGGCAACACGCCTGGTCCACGAAGCAATCCGCCAGCGCGGCCTCTGTTTTGAACACGCCTACAACGAGGCCGCTTGGCAGAGCTTTGCCCAAGGCATTGCCATGCTCGAATCCGGCACGCCGCGGAGCGATGTGCTGAATCACTGGAAGGAGACCTTGCGTGTTTTCGGTCAGAGCCGTTATCGCGACCAACTGACCGACTTGACCTCGCTGCTGGCGAAGCAGGTGGTGGAGGACCAGAAGCTGACGGGCAGTGACGTCGAGGATCCGGAAAGGCTGCCATTGCCGCAGCGAATCGACTACTACATCGCCAGGCTGCCGGACGTCCATGGCGCACAGAGCTTCCAACCGGGCCACTGCAGAACCTACGGGATGGGTGAGGGGACGAAAGTCAGCGACGCGTTGATCAAGATCGGCCGGCCCGCCGTCCCGAAGCTGATCGAGCACCTCGATGACCGTCGCCTGACGCGCTCGATCGGCTTCTGGCGGAACTTCGCGCCCAGCCGGGTTGTGCTGCGGGTGCAGGACGCGGCTGTGCAGTGCATCGAGCAGATCGTCGATGTCCGCTTCTACCATTCTTCCGGTACGAGTTCCTATCTATCGAACGAAAAGGAGGAGAAACGCCGCGCGGTCGTCGAGGACATCAAAGAGTGGTGGACGATGAACGGCAGCAAGACACCCTTGGAAGGGTATCTCGCCCGCCTGGACCACGGGAATATCTACGATCGGCTTACCGTATTGAAGAAGATCGAGTCGATCGACAAGACCGCAGTTGACTCGATCGCTACGCTCAAGCGTTGGGCGGCTGGGCGCGATTACCGACAAGTGCCGAAAGTTGCCGAGGCCCTGGCCCGGCGCGGCGATCTGTCGCTCCTGCCCGCTATGCGCGAGATGGCCCGCGACCGGGTCCGCGAAGTCCCCTCCGAATGCATCTGGTTCCTCCTGAAGTACGGCAATACCGAAGACTACCGGATGCTCCGCGAGGCGACACAAGCGGACATCCGGCGCGGCGCGACCCTGGGCTCAAGCCGTGTTTTCGCTTCCGTAAAGGCGGGAATCGAGAACAGCAAGAACCTGTTGGCCGTGCCGATCCTCGTCGATCTGCTCGACCGCCGCGAGATCACCGGCTCGCGTTGGATCAGCCAGGAACAGGGCAGCATGGGATTCAGTTGTGCCGACACGTGCATCGGCGCGCTGATCCGGCTGGTCGGCCACGATCCCGGCTATCAACGCGGCGACCCGGTGGAAGAACGCTACGCGGCCATCGACCGCTGGGAAACGTGGTGGCAGCGCGAGGGCAAGGCGGCGTTTCTCGATAAACACCCCAAGGTACGAAAGGTCCTTGGCGAAGGGCCGCAGTCGGTCCACGTAATCGACGAGGCGGCGCTGCCCGGGCTGGTCGAAGTGGCCGGCGCGAATCCCCAAGCCCCGATTTCCTACCGTGTGCCGAAAGAAGATCTGACCGAGCTTGCCAAGGCGGGAAAGATCGTGGCGGAGCATCGGGCGACCGGCAAGTTGACACTGCGTTTCGTCTCGCACGACGCAGCGATGACATGGTTCGACGCGGCGCGCCCGCTGCCCGGCGCCCCAGAAGCTCGGCAAGCGAAGGTGCTCGATCGGCTGGCGCTGGTCGATAGAATCAACGGCGTGACCATTGCCCCCAGCGGGCAAATCTGGCTGTACGACGGGGCATACCGCCATCCAATCGAGGCGGTGAAAAGACAGGTCGAGCAGGCCGTCGGCGCAGAGGTCGCACGCGTCGACGGGGCGAAGATCCTGCTGATCGACCGCCAGGGCCGCATCTGGATTCGGCCCAACAGGAAGCTGGAACGGCTGCTCGCCTTTGACCCGAAACGAAAGGAGTGGATCGAACGCGACGGCCCCACTCCTGAAGAGCAGGCCCCCTACCAAGGCGTCGACCTCAAGCACATGCGCTACATGATAACTGGCCCAGCGTTCGAGAGTTCATCGGGCAGGATCTACTTCGGCGATCGGATGGGCGTTCACGTTCTCGATCGCGACCAGTGGCATTTCCAGGCCCTCTACGCCCGCAACTTCAAGGAGAATCGTTTCTACGGCGACACCCTGGGGTTCAACCCACCACAATTCAGCGAGGGTCCCGACGGCCGGGTCTGCATCTGGTCGGGCTGGGGCCGCTACGGCTGGACCGGGACTATCGGCTTCTGGATCCACGACGGGAAGACCTGGAAGAACGTCGACGTGGTTGAACGCTTTGCCTACGTCCAATCTTGCGGCCGCGACGGCATCTGGTTGTTCCACGGTACGGTCTCTTTGCTCCAAGGCGAGAAGCACATCACCGGTGAGGAGGCTCAGCGGCGGCTTCATCGCAATTTCCGCTTCCGCTCCGCGCGGCCGATCGGCACCGGCGCTTCGGGAATAGTCTATCTGATGCTCGATGACGTGACACGGGTCGAGCCGTTGCTGAAGGAGAAGTACCGGGCCCTTGCGCTGTCACCAGAAGGCACCGTGGTCGACCTTGGTAGCGAGGCGGGGTTGTTCTTCAGCCGAATCTGTTCGCATTCCCTATTGTCGGGGCCGGATGGCTGGATCTTCGGCGGGTGCCGCGAGGGGCTGGAAGCAATGAGCCCTGGCGGCGAGCAGATCAAGTTCCCTATGACACAGCGCTTCGCCAGCTTGCAGGTCAAGGCGGCGGGGCCGGACCGCAGCATCTGCTTCGTGGCAGGTGGACACTGGTGGTGGTTCAATGCGGGGGCCAAAGCCGCGACCGCCGACCTCGGCCCGCGGCTGCCGGCGATGGTCGTGCAGGTACGCGACCGTGCAATGCCCGACTCCTTGGGCCGCATGTGGTGTACGTGGAACACGGGCGGTTCGCCGACCGGTCATTTCGACGGGCGGAGGTGGAAGATGTATCCCGAGTCAAGCATCGACCGCCAGCGAGGCGAACCAAAGGGATACATCTCGGCCTTCCGCGGCGCGGACGGTGCGATGGTCTTCGAAGACGGACGCTACCGCTTCCACCTGTTCGACGACAAAGGATGGGTGATGGGTGGCTCGGCCAAGGACTTGGCGCTGAAGTACCCCGATCGGCTTCGAAAAGCCCTGGCATGGCCGCCGCTCCCGAGCATCAACTTCTATCACCATTTGGTCAAAGACGCCGAGGGACGTATCTGGTGGGGCCACTGGTGCCACGAGTGGGGCGTGGTCGACGGTTCTACGGCCATCGATGGCAAAACGGCTCCGGCCACGGTCGGACCGAACCGCAACCAGGTGCTGTCCGTGCTGTATCCCATCGGCAACGGCTCCGAGGTCCTCGCCGGCGATGAAGCCGGGGCGGCGACGGTCTTGACCGTTCGCAACGGCCGGGTAGTCTCCGTAGGTCAGTCGCCCGTCCGCGTCGACAATCGCCCGCCCGAGGGTTGGCGGCACAACGTTCTCCGCGACCGCCGGGGTCGCGTCTGGGTGATGAACGGCCGCGACAGCCGGGCCATCGGGCTCGACGGTAAGCTTGTCGCCGAGCATGATGGCTGGCTTATGCTGGAGGACCGTTTTGGCGGGTTGTGGTTCAAGCGGACAATGTCGCGAGATAAGGCGATCGTCCGCCTGACCCCTGACGGCGCCGAAGCGGTGTTGCCCTTGGCGGATGTGGCCGAAAACGCTTGCTTCGCCGAGGCGCCCGACGGCACGGTCTGGACGCTGACGCTTTCGGAGTTAATCCGCGTCAAGGCGCACAACGGGAAGCTCTCCATCGTCGAACGCTACGCCGTCCCCGTCGCGGCCTGGGACCACGTCTGGTGCGACGCCGCTGGCCGCATTTGGATGTATCACGGGGTCGACGGGCCCTATCAGGAGTTGATTCGCTTTGCCACGCACCCACAGCCGTAAACTGACAGGGGTATCGGACGGCACTACGCGTGCGGCGCGTTCACCGACTACGAGCTACACGTCGATTTTCACGGCACCGAAGTCTGAAGCGTGTCGCCGACGGCAACCGGCGGTGATTCCAGCAAGCCCTACTGGCGAAACAGAATCACATCGCGGGCTAGCCTTCCGGAAGAAGAAAACGACGAGGGAACGAAATAGTATATTGCTCTCGGCGGCCGAGTTTCGCTTGAGCATTCCTCGCCAATAATGTTAAAAAGGGGGAGGCGGACGCTATTCTTTGGATCGTCGAAAACGGGGCGTTCGGGCAACATCGTTCTGCCAATGACTCATCAGGGAATTCGGCGCTAGGGAATCACTATGACGTCACTGTTGATCGTAGGCTTCCTGGCGACCGCTCCTGCCGCCGCGGACCAAGCTCCCAATGCGGATCCCTCTGCCTCCGCTGTCAAACTGCTGGTTTCATCTTCGGAGCCTGACGCTGCAAACGAAGAGCCAGCCAGCGATGTTGGTACTCGAAGAGCCCTGATCTTGTGCGGCCATCCGGGCACTCAGGTCTTTCGGCAAGCCTATCGCGAGAGCGCGGAGAAGATCCACGACATACTCGTGAACCGATGGGGATTCCCGGCCGAGCATGTGTGGGTCCGTTACGGAATCGGACCCGAGCCCGATGACGCCCCCGATATGGTCGGTTTCCGAGGACCGGCGACGCGCGAGGCCATTGCTGCGGACGTTGCGCGAATCAGAGAAACCCTGGCACCGGACGATACGCTTTGGGTCATCGTAATCGGCCACAGCCATTTTGACGGTCGCAACGTGTTTCTGAATCTGCCGGGCCGGGACATGAACCAAACGGACTTTGGCAAGCTGTTCAAGGATATCAATTGCAGCGAGCAAGTTTTCTTCATCACGGTACCTGCAAGCGGCGTATTCATCCGGGACCTATCCGCGAAGGGGCGCGTGGTTATCACCGCCACCGAGGCCGACGCCGAGACGAACGAGGCACATTTTCACTGGCATCTGGCCAACGTGCTGAAGAACCCACCAGACACCGACGAGTTTGATCGCGACCGCGATGGCCGGATCACGTTGCTCGATTTGTACTTGACAATCGTCCGGCGAGTGATGCGTGACTACCGCGAGGCCGAACTGATCCCGACCGAACACGCGCTATTGGACGATAACGGCGATGGGCGCGGAACCGAATTGCAGCTTGACGATCTGGAGCCCGAACTCGGCGGGCGGGCCTTCCGCCGTCCCTTGCGCGTCGTGATCCGTCCACCTGGTGACGGCGCATTGGCGGCTTCTATCGAATTGCCCAAATCATCTTCCACCACGCAATCCCTCGACGATCAAAGGTAACTTTCATGGACTCACCGAAGAAGGCACCACCAAGCGCGGCTCCCGGCAAGGTCAAATCAGCGGCGGCAGGTACGCCGACCCTGTCCGGCGAAGATGCGGCCATCGTCGCCCGGCTTCGCGACGCGTACGCGAAGGTGAAGAAGGAGATGGCCAAGGTGGTGGTTGGCCAGCAAAAGATCATCGAGCACTTGCTCATTAGTCTCCTTTGCCGGGGCCACGTTCTTTTGTTGGGCGTACCGGGGTTGGGGAAGACGCTCATGGCGCGGACGCTTGCACGGACGCTCGATTTGCAGTTCCGCCGAGTCCAGTTCACACCGGACTTGATGCCTTCGGACATCACGGGAACGGACGTCATCGAAGAAGATCCCGAGACGCGCCGGCACAAGATGGAGTTCATGCCCGGGCCGATCTTCGCGAACTTCCTGCTGGCCGACGAAATCAACCGGACACCGCCCAAAACGCAAGCCGCCCTGTTGCAAGCGATGCAGGAGCAGGAGGTCTCCGTCGGCAGACAAACGCATCGACTAGAGCTGCCGTTCTATGTCGTCGCCACGCAGAACCCGATTGAGATGGAGGGGACCTACCCGCTGCCGGAAGCACAGCTTGACCGTTTCATGTTCAATGTTCGGGTGCAGTATCCTTCGATCGACGAGGAAGTGCAGATCGTCAAAGGCACGACGACCACCACAATGGCCGAGGCCGCGCCTGTACTGAAGGCCGACGAGTTATTGCGACTGCAGGACCTGGTTCGCGGCGTGCCCATCGCCGATGACGTAGTGCGTTATGCGGCGCGGTTCGTTGCGGCGTCGCGGCCCGACGTGTCGCGCCCGATCGACGGCATCCACAAATACATCTCCTATGGGGCAAGCCCCCGCGCATCGCAGTACTTGGTGCTAGGCGGCAAAGGCCGCGCGATCCTCGCCGGTCGATATCACGTGGATTTCGCTGACATCCGGGCGCTGGCCCTGTCCGTGCTGCGGCACCGCATCGTTTTGAACTTCCACGCCCGCGCCGACGGTGTCGACAGCGACGAGATCGTACGCCGTTTAGTGAAAGCCGTGCCAAAGGAAGAGAAATAATGCAGGACGATTTGCCAAACATGGTAGTGAACCATCGTCTTTTGGCCGGAGGCCATTTTTCACCGTAGCCTGGGGTAACACCCCAGGAACACGAGACCGAAACGAGACGTTTGGCCGAAGGCCATAATCACCGTTACCCTGATGTCCCACATCCGGAAGAGAGCGAACAATGCCCCAGTCATTCACGAAGTTGTACGCACACTTGATTTTCAGCACGAAGAATCGGAAACAGTTTCTCGATGAAGAAATTCGGCCGCGCGTCCACGCATATCTGGCAACCGTCATTCGGAGCATTGACTCCCCATACGTGGTAGTAGGAGGAGTAGCCGATCATGTTCACATTCTGTTTGACATAGGCAAAATGCATGCACCAGTCGAGTTTGTCGAACAAGTGAAACGCGAATCGTCCAAGTTTGTGAAGACACTCGCCGCGAAATACAGAGGCTTCTACTGGCAGCGCGGCTACGGGATGTTCTCGGTCAGCCCGACGCACTTGGGGGATGCAGAGAGGTATGTCCGGGATCAGGAGAAGACCGTGTTCCTGGGGCGTTGCCCCAGGCTACGATGACGATGGCCTTCGGCCAAGAGATGCTTGCGACAGTACCCCGTTGTCCAAAACAACGAGGGCAAGCTACGGTAAGGGATGCCGCCGGCCAGAGTCGTTCACGGCGTTGATTGCCCATCCCCCTCCCTCAGTTTGGTGCCAAAGGAGGACAAGACTCGATGACCCTCGACACGCGACAATTGGTTGATCCGGCGTTTTTCTCCCGACTGGAGAGTATCCAGCTTCGGGCCCGGTCGATCGTCGAGGGTTTTCTGCAGGGGCTGCATCGCAGTCCGTACCTCGGATTCAGTGTCGAGTTCTCCTCTCATCGGGAATACGTGCCGGGCGACGATCCAAAGCACGTCAACTGGCAACTGTTCGCCCGCAGCCGGCGGCTGTACGTCAAGGAGTACAGCGCCGAGACGAACATGAACGTCTACCTGCTGCTTGACGTTAGCGGCTCGATGGAGTGTGCCAACACGGGCCGCAGCAAGCTGCACTACGGCGCGGCCTTGGCGGCGGCTTTGGCTCACTTGGCGCTCAAACAGCACGACGCCGTTGGTTTGACGCTAGTGGCCGACTCGATCGTCGGGCACCTGGCGCCGCGTGCGAAAGCCCATCAACTCGACGACATCCTGTGTGCGATTGCGGCCACATCGGCTCGGCCGCCGTCCGACGCCTCGAAGGCGCTGCATCAGGCCGCCGAATTGGCCAATCGCCGGGGAATGGTCGTTATCATCAGCGACCTGTTTGACGAGATTCCGGCAATCGTTCAGGGCCTTGAACACCTGCGGTACCGCAACCACGAAGTGCTGATCTTCCAGGTGCTCGATCCATGGGAACGTGACTTGCCGTTGGACGGCAATATCCGTTTCCACGATCTGGAAACCGGCCAGGAGATCGTCACGCAGGCCGACGGTATTCAACAGGCCTATCGACGGGCATTCAGCGACTGGCGAGAGGAAGTCGATACCGAGTGCCGCACTCGCGGGATCGACCGGGTAGAATTGACTACAGCAGACCCACTTGATCAAGGATTACTCGATTACTTGGTGAAACGTTCGAAATCCTATTGAGGTAACAGCAGTATGGGCTTCGTTCAGGCCGGATTTCTCGCCGCGATGGCCGCAGTCGCTGTGCCGATCATCATTCATCTGGTGTTCGGACAGCGGGCGCGTCGAGTGGATTTGGGGACGCTTCAGTTCCTGAAGATCGCGCTCAGCCAGAACGCGCGGCGCAAGCGGCTGAAGCGGTGGCTGCTGCTGGCTCTGCGTATCGGTGCGATTTCGCTGTTGGCTGTCCTGTTTGCTCGGCCTTTCTTGTTTGCGCTGCAGCCGAAGGGAGACGACCGGTTGGTCGTAACGCTGGTCGATCGTTCCGGGAGCATGGGCCTGACGACCACGCGAGGCCGCGCGGTGGATTTGGCTGTCGACGAGGCGAAGCGAACCCTAGACTCGCACGGCGCGGGGACGGAAGTGAAATTGGCTTTCTTCGACCGGGCGGTGCACCCCATCACGGGAGAAGATGACGCGGACGGATCGCAGGAGGCATCGGACGACTGGAAGACGCCGGAACTCTGTTACGCGACCACCGACTACGGCGCGGCCATGGCCTGGGCACGCGACATTTGCGTGCAATCGACGCAGACGCACAAAGAGGTCTATCTCCTGACCGACCTGCAACGCTGTGGACTGGGACGCACGCCTGCCCAACCACTGCCCAGAGATGTTCAAGTTCACGTAATCGACTTCGGCCAACCGTACCCTCGGAACGCCGCCGTGACGCGAGTCACGCCATCAAGGAATATCGTCCGTCCTCACGAGCCGATCACCGTGAGTGCCACGGTCTTCAACGCCAGCCAGTTTGAACTCAACAAGCTTCCAGTCGTCCTGCATCTGCAGCATGACCAGCGGCAGCGGAACTGGCGCAGCCAAGTGAACCTGGAGCCCGGAGCGAGCGACACCATCGAATTTGAATTGCGCGAGCTGGATGAAGGGCTGTGGCAAGGATACGTGATGGTCGAGATCGACGACGAGATGTCGTTCGATGATCGCCGACACCTGGCAGTGCTCGTCGCGCCGCCCATCGACGTCTTAACCGTCGACGGAGACCCGACGGATTCGCCCGTCACATCGGAAACGTACTTCCTGGCGGCGGCCCTACGGCTGGCACCGCCCGGCGAAGACTATCCCGAAAGCCCATATCTACCGCGCGTAGCCTCTTGCATCGACGGTGCCCGCCTGCCGGACTTCGGGCGTGCGGCTGCGGTTGTGTTGGCCAATGTGGGGAATCTGTCAGAGGCGGACGCCCGTCGCCTGGGTAGATTTGTCGAGGCGGGCGGCGGACTGATGATCTTCGCGGGCGATCGCGTCGACGCAGACTTCTACGGTCGCCTCGCCGCGGCGGGAATTCCGCTAGGCCGAGTCGTCGGTCCTCGGACTGCGACCGAATTGCCGTGGCGTCTTGATACGTGGGATCGGGAGCATCCCGTCTTTCAGGCGTTCTACGATCCGCAGTACGGTAATCTTCAGCGACTGGCATTCGGCTGCTTCACGGAAATCGAACCCGCCGAGGGAACGGAAGTTCTGGCGACGTTTCAGGACGGCAGCCCGGCCCTGCTTGAATGCGGGCACGGCCGAGGAAAAGTTCTGTGGTTCGCGTCAACCAGCGACCGCGACTGGAGCGACTGGCCGCGCTCGCGCCTGTATGTGCCGGTCGTCCATCAGATGCTAGGCTACCTTGTCGGGTTGACCGAGGGAGGCCCGATTCGCTCACGCGAAACGGATGAGTTCGATCCGGCCGAACCGTCTCCGGAACCTGGCGTCTACGATCGCGACGTCTACCACGAAATCGTGAACGTCGACCCGCGCGAATCGGAAACCGATCGCTCGACGATCGCGGATTTGGCGAGCCATTTCCAGTTCGATCCGACGGGCGAGGCGGCCCACGCGGACTCGGATGTCGTCGCAGCGGGTATGCTCGGCGGTGAATTGCGTCAAGATGAAATCTGGCACTGGGCTCTGCTTGTCCTGTTTGCCGTGCTTCTTGTGGAAGGCTTCCTGGCCAACCGCACTACCGTTTGACGGGAGTAATGCGATGCTTCGACCAGTGGAAAAACCACCATTCGTCCGTCGCTTTGATCGGGTGCGTACTGCCGTACTGCGTATACGGATCGTACAGGGCATCTGCTGCGGCGTGTTCGTGGCTGGCTGCGCTCTTGTGAGTCTGGCCGCGGCCGATTACACGTGGGAATTGGCGTGGGATGCCCGCGCGATTTGGCTGGCCGTGACGATGGGTTTGGCTCTGACGGTTGTGGCTGTGGGTGTCGTTCGCCCTATGCTGTGGTGGAGTCGACCGCGCACTGCCAAGGAGCTTGAGGCACAATTCCCGCAACTTGGGCAGCGCGTGCGGACCGTCGTGCAGTTCTCCGGCCACGATCCTCAGAAAGTCATGGAAGAAGGGGTCAAACCGACCCTGGTGACGGCGTTGGAGGAAGAGACCGACCTCCAGGCACAACCTCTCGATCTGCGCGAGATTGTGCCTCGACGGCAAGCAATCATCGCCGCCGCGCTCGCCGTCGCCCCTGTAGTCGCGTTTGTGGCCCTCCTGCTGCTGGGCTGGGAATGGCGTCTGGCCATCCGGCGTGCGCTCTTGAGTGACCAGCCGTACACGACACTCGCTGTGAAGCCGGGCGACGTAATGATCGACGAGGGTCACGACCTCGCGATTACGCTCTCCCTGAACGGTCGGGTGGACCGCCAGGTTACGCTCTTGACCAGAAAAACCGACGCACCTGATGCCGGCTGGAATATGCAGGAACTCGGCGCGGAAGAAGCCGATCAAAGTCCGTCGGACGGTCGTAGCGTGGAATACGTCGTTGCGATGGACAAAGTTGTCGAACCGTTCGATTACCGCTTTCGTGCCGGCCCGATTCAAAGTGATTCACACAACATCACGATCCGTTATCCGTTGGCCCTTGCGAAGTTCGAGGCCACACTGACGGCCCCATGTTACACCGGCGTACGTCCCAAGACGGTCGAGGGCGGCGATCTGGTTGTGATCGAAGGTAGCGAGATCGGCTTCGAGCTGGAGTTCGACCGCGAGTGCCGCGAGGCGTACCTTCTGGTGAGCGATCCGCCGCACAAAGCCCAAGAGTCCCCTGAACCGTCGCCGCCGGACCGCGTTCCGTTGGAGCCAAGTCAGGACGGCCTGGTCGCCACGCTGCAACCTGACGGCGACAAACTCTACTCGATCGTAGCCACGGGACACGAAGGCGCACCGTTGCCGGAAAACCAGTACCGCATCCGGGTGCGCGAGGACCAGACGCCTCGTGTTCAATTCGAGGATCCGCCCGAAGCCTGGGAGGTGAATTCGATCGCGGAGGTTCCCATGCGGATTCGCGTGAATGACGACTTCGGCGTGAGCGAGGCGGGCATTGTATTCCAGATCGACAACGGCGAGGAACACGGGCTTGTAACGAGAGAATATAGCACCAGCGTCGAGCCGGACGCCGACGGCAACATCCACTTGACCACCGGCGCCGCACTGGAAGAGCTCTTGTGCCTGGAGGAGTTCACGGTTACGGAAACCAGCGCGGTGACCTATTACGCATACGTCTTGGACAATTATCCGGACAAGCCAAAGCGAGCGGAGACCGATTTGCGGTTTGTCGAAATCCGGCCGTTTCAGCGGTTCTTCAAAGTGGGCGGCACGTGACAGGGCGGCGGGCGGAGCATCACGCTCGAAGAGCTGATTGCCCGCCAGCGGTTCATGTTGAATCGCACCACGCGCATTGTTCGGCAAGGCGACTCCGCGTTGCCGGACGAAACGACGCTTGAAGGGTACGTCAAATTCGAGGAGACGACGGCCGATGCAACACTGGCCTTCGCCGAAGGGCTAGAGACACGTGGCAACTTCCGTTGCGAATTCCTGTTCGACGCGGAGAAGGAGATGCGCAACAGCATCGAACGACTCCGCGCCGAAGAGTTCGCCCCAGCCACCGAACACCAGAGCGAAGCCCTTGCCCTGTTGATCAAGGCCCGTAGCGACATGCGCCTCGCGTTCGGCAAGAGTCCATCCGGCGCCGCATGTCAGAAGTTTGACCGCGAGCAGATCCAGAAGCTCCGCAAGCCAAAGAGCGAGGACGAGCAGGTGGAGATGCTGGCGAAAAAGCTTGAAGAATTGGCCGAGGAGGAGGAATTCGTCTACGCGAGACTCGGCGGCTTGCCCGTCGAGCAAGGTAGCCCGACTAAGAACCCATCGACCGCGCAGAGTTCGGCCGAATCGGGCAAGACTGACGAACCGTCACAGCAGGAAGCGCCCGAAGGCGATCAGGAATTCGGCCATTCGGACGATTCGGAGAAACCTGAGGGCGAGCCTGCGGAGTCGCCGTCCGAAGGTCAAAAAGGTACGGAAGGCTCGGCAAAGCAGTCGCGCCAGGAAGGCAAGACAGGCGAGGGGCAGAAGACCCAGCAGGGAGCCGGACAGGACGGTAAGCAAGCAGGTGGCCGACAAGGCCAGGGCTCCACCGGACAAAGCGGCACCTCACCGCAGGATGCAGACCGGCAAGGCGCCGGAAAGGAAGACGCCCACGACGGGGCCGGCGACGACCGCGCGCCATCGGGTCAGCCGGGCGGTGAAGGCGAGGATGGAACGGGTAAACCGCTAGATCGTCGCGGGCTGGAACAACGCCAGTACGAAATCGTCTTGGATGCGCATGAAGTGCAACGGATGATGTCGGGCCTCGACAGCATGACCGAACTGGCCCAAAAGCGCATGGCGCGGAGTACACAACGCGCCGAGGATGCGTCCGGTGCGCTGGCACGCGGCGACACGGACGAGGCTCGGAAAGCTGCTGGCGAGGCGAGCGGCCTATTCAAAGAGTTGGCCCGGCACGTGGCAGGGCTGAGCGCCCGTGATCTGGCCGGCAAGATCGGAGTCGCCCGGGACTTGTCGTCCGAGTTGGCTCATCGCGAGCGCGGGCTGGCCGACCGTCTCGACCAGGATGCGCCGCCCCAAGGCGCGACACGGAAAGGTGATCAGGGAACCAGCGGGAACGACACTCAGTCCAAGTCTCCAAGCGGTAAGCAACCCGGTCAGCAAGGAAAGGCTGGCGAAGGGCAAGGAAACTCCGGACGCGGCGGTGGAACGGATGACGGGGAATCGAAAGGATCGGGTGGCGGTGTCTCCGACGACCTGGCCGACGAGTCCGAACGGCTGGCTCAGGGCGGGCTGACGCTGCAGGATGTCCTTGACGCCTTGGCCCGTGATACGGAAGCGGAGGGCGAACTCGTCTCGAAGATCGCGATCGTGCGGGAGCGTGCCGGCTTGGGCGGTCTCGTGGGACAGATGGAGGCGATCCAGCGACGCCTTCGCGACCAGAAACCTGCCGGAGTTCAACGTGACGCTCGGGACGTAGCCGATCGTCTTGACGCGCTGGCTCACGAACTGGATGGGCTGCACGGCGCCGTTATTGCACCGCGGTTGAACCAACTGATCGCATTGGAAAAGCAAGCCGCCGAACTCCTTGAGCGTCTGGCGAAGCTGACCTCCGACACCGAAATATCCCAGTGGCATCTCGATGCACAGGGGTTGATACAGGCGTTGGAGAAAGCCGGAGTCGACGGCGCGGCGGTCGAAGCGTTGCGCGAGGCGATGAACGACGCGGGTTGGGGCAGGACGCAGCCGAACTGGCAATGGGACTATGTCGCCAGCGAAGTCCTGGGCGGATATCACTACACAGCGCCGGGAGCCTATCACCTCAACCTCACAACCATCGTTGAAGACATACAAGAGGAAGCGCGGGAGTTGCTGCTGCGCGACCTGATGGCCTCCAGCGAAGAAGCCGTTCCACCACAATATGAGAAGCTGGTCGACCGGTACTTTGAAGTGCTTTCGCATGAGAGGACGGAATAGCGGACCTGCAGTTCAGCGGCCTAGAACGTGGCAAGTGCGTTTGACCGTTTGCCCCGAATTCAAAGGAGGCTGCCGAAAAAGTAGTGGGACACGTTTCCAACGTGCCAAGGTGGAGATTGCCGCCAGGTTGGGAGATTGAATCAGGCACGTTGGAAACGTGCCCCACGTGCTTCCTCGCCACCAAATTCAGCAACCCCCGGCTTCAGGTCAAACGACGCAAAACTGATGGATACACAGACAACCTTCAATCTGCTATCACCCGTCTCCCTAGCGCATGTCGCCATGCTGACGATTGCGGCGGTGGTGCTGCTTCTGTTGGCGCGTGCCGTCTTCGGTCCGCCGCTCGGCCCGTCGCGGCGTTTGGTCCTCTGGGTTGTGCGTGGCCTGATCCTGCTTGTGCTTGTGGCCATTCTGGCCAATCCGGTCCGAGTCGACCGCTCGCCGGGCGAGTTGCGGCGCTCGGACGTGTCGTACTTGCTGGATACGTCGAGCAGCATGGCGTTGGGGGAGGGCACAAGCCGTTTCGACGAGGCAATCCAGATGATGCAAGACGTGGATCGTGCCGTGCCGCCGGAGAAGCGACCGGACCTGAGCACGTACCGGTTCGGGCAGCGATTCTCGGCCGTCGATTCTCTGACACCGGATGACGCGGGTTCCATCGCCCCGACCGACCACGATACGCAGTTGCTGTCGGCCCTGCGGCAACTGACGGGCCGCTTCATCGGATCGCGGCACCATTTAGTGGTCTTGTTCTCCGATGGTCGATCGCGTGAGCCGGTGGGAGTGCAGGAGATGGCCCGTCGTTATGCGGAGTTGGGAGCCCCTATCCACGTCGTTCCGCTGGGCGAGACCGACCGTGGCGGCGACGTTGCCGTAGTGAACATGGTCACGCCGGCGCGAGTTCGAAAGTACTCCCAAGTCGGTGCCACGGTCTGGGTGCGGAGCTACGGCTACGACGGTGTACGCGCGGAAGTGCGATTAGAAGCGATTGGCCAGCCAGACCAGCAGGCGCGGCCTCTAGCTCACTTGCCGATCACGCTTTCCAGCGGGGTTCAATCATTCAACCTGACCTTCCAATCGGACCTGGAGACGACGCGCGTCAAGGCGTCCGTACCGCTTCAGTCAAACGAAGTCTCGACGAACAACAATGCGGTGACCGGGGACATCGCGGTGGATCGCACGAAGATTCGTGTGCTTTACATCGAGGGGGCGGGGCAGCAGATCAGCCAACGGGTCATGCCAGACGGCAGGGTGGCCGTCACGGGGCCGCATTCCACATTTCACAGGGCGTTGTCGGAAGACCCGGATATCGAGTGCGTGCCTCTGCTGAGTTTATCGGATTCCGTCGGGGTTCACAGCGTTGTTGGTGGAGGAAGAGGCTTTCCCGAAACACGCGCCCAATTGTTCGCTTACGATGCGATCATCGTGAGCGATATGGCCCGTGGCCATTTCACGGACGAGCAACTCGCGTTGATCGACGATTGGATCAGCCAACGTGGCGCCGGACTCTGCATGGCCGGCGGTCCCAAGAGCTTCGCCGATGGTGGATGGGCCGAATCCACGGTCGCGGGGATGCTGCCTGTAACCTTCGCGACCACCGGGAGAAGTTGGTCGATGGCCAACCAGCTTTCGGTACGGCCCGATCCGGGAGCCCTCCGACACCCGCTTTGGAACATCGTTTCCGATGCAAAGCGAAACGAGTCGATTCTGGCGTCTGTGCCCAAATTCACCATGGTCAATCGGGGCAACTCCGCCAAGCAGGCGGCCCAGGTGCTGGCCACCGGTCGCTTCGGTGACGTGGCCAGCGGTACGTCCGTTCGGGTGTTGGTGGTAGGCTCTTATGGCAAAGGCCGCACCATGGCCGCGATGGTCAGCCTTAATCCGCAGTGGTCGCCCGAGTTTGCTACACGCTGGGGGGAAAACGACAATCGCTACTACGCAAAGTTCTGGCGCAATGCCATCTACTGGCTCACAGAGAAATCGTATCTTGGACGGCGGCGTTTGGTAGTCACCAGCGATCGAATGTCGTATCAGCCCGGTCAAGCCATCAAGTTGACCGCCCGCGCATTCGACGAGACGTCTCGTCCAACAACGAACTGCCGCGTAACCGTGATGATCGAGCCTCAATCGCTGGACGCGGACCTGGACTCCGATTACGCGCCCGTCCGTTGGCCAAACGGGGTCGCTCGTCCCAGCGACGAAACGTCGCCCTACGTGGTCTGGGGCGAGGAGCTTGACATGCTGGCCCAACCTGACCAGCGAGACTACGTCCTGGAGTTGCCCCTGGCCGATCGCCTCTCCGGCGGTGCCGGTGCGGAAGCATTGCGAGTAGAACTGAGCGCCTACGAGGACTACACCTTGATCGACAGCACCTCGATAGACGTGCAAGTGCTGGACGATCCGTTCGAGCACCGCAACCCCCTGCCGGACTTGGCGTTGATGGACCGCACCGCCGAACTCTCCGGTGGCCGCGTCTTCACCGACGCCGATTCGTTGGCCGCCATGTTGCGCGACTTGCCAGTCGAGATTGGGCCGGAGAAAACCACGAAGGTCCCTCTGTGGAGCCGGTGGTGGCTTCTTGGATTGCTGCTCGTGCTGTTAACAGCCGAATGGGCCTGGCGGCGCAACTTGGGACTTGCATGAAAAAGGTAGTCGGAAAGAGTGCCCAACTAGCGTCGACGCGAACGGAGAAAGCACCGAATCCTCCCTCGTCCCCTCTCGATGCCGGATGAGGGGCGAGCCGTTTCTTGCTGCGGCCTCGGAGCGGTTCGCAGAAATGCATACTCTGGGTTCGACATGTCGAAGTCGTTGTCGGTGAGGCCCACATTCCGCTCTACTTGAAGGAATGTGTACTCTTCGGCGAGTTCAGGGTCATCGTCCGGTTCCTCCAACGGCTCCCATTTCACGAAACGGACGGGGAGTTGTAGTTCGTCATCGAACCAAATCCGAACGCGGGAGAACGGCGTGTCTGGCCTCGCGCTGTCCAATTGAAGGAACGTGCATTCCCGGCCGTTGATCTTGCCGCCCTCAATCCAGGACACACCCCAGCCAGCATCACTGCGTACGTCTTCCAGCAGCTTCGTGAATCGGTCGAGGGTGCTCTTGAGGTCCATTTGCGTGTATGGATAGCGGTGCCCCCGCATTACTAATGGCCCCGTTGGTGACAGAGCGACATATGGCAGTAGCGAACAGCCACGACCTTCGTGAGCGAGCATTTTTCCATCGTTTTGCCCCTCGACGTAGATCAACTCTCGCCCTCGGAGCGACTGGGGCTTTAGCCAGTATGCGTAGATGCTGAAAGGATGATGGCGCACCTTGAGCCGAAGGTACTGGTAGTCGTAGAGCTCGCCGTCAACGCGTTCTCGTAAGACCAAGGTGCAAGAATAGTCCCGAAGCCGCTCCACCTTACCGCACCCCTCGCGGACACGGTCAATGGCCGCGTCGAGGGGATTGTCCTCCCCGTGGACCGCCTCGCGCGAATCGTCACCGAAGGTTGCAGAGCCCAAGAGCACAACCAGCATGGCTGCTGACAACACTTTGCTGTGCATGCGACGCTCCTTGTCAAGTGCCAGCCTCGTCAGTATCTGGGGCCCCTATTGCTTCTTTCGGCAAGGAGGATCCCGCGGTTTAGATCTATGTGGCGCACCGGTCGTCTTTGCCGCGCAAAGCATCCGCCCTACTATTTCTTCACGTCGTCGGGGATCGGTTTGGACGGAGCGGTGAAGCAATCCGGCCCGTGACCGCGAGGATTCTTCTCCGCAGTCCAAACGACCTTTCCCTGATACCGGCCATCGAGAGCCCCGTGCGTCTGTCGCGCAAAGCCATATTGCCACTCGTACCGGTCGCCAACGCGCACCGCTTCCAGCAACAACAGCGTTTCGGGATCCGTCCCCTGGACGAACGCGAAAACGGCCCCGTCCAGGAGGTCCGAGGCTTCGCTCTCGTATCGGTACAACGGAGTCGCCAGTAGTCGCAACGCTTCGCGGTCCGAGTTATCTTCTTTCCAACCGAGCAACGTGGAGCCAAAACGCCTCGACACGGCCTTCATTTGCCACAGTCGATCGGCGGCCGTGTCCGATGGTGGTGGCGCGTCCGGGACCGCCCGAAATTCGACACCGGGGTTCGCCGGGTGCCAGAAGATCGTCTGCCCCTCGCGTGCGACAATCTTGCTGCCGCGCGAGAGCGAAACGAACCCGTGAACGATCCGGCCACCCCAGTCGAACACCGTCGCTGCGGCTTCCGGACGGCCCTGATGCAGCCACAGCACGAGCGTTCCACTGGACGACTCGCGCGCGTGGTTCACATAGCGCAGCACGACCTGCGGCTCCATCGGCGTGTCGCTAGCGGCGGACGGAAGCAACTGGTACCAGTCTACGGCCTCGTCGATCAGTTCACGCAGCGTTCGCTGCTTGGCGGCGACGGCCCGTTGGTTGGACGAGTCTTTCGGTTCGCCCGCCCACGTAGCACTCGCGATAAGCAGTGTTACAGCGACAAGGCACAATGCTCGATCCATCGGGTGCATATCAGGAAGTGAAGCTGAATGTGGTGCGTGGGACAAGAGACGGCTGCAAGAAAGTGTAACCGCAATACCCTCGTTCCAAAAGTAGCCGGTCTGGTATATGGATTCATTGCCGTGTTGAGGGCACACTCGCCCGTATCAGCGTCGCCTGCGGAAGTACGATGACCGATTCGGCCGAGGCGATCAGTTTGTCGATATCAGCCGTCGACGCAACTGGTTTCAACAGCCAGGAACGAACGCGGCCTGGCGGAATCTCGGAATAGAGATGAACGTTCGCTCGATGGACTTCACGGGCAATTTGGTACGCCTTGTGAGCGCCCATGACGAAATTCTCTTTGATCCGATTGATGATGTCCTCGGGCGTGTAGGCTTCGTCCATCCAAGCTTCGAACTTCTGCGAACCGCTGCCTTCGGCACAGCGGGCCGTCACCAATACGTCGCCGCCTGGTTTGACGACCTGAGTGGCCTCCTCGATGGCCTTCTGTGACTGGTACAGATCGATGTCCTTTGGGTGCCCGCCGGGCGACGCGATGACCAAGTCGGCGCGGCAGGGTACTTCGGTCAGGTACATATCATCGACGAAGCGGCAGGCTTGACGAAATGCGAGGTCCGGATCGCCGGCCCGCACAACCACGATACGATGGTCGGCGTCCATTACCACGCTGACGCCGAAGTCTACCTTGGCCATTCGGCCTACTTCATCCACCTCTTCGCGCACCGGATTGCCATCGATCATGCCTAGTCCGGTTCCCGGCAGATCCATGCGCGAATGGTTGGCCCGAATCGCCGCGGCGTCCGCCAAACCGGGATAGACACACTTCGCGCCCCCGCCATAACCGCAGAACTGATGATACTCGACGTCACCAGTAATGATCTTCAGATCTGCTTCCATGAACGCGAGGTTCAACGAAATCTCGGTGCCCAGACTCGTCGTGCCCAGACGCGCGAGGCGTTGTGGGTCGTTCGCATCGTGGCTCTCGCAGCGCACCAAGCCGTGCCAACGCCCCAAAGCGGCCTGCAACTCTTCGGAAGTCATCGGACGATGCAAGCCGGTCGCCACGATAACAGTGACCTGATCCGACTCGATCCCTCCCGCCTGAAGTTCGCTCATGACAGCATCGACCAGCAGCGAGCTGGGGACCGGACGCGTGGCGTCTTCGATGGCAATGGCCACACGGCGTGCTCCCGATGCCTTGTCTCGCAGGCGAGCACTGGAAACGGGATTTGCCAGGGCTTCGCGCAAAGTTCTGGCTGGGTCGGGGGCCGGGGCCAGCGAACGCGGAACGAATACTCCGACAAGCTTGTCGCGCGGCACACTCACCGAAATCGTATCGTGCCCATATGGCAACACAATCTGTTCATTCATCGTTTAGCACATCTCTTATGGGGGTCTTCCATTTTGGCCTCGTGCCCAGCTTCCTCGAAGGAAAAGCTCTTCCATTGGGCCAGGCATCCCGGGCCTCGTGTAACGTGTGCTTGTCGCGATGTTGTGTCAAACACCATCGCGTCGATCGAGCCGAAATGTTTGCATATCCAACGGGTCTCGTGATCGCCAAAGAATCGCTCGACCGTGGCCAGGTCGATGCGCCCGTTGGCACCATCCAGCAACTCCCGCATACGGGCGCACTGGGGATGGCACTCGATCGGCTGTCCTGCGGGCGTGCGTGTCATCTCGAGAGTTCCGTAATAGACCCGCGCCATAGCGCCGCGTCCCCATTCGGTGGCCATCCGCCGCGGCGAGCCTTCGATGTTCAGCAGACGGCCCTTGCCGTCGGCCATGACAAACGTGAACCACCCGGCTTGCGCGGCACGCTTCGCTTCTTCCTCGACGGCCTCCAGGGTCGGTTGGTACAGCAGATGAGCGATCAACGCGTAACTGGGCACCCCGACCGCCGGGCCGGGAATCGATTTATCGAAGGCACTGGTCCAGCAGAGCGCGATACCGGCCGAGTTCATTCCCGCCCCGGTCCACAGTCCTGGGTACGAGTAGCATATCACACTCGGGCCGTCGGCTCGTTTCCACAACAGCATCTGCGATTTTCCGTAGAGCTGCGCGAACCAGTCCCAGCTTTCTCCGACATACGTATGCCCATCGCATGTGGCAGGCGGTCCGATGGCCACAGCCGTACAGTGATCGACCGAGGGAATAACGCCGCGGTGCCAAAGCTCCTCGTGCAGCGTGATCAGCACATGCTCTTCCAGCCGCAGCTCACTTCCTTCGGCCATTCCCTCCAACTCGTCAATCAACTCGGTTGATAGCTGCCGGATCGGTTTCAGGCACGCGCCGGCATAGCGAAGCAACTCGTCACGTTTCGCTTTCTCCTTGGCAAAGTCGCCGTAGATCTGTGTATCGAGAAACTCGCGAATCGCGACCGCAAACCGCCGTCCGTACACGCGTCCCCGCTCGCGCGGCGAGCCGGTGATCGTCACCAGTGAGTGATCGCTTGCCCGGGGTCGCTCCGTCAACGGCTTACGCTCGGCGGCAGTCGCGATACCAGAGGCCATGCCTGCTACGCTAGGCATTGCCGCAATCGTGAACTGTCGTCTATTGATCCGCCAAGTACGCATCTCTGATCATCTCCCTTGGCCCGCCCCATTGTCCCCGATTTCGAGTATTCGCTCCAGGAAGGCTGCGATTCGCCGATACGCGGTAATCCGGTTCGTGAGTTTGCGGATGCCGTGGCCTTCATCAGGAAATCGCAAATATTCGACCTGGCCGCCTTGCTCTCGAATTGCACGCACAAACTGATCCGATTCGGTGACCGGGTCACGAGGATCGTTCGCGCCGTGGATCACCATCATAGGCACCTTCAGGTCCGCAACATGCGTTATCGGTGAGATGCGCCGGAAGAACGCCCGGTCTTCGGGATCGCTGACATCGCCGTATTCCAGCCGGTCGCTCGCCTTCAGCGACGGCTTGGCGCCTTCCAACGCGGTGATCCAGTTCGAGACACCCACGAAAGCGACGCCGCCATCGAAATACTCCGGAATCCGGGTGACGGCGGCCATAGCCAGATAACCGCCATAGGAACTGCCCATCACCGCGGCTCGGTCGGCATCCACTCTTCCGTGCTGCTTGAGCCAGTCGATCGCGTCCGCCAAATCGTTGATCTCATTTGCGCGAAGCCGACGGTCATTGAGCCGCGCGTAGCGTTTGCCATACCCCGTGGATCCCCGGTAATTGAGATCGAACACTGCAATTCCGCGGCTCAAAAGGTACTGGTGCGCGGGATTGAAGCGCGGTCGTGCCTGCATCGTAGGCCCTCCGTGCACCGATAACACGACAGGCGGTTTTGCGGCGGGGGGAACCCCCCTGGGCATGTAAAGCAGTCCGTGGATCGTCACCCCATCCCTTGCAGGAAAACTGTAGTGCGCGGGTATCACCATGGTAGACAGATCAAGACCGGCGGCTGTCGACTGAGTTGTGCGGAGCCGTTGACCGGTACGCGCATTCCAGATCCAGATGTCGCCTGGAATCTGAGGTCCCGATATCGTAATGGCTGCCACTGGCGCATCTTGCGCCCAACGGATCGAATAGATGCCTTGTGGAAGCTCAGGTGGGGGCATCGCATGGCCGGTCTTCAAGTTGCACGCGTGCAGGGATGAATACGCGCCGTCAGTGACGATCCAGGCGAGTAGTTCGCCGTCGCGTGACAGCGCAGCCTGCAACACGTCGTGTTCCGGAGTTTCGACAAAGGTCAGACGCCGCGAGGCGATCTCGTAATGCGCAAGGCCGATGAAATCGCGATCCTGGTTGGTAGCCAAATAGAACCCACTGCCGTCCGGCACCCAGGTGAAACTTTCGTAGTTTGACGCGACCTTCGGCTTGAACAGGGTATCAAGTCTGCCGGTGGCGACATTGAATAGATAGACATCGTTTGCATCCTCGCCACGTGTTTCGGAGAGAATGACAGCGCCGCCGTCCGGTCGCCACGAAACCGCGAACAGGCCCATGCGACCGCGAAAAATCTCCTGATCTTCGCCGGATTGCACATCGACCAGGCGGATGTCGAAGTCGACACCATTTCGTTCCGTTGTCGCATAGGCGATCTTCTTCCCGTCCCTGGTGAACCCGCCGAAAACGCGAAATGCGTCAGACGGTGCGAGGAGTTCACGCTCGCGTTCTCCGTTCGGCGTGATCAAATAGAAGCCCTCGCGTTCGTTGCCGCTGCGGTCGGTGCCGTAAATGATCCAATCACCCGCCGGCGACCACTCGTGGAACGTGATCGACGCGCCGAATGTGAGTTGTCGCGGCCAACCGCCTTTGGCGTCCACGACCCAGAGCTGTGGCTTGCCCGTGATCTGCGTGCTGAACGCCAACTTCGTGCCGTCGGGCGAGAGCGACGGACTATCGGCACGCCGGACGTTGAGAAAGCGAGTGATATCCGGTTGGTCGGCGCCTGCCAACGAGATATCGGCCGGAGTTGGCTTAGGAATGTCATCGTCGCTGGGCGTGTGGCTGACGAGTTGGCCGAGGAGCGGGGCCTCGAAACCGATTAACAGAAACGCCGCAATCGTAGTGAATTGTTTCATCAATCCTCAACTCGATGGTCCGAGCTGTCGTCTGGGTCGAATCAGTAGAATACTGGGGACTTCATTCGGTGCGTAGAGCCGGAGATAGAAATGACCGATTCCCGCCAGGCCAAGCATCAAATTCGGCGTCTCGCCGGCCTCCGCCACGCCACAAGGCCAGGGCAGGTTGTTTTGCTCGAACCGCTGCGCGCCGCGTCTGCCGACTGATTCGGCGATCGTCCACAAATCGGACCGCTCGAACAGTTCGGCATCCATGATAAACAGTTCGGCATTGCCTGACGCGCCATGACACAAGGAAAAATCGCCGTCGGGACAAGCGGCGTCCTCGAACCATCTTCTTGTCGTCCCGGCGGCGATCTCGAATTCAACACGAACCTCTTCGTCGCGTTTCAGGAGTTCCCACACGCGCAGACGCGAAAGGCCAATTCCCGGGGCACCGTGACACCAGGCCGTCAGACAGATGGGTTTGTCGGGTGCCGGGAAGTTGTCGACTTGCTGAAAATCAGGCCAATTGCCCTGCTTTCGACAGAAGTGCGTGCGTTCGTAGTCGAGCCCCGCAATCGCTCCGTCTCGAAATCGCTTATCGCCGGTGGCCGCGTGGAGTTCCATCAACGCGCTCGCGATGCCTGCCACGCCATGGGAGAACCCAGTGAGGTTCTTCGACAGCGGTCGCTGCGAGGTCTTCCACGACCAGCCTTCGTCGGTCTTTGTGGCACAATCGAGAAGTAGCTCGCCATGACGAATGGCGGTCCCGGCCAAATCATCGCGACCGAATCGCGTGGCGGCATCCAGAAGTGCAGGTATAGCCCCTGCGCTGCCTTCCATGACTGCGACAGCGTCGGAACTCGGTTCGATCTCACGAAGTCGTGTCATTTCGCGGAGCCCGCAGTCGATCAGTCCGCCATCGTCCAGCATGCAGCCGATTTCGATCAACACGTAGGCGACTCCAGTCGCTCCGGTGTAGAAGCCTAGCCTCGTCTTGTCTGGCAGTGTCTCCAGTTGGCCAAGAGCCTGATTCAAGGCACCTTTCCACGTTGCCTTCTGAATCGAATCCCCGGTGAAGTGATAGAGTCGAGCCAGAAACAGTGCGATTCCAGCCGTTCCACCGTAGAGATCAAATCCTATGGCGCGGTACAGCGGCGAGATTCGACCGTCGACGACCCCTTGCGCCCAGCCGACCCAGTTACAGGCTTGGCCTGCCCAGATCGCATCTCGGCAAATCCTTGCCCCAATGCGGTCCGCCGTAGCGAGGAATTCTGTCTGCCTATGCCTCATACTTCGATTCCAATTGGCTGCGGCAGATCGTATATATCGGCCGAGCCGGCGTTCAAGTAGGGCTTATCTAGAGACAATCCGTTTGCTTCAAATCGGGCCCGGATCCACTGCAGGCTCGCGGGGGCGGAACGCTCGTCCCGAAGCCACGCGTCAACGATGCCCTCCGCGACCAACTGGCAGCGATCCTGACCAAAGCTGATGTTTCCGACAGGATCTTCGGCCAGACCGATGCCAGGGCGGAACATCTTCGTGAACAGCGGAATGGCGGGCTCCAATTCGTCTGTCAATTCCGAGGGGAGGTCCGTGAGGACTCGGGCGCAGATGTCGAAATAGCGGTGGGCGACATAGAGGACGGAGGAGTCGAGACGGTCGTAGTTCTCGTGGTATTTCTGGCATTTGAACTGAAACGGAACTTGATATCGATTCAGTGCAGTGGTCACCGTCCTCACAAGAATCGGTGCACCCGGCGGGCGAAGATGGAAGTAGAAACGGACCTGATGAAACTCGTCAAACCGGTCGGAGATGGCCTCGCCAAAGACGAAGTACAATCCCGGCTGCATGTCGTGCGAATCTCGCAACGCCTGAACGCTGACTGTGTCCCCGATTCGCGGCCGCCTTCCAGGGCCTGCAGTGTAAGCATACTCGCCCGCTTGAGGCGAGCAAAACCGTTCTCCCTTTTGGACTTGCACTTCGCCGTCGGCCCCGAGCCGAAAGATCTTCCATCCGGGATCCCAGCCGTATCGACTCTGGTTGGCTTCGACCAGTTGCTCAGCCAAGCCGAGATCCGGCACAAACTCGGGATCGTAGACCGGCGGTAGCTCGGAGAACGAACCATCGAAGCGTCGTGCATAGCATTGCGAGTAGAGCACCTGCCGCAGGTCTCGAACCAGCGGTACAAGTTCCGGTGTGTGGTCCGTGTGCAGTTCCTCGGGACTCTGGCCACGTTCGTCGACGGCAAAGAGGCGCTCCGCGAAGGTGAACGACGCCGGAGAGTGGATCTCCACGGCTTTCACTGCGGTGATCAGTTGTGCCTCAAGCGGTTGGCTCATCTTGCCCCGCCGTTTCGTTACCCAGGACCAGGGATGCGGCCTCGTGCGGATCGCACAGGAATCTTTGACTGAACCCGATCATGGTCATGCGGTTGTGGTTCAGCTCGCCCGCCCAATTCTGGTATTCGATGACCGTCATCAGCATGCGCGCTCCCACATAACGCATGCAGCGCAACACTCGCTCCGGCGTGTCGTCTTGATCAGCCAGGCAGGCGTTGTACGACCGCCACAGTTCCTGCATCGCGGGTCGCATCGCGCTGAGAACGTCTCCACAATCCGACAGAAACTCTTCCGGAGCGGACTCGCTGTCCAAAGACGCGCGCAGAATCCATTCGGACAGGTATCCCTGCAACGCCCCTGCGACATCCCAAACGGGATCACCCAGATCGGCCATCTCCCAATCCACCAAGTGAATGCGCGGCCGTCCGTCCGCGTCGGGGAAGACCAGGCAGTTGCTCCACTTCAAGTCGCCGTGAATCAGCTCCTCCGCTAGCCAACCGTCCCGCAACGAGTCGAGTTCCTGGCAGAAGGTGTCGTCCGCCCGCACTATCTCCAAGAGCTGTTGGAGAGATGGGCTCAGTGTGCAGGCATCCCGCTCATGGAACGAGAAGCTCCAGGGTGGGAGCCCAGTGAAGAGCGATTCATTCAGTTCGCCGGGCGGAAGTCCACGAGAAGACCGGTGCAGAACGCCAAGGGCATCGCCCAATCGTTCGGCCAGCACGACAGGATAACTACCCAGCCTGCGATGACACTGAGTGAGATTCTCTGCACCCACGATCTGTTCGACGATCAGTAGGTGTCTTACGGGATCGTAGTCGACAAAACCGGGCGTGATCTCCTTCAGTGACTCAAAACGACAATCGGAGATCACTTGGTAGCAGATGGCCTCTCGGCGCAGAGACTCCTCGGTGGTCTGGTCAAGCTCCTTGATTTGCTTGACGAACAGCGAACGACTATCGCCGCAAGTGACACGAAAGTTCCGGTTGCGTCCCACCACTTCCGTGACGCTAAACTGTCCCGAAACCACCAGCTCACGCGTCACGTGTCCGCGCGCGATCAAGTAATGGACGAGATTTGTTGACGTCACATACATACGGACCGCGACGGTCGTCACCGGACGACACCGGCAGCCCCGTCAGAGCGTAACGCACCGGAAGAAACTCGATCGCTCGAATACGGGGCCGTCAGTGTTGAGCCGCACCTCGTTCACCTGTTGCAGCGGCCGCCCGTAGTGGGCGGCTCAACGATGGCTGTCACGCCACAGCGGCCGCCGGTAGTGGGAGGTTCGACGTTGGCTGTCGTGCTGCAACGGCCTCCGGTGGTAGGAGGTTCGGCGACGGCTGTCGCGCTACAGCGGCCTCCGGTGGTGGGAGGTTCAATGGTGACCATGTATACCTGTTGCGGCGGGAAATACTGAGCGTTGGCTGTCGGGCTGCAGCGACCGCCTGTGGTAGGAGGTTCAACGGTGGCCATGTGTTCCGGATGCGGCGGATAGTACTGACTGTTTTGCATTGTCATACGGACCTTTGGCTAGAGAGGGGTAGTAATGTGGACCCGGAAGATAGAGAGAAGCCCGACAGGCTTCTCCCAACCTATACTATCTGAGCCTAACCACGACCGGAATGCAACTGTTCCAGCGGAGAATTCTGGGGTCGGGCGCGAATGCCCAACCCACAAGAAAACGACACGAGAGGCACTAGTAGATTCCCTCGAGGCCAGCGTAGAAGCTCACACCGGGTTGGAAAACGCCGGGTTGGCTGACGCCTAGAGGTGTGGGGTGACGGTGCGGGTCCAGGTGCTCTTGGTAGTACCGATCGGCGAGATTCTCGACACCGGCGACGAATGTGAAACAGTCTGACGGGCGCCAGAAGGCTCGAAGGTCCAAGGTAGCAAAGCTGGGAGTCGCTTGCTCCAAGAGTAACGTGGCCACGCGATGCTGGTCGTCGACCACACGGGCGGAAAGTTCGATGCCGTAGCGTGCTTCGTACGGCTCTTGCAGCCGAATACCGACGCGAGTCTCAAGGGGCGGGATCATTGGCAACGGCTGGTCGGGCAGCAGACTCGGGTCACGACTCAGGCTGAAGCCAGGGATACCGTAGTAGGTGCCAAAATGGCTTGTATCATCGAGTGTGTGGTCATGACCCGCCACATAACTCAAATTCCCAAACAACGTCGTGCAGGGCGAGATATCGTATTCTGCATACAGTTCACCGCCCGCCAACGTGGCCAACTCCGTATTGACGAATCCGTAGAGCGGGAAACCGGCGATCGGGTTCTCGTAGAACCGGTCCAGCGTGATGTAGTCTTCGACCCACGCGTAGTAGCCCGCCACCCCGGCTCGAAAATCGTCGTATTCGGCCGTCAGCCCCACGTCAACTTGCCAGCGTTTTTCCGTGTCCAGTCGAGGATGCCCGAACACGAGCGACGTGGCAATCTGCGCCATAGTGTTGGCAAGAGGCGAAGCGGAGTACAACTCGAACATCGTTGGCGGTCTTTCGGCGTACCCGCCGCCGATGGTGGCGGTAACGTTTTCGTCGACGAAGTAATCGGCGGTCAGGAAGAACGACGCCCTCGTGAATTGGCGGTCCATGCTGTCGACCACGAAGAAATCCTCGAAGTTGGTTACTCCAGTCGTTCGGTTGGCAAGCGGTGCAGTGCTTGCGGCGTCGGTGTCAACCCAGTCAAGACGAGCACCACCCTTGACGGTCATCCGGGAGCTGACGTGTTTCTGCATTTCCAGGAACAACCCTGGGTTTACACTTTGCGCGTCAGGGACCGGGAAGTTCTCAGGCAATCCGTCGCCGAACGTGGGTCGAAACGGGGGAGGCGGGAAGGGATTGGGAAACAGGACCGTGGTCTGATCGAATTCGTCGATGTTCTGCTTAAGGTATCGCAGGTCGGCACCCACCGTCAAATGGCAAACGTCAGAATCGCCCCAAGTCAGAGCTGACGTGAATCCGGTCGACATATTCTGCGCTTCGACGGTTCCGTTCCAGCCGATTACGTCGAGAATCGGCATGAAGGCTCGTTTCCCGGCGCCGAAATTGTCCCCATCGAACCTTGTCTGATTGTACCAACCTTCGAGTGTGAACAGATCGTAGAAGCTGCCGTAACGCTTCTCGTACGTCACCTCGAATGCATCGGTTTCCAGGAAACGCAGGTCAAACACGTTGTTCGGAAGTTCAACCCCCGACTGTTCCTGACGGAGGTACACGAACTCCAGCGAACTGTCGTCGCCCATGTCGAATCCGTAAGCGGCATCGAAGTTGCGAGAGTTGTAGCTGGACGGAACCCTGTCGCCGCGGCCCGTACGGTAGTCGTTCCCCACGCCGTGTCCGTATCCGATGCGGTATCCGTGATTCTCGCCGCCACCCCAGACAAATTGGCGCCCGTACCATTGATCACCGTTCCCGCTGTAGTCCAGCGCGGTGCTGGCTTGGATTCTGGGGCCGGATGCGTACCGCGGCGTGCCAATCAACTCGAAGTCCATGAAGTTGAACCCGGGGCCGTGCCGCACCGAGTAGGGGCCCTTGATCACGATCACGTCTTGGATGAGGTGGGAATCGATCTTGCTGACCAGTGTGTCCAAATCAGGCCGCGCCGGGAACCAGTAGGAACCGGATGCGACCAGTTGGCCCATGCTACTGCCGCGAACTCGTGGGTCATTCATGATGGGCGATCGCCGCTGGGCCGTTACGCCCAATACCGAGGACGACTTGCGCAGCAAGCTGCCCGCATCCGGGGTCACGAGCAGTTTTGACTCGGAGCCAAGGACGGCGCCGGACGCGATCCCTTCGGCCACCGCTCGCCGATTCGCGCTCAACAGGCTCGGGCTCGTCCCCGCACCGCCAAACAGGCTGGCACTCAGCTCTCGGGCCGCCAACGGGCCGGTGGGCGCAGTGTCGAATTCTTGCGGTCCCACGGGAGCCGGCGCATCGGGCTGGAGCAGGTAAGAGGCGGTTTCCGCGTTGGATGGGGCGTTCTCCTGCGAGGCCGCGTCGCCATCGACCTGATCGTTCACGTTCAACAGCGATGACATCGCGACGTCGACAGACTGAGCCTCACTGTCCCCGACACTGAACCGGGCGGTCTCGGTCTCCTGGCCGACAGCCATGGTCACGGTTAGAACAGCAGATAGTATCCCGAGTACGTAATGGCCGTATTGCAGTCGCACGTTTTTCGTCCTTGTGAGTCGGAAATCACCCCAAAATCGCTTTACTCGGTTGATCGCTCACAGCCAGCACAGTTCTTTAGCCCCATACAATCGTCACGACCGCGCCGCCCACATCCCCATCGCGCGCGTTCGGGTTGTAGGGGCTGTGACGATGGGAGAAAAAAGAGCAGCCGCTCCGACAGCATTGCTGGCATACCCCCTGGAGTTGAGTTGAGTGACCCTATTACGGGCAGGGGCTCGATGCTTTGCCGAGCCCGCCAGGAAAGCACACAAGCCCGAAGCGCAAGCGAGGGACGTAACTCACTGCCTCGCTTGTGCTTCGGGCTAGTGTGCGATGTGACTGATTGGGGACTTTCCCACAACGTAATCGTTTTCGTAGACACTACTTGCAGCAAGCGGAAGATCCTACAACGTGGAACTAACCGATATCCGCCGCTCGAACCTATCGCCTGCTAGCACGTGGTTCTGTCCGCTAATATTGCCGCGAGAACTGTCGCGATGGGAAAGTCCCGACTGATTTGACCGGGAGCGGCGTAGCGCTGGAGGCCAATGGTCACTTTGGGGCAGGCCGCGCATCCTCGTCTGCGGCCGGTTTGTCCAGGTCGGCAAGGCCGAGAAGCTGCGCCGCTTCGTTGCGAAGGTTGACCAGTTTGAGGTCGCCAGGAGCGTACTTATTCATTCTTGCCACTGCGCGGTCCCAAGCGGCCTTGGCCTTCGCGTCTTCCCGATCCTTCTGATGCAGAGCCATAGCACGCCAGAAGTCGATAGAGTCCTTTCCACGCAACCGCACGACGTCCGCCTCATCCAGTTTGGACAAGCACTGCTCCCACTGGCCCTGACGGAACAGAGCCGCCGCCGCAAGTGTCAGGTAGCGTGCGTTTGTAGGATTCTGTCGCGAAATCTGATCCGCAATCTGCAACGCCTCGTCGGAGTCTCGAAAATCGGTATCCTCACAATTGATCAGGAACCAAGCGAACCGGTATAGGCGATCGGGAGATTCGCCGGCCTCTTTGCGTTGTTCCAGCGTCTTCTTGTAGAAAGTCTTGGCCTCGGCCGAGCGATCCAGACGCCGCAGGGCATCACCAAGGTGGTTCAGCGACCACGCCAGCCCGTCCCGTGCGAAAGCGTCCTGGGGGGAAAGCTCGAGCGTTTTTTCGTAGTCGGCCCCAGCTTCCATGAAAGACTGCCGCGCCGATTCGTAGACGCCTGTTAACAAGTACACGACGCCCAAGTTGCGTTTGCTTTGCCCGAGCAGCCGATGGTAGTCGGCGATTTCGGGGAATCTCTCAACCAACACCGCACACTTCTCGATGCTTCTGTTGAACGCCGTCTCGGCAAGTGTGAAGTCCCCCAAATCGCGAAGGACTTGCCCCAAGGTCAGCGATCCGTAGACCTCCTTCACATGGTAGTCGACCATGTTGGGATGCAAGTTCACCAGGTCGATCGAAATACTCAGCCCAATCTCGGCGTGTTGTTTCGCTTCGTCATTTCGCCCGATCCAACACAGCACTTGCGCCAGGTTGCATTCGGTGGTTGCCAGCCTGGCGCGATATGCCGGGACGTCGGGACGCGTGTTGATCAACGCCGTATAGTCCCTGATGCTGGCCTGATAGAGCGTTACCCTCTCGCTGCTGCGGCCCATGACGTGCAGTGAGTTGGCCAGTGTGATCCGAGCATCTGCCAGACCCAACAGATACGGCGGATGGTTGGGAGCGTCGCGGACAAGCTGGTCGTAGGTGTCGATCGCCTGCTGCAGCTTCTTCGTGGCGTCGCTGTTCCGCGCCACTTGGATGTACAGTTCGCCAAGGGAAATCCGCGACTTGGCCAGCTCTTCCGTGTCCTGCGGCTCGCTGCCTTCGTCTGCCAATTGCTGCAACTCGGCCTCGGCTGTGCCCAGCGTATCGAGGGCCTCGTCCAACCGAGAGGTCCGGCTTAGCAGGACGCCGCGATTCGCCAGGACTTCCGCCTTTGTGCGCCGATACTCCGCATCCTTCGGATTGGCGACAAGGAGTTGGGAAACGATATCGGCGGCGATCTCGTAGACCCGTTCCGCTTCGGCATGGGAGTTCGAGGCGTTTTCTGCCTCGGGATCGGAGCCGACGGTTGTGTGAAGCAACCCGAGTTGATTGTGGCATTGCGCCAGTGCTAGTTGGACCTCGGCGTTTTCCGGATCTTCCTTCAGAAACTCCTGAAAGACGGTGACGGCCTGCCTGTACGCCTGCTCGGATTCCGAGAACGAAGCGAGCAACCGGCGCACGTCCCCGAGCCGAATCAGGGCGAGGGCGAATTCAAAACGGAGTCCCGGATCGTCGCTTCTCTCGTTGGCAAACCGCTCGTAGTCTTGGGCCGCCTTCTCGAGCAGTCGTGTTCGCAACTGTTGAACGCCCGGATAGAACACCAGTGCTTCGCTGACGCCGGTTGACATTTCGTCGACTGCGCGCCGAGCTTGTCGAAAACGTCGCGTCGCCTCGTCTTTCGCTTTCTGTTCGGCCTTGAGGGCTCGTTCCGTTTCTGTATGAGCCTCCTCCTCGGCTTGGCGGGCCTTTTCCGTCTCTTTGTGGGCCGCCATCTCGTTCCGCCGGGCATTTTCGACAACGATCGAAGCGACCATCCCAATCACCGCCACCAGCACCAGAGCAGCGGCGATCGACTGGGCCCAGGCACGATGTCGCCGCAGCCATCGACCGAATCGTTGACGCCACGGCTCGGGGTAGACCGACACGGGTTCATCTGCAAGCCAACGTTGCACGTCGCGCGCGAGTTCCTCGGCTGTCGGATAACGGTCAGACCGTTCATTGG
>CAZURK010000167.1:0-32864 GCA_964623055.1 uncultured Pirellulaceae bacterium
CTGTGCCCGCGTGCCGTCCGGATTGATCGACCAGAGGCTTTGCACGAAGATCGCGGTCTTGTCCATATACTCCCAGCGTGTGTAAAGGATCCGTCCGTCAGGCAGCATCTGCGGAGTGAATTCGTTGACGTTGTTTGCCGTGAGCGGTTGAACGTCCGATCCGTCGGCATTCATGACAAACAACGTTGCGGCGCGCACCCAGAAGCAAAGCGCCCGCGATTTGCAGCGCGTCGAGGTGAAACCGATCCGGCCGTCCGGCAGATAGAACGGGTCCAAATCGTGATATGGCCCATCAGTCACTTGACGCAGGCCGCTACCGTCGACGTTCATCTCGAAAATGTGGTAGTAGCCATCCTCGGTGGGCCGATACGAAAAAAGCACGCGTTGGCCGTCATACGAGACATCGGGATCGCGCACAATGCCACCATCGGCGTCGAACAGCATCGTGACGTCACCTTCCGGGTGAACCGGTGAGAGCACGAATATGCCGCCGCCCGGTCGAAACGGGCCGTCGGATACTTCGGTATAAATGTGAGTCGGTCTGAACATGTGGCGTTTGACAAACAGCAACCGGTCGATGCCCAACTCCAGTCCGGCAACTTCGATCGACTGTCGTAGCTTGTCCAAAGAACCAAGCCGCTCCCAAGGCGAAAGCTGAACGTCCGGAGACACCAGCGCATCGAGCCGCCTCTGCCAGCCAACCGTATCGAATCCCTTCGCGGCTAATCTCTCGATCGTGGTTTCGCAAACGGCCGCTTGCTCACGAAGTTCCTTTTCCGCGCGGGCGAACGCCGTCCTGATTTCCTCGTCGCTAAAGCGTGGGAACACATCGGCGTATTCCGTCCCGAAACGGATCTCGTCCACCGCATGAACCGGTTCGTTGCCGACGAATTTCGCCAGGGCGACGCGATCGAATGTGAAGTTGCCTTCGAGCGTGGCATCAACCGTGCTCTTCGATTCGTCGGTCGTCGACTCCGGATTGCGGAAGACTCGGACCGAGTCCCGATCGTCAGGGCCGAAGGTGAACTTCACCACGATCATGTTCGACGCCGTGTCCTGCACGCCGAGCGAGCGGAACCGGCCCGGTTCGTGGTCGTCCCGGCCGTTATTGGCGACCGACGCAGCCCCGTAGTAGGGTCCCGACGGCCGATTGCTGCGGTCGTCGTGCCCAATTTCGAGGACCCGGTTCAGATCCGAGCCGCTCGTATTGAACTCGAACGCATAGTAGCGCAGGTACTCGGGCTCGTGTGGCTTATCGCCCGGCTCACGCGATACCCGCTGACGAAAACCGACGTACAGTGTCCCGCCGCCCCGACCTATGTGACCGTCCTCGACCAGACCGGCCCGATCGAACGCGCCGCCTTCACTCACGTCCAACAAACGGCTTACTCGCGTATTGCCGTCCAAGGTGATCTCGTTGCCAAACACCGGTACGTTTTGCACACACTCGTTCGACGCCACGATCCGCGCCGCTCCCGATAGCCCAGTCCAGGCCCCACCCCAGCCGAAACCGCCGTCTCGTCCAGCGAAGTTGACAGAGATAGGATAGTCGAATCGTTCATGTGCCAGCGTCTCTGCCCATACGCGAACGGGCACAGCAGCAGCGAGGACTGACACACAACAAGACAATGTGGCTACCTGCCAAATTAGACGCATGAAATGATTCCTCTCGCCGCTGAGCCGGCGCAACCAAGGTAGGACGGACTTCCAAGTCCGTCCCGAAATTGGCATGTCAATCTGGATTGACTTGGAAGTCCGCCCACAACACCATTTGCACCATCCTGGCCATAAGGCAAGATGCGGTCTCACGTTCCTTTTCATGAGTATAAGACCGCCGACGCAATAGAACAACGGAATCCGCACGTGCCCGGTCGTTGAATGCAAAGACACGCTATGGGATCGAAGATGGTTGGCCTGTGCCTGGGTTCATGCCCCGCAGGCGACGAATGCGCTCGTCGACTTTCGGATGCGACTGGAACAGGAAAGCGAGGAGCCATTCAACTGCGCCTTTCGGACACCGAGGCTTGCTGAAGTAAAGGGGAGTGAAGAAGGCTAGGCGGGCAGGCGCGTCTTGATGCGCTGCAGATATCTTCTCCAGGGCTGATGCCAGTGGCCCGGCTTGGCGGGTCAGTTCCACTGCTGCCGCATCAGCGGAAAATTCACGGCGCTGAGAGATGCCACTGGAAGTGAACTTGACCCCGATCAGTCCAATGATCAATATGGCCAAATTCAAGACGGAATAGACGAAGAGCACGGCGGCGACCACAAGCCCCGCGCCGGCGATCAGGAGGCCTATCAACGGGGCTCCCGACGACTCTTCCTTCGAGTCATCCTGCTTCATCATGAAGGCACCGGCCGCCATGATCGCGCCCAGTGCGATCATAACCGCAATAACCAAAAGCAGAACGGCCAATCCGGTGAAGAACAGAAGGTAGTACACGGTCAGCAGTGCCATGGTCACGAACAGCGTGTCCCTGTGGCGTATATGCGCAAGTTCGTGGGCCACAACGGCCTGCAACTCGTCTCGGTTCAACGTATCCAGGAGGCCGGAGGTGACCACGACGTGCGATTCTCCTGGCTTGTATCCGAGCGCGAAAGCATTCGGGACATCCGAACGGATGATGCTCCATTGGATGCCGGGCACCAGGGCCGCGACTTTCATCTCCTCGACAGTGTTCTCCAGACGCTGGCGTTCTTGCTGCGTGGGTTGCTCGGCGCGGACGAACTTCAATAGAGCGCCGCTCCCGAATCGCAGTAGAATGGGGAAGGACACCAGCCAGACCGCAAAGAATACGCCTGCCCCGATGGCTGCGCGTTCTACGTCCCACTGGTCAGGGCTTATCAGCCAGTCGCGAATGTCGTCCAGATCACTGAATTCCCCACTCCAAAACTGCGTGATCACACCGATCGCTCCGCCGATGGCGATCAGCAGGAAAGCAGAAAACGCGATAAGTACGGCGGTGCGGCGGTTGTTGCGGTTCTGCTCCTCGAAGAAACTCCGTTTGGCGATGTTGCCCCCGCCAACTCCGCCCAACACATCCCCCGCAACCCAAAAACACCACCCGGTGAAGAACACCCAGATCACCACGCCGATGCCGCACCAACCGAGCAGGTGGTCACCGTCGCTTCCCAAAAACTCGTCAATTCCCGACAGGAACTCCGAGACTCCCTGGCTACTCCACACGTCGTCGGAAAGGCACGTGCACCAAGTGACGATGGTGGCAAGCACACCGGCCAGAGTTACTCCGAGGAACACCACAACTCGACCCCACGAGCCGAAGGTTAGCACCCAAAACCACGGCGCGTACAGACATAGCGGCTCCGTGCCGAGCAGTCGTCGGCGCTCCTCGTAAAGGTAGAACGCGACTTCGCAAATCGCTATCGAAACGCCGACGAAGAGAAACAACCAAGCGAAACGCCAATGAGACGGAACCACGAGAGCGACCAGCCACCGGTCGGCGTACAACTCCCACCAGAAGGCCAATTGCAGGACCAACGCAAGAAGCCCTATTGCGCACACTCGTAGCGTTCTCTTTTTCCACCACGGATCTCTTTGATCAGTCATTTCATTCACCGTTGTCAACAAAGGCGCAGAAGCCCGCACGGTCTGCGGGTTCCTGTCCGCCGGACGGAACCTGCATCGCGTTTGCGTGTCGCTATTTGCGTCCAGGTCTCGTTCGGCAGCCGGGATCTACGACTTGACGGCGCTAGTCGAAGGAGACTCTTGCAGCTTCCCGATCTTGGGGCCTCTCGATTTCGAATAAGCTAGCCTCTTGGAATCGGAACGCGTCGACCAACAGCACCGTAGGGAACGCCTCCCGCGCCGTGTTGTAGCGCATGACCGCATCGTTGTAGGCTTGTCGGGCAAAAGCCACCTTGTTTTCGGTCGAGGTAAGCTCCTCCTGCAGAGACAGCATGTTCTGATTCGCCTGCAAATCAGGATAGTTTTCGACAACGACGAACAGTCTTCCGAGCGCGCCAGCCAGTTGGCCTTCGGCGCGGCCCAACGATGTCATGGCCTGCGAATCACTCGGATCTCGGGCAGCCCGCTCGCCCGCGCTCGCCGCCTGGTTTCGCGCCTGGATGACCGCTTCGAGCGTTTCGCGTTCGTGTTTCATGTACCCCTTTGCTACTTCCACTAGATTGGGAATCAAGTCGTGTCGGCGTTTCAGTTGTACGTCGATCTGTGAAAACGCATTCCGCCAACGGTGCCGCAACACCACCAACTTGTTGTACAAGCCGGCAACCGCCAGCCCGACCACGAGCAAAACGACACCAAGAGCGACCACAATCCAAACGACGACCATCATCACGTATTCCTCCTATTGTCAGTTGTATCGGCCTCGCATGGTGAGCGAAATTGCGATCAACGAACTAAGTCAACCTAGCGATCAAGCCTCAGCCAGCGTTCCTCCAACTGAGCAAGGAGTACACTGGCACTGTCGTCGTAGTTTGGCATGTCTCTCGTCCAGTTCCCCGTTGGTTCGACCCGTTCATCGCGCAGCCAGTCAACATAACTCAGCCGAAAGCCTGGGAAGTGGAGTCTCGAAAGCACATTCTCGATATCCGTTCGTGACACCGTCCTTGCACTCGTCGCCGCACGGAGAACCTGTCGATCCTCTGTGTAGCACTTGACAGCCCACCACGCCGCGACTGGCAGACCTATTCCGATGAGTATCCCATAGAGTATCCCAAAGAGTATCTCAAAAAACGTTTCGATCGGACGACTAAAGACATCCCCAATCTCTTCCACCTGCTCTTGAAACACTGCGAGCAATACGATTATCCCAATTCCTGCGATGATGAGGCAGAGAAATGCGAAAGTGTTATTCTTCGTAAAGACACGCAACTTGTGCCCAAAGTCACGTAGCTTCTCCCAACGTTCCTGTAGCACGCGTTTTGCTCGCGGTCCCCTCAACCTCGTACGGGCGACCCCAGTTGCCACGACATGAATCGGGCAGAATGCCACCAACATAATAATCACAGCGACGCAAAAGAGTTCATCCCACGGTTGCCCGTGGGGAGGCGGGTTCTGCAGGAACACCCACTCCTTGGCGACGGCTACTAGGCGAGCGCCTTCCCGCACGGATTTCACATCCTCTTCGGCACTCTCCCGCATCGCATCCAGTACGTCTTGGGCGGCCTCGGTATGCGATGCTTCGTTCGCCCAAGATCTGATACGACGAGCCCGCGCCTCGGTTTCCATGACTAGCGTGTCCACAAGCAAAGGTAAACAGACAAGCACTAGGCATCCAACCATTAGCAACTGACCGATACGACAGAACAACATGATCAATCCGGAAAGCCAAGTAGCCAAGGAACCCTGAACCACTTTCACCAGTACAAAGGCAAAAGGGGCGATTAAGATAACCAAGCCCAATGCGAACATCGCCGGAACTGGGGTCAGTAAGAAGAAAAGTGGGACTGCAAGGAGCAGCAGCCAACTTGAGATCACTCTCGATGTGCAGAAGGCCCGAACTCGTTCCAGTGCAGGGGATAGGTTCAATGCAAAACGCAACTCACGACTCCGTCGCAGAAACGGGAGCAGCGGGATGAAGGATAGATGAGAGATCAGAAGCGATTGCAGGTCGCCGCTCAATTTTGGCAGTTGCCGACAGGCCCGAATCGCCGTATCTTTGACCCAGCCGTGACTGTTGCGAAGCGCCGTGCCGATCGTAATGGTCAGTCGTTCGGGCCCCAATAGTCCCGCTGCTTCTACCGCGTGCTTCTGGACGAGAATGCTCTTCCCGTCGAGCTTATCGTCCACGAAGTCGGCGAGTTCTTCCTGGAAACCGCTGATGCACTCCGGCCTGAGTCTGAATGCGTCGTGTAGAAATCGGAGACAATGCAGCGCAGGGCCGTAGCTGTCTTTACTGGCAACGAACCCGACTGCATCGGCGACCTCAATATGAAGCCAGCAATACTCGGCAATCTCAACAGCCTTCTCCGTCGGGGCGACCTGGGCGACTAACACCAATACCTCGCGCCAACGTGAGTCTTTCGGGATGCAATCCAGTTTGATGAGGTCAGGCTGCTCGCAGAGCTTCAGTGCAACAAAGCTCTCGTGAAAGCGTCTGTGGACGAAGGCAAGTTCACGCTGGCCACCGTCGGCTAATCGGGCTAGCTTCGCCGATTGAAGAATAATGGCGACTTCTTCTACCGGGAGACTTGGCAAACGGTCCATGATGGTCTGCAGTGGCACACGGAGCCCTTCATCAGGATGATCGTTGAACATTGTCCAGGCAATATCGGCCGCAATGTCCATGACACGCTTGACTGTCAAACCAGCTTGGCAGATTCGTGCGTTGCAGGAGTCGGATTCGAGTTTCCTCGCAATGAATCGATGTAACAATCTCTGTTGATTCGTGGGGAGTACCCTATCCTCCTTGATGTGATCGCCGATCAAAGTACAGAATAACGCATTGCGTGCTACCGAAACCAAATCTGATCTCTCGGAAAAAAGGATTCTCACGTGTTCTTTCGACACGCACGGCGTCTCAATAAGCGTGTTCTGAATACGCTCGTCGTCGAATTCGCGCAACCGCAGGAACACAATTCCCTTCTGGTGCAGATCATACTTCGGCCGGCGGAACGGACGCGACGCGACCAAGCCGCAGCCCTTTTCGTCGCCGACCAGAAAATCATGGATCGCCTCCGATAGAGCCTCAACGAGCCAATGCGACTCGTCGACATCCAGCAGCGCAGGAATCTCGTCGAAGGAATCAAGCAGAAAGAAGAATTCTCCCTCAGACTTCAACGTGTCAAAGTGTTCCTCCACGAATGCAGCGCAGCGAAGGTGTTTGGCTAAGTGGTCTTTGACGAACGCTTCCACGTCTGCGGCGGTCGGTGGCTGGCTTGGCGTCCATTGTCGGGCAGGTTTCCATTCACTAAGGTCGATGTAGACCGGGCACTTGCCGACGCGAGATGTCTTCTCATCTGACAACGTTTGCACGGCGAAGTGGCGCAAGGCGCTGGTTTTGCCCGTGGCAGGATCGCCCTCCATGACGATCAGATGGCCGCATGGCGGGCGGCGCAGGTACGCATGCAGGTCCTTTACCCTCCGTACTACCTTACGACGAACCCTGACTTCTACTTCTGCGTCTATTGGAGTGAATTGCCTACCCGACCAGTCAGCCTCCGAATTCAGGGCACGCAATCGTCGACGTTGCTCCGCGCAGAACGAATCCAAATCGTCAACGGGATCTTGCGGACAAACCCAGTCGTTCCGGACATCAATCAGTTGTTCGTGCAAAACCAGCGCTGATGGCTGGCGTTTCTCAGGCTCATAACTAAGACACTGCACAACGACATCGTCCAACCGAATATCAATAGCCTTATTGAGTTTCGAGGGATGCTTAGCGGAATTCAGGGGGATTTGGGGACGCTCGCCGGTAAGTAACTCGTACAGCACGATGCCCAACGAATGGATATCAGCCCGACGGTCGACTTCATCGGGACAACTCTTCTGTTCAGGAGCCCAGTACCCCTTCGTACCCACAACTTGTCCAGCGTCCGCAAGCGTTGAACTGTCATCAATTTGGGCAGAGGGCTTGACCACGCCAAAATCGGCGATTTTGATTTGGCCGTTCGTGTCCAGGAGAATATTCTCGGGTTTGATATCCCGATGCACGATGCCGACGTCATGCACACATTGAATCGCCCGGCAAATCTGAATGGCAATCTCTACGGCCTCAAGCGGCTCCGGCGCACGATCTTTCATCATTTTTCGCAGGTTCCGTCCGTCAACGTACTCCATGACGATGAAGCGGTAGTCCTCGGAGCGTCCAGAGTCGTAGATGTGAACGACATTGGGCTTATTGAGCTTTGCGAGCGCTCTGGCTTCACGGTCGAATCGGTCAGCAAAGCCAGGATTCTGGTCCAATTCCGGAGGGAGGATCTTCAACGCCACAAGTCGATCCATCTCTCGGTCGCGAGCCCGATAGACGGCCCCCATACCCCCGCTGCCCAATAGACCGATGATTTCGTACTTGGGGAAACAATCAGCCAGTTCAGCGGGCTCAGGAGGAACGAATCGGGAGCCGGTTACGCTACTCTCGTCTGTCTTCGAGTCAGAGATCGAATCCTGCTCGTTCTCTAACGCCTGTTTCAGCAAGCATTTAGGGCATAGCCCTTGAGCGATTTCCCCTGTCAGTTCCGTTCCGCAAACCGGGCAAGATCGTTCGTCGGCCATTACAGGGTCTCCTGTGTCAGGTGCTCAGCTACCCTTTACTACAAGAAAGCCTGACGATCGTGACGTGCTCTTTTTGTTTTATTGCCGGGGACGATGATCACCGTCTCCCTTCTTTCCCCTTAGCCTCAAAGACCCGAAAGAGGTCCCTGATCTCGTCGTCCACATCCTCCGGTCGGTCTACCGTCTCACGAATCTCAGCATGCAGCAGTTCCCTCAAACGTCTACGTAGTCGGTGCGCACGCGCCGCGATCGCGTCTCTGCTGATTCCCAACTCTTCAGCCGCTCCAGCAAGCGAAGTATCCCCCGTTGCCCTGTAGGGAAGAAACTCCTTCAACACATCGAAGCATTCTCCCACTTCTTCACGCAATAGCATAAGGACGCGATCCAGCAACGCCTGCGCCCATTGCTTCTCCAGGAGTCGTTCCGGCGTTAGATTATCGGCTGGTTCACGGCGGTAGGCAGACTCGGCCGATTCAAAGTCCAACGGCATGAACTTGTGCCCGCCCCCTCGGATCTGTGCATTTTCCCAGCGCCGTTCGTTTGTTAGGAAGTTGCTCAAAGACTTAAGCAGGAACGAACGAAACTTGCCCTCTCCCTGCCGCGCGACGGTCACTACATCCTTTTGTTCCTTTTTCTTTTCCAGAAGGTCAAGAAAGAACTTCTGGATTAGATCCTCGGCGGTGGGAGCGTCGTTCCCTTTTCGGCGGACGTAGCAGTACAGCGGTTTCCAGTAGATCAGACAGAGATCCTCAAGTGCACTCGACGAGCCCTCGCCAGCCGCCCGTACCTTACTCCAGCGAGTATCAGGGAAAGGAGAATTCTCCGAAGAATTACCCATTGCTCCTCCAAGGGTCTTTGTCTTTGCGATTTCTAGGGGCCATTGGGACCGCCCAGAAGATGCCTAGCTCACACCCCTAGAGTTGATTGTTTGTCGCGCAATTCTGGTCGTCAAGATCTCCCCGCGGGAAACTCCACAGCAAAATGTCGAGAAAGAGAGAACATGACGGAGGTCTGCATGGCCAGGCGGGGGAACTATGGCGCACCGCTCAGTAGAACTCACGTACGACCACGATACTTAGAGGCAAGCATAGCCGCACCGTGCCTTTGCCCCAAAGAATGCGCCCCGCACTGCCCGACACGAGGTCCATTGTTGGCACGTGCAACGCTACGAATGCTTCGTAGCCTATTTCGATCTTTGCGTGCCTGGTCTTGGGGCGATTTGTCTCTACTTGTTCCCGCTACTCGTTTTTCGCCAAGACGACAACTGTGTAGAGATGAGCACTCGGAAGCGAGAAGCTGGCGATGCCGTCTTTCGCTTGGCAATCGAACTCGTACACTTCTGCGTCCGGATCGACACAGGTTGCGGTTAGCGCGGACCAGTCTTTCGGCACCGGCAACTCGATATCTACGTCCTTCAGATCCAGCACCGATTTGTCTTGGTCCAACAGACACACATTGTAATTGACTGCATGCAGCGCGAGACGTTGGTCCTTGCGGTAGAGGACAAAGCGAAGATTCTTCTCCAGGTCTTTGGCCGACACCAGTCGGCGCGTAGGCACGAACGGTTCGTCCCAATCCCAAAGATGGAATCTGCCCTCTCCGTGTTCACGAACGGGCTGGTCTTTGTCGAACTCAAACAGTTCAGAGACCGGGTAGCCGTTGATCGTGATCTGCTCGTCCAGCGCAACGAGGCATCCGCCTCGATGTACATAGTCGAGCAGAGCGTCGAGTTGCCCCTGCGTCATGTCGTATTGACGGGCTTGGAGGTAGATCACCTGGAAGTCATCCAGGCGGCTTGCGTCAGTTGGGAGCTTGCTGTCGACCAGCACAACAAACAACCGCTGCGTCCCGGCCAGGAAGTCGTGGATCGTAGGCTGCCCCACGGGCCGAACGTGGGTCAGTGGGTTGCTGCCCCATCGGGCAAACAGCACGGCGGCCGGTGCAGTGGGAGTCCAACCTTCGTACAGTTCGCGATGTTTCTTGAAGAAACGACGATACTTCGCTTGCACCGTTCCACCGGAGGCGAATCCACCGCCGCCGCTGAACGCTGCCATTTCGGCCATCCCCAATTCCGCAACGTTCTCCCAGCCGCGTCGCCGCGTCTCGTAGCCAAGGAAGATTGACCGGGCTTGCATGTGTTGGGCAAACATCAGCGTGCCGATGTGCGTATGGCACATCCGGCCTCGGTCAAGTCTGGCCGAGTGTGCGTACGATTGGATGTGCCCCGAGTCCGTGTAGACGCAGCCAAAATGCGGTACATATCGGCCGGGCCTCTCAGGAGTCCACGTTGCTTCGAGCGTAGCGGGTGGGCGCTGACCTTCACCTGCTGGCCCGGGTGCGCCAAGAACAAGGTCCGGCTTCAGTTGCACACGGGTCTCCTTGCCGCTGTCCGCTTCACGAAGTAGCAGGTAAAGGCCCTCGGCAACATCGTTGTCCTGCTGGCTCATGCCCACGCTCAGCACCTTCACCTCGAACCGCACCGGTTTGCCGACCTCGGCCCGTGTGGGCGCCGTAACCTCGGCCTCCATCTCGATCCACATGCCGGCGTTGCCTACGTCGTATCGGTGGGTAAAGCGATTTGGCTGGACGGCTTCGGTGGAAACCTCGATCGTGCTCTGGTCGATGGCGGCTGTTTGGGGCGTGGCCATGATGCCGGGCGAGTAAGTGCTCTCGAACATCAGACGGTCGCACTGGGCGCCGGTTAACAGGCACTGGGATGTCGAGTTGCCGTTGGGAAAGATGGTGAAGTCGGCGTTCACCTTCCGACCGACTTTGCGGAGCATGCCCAGATGGTCACGGGTCCGCAACAATCGCGCACGCCGCACGAGTTCAGGCGGCGCGTCGGGCGAGTCGAGTTCGAGGCTGGCGAGGTCCAAGCCTTCGGTCATCCGACGCACCCAATACAAATCGTGGTTCTGGTCGAGGAATACTCGAAACGCTTCCTTACAATACCGGCAGTAGCATGGATCAGGATGGCAGTTGTCCACAAAACATCCGTCGTAGCCAACCTCGGCGATCATGCCAATAAGCCGGCGATGCCACTCAGCCCAGTCAGGATGGTTGATGCAAGCGCGATAACGGTGCAGCGGGGCATAGTAATCCGGCGAGTAGCCGCCGCACGAACCGCCGACGAATCTGCCCTGCGCGTCGACCACCAACCAGTCGAACGGATCACGCGGCGGCCGCGGACCGGCCCAACGGACGTACGTGTCCCATTTGTCGTAGAAGTTCCAGAAGCCCTGTCGTTTCTCATGGTCGCCGGATACCGTGTGGTAGGAAATGTACGGCAATATCTCGGGGATGCCAATCTGGTGGTAGCGTTCGAGTGTCTTGTGAATGTTCTCGATTCGCTCGGCAAGAGCCTCCGGCGAGATCAACGCGATGTTGTCCCAATTCAACGTGTGGCCAGGACCACCGGTCCATTGGTTTTCACCTTGATACATCCGAACGGGTCCCCACATGTGTAGGATTGGCGTCGCTTTGCCCATATGCAGAAGATCAGGCGGATCGTCCCGGAACCGGTCGATGTAGTCAGGCTTCTTGAAGTAGTCGCCCGAGTAGTTGATCACGTAGATGATCGGCGCCGTAGTCGTGGGCAGCATGGCTCCGGCACCCTCCGAATCAGCCGCCGCGATCGCCAACGCCGCGAGAAACAAGGTGGACACGTTTGTACCCTCCAGACGAGAGCGAAATCAGTTACACGCCCTGCACAACCGGTTACATTGCCGCCGATTATCCACGGTGGCGAACCGCAGGACAAGGCAAATGTTGCCCTCGTCAATTACGCTGCTTACTACTTGTCAGGCCGAATCCGAAGGGGTAGGCATCGGAAATCCGTATGGGTAAGCGACCTTGTGCCTGTTGCTCGCCGAACAGGGTTTCTACTGCGGCATCGATTGAATCAATCGCGTCGCTGAAGGTGCAAAGCGAGATGGACGGTCGAGGCAGATCGCGCAGGCTCCATGGGTTACCGAAATTGACCACGACAACGGTGTTGCCGAGGTTGGTTGCTCGTCGAATGAGTTCGCGGTAGCGCGGATTCAGGCGAATGGCGTCTTCGACATACGAACGCACGCGCGTGAACAGACCGAAGATCACGATGTCGGAACGCTTCGCGGCGTCCAATGCCTGATTCGTCTCGTCTTCCGGTATATCAACCGACAGGACGATCGTTTGGGCTCCTTTCGGACGGCGTCGGACTTGTTCATTGAGCCGGTGATTGGTGGGCGAGTGCTTCCACGCCAAGTCCTGCTCGACGGTGGCGGTACTGCCGTTGCTGACGACGAGGATGCGCCGGTCGTTGCTGGGCGCGAGGGGCAGTCCCTGATCCTCTAGCACGGTCACGCTCTCGCGTGCGATGCGCCGGGCCACGGCTTTATGCTCTGGTATGGCCAGACACTGCGAGATTCTTTCGACGTCGACAAATCGGTTGGCCGGCAGTCCCACCGACTGTTTCAGCTTCCACACGCGGCGCACGGAGGCTTCGACTTGCACAAGCGGTATCCGGTCTTGCCGCACGGCGCTGGCTACGGCGTCCACTGTGATTTTCGGATCGGATTGGTAGTCCTGGAGAATCAGGTCGTGGCCGGCGGCGACGGCCGCGATGGCACCCTCCTCGATTCCATAGTCGTCTTTCATGGCACGCATCGTCAGGCTGTCGGATATGATCACGCCGTCAAAGCCCAACTTTTCGCGCAGCAACCCGGTCACAATCTTGCGCGAGACGGTCGCGGGAACCACGCGGTCCGGCTCAAGCGCCGGGTAATGGCAGTGGTTGGTGCAAATGACGGGAGCCAGCCCGCGGCGAATCAATTCCGCAAAGGGTTTCAAGTCGACGGCTTCCAGATCAGCGAGATTGCGCGGGACTTCGGGGATGGCAATGTGCGAGTCGCTGGCCGTGGCTCCGTGACCGGGGAAGTGCATCAACAAAGGCGCCCCGCCGCCGTCGATGGCACCACGGCATAGCTCGGCGGCCAACTCGGTCACTAGCGCCGGATCGTCGCTGAGGCTGCGGAGGTTGATGATCGGGTTGTCCGGATTCGTGTTGACATCGACGTTGGGCGTCGCTGTGAAGTGGAAGCCCAACGCACGGGCTTCCTGGGCCTCGATCTTCGCTGCCTGGTAACAGAGCTCTTTTGACCTCGTGGCCCCCAATCGCATCGCTTGGCCAAGCCGAACATCGGTGCCTCCGCTGTAGCTGATCCCACTCCACCCGAACAACAGCGGGTACTTCGAGAGCTTCTGAAACCGATTGGTGAACTCAGCCACCTCCGCGGGCGTTTTCTTCTTGAGCGACGGAGTCATCCCGCTGATCAAACCCTGACTGGCGTACTTCTCCATCAACTTCCAGTCCGGCAGACGCGCAATGACCAACTGTCCCACCTTCTGTTCGAGCGTCATCGCGCTCAAGTCGATCTCGGTTGGCGATGCAGAGTGGGCTGCCGCCATCGCGCCGCGTAATCCCGGGAGTCCGATGGCAGCCACACTTCCCAAGATGCCAGATTTCAACAGAAAACGGCGGCGAGTGACAGACCGATCAGAAGTTGCCGCAGAATAGGTAACAGCGTTTCGGCAGTTCTTCGTGCGTGGCATGTTGATCGCTCCTCACTGATCTCCGGCGGTGTTCGCGAATTGTATCTTGCTCCCCACCGGTAACTCGGCCTTCACGGGAACGGGGGCAACCACACGGTATTGCCCTGGCTGGTCGAGGGTCACGCTGACGGAATATGGCCAGACCACCTCATCGCCTACGCCGTAGTCGTAGATCTCGAACCACGAGTCCTTTGGGAATTCCCGGGCGAGCTTGCCGGCCTTGGCGTCCGGGTGGGCTTTGGCGTTCAGAACGACGGCCCTTCTACTTCGAATATCCAGAATGCGATACTCGGCACTGCCGTCGGCGTTGGTCACTCGGGCTCCGTGATAGTAGCGATATCGCTGCAGCGTAAATGGAGTGCTGGTCAGGATGCGGTGGTCTGCCGTTCCCGTACACCGGCCCACACCGATTCGCGAGTCCCAGTTCAGACGCAACTGGGCGCCGTCGGCAACCGGCGTGGCCTCCAAGACTTCACAGGTGATCCGCCGGTCCGGGTTAGTGATGAAGATCTCGGCACCGACCGTTGCCGCGAGGTTCGGAGGTGATGGAGCAATAGTAATCGTCTCGCATGAGCGGTCCACGCGAACGATTTTGCCTCGATACTCAGGACTGTCCAACGTGATACCGAAATGGCCCTTGGACAACTTGGTTCCGCCTACCAGCGACATGGCCACGGGGATTCCCTGCTTCTCGCGATAGAGACCGAAGCGGCCGGCAAATTGGACCTCGCTGTCTGTAGTACGCGGGACCGTTGGGCTTGCGGAGAACAGCACGGTATCCGTGAATTCGGCCAACTGGACTTCACATCCTCGCGCGGTGAATCCCTGCTCGTCGTCGCCGGAGAGCTGTATTGGGCGGACACCTTTGATTTCCGGCGTACCGAAATGCGGTTCGATCAGGCTGACCACTTGGGTCTTGGCCGGGGTCTCGGCTTGGTTGTGCAGCATGATCCACTTCATTTCATAGGGCCCACCAGCGGGCGAACGGCCGTCGCAGATATTGGCCTCGGCACCATCGGCGCTTGCGACGGTCAGCCGCAAATGAAGCCCGTTGCCGGTCCTCAGCTTCCAATCCGCCGACCATGGGGCCGATGATTTGCCGCATTGGACGTTGTACAGGTGCGGAAAGGCAAACATGCGCCCGCTCCAGCCGTACACGCCTTGGCTGCAACCGTGCTCCTTCAACCACTTCGGATCGCCATAGGGCACATCGGGGCCGGCCAGCGTCCCCTCCTGTTTCTCAAGCGTGATGCCTTCCGTCGTGAAATCGCCCTCCTGGCAGTGAAACGCCCACCAGTGATCCTGCCCGCCGGAGATACGGTAGAAGTCCAGGCAGTAGAAGCGGTCGGGGGCGATGTCGACCAACGCCACAAGACGTCGCTGCCATTGGTCCGGCGGCAGTTCGTAACCCTGGCCGCCGTCCACTCGGTCCACACATGCCTGTGCACGGGCCTCGACGATCCGCACCGGCCCGGCCTCGGTGAACAACTCGGCCTGGGCCGTCATGGTGCAGAACGGGATCTGCCGTGCGAGATTGTGGCTGGTCCAGGAAGGTTCCCAATAGCCCCAGTTTCGCGGATAACCCATGTGGCACAGGAGAATGCCCTCGAAAGCTTGCAGGCCAATGTCCATGAGATCGTCTTGGGTATGGCTCCGCGCGCGCCCATACCTCATCCACAGGGCCCGTTTGTCGTCACCTTGCCCGTTGCGGAGAATGGCGACTCCGTACCCGTCGTGTATCGAACTGCGATCGTTCCAGTCATCGGGCCACTTCGCCGCCTCGCGTTCGATCTCCTCCCGCGAGAAAGGGAAACTCGCCGACGGCTTCCAACCGCGTGTGTTCGCCAGTGCCCAGGCGAGCTTTGGCTCGCGAAACAGTTGGTAGGCGTGCTCGAACGAAGCCACGTTGGCGCTGTGCCAAGCGATCTTGGGCAGTTTCTTGTGGGCCGCCCAACTGCCGCCGTCGCCGATGTACGGGTAACTGCGGTCGATGGTCACTGTGTCCATGCAGAAATCGAAGATGTTGCGGTAGCGACGGCTCTTGCTCAACGGTGGGTATCGTGTGTCGGTGTAGACGTCCGGGCGGAGTTCCCGCAATCGCTCCATAGCGCCGACCACAGGCGTCAAGTGAACGACATGGGCCGCGTTGTAACCGCCCGTTGACTCGTACGGCGCGCCGTCGCGAAAGTAGTCGTTGGGCACGAACACCCGCATCCGCCCTTCGCCATCGTAGAGCCAGTCGATGAAATCGGTGCCCCGCGCGTAGTTCAGTACGATGGCCGCATGAACGATCGCCTCCTGCTCGCCTGGCTCGTTTGTCGAGCAGGCACTGTCCATGATCCCCTGCATCCACACGGCGAAGAGGTTTTCTTCGACGAAGCGGCGCACGTCCTCATGGGTCTCGATGTCGAAGCCCTTCTTGCGCAGGAACGGGATGATCTCCTGGTCCTGGTCGATCACGGGAAAGATGCGGTCGTAGGCCTCGGCGTGGGTGCGCAGTTGGCCGGGCTGTTCGATCGGGTACGTGTTGAACCCACTGGATCCCAGGCAAGGCCCTTCGTCAAACCGTCCCTGCCCGAAGCGTTCCACTTGGCTGACGCGGTTACGGTGGCGATGTTGGGTCATTGTGGCTAGGTAGGCGTACTCCTCGGCCAGCCGGCACAGGGCGACCAGCGCCTTGTGGGCGTACTGGCGATCGCCGGTGTTGACGTAGGCTGCTGCACAACGGGGAGCGACCGTCATCATCCGCCGGCAGTAGAACTGGCACAACTCGGCGATGAACCCGTACTTCTCGCCTTCGTGAAGGCAGGCTCCGCCGATTCCGTCATCAGGAAACTCGCCGCTGGTCATATCGCCGTTGGCGAAATCGTTCGAAGGATACTCCTCGTTGCCCACCGGACACCGGATCTTCCAGCGCCAGGGAAACTTGGAGTCCATGATCCACGGATAATAGGCGCGATTGCGATAGATCTCCTTGCCATGCACCGGGCAGCCGTGTTCGATGTTCGTCCAGTGCCACCGTGGAATTGTGCTGTCGGGCTGCATGGCCCAGATGTCGTCGTCCGAATAGTCGAGCCATCCGCCACGAGCCTTGGTTCTGGGCGTCTTTTCCTCGGCGCCGGTGAGATAGATCTGCTTCTCCTTCAGTTCGGGCAGGTGCTCGCCCAGCGGCCATCGCCGCGGAAGCTGCACGCCCTTGAGCTTGCGAAACTTGCGCAGGTCTTCAAAGTCCCAAATCTCAATCGGAACCACAACCTCACCCGAAGGCAGCGCAAAACGCACCTCGGCCTTGGGCGTCGGCTTCGAACCACGGAAGTAGAACTTGCGCGTATCCGACTTCGCGGGCAGCGGGGTGCGATCGAACATGGCGATACCGTCGGGCATCGTTACTTCGACGTCTGGGGCTTCCACCGGGACCTTCAGCGCGATCATAAACATCCGCTCGACGCCCACGATGTCTGGAGCGTACAGAATCCTCTCGTCTGCTGCCGCGAGGTGGCCCGACGAAAGGACGAGCCAACACAGTGCCAGAGCCGACGCATATATCGAGTTCAACGTGGCACGGCGGGAAGGGCTCAGACGTACAGAATTCAAAATTGGCCGTCGAACCGTTCGAGGAAACCCAGGAGTTATGTCGGCCAATTTTGAATTCTGTACGTCTGAGCCCGTTCTGTGCATAGACTCTGCCAAGCCCAACGTTTTGCAGAATAGCCGATTCATGCTTCTCTCCTTCTATGGCATAGATCAATGGGCGGTGCTTTCACATAGCATAACGTCGCAAGCGGCAGCCGTGGTCTACGGTCAAAACAACGAGGATGCGTTTTCGAAGAATATGCTCTGCTTGATAGCCTCGACTTGCTTGGGGGGTAATCGCATCGACTCAAGTGCGTCCTTCAAGGCCTGGATCGTGTGGTAGGTATTGTACGTCAGCCGATCGGGGCTCAACGGAGCGTTCTGTTGCAGGATCGGATCGCTCCATGGATAGCGGTCGCGGGTGACGAAGATCGGCCCGTGGGTCTCCGACCAGGCTTCCACGCCCGTGATGAGTCCATACGGCAGATCGGATCCGAAAAGGAGGCGGTTGTGCATTTTGGGCTCGCTCAACACCCTGCGGTACACTTCTGTCAAGGTAGCCGAAGACATCTCCAGGTACATCATGGGATACTCCAGCAGCCCGGAGTCGCAGAAGCTGAGGAACTGCTTCAGCTCAAGGTACCGACCCATGTGAGCCAGGATGATCCGGATCTGGGGAAACCGCTCCATCACCGAACGGAGGTAGTTTTGGTTTGTGGTGTCACCCATGCCGATTCCCGAGGTGTGCAGCATGAGTATCAAACGTTCCCGGTTCATGAATTCCAGGAGGGGTTCGGGAATGAATTCGGGCATTGCCGTCTCGAAAACGTCTTTGCCCAAGAAGTCAAAATACGGCTTGACGCCAGAGAACCGCACGCCTTGTTCAAGGGCCTCGTCGAACGTGGCACGCGTCGGTCCGAAATCGGTCGGGTGCGCTAGGGCAAAGCCTTTCAACGCGGGCTCAGCTTTCATCAAGTCGATGATGTACCGGTTCGCCGCCTGCATGTCGACTTCACGCAAAGGAAACCCGAATGCGATCAGACCGGCGACGCGTTTTCCACGATAGAGTTGGCCGCAAACGTCTTGAAGATGCTCCCACGTCAGGCTCGTAAAGGTGCTCAGGGCCACTTGCCGCCGCTCGACATTGATGGTTCCCATCACCTCGGGCGGACCGAGATGCACGTGGGCATCGAAGATGACGTCCGGCACCCACGCCATCAACTCATCCGCCCAAAGGCCAATGTGATCCGCGTAGGGAGGCGCGGCAGCCGTTCTTTCGTCGTTTGTCACAACCGCTGTCCTTCTGTCCGTGGGTCTCACATCAGAGCGTTCGCCCGCGGAGCGAGCTTCTTGGCGGTGTCCAGCATGGCGGCCACGTTCTCCGGAGGGGAGTTGCACATGACTCCTTCTCCCGTGTTGAAGATGTAGCGGCCGCCGGGGAGGTTCTCGATGATGATCCTCTCAGCCGCCTCCGCCACTTGCTCGGGCGAGCCGTCACGCAACAAAATAGGATCGAAGTTGCCCATCAAGCACAGCTTCGGTTCGAGCGCACTCTTTGCCTCGGCAATGCAAACGCCTTCTCCACAGTTCACCGCATGCACCGGTAGTTGAACCTGCTTCGCCAAATGCGCGAGCGACTTATCTCCGGTGTGGTAAACGAGCAAGCCACCCGCCGCCACCAACGCCTGCGCCACTTCCGCAGCGGCATCGAAAGCGAACTCGGAGAAGTGATCCGGGCTGCAAAAAGCCGAGGAAGCGCAACAGTCGCCCAGCCAGAGCAGATCGGCACCGGCTTCGAGTTGGGCCTGGCCGAAAGCAATCTGGTGGTCGATGAAGAACTTCGTGTTGTCCTTGACCAGCTCCGGCTGGGCAAGTAAGCCGATCATCAACTCTTCGATGCCATAGACGAGCCCCACTGCACTGAACGGCGCGGCGATGCGGCCCATCACCAGGACGCTTTCGCCCAACTGCTCCTTGAGCTGCCGCAGCATTTCCAGGTGTATCGGCAGCCGCAATTCCCTCTGCGGGTCGGGGATACGAAATCGGTTGAGGGTCTCACGAGTGAAGGGCAAGTAGGAGACGGGCATGGTGGGGTGGTTCTCGTCATCACTCATCGGAAGGCCCAGCGGCTCGAACTCGATGTAGTCGTCTGGAAAGATCGCCGCCCAATCCTCGTCATACTCCCGCACGGCCTGCACTTGGCAGGCAACCATCTTCTCTACGTCCAAACGCGCTTCCCGGTCCGTCACACCGGCCCTGCGCAGATGAAACTCCAGCCCCAACGAGAAAACCGGCATGCGCGAGGGCACGCGTCCCTCGCAGCATGCGATGAAATCCTGTTTCACACCGTCATATGCCATTGTTTCACTGATCCTTCTTGGCGATCCAGGCGTTCAGTTTCTCTCGCAACATCAGACCGATGCTGGGATTGCGATCCGCAATGTTCTGCGTCTCTTGAGCGTCGTCTTCCAAATTGAATAGCTCGTAAGTGTCGCCGGCTTGCGGATTGAAGTACTTGATCAGCTTCCAGGGCGGCTGGCGAATGCACCAGATCATCCGCTGGTCGTCGTCCAGAGCCTGCCATCCGCATGGAGACGTCTCGGCGTAGGCTTCCTCAGGGAGAAAAGGGGACAGGTCCAATTTGTGCAAAGCACCCTCCGGGCCGTTCCGGCAAATTGGACCTGTCCCCTTTTCTCCGGTCTTCTGCCCGCTGATCAGAGGGAGCAGAGACCGGCCATCCACAGGTGTCGGCATTTCGAGGTCGAGGATCTCGAACAGCGTCGGCATGATGTCGACTTGGGATACCTGGCGGTCGATGACCTTGCCTTGGGGCAGCACCGCCGGGCAGCGGAGAATCAGCGGCACGCGGATGTTCTCGTCGTAAAGGTTCCCTTCCAGCGAGCAGGAAGAGTGCCCCACGGCGCCCCGCTCCAACAGTTGCTCGCCGTGGTCGGAAGTTAGAACGACGATGGTATTCTCCAGAAGGTCCAGTTGCTCCAACAGGCTCAGGTAGCGCTCGATTTCTTCGTCGAGCATCTTCACGCACCCGTCGTAGAGGCCCAGAATCACAGGCCGGTCTGTCGCGTCGAATTCGGCGATGCCCAAGGTCCGTTGGTAACCTTCCACCTCGATGGCATCCGCGCCGCCCAACTCCAACCGGGCCGTCAGCCCCGGCTTGTGGACCACAATAGATGTCTTGAGAACCTCCAGACGTTCGCGCAGCGAGTCGGTCATTACGAAGTCATCCGGCAAGTAGGCCGTGTCGTACGGCGGCCTGGGATCGTACGGCAAGTGGGTCTCTTCCGTTCGGTGCCAGAGGAAGAACTGGCGGTCGGCGAGTTGGCGAAGGTTAGCTCGAACGTCCCTGCTCCCGGTATCGAAGCCGAGCGGCGCATAGACCTGCGGGTCATCGCCCGCAACGGCGTATCCTTGCTCGCGCAGAACATGAAATGGAGTCCGGCGGCCCTTCCACACGTCGCTCCAGCTTTGGAATGTGTCCTGGTCGCGGATCCCGTGCGTTACCACGTACTGTCCGGTGAATGCCGATATGAGTGCCGGGATGGTGTGATTGGCATTGGCGATGAGGTTGGTAAACAGCACGCCGTCGCCAGCCAGGCGGTCGATCACGGGGCTCGTCTCGTGCGAATTACCGCAACAATGCAGTCGGTCAGCCTGTAATGCGTCGGCGATAATGAAGAGAACGTTCATGCCGGTTTCGTTTTCTTCAAGTAATTGTCGCGCCGTCTAACAGAGAGACAGTATTGTAGCCGGATTCGCAAGAATTCGGGCAATTGGGCCGCCAACTCCATCGCCCCGAATTCTTGCGAATCCGGCTACCACTCATTTCTCCAAAAGGTCACGCGCCCAAACGGCTTCGTGTTGGGAGAAGAACTGCAGCAACGTTTCCGCCGTTTGGAACCCGTCGGCCAGAAACTGGCAAACCGGATGCATCAAGACGGTGGCCACCCCGCCGGACTGTTCGATCCGGGCGACCTGTTGCTTGACGATTTCGCCCCACTCGTCGATTCCGTACGACTCGCACCCGAAACCGTCTTCTCCGTAGCCGCGTTGTTTTGCCTTCTCCACGAATTCGCGGTCCCGGTGCGCGTGCAGCAAGTGATCATGATCGGGAAGCACATTCATGGGATGGGAGAGCAATCCCTCCGGCGTCTCATCCGGCCAGAGCTTCGTATCAGATATCTCATCAGAAATCAGCCGGATGCCGCATTCGGCCAAGAGGGAATACGTGTTGCGATCGCGGACCAGCCCATGGCTCCGCCAGGAAACCACCTCACGCCCCGCCCTTTCCTTGATGATGTTTGCCGTTCGCATGATGTCGCGTTTCTGTTTCCGCCGCGAGCCGTGCCGGTAGCCATGCGACGGGGGGCACGTGCCGCGCATCCGGTACAAGAGCTTTGTCAGCCGGTTCGCAGGCAGGCCGTCGTAGGTGTGCCCGCCGATTTCCACTTCATCAGCCTCGGCAATGGGCCGGAAGTCTTCCCACTCCTCGGCCAGCGTTTTGCCGGTCACGTAGAAGGTGGCTTTCAGTCCGCATTTTTGGACCAGCCGCGCGAAACGCGCCGCAATCTTGATCTCCGAGTCTTGGGGATATTCAACATATCTCTGGTCGTTCGTGCCCAGTGTTGAATGATGGATGTCACCGGTCAGGCAAATCATCTCAACCGTCCTCGTGGGCGAACTTTCGGGCTTGGCCGACGATGTCCACACCCACCATGTCACTCCACGCGTCCAGCAGCTTTCCGGCGCACGGCCCCGGATAGCTGCTGCCTATCTTGCGCCCGTCGATGGCCGAAATCGGCAAGATGCAGTAGGACGTCGTTGTCCAGAACGCCTCTTCGGCGTTGTAGGCTTCGTATAGTGTCAGATCTTGCTCGACGACGTTCATGCCGAGATCTGCGGCCAATTCCATCACCGTTTGCCGGCTGATGCCGTCAAGGATGTTCCGAGTGGTCGGGGTGTGCAACACGCCGCCCAGTACGAAGAAGATGTTCGCTCCCGATCCCTCCGTAATGAAGCCATCCGTATCCAAGAGCAGCGCAAATGCATCCGGATCCAATTGGTTCGCGTACAGTTTGGACATGAAATGCGGAAGCCGCGAGCGATTCTTGCATCGTTGCTCGAAGCACTGGGGCGGGATGTTCCGGAAATGTGAAGTGACGACGTGTTTGCCCTCGGCATAGTTGCGGACATACTCGTGATGAGGCAATTCACTGGAATAGGCGATTACGGTCGGCGTTTGCGAAGCTCCTCTCTTGAGCGGCATGGGGAAGCTGTTTCCCGGCGTGACTTCCACGCAGATCCAGATGTCGTCCCCGTCGGCCGTGAGGTGAATGTTAGCGTCGAGCACGTCTTGAATCGCCTCCACGATCTGCTGGCGGCCAACAAGGTTTGACAGCCCCGCGTAAGCCAGTGAGGCATTCAACCGGGCGAGGTGCTGATCCAGTTTGAACAACTTGTGTCGGAAGGTTCGAATCGACTCGTAGAAGGTGGCCCCGTAGAGGCGACCGACGTCGAAGACGGAGATCTTGGCCTCGCTTTCAGGGACCAAGTCGCCATTGATCCAGACTAGCCGTTTACTGTTCGGCACCGTTGTCTCCTTCCTCCCGCTCGGACAACGTTCGCGTCATCTGCAGGATCTCGTACCCGCCCTTGATTCCGACATAGACAATCAGGGACACATACCAGGCAATCGACAGGAAAATCATCGCGGACCAGAACCAGATGAATAGGTCTTTCATTGTTTATTCTCCTCGATCGAGTCGGCGGAGGGAGCCCCAACGTGTCGATCATGTCCCATCGCCCGGCCCACGAACGTGCCGACGATCATGCCGGCAAACGCCATTCCGAATCCCAAAAGGCCGGCGATCGCAGGGGAAATCCTCTCCACTCCGTCGGCATTGACGAAAACGGACGTAAGTGGAGCCACGGCGCCCAAAACGAGGGCCGCGAAAGCTCCCCAGCGATTGGCGTGGCGCCAGTAGAGTGCAGCCACTAGCAGGGTGAACACGCCGGCTTCGAAAATGGTGCCGGTGAGCGTGAGATAGTCCCACGCCGTGCCGGGGACTTCGTACCAGAGTCCGTAGAGCATCAGGAACACGCCAATCGCGACCACGAGCGAGCGGACGGTCAGCAAGTTGGCCGTGGCCGAAAGCGGTCGCCGCAGGCAGGGGGTAACCAAGTCGTTGTAGATCACCGTCGCCCAGGTCAAGAGATAGCCACTGTCGGTGGACATCTCGGCGGCGAGCATTGCCGCGATCAAGAGGCCGATGATGCCAGTCGGCACAATCGTCTTCAGATAGGTCGGCATGGCCGTCAGACTGGTGACTCCTTCCGGCAGTCCGCCAATGGAGTAGAAGTACAAGAATGCCGCGGCACCCCACAGGCCGGGAAGCGCGAATCGACCGACGAAAAAGAAACAGCTCCGCCGATAGACCTTCCTGGCAACCTGCGAGTTCTTTGCGCTCAGCACCCGTGCGATCATCGGCTGCCAGGTTGTCACTCCCGCGATCATCACCAGTGACTGCCAAGCGATCCAGTCCCAGCCGATGCTGGCGAACGGATTGAAGGGGTCGGCCATGGTGAGGTTCTTGTCGGGTGTTCCTCCCGTAGTGCTTACCTCGACCAGAGTCGCGCCCGACTGGTGCGCCTGCCACAGCCCGGAGATCAGATCCAGCCAGCCGACGTTCCAGATCACTATCACCGATGTGACGACGATTCCCAGCCCCATGACCAAGAACTGGATGTAGTCGGTCACCAGTACGGAGAGCATGCCGCCCAAGACAGTATAGATAAGGACGATTACCAGCAGGACCGTCATGGTCGCCTCAAGATACCGGGAATCAAGACCTGTAACGTGCACCAGGAACTCGCCTCCGAGCCGCAGGAAGATGCCCATGTTCAGCACGCCGCCGACCACGACTACCAATCCCGCCAACCAGCGCACGCCATTTCCAAAGCGTTTCTCGAAAAGCTCGGGAATGGTAATGACCCCAGCGTTGCGCAGCGGCATGATCACGAAGCCGGTAATTCCCACGACCAGCATCGCCAGGCAGAAGAGTACCCCCGGAATTGCGCCGGCCATACCTTTGGTGAATCCCATTTGGGCGGTGTACATCACCGTGACGATCCCCAACTCGGTCGCAGCCAGCGAGGCGATGCCCAAGTTCAGATCCATCTCTCGTCCGGCCACGGCAAAGTCGGTCACACCACGAACGTACCGCTTCATCCACACACCGGCCGCGATGCATCCGACGAGGTAGATCGCAATGATGATCCAGTCGATGGTTTCCAGAGTCATGGGTTGAATTCCCACTTGAGCGAAAAGAGGACAGGTCCAATTTGTGCGAAGCACCCTTCGGGCCGTCCCGGCAAATTGGACCTGTCCCCTTTTCGCTCAACTCCTTTTCTCAAGAGATTGGTGCAATCGTAATTCCACCGTCCGCCCGGACGATCGCGCCGTTGACATAAGATGATTCGTCGGAGGCCAGGAAGACCGCCAGGTTGGCGATTTCTTCTGGCGTCCCAAACCGGCGCAAGGGAGCGCGGGCGAAGAAGAAATCGGCGTCGAAGTCGGGATTGTTCACGCTGCTGGCCTTGACCATCTCGGTTTCCACGCCGGCCGGACAGATGCAGTTGACGCGAACACCTTGGGGGCCGTACTCAACCGCCATGGACCGGGTCATCGACACGGTGGCACCCTTGGTGGCCGTGTAGGCGTCGCAGCCCGGGATGCCCATCACGCTGGCACTGGATCCGGTGTTGATCACCGATCCGCCGCCGCTGTCAATGATCAAGGGAATAGCGTACTTCGAGCACAGGAATACACTGTCGAGATTGACGCGAAGCACACGTTCCCACGTTTCTTCAGCCAACTCGGTCACCCGCCCATCGTCCTTGTCCAAGAAGATCGAGGCGTTGTTGTACAGCACGTGAAGGCCGGTGTAGAGCTCCTGAGTTCTGGCCATCAGCCGTTTCACGTCGACCCGATCAGAACAATCGGTTTGAACAAAGGTCACTTCGCCTCCGTGTTCACGAAGGGTAGCTTCCGCACGCTGTCCGAGGTCTTCGTTGATTTCAGCGATGACGACCTTCGCTCCCTCTCGGACGAAAGCCGCTGCGCCGGCCAATCCGATCCCACGACCCGCGCCGGTGATGAGCGTGATTTTGTCTTTCAGGCGGGTCATGGGAGTGCTCCAGGGGCTAGGCTGTTGGACTGTTAGGTTTTTGGGCTGCTAGATGCCCTCCGCAGCGGGTTTGACCTGGAACATGGTCATGTAGTGACCACGCAGTGAGCCTTTGAGCGGCACAATGCCCTTCGCCGTGCTAAGCACTTGTCGAGAGGTCCCATCCGGGGCAAAGGTATCCACATCCACGATTGCACCCTTCGGGATCCCATGACGAGTCAAGTCCACATCAGCCCGGAAGTCCAAGTCCTGCCGGCTGGCGTTGACCACGAAGATACCCAGTTCACCATCCTCAGACCGGAATGCGCCGCTCATCAGGGCCGGGAACTGACCTTCCCCACTGCAATACGGGCTCGTGTATGACAGCATTGGCATGGGTGACGGCTCGCGGAATTCCAGAGGCCGCATGAGCCGACCGTACACCAGGAACTTTTTCGCCGTTCCCTGCTTGTAGTAGCCGACCACACGACCCAGGAAGTCGATCATCTCCTTGTGCTCCGGCTTCTGGAATGAGAGTGTGTTGTCTCTCGGTCTCAGGCGAAGGCGTCCGATCTGCATGCCCTCGACGAAAAGCGACCCGCACTCGATGAAGAAGGCGTCGCCTTTGCCGACGGTAATCTCCAGCCCGTACCGCTTGATGTAGTCCTGATAAACCGCCGCCAAGATCGGGGCCGTGTTCTCTGGAGCCAGTGTGCGGATAAGAATGCCGTCGATCACGTCGATCATGTTCTCGGCGCTGTTCTCGCCGGTGATGATGGCCTCGGGGTCCTTGGCCTTGACGGCATCGAAAACATACTCGGTCAATCCGTGCATGGCTTCGGTCATCGAGTTGCCGCCCGCGGCACTGTGGCCGTGGGGCGTCCAGTAACAGGGCAGGCAGGAACCCTGCATCACGTCCAGGTAGAAGCCGCCCACGTTTTCGCGTTCCATCAACAAGACGCAGGTCTCCCGCATTCTGTTCCGCCACCACTGGGTCCAGCCGCAGGGGTTCCAGGAGGTCTCGACGCCCCACGTTCGCATGTTGCCGAAGAGGTCGCGGGCGATGTGGGGTCTGGCCTCCGCCGCGTAAGGCGAGTTCTCGGTGGGGCCCTGGTCGAAGATCTCAAGGGCGACATACGGGCACACCATGCCTCCGTCTTGCCGCAACCGCTTGCACTCGGCCGAGAAGTTGGGCCAGGCGCCTATCTTGGGATAGTTGCCGTCGTGGGCATTCTCGCACGGCAAACCAGCCCACCTCCCCTGGTTGCGAACTCGGTAGCGGTTGAACGGCACGTCGTAAGTGGTCAAGCCGGGGGTATAGTTCTTCCATCCGTACCAGTTGATCGGTAGCCGCATGCCAGTCCATTTCAGGAATTCCCGCAAGTGGTCGGCGGCCAGCGGTATGCTCGCGTCCAACGACGGCGAGCGAGCGCCCTCGGCCGAATCTCGACTGACGGCAACACTGGTCTGGAAGCTATAGAAATACAGCGGCGCTTCCTTGTACCACTCGGGGATATCACGGCGAGTGGTGAGCGGTCCCTTACGGCACCAGGACTGCTCGACGGCCCACTCGCGGTAGATCTGGCGGGCGTCGAACCAGTCCCCTTGGAAAGGCCCCGCAACGCAGTCGTACGGCAGCGTGAAGTCTTCTTCCGCGAAGGTGATGTTCGGGGGGAAGTGGCTGAGCCGCCACGCGATCTCTGAACGGGTGCTCGCGATCTGGAGGCTCATCAAGCTCGGCATCGGGTCGCGCGTGCCCAGATAGATGCCCTTGCCGCTCTGCCGATTGTAGAGGGCCTGGAACTGCATGTTGAGATTGTGTGGGTAGTAGCGGTGGAAGCGCGTGGCATTCTCGAGAGGATTCCGCACAAGGCAGCCGCGATTCTGGGGATAGAGAAACATGGTCTCGTCGGCCTCGCCGATGGGCCGCAGATTCAGATTCGGAAAATTCACGCGTTCGATCCCGTATCTCGAGCCGCGGTTCCGCACGTTGATGCGCCAGTACGAGAGCGGATCCCCTCCGCGCAGGGTCACCGTGACCGACACGTCGACGACGCCCTTGTCCTCGCGAACGTCGATCCCCTTCCACTCGAATTCCAGCACGGACTCCGTGGCGGTCCCCTTCTTCCGCCATGAAACGGAGCGGCAGCGCTGCGAGCCGACGGGGAACGACTCCCCCGCCATCTCGTCGATGACGCCCATTGTCGATCCCTCGGTCCCTCCCCGTTCGTCCCTTCTAGACCATTTGGGATCGAGCGTCATGACGACGTTGAAGATATCGCGAAAGCCGACGACCACGCCGCCGCTCAGGTAGTCTTGCTCCTCGGCGATGCCGTAGAGGCGGGTGAGTTGAATGCTGCCGCCGGCCCGCTGGAACGCGAGGCCGATGCGCCGGTTGGCAAAGAGGATGCTGTCGCCCTGCTCCGTGAGATCGATCTCGTTCGGGTGCGTCTTGAAGAAGCGCGTGGCCGCCTCCAGGGCCGCATCTTCTGTCGCATAGACCTCGATCCCGTGTGCGGCGCCTTCGGTCTTGAGGCGCGCCAATATCTCCTCCCGCGCGAGGACGCGATTGTACACGCGCACGTTGTCCAGCACGCCCCTGAACTTGGCAATGCCGGGTCGGGCCTTTGAACTCATGTGGAAAGAGCCGTCGAGCGGGTAAGTCTTGACCTCGGTTTTGCGGCTTGCCACCTCCTGTCCGTTCACCCATACGCTCATCCGCTGATCTCCGAACGTAGCGGCCACGTGACTCCACTGGCCCGACGTAAGTTTCACACCGAGCCAGTTTGGCGGTTTTCCGTGGCCCACGTACCAGCAGAGCCTGTCACGGTAATGGGTCATCGCGTAGCCGCTCATGCCCACACCCAACAGGTGTGCATCGGAGCGCGGTTCGCCCATCGGTTTAATCCAAGCCTCCACCGTGACCGGACCGGTCACGCCAAGGGCCTGGTTCTCGCCGCATTCCACGTACGCGTCCGGTCCATCCAGGCTGAGGGCAAAGCCGTCGCCTTGCCTCACCCAGCTTGCCCCGTATACCTTTGCGTCGCGCCCGTTGCCGCTGGAATCGTGGGCAACGTCCCCCGCTCCCTCGTCCAACATCCACTCGGCCAACAGACCTTGCGGCTCCGCTGCACTCGAGATCGAAGAAAGACACACAACCGTGAACGATAGTCCAAGCCGCAACATCTCAAGTCCTCCTGTCTCACTTCCAAGAGGCACGGTCTCATCTGCTGGTACGAATCTTGGCTACGAACACTGCCGTGGTCCACCGATTCTTTCGCCCTGTGTGCCGTGACGCAAACCGCCGCAGCTTAGTGTGTTATGATAGCATCTGCAACTAATGCGGAGCTATCATGTCTACGAACCAGAAAACGCCCAGAATCCCGCTTCCCAAAGGACTTCCTGGGCTCGCACGCAGGGAAAGCGGCGATCGTGCTACCTTCGTAACCGTTACCTTGGCAGCTCTGCACCAACGTGTACAGGGTCGCTGCTGTCTGCCCGCCCATTTCGCTCCCGAAGAATAGGTGCTAAACGTCCTCAGTCACGAACAAGACCCGCCTGCGCGCTCACCACACGCCCTCCTCGGCAACTTTGCGTTCCGGAACAACTGACCTCGGTGTGCCCCACCCAACGCACATAGCGAATTGCCGTTTCCTGCATCGGGCGTGAACACCGATGCGCGCTGCGCAGCGACGCTTGAATGCAGAGGTTGTCATCTACTCGGTAGGTTGGACGACCTTACCGCTGCAGTAGCCGAGGGAATCGGTCCTCTTTCTCCGCCACCTTCACTCATCGTACGGATTCCCCTCCGGGAAAGGATCATATAGTTCTGGTTCAGGAGGCTGAAAGTCATCGACTTGGTCCGGCCGCCAGTGCTCATAGAACTGAGTAGGCGGTATCGAGAGCCCAAACGCTATGCGGTGGAGTTCCGTAGCATCTGGCGGCAGAGCCTTGCGCAGCGGGATATCAGCGACCATGATAAACTCACATTCTACGGCAGTTCTTAGGGGATCCGTACAATGCCTTCGTATCCCCGGTAGTTGACTCGCACCGCCCAACACGGCAGCTCCGCGCATTTCTCTTTTCCAGGTTTCCATCCTACGTTCCTTAACGTAAGCGCGCCCAAATGCCGTCCGCCGTCCTTGGGTTATCTTCTCCCGGAGTGTCTCAAGGGAGCCCGAAAGCGCGGCTACCTGCTCATCGGTCAAACCTCGAATGATACTCTGGTTGGCTGTCTCTGAATCCAAGTCGTAGATTCGTGACAGCTCCCTGGCAATGGCATCTCCCCCGGCGAACGTGCTCGATGTGTCATAGAAAACGACGGGGCGCTCGGCGCTTGGCGCGAATCTGAAAAATGCGATATCCGTCGTGCCGGCACCGACATCACAGGTGAAATAGAGTCCCGGCTCAAGATTGCCTCCCCGATGAAGGAAGGCATTGACCGCCACGTGGGCCTCGGGAAAGACAAAGCAGTTATCGGCATGAACGAAGCCACCGGAGTCCTTGACGGGAGGCGGGCAGTTGTGCCTCATGGCTTCGTATTGCCCTGAGAGCCCGGCACATGGCGTGCTCTCCGAGGGCCATTCGAGACCGTGATTCACTGACAGCCAGAGCAAGGCGGCGAAGTCCTTCCGCAGGTGCTCGTGTTTCATGCCATCCAGCGGGGCCCCCATATCCCAGAACACATCCTTGCGCCAATCGAATTCGTAGGTCTCGGCAGGGAAACGCTGCCGAATCTGGGCTCGGATGCTGCCAATGCCGTATGAGAGGAGGGCCCAGCATATTGCGGACGGTGAGTAACCGGAGTCTCGATAGGTCGAGTCCGGATACTCCTCCTCAAGGATCTCGCACCGTAGACACGCCTTGGGGGAACGAAACTCTCGATGAACCTTTGCCGGTCTCTTGCGCGTGAAAAGTATGCCATCTTGCTCCCAGCAGACGGCAGGAAAGAGGCCCAGGCCATCGATTGGCACGACAAAACGCTCTTCTCGCCGGCGGTCTCCGATTTGCGCGAAAACGATGCACTTGAGGGTGCTTGTGCCAAAATCAAGGCCTACTGTAAGCTTAACCTCGGTCTTCGTCGGAATTGGCTTGGCCGGGTGCCTCTTCTGGATTTCTTGGACTGCAGCTTCATCCCGGTCTGGAGTCTGACCCAACCCAAGAAAGCCCAAAACTCTGCGCCAGATACGCATCACTTCACCTTGATAAGCCCAAGACTCTTCAGGTCCCAGGACACGTTGACCACAGGCTCATCCGGAAGTTCCGCGAGCCTTTGCCGCCGAGCGCTTTCGAACTTCTCTATTTGTGCCTCATTGGCCTTGATGAGGTTCCTGATGTTTGCTGTCTGCTCGCGTCTCCTGAGAGTTTCTATCGCATCCTCTCTTCTGGCTTTCTCGCGCTCAGCACGATAGTTGATCTGTTCGCGACGCTGTTTGAGCAGCACGCCCTCTTCGCCTTGCAGTTCCTGACGCCTTGCCTCCAGCCGCTCGTGCCGTTCCGCCTCAATACAATCAACCGCTCGTTCCTGGTCATTCCTTGGAACCTGGAGGGCGTGCTCCAGGTCGCGACTGTTGCTGATAACCGCACTCAGAAGAGTTCCGACTGCGCTTGCCGCTACTGAGGTGCCCGACTCCGGACACCAGGCAAACGCCTCCAAATGTTTCCGTTTGTAGTGCCCCTCATACTCAACTCCGTATAGCCCCAGAACGTATACGCCCGGGGAAAGTTGCATGTCTGCTTGGTCCACAGCGACCTGAAACGTCCGGGTAAGGGTCCCTACCTTCTCCTCCAACCCGCTGCAGATTGCCCGCAAGGCTGGGTGTCTCTGGTTAAGGAGTATAAGCCGGGGATTCGCCGTAGCGGTCTCGAAATCGAACGTCCAACGTAATTCCTGCTGCGACAAAGCCTGGCGGAACTGATTGGCTTCAACGCTCCGGTCCATTCGGGAGTGAAAGTACTGCCGTGCGGAGTCCGGAACGCGCGAGAAAAAGACGTTGTCATCCCCTTGCTGTGTATTGAATCCAATCTCAGGACCTTCGAACACGCTGTGTATGAAGTCTCTGATTTCATCAGGGCCGACATATCGCTTCGACGAGCGGATACGGTCAATCTCCTCCAGGATGTACTGGTCCGTACCGATGATTTTGGCACGGTCGTGCTCGAGCTCATCAATCTCCAGGATCCTTCGCTCGATAATCTCTCCCCGTTGCTCGATTCGTTGCCGCTTTTGCTCTTCGGTAAGCTCCGTGTTGAAGACCGCGTTCTGTATTTCCTGCACCTCTGTCCCAAGGATGCTCTCGATATCGCCCAGCGTATCCCGGAAAATGCCGATCTTTGTCAGGAGCTTATCGTAAATGGTTTCGTCAATCGTTTTGGCAAATACCAGTGAATAGATCAGCAGCCTATCCTTCTGCTGGCCGATCCGGTCGATGCGGCCGATGCGCTGCTCCACCCGCATTGGATTCCACGGAAGGTCGTAATTGATAATCACGTGAGCAAACTGGAAGTCCAGCCCCTCGCTGCCCACCTCCGAGGACAGCAGAATCCGCACACCCTTCGGGTCTGCAAACTGCTGTCGACGAATCTCTCGCTCATCCCGTTCCGGATCATCCGGGCTGGTTGGCACACCGCCGTGGATACAGACGTTGTCATAGCCCGCGGTACGTAACCGCTGGCACAGATACGCGATAGTCTTGCGGAAGTAGGTGAAGATGATGAGCTTGCACCCGGGATCATCCCGGTCGAGGTTCTTCAGGATCTCAAGCAATGCCTCCAGCTTGGTATCAATCTCCTTCTTCAGAAGCTCGGCACCTTGGGTTTCCAGGAGCGTCCGCAGTTCCGGTAACTGATACAAGGACTGCCTCGGTTCCTCGCCGGGGTCGTCCTCATCTTCCTCCTCGTCCTCGGGGTCATCATCGTCCTCAAAATCCATTTCCTCCGCTTCGCCGCGGTATACGTCCAGGTAGTGACGTGTGAAAGCCGGTATGCAGCTTGCAAGGATCCGCTCGATGTTGATCACCGGCAGGCGAAACTCGGCATAGTGGCGCATTGCAATGTCGTAAACCGCCCGATATATCTCCTCTTCCTCCGGTGTCATTTGCAGTCGAAGGATGTGAGGCTCTCGTTCTGGCCGCTTCTCGTCCATGTCCCTCCGTCGCGTACGGACAATGTGCCGATTAAGCAGGTTAATCTTGGAAACCAACCGCTGCGCACCTACGAGAGCCCCCATATCATGAATGCCGGCCTCGCCTATACTCTCCTTTAGCTTTTCATATAGGTAATTGCCTTTGAACGAGTCGCTGTACTCGGAGTCTTCCAGGGCCTCA
>CAZURK010000168.1:0-32716 GCA_964623055.1 uncultured Pirellulaceae bacterium
TTTCCACGCCGATTCTTACCCCGAGGTGGGTCCCTTTTGCGTGCCGATTTCCAGGGCATGATCAAACGTCGGGCACGCGATGCTGGCGTCACCGCGGAGAGCTGCTGCCACACGTTCCGGGCCACCGCGATCACCGAATACGTTCGAAATGGCGGATCGGTGGAGAACGCAAGGAAAATGGCAGCACATGCCTCCACGCGCACGACCAATATGTACATCCGCGTTGATGAGGAAATGAAGTTGGAGGAGGTGGAACGCGTAAGGATTTAGCCTAGCCCACTCGGACGTCCTGTAGGCGTGTCCGTCTCGGCCGGATCCAGATTCGCTGGGTCTCTACGTCCGGTCCGATAAGCCTTTCCTCACAGGTGCAACATAACTCGCGTGTGAAAGGACGAAGTCCCTTCTGTTTCCTTGACCAGCTTGGAAACGGTTTATCTAACCCGACAGGTACCATCACGGAGAGGAAACGTCGGCACGGAGGCGAGCAGAATCGGCCCTTCCTCGAAGTGCAGACGCAAAGAGGTGTCGACTTGCGGCTTGTCCGCCAATGGATACTCCTTCGGTCGTCTTCTTCTCGTGGCCGTTGACACGATGGAATCCGCCGATTCGGACGCTCCGTTTCTTCGCCTATTCCTGTATCGCCGTAGCTGGTGGGCAATTGAAGGACAGAGAGGAGGAATACATCAACGAGACCGCTTGGTTGCTGGGTCCGTTGGGGTCGGCAATTCTTCCAGTCGAAGCCTGCCGGTGATACCGTCCTCCATCATCCCAAGTAGACCAAGGGCGGGATTGACGTACCGAGTGGACTCGGCGGCCTTTCTTAGGTCTTCTCTGGCTGCTTCCACTTGCCCCAAGAAGACGGTGTGGTAACCGCGGAGAAACCGGGCATATGTGGCATTGGGATTCTGGTCGATGAAGTCCGCGAGCATCCTTAGATGAGTGTCATGGTCACCGTTCGCGTACAATGGACGGCGGTTCTCAACGGCATGGCCCCAGTCCGCGCGATTCAGCAGTGCTAGACCACGCCTGAGAGACTCGGCTGCGGCTTTGTACTCCCCTACTGCGAGTTGAGTCTGCGAAAGAAGGAGGTAAAGGGTGCCGTCTCGCTGGTCCTCAATGAGCGCATGCCTCAGCAGTTTCATCGCTTCGCGGTAATTACCATTACGAAATCCCTGCAGCGCCCAAGAAAGATACGTTGTGGCATCGGGCATCGTCGAAGCCGGCATTCTTGACGGGCTGGTGGTTACCTTGTCAACGACATGGTAACCGGCACGCGAACGGTAGTCCCCGTATTGCGGGAAGTTGTACGGCCCGAACCCATAGGGGAGGACGGGACCGACGTGAACCCTCACGTCACCACGGGGATGTGCGCCGTGTCCGCCATTCCAGCGAGACCTATGTGGGGACGCGTGCTCCCCAATGTTTCGCTCGGCGCCAACGCGGGCTGGTCGGTCGTGGTCCGCCGAAAACGCCACACAACGCATTTGGGCGACGGCACAGGCGGTCAACACCACTGTGATGACAAAGGCGATGCGGTGTGGTCTCGGTTGATGCGACGTCAATTCGGATTCCTCCGCGCTGGGCAGATGATTCCCTCTTCGCCGAATCCGAATCGGTCTCGTCCGACGGGTACAATCGACTTACAGGGCGCGGGCCATACAAGCGTACGTCACGGGTTAGCCGAGTCAAGCGAACCTATTGGCGTTTCTCGTCTGTCTCGCGAGTTGTTCACTGCGGTCGACGCAACGTAGCCGAGTTGGTTCGTCACAAGATCCTTCACGAAAACACCAGTGACGTCGTGAAGAGTTCGATAGCTGCGGGAACGAATCACCCTGACAATCGTCCAGAGGCTGTCCGCATCGTGCGAGGTCCATCCGATGGCCATGTGTTCCGTTTCGACCGGCCTTGTCGCGATCAGCCCAACGGCGCTGGCTGAGATGTCCCGTGTGTACATGATGAGAGGCCCGTCGACGCGTTCGAGTTTCTCGTTCAGCGCAATCGCCACCACACCGAAGGTGAGTTCAAGCCGTGGTTCAGAACGGCGATTGCTGAAGGCAAAGGGCGAGGGCACGGTAAAACGTGAGAGGAACTCGCCAATACGGTCGGGGGGCGACGGAAGATCGCACGTTGGAGTTCCGCGAAGCTGCGAAAGCAGGTTGGACGGAAGTCTGTTTGATACCGAACGGAGGCTATTCTCGATTCGGGCCAACCTTGAGGAGGTGGTACGGTTTGAGGGTTCTTCGGAGGCTGACCTGGGGCGTTCCCTGCATGTTGTCCGAGCAGATGACAACGGTTTCGGCGTGGGCGGCAGGCCAAGAAGCCGCTGCGCTGTCCTGGCAACTTGGAAGAAATCAACTGGTTTCTCAAACAACTCTTTGACGCCGCGAACCGTTAGATCGCGTGCGACGGGCGGGTCCAAATACCCCGACACAACAATTACGGCGGGCGGGTCCTTCTGGGAAAGGACGTTAAGAACAAGACAATGGCCATGGCACTTCGGCATTCGCAAATCGGTCACCAACAAGTCGTAGCGACTCTTGGCAAGCATTCTTTGCGCTTCGTCTCCATCGGCAGCAGAATCACACGACAGCCCCGCTTCGGCAAGTGCTCGCACGAGCCCCGCGAGCACGAGTTCGTTGTCCTCTGCCACCAATGCCCGATGGTTCACCTGAGGCATGGCTTGCCTCCCGGCTGCAGACAGCCCGCGTGTCGTCTCGAAAAAGAGGACAGAAGCAAGAGTCACCATTCCGTACGCACAGACCATATGCCGTCCTGGAATGGGGAAAGTAACGACTACCTACTCAAACATGCGCCAAGAAGAAGGGATGTGCAACGCTAATATATAACACACACATCAGGGGGATGGATGCCGCTTGCTAATGTCCGTCCGAACGACCGCCAAGTCAATACACGACAAATCTACTTTCCGTCACGGCCAACGCATTTTCCGGGATGAGGAAAAATCGCAGTCCCACTGAGGAATTGGCGAATAGTCTGATGCAATGCTGCGACAATGGACCGCCCTTGTGTGTCTTTCCCCCAGTGGGATGGCGAAAAATTCGCACTCCCCTGCCCGTTGCAGATTTTCCACTGGCATTGTCTTGGTTTTGCCCAGCCCTACTAAAGGTCTCCACAAGTACAACCGAAAAACTCGACATGAACGTCACACCCGCGCAACTCGACACGCTCCACAGTCTGTTGAGTATTTCCCAAGCGCGGCATCGTGTCATCAGTCAGAATATTGCCAACGTCAACACGCCGAGATATCGAAGCCGTGATGTATCCTTCGAGGACGCTGTGAAGCGAATCCTCGAAGCCGAGGCGGAGCAGACGTTGCGAGGTCTCACGCCAGAGATCCGGGAAGTGGAGGGGCTTGCCGCACGCGCGGACGGCAACAACGTGGACATCGATAGAGAAATGGGAGAACTCAGTAGGAATTCGCTTCTCTATCAGACTTTTGCACAGGTTCTGGCCAGTCGGCTCGGAACGATGCGCAGCGCCATTACTGGGAAGTAGCCGTCGTTGAGTCTCCGGGGGGCAACTCGATGGAACTTGGCAGGATCTTGTCGGTGACCGACATCAGCGCCTCTGGGTTGGCCGCCGAGCGACAACGGATGGAGGTCGTCGCGAACAATATTGCCAATGCGCACACCACTCGCACTCCGGGCGGCGGACCTTATCGCAGGCAGCAAGTCGTTTTTGCTGCCGCACTCCAGTCGGCTCTGGGCGGGGCTGCGTCGGGTGTGGGTGAAGTGGGCGGCGTGCGAGTGGTCGGGATTCAGCCCGATCTCTCCGCACTCCCTCGTGTCTACAGTCCTGGCCACCCCGATGCTGATGAAGACGGCTTCGTGACCATGCCCAATGTCAAGCTGCCGAACGAGATGGTGGACTTGATGACGGCGAGCCGTGCTTACGAGGCGAATCTAAAGGCGCTGAGAACCTTCAAGAAGATGGCCGAGCAGGCTTTGTCGTTACTGCGAGGAGCAGCATGATGGCAGTGAACGCCGTGCATCCGAGCCCATCCATTCCAGCCGCGCGGACACTGCCCAACGCGGCGGGGACGACAAAGAGCAATCTACCTTTCTCGCAAGTCATCTCCAAGCTTGTCGATCAGGCGAACGGACAGCAACTGCAGTCCGAGAGCGTATTGCGCGACTTCGCCGCGGGCAAGACGGACGACGTTCACGATCTGGTGTTGTCGGTTGCCAAGGCCGATCTTTCGTTCCGCCTTGTCCTTGAAATACGAAACCGCCTAATCGAGGCCTATCAGGAAATCATGCGGATGCAAATGTAGGAGCGACACACGGAAACGCAACAGGGAACAGTCGGGGCACTAACGAGTGCGAATTCTCACAAATCTAATCAACCAGTTCAAGCAGTTCTGGGGGCAGACGACCGGTCGGGCGCGAATCGGCATCGTAGCCACGGCCATCGTCTGCGCCGTCACGATTGTAGGTGTCGGCATCTGGTCCTCACGTCCGCAGTACGTTCCGATCGCCAGCGGTCTTGCCCCCGCCGAAGCCGCGGAGATCGTGAGCAAGTTGGATGCTGATCGAATTCCCAACAAGCTAAACTTCTCGGGATCCGCCGTACTCGTCCCGAAGACGCAATGGAACCGGGCGAGGCTGCTCCTGGGAGACGTTGTTGGCATCTCGTCTGGCGCGGTCGAGGAATTCGACGACTCACTTTTCAGCGATCCGAGTTTGAACCAGTTCAAAATGGTCCGCCACCAGGAGGCGACGCTCGCCAGAAGCATCGCGCGCATGAGTAGCGTTGAGAACGCGACCGTACACATCAGCAAGGCGGACCCATCGCCGTTTGTGAGGGATGCAAGGCCAACGACGGCAAGCGTTGTGCTGGAACTCAGAAAAGGGGCCACGTTCACGCGGGAGCAGGCAGCCACGGTTGTTGCACTGATGGCAAACAGCGTGGAGGGTCTGGAGACCGACCAAGTCACGGTTGTGGACACATCAGGTCGCCTGGTGTCCTCTGATCCTTCGGGCTTGACCCCTGGCATGTCAGCACAATACGAATACCGCCGGAAGGTCGAGGCTGATTTGGCGACGAAAGCGGAAGGGATGCTGGCGGAGATGCTTGGCAGTGGTCGTGCCATTGTCCGTGTCACCGCGGACATCGATTTCACCGAGTCGACCCGAGAAGAAATAACATATGATCCGGATGCGAAGGTCAAGGTGAAGGAGACCATCGAGAGTACCAGCCGGTCTGATACGCGATCCTCGGCATCGGGAGTTGCTGGAACCTCGTCGAATGTGGGCAATCTCGCCGCTGGTGGGCAAGGCAAACCGTATTTGGAGAAGACGGAGAACATCGAGACGGAATATGACAACGGTGAGACCAAAGACACCGTCATCGAAGCACCCGGCCAAGTCAAGCGACTTACCGTAGCGGCGATGGTGGACTTGTCGCCGGCCGGCGAGGGTGACACCGCCTCCGCTCCGGCTGTCACCCAGGAACAAATCGAAGCCATTTTGAAGCAAGCGGTCGGCTTCGATGAGAACCGCAAAGACGAAATCGAAGTTCTGGTCACCAAACTGGCCGGAGTCGATCTGGCAGGTCCGGTGGCAGCGCCCGGCTATTTCGGATGGGATTCCATCAATCGGCTCCTGCGAAACGTGTCACTTGGGCTGGCATCCATTGTAGCCTTGATATTGGGACTGCTGATAGTCCGCAGGATGCGGCCGGTTGTCGATCCGTCGGCTGCTTCTCAGGGGTTCAGTGTGGAACGAGCGCGTCAAATTGCGGAGCTTTCAGAAAGAGCCTTGGCGAACCCGGAAGCCCTTTCGAAAATCATCCAGGTATGGCTGAATGAGGCCAGACAAGAGGGAGGCGAGGAACAAGGATCCGAACGGGCCGAGCGGGACTCGGAGCAAGGGCTCGGAAACGACGCGCCGCCGGCCGAGGGGAGGCGAGATGCTGCGGCCGCCTGACGTTGTTGCCCTGCGCAACCGTGCACGTTTGGGTGCAAAGACACGAAACTTGGAACGTACATGATCGCAAGAGAACTGCACATGATGACTCCGGCCGAAGAAGATCGCGTTGTGATACTTCTGCAGGCGCTGGGCGACGACGTTCGAGACATGGCACTTGCCCAACTCGCTCCCGAGCGGGCGATGGAGGTCCGCCAACGCATCGAGGAGATGGAGACGACACCACCCTCGCCAGAGGAAATCAGTTCTGTGCTGGACGACTTCGAGCGATTCCTCCGATTGGCCGCTGATGGGACAACTGGCCAGCTTCGAGTCGTTTCGGAAGAGGCGGAAGACGAGCAACCACAAGAAGACAGCGACGCGTCGACCACTGAAGAAGGCGAATCACACGATGAAGACGCCGTTGAGGATGTTTTCGAACCTACAGGAGACTCTGCTGCAGATTTGAACCGCCTCTCGCCATTCCGCATCGCTGCGGCTCTGGCGGATGAGAACCCGCGCACAATTGCCATTGTCCTCGACAGCCTTGAAACGGGGAAGGCGGCGGAGACATTACGCGTGCTGCCGGACTCACTTCGTTCGCAAGCATTCGTAATTTTCAGTCAGGGGCCGAGTGCTTCGCCGGCGCTCATCCAGCGGATCGTACAGATCACGGTGGTAAAGGCGCTTGCGGCAGACGGCTCGGCAGTGGAGGCAACCGGGGGCGAGCGGAAGATGGTTGATTTGCTGCGGGCTATGGCGAAGAAAACTCGCTTGCAGATGATGCAACAGATCGAGCAGGAAGATCCGGGGTTGGCCGACCGCCTGATGGATCTCATTTACGTCTTTGAAGACGTGCTCAAAATCGAGGATCGTTCGCTGCAGAGCCTGCTTGCCGAAGTCGACTCGGACACTTTGGTGACTGCACTGAAGGGTGCCGACGCGCAGCTTGTGGAGAAGGTTATGGGTAACGTCACCAAGCGAGTGCGTGACACGTTGACCGAGGAGATGGAGTATATGGGCGTGGTGCCCGAGGAGAAAATCGAACGGGCCCGTTCCGTTGTGGCAAGGACGATCGCCAAGTTGGATCAGGAAGGCAAACTCGTGATGGAATCGTAGTGGGCCGTGCGGGATATGTATACGAAGAAGATTATCTACGGACACCGACTCGCCGACGTCAGGATTGTGGACCCTGACGTGCCGCTCGGCGTGTCTGCACCCATGCCCGCACCGCTCGATTCCGGCGTGCCGACGACTTCCGCCGCTACGACAATGCCCGTTCCGCCGCCGGAGGCTCACGACCCGCCGACACCGGAACTACAACACGAGTTGGGTGAGCAATGGGCGGCAATCGAGGCGTTTTTTGAATCGGTCGAAGAACAATTGAAGGAGGCGGAAAGTCGTCGTCGCCAGACGCTGGGCGAACTGCAACAACTGGCCGTCGAACTTGCCGTTTCGATCGCCTCCCGGTTGATTCACGACGCCATCGACGCGGATGCCTTTGCGGTGGACAAGATGGTCGGGCAAATGCTGGCCCGTTTCGAGAATGCCGAACCGACGGAAATCCGGCTGCACCCTGCCGATCTGCAGTTACTGAAACGCCGCGTCGAAGGCAAACCGCCTCCCTGGGCGGACCACAGCGCGTATCGGCTGGTTGCTGACGCGAAACTCGGGCGAGGTGATTGCCGGATCGAATCGGGTGATTTTGGCATGTTGTCGGGAGTTGACCTTCAGCTTTCGGAAATTCGTCATCACTTAATGGAGTCTCTCGACGATGCTCAGATTGAACGTCGAAGAACTCAAGCAGGAGATAGAAGCCTTCGACGTTTTCCGGACCGCCGGGACACTGCGTAGCGCAAGAGGTATCGTCACCGCGAACCTCGCGTCGGCCGTCGGGGATCTATGCCAGATTCTGAATCCTGACGGGAGTGTCACAGCGGCGGAGGTCATTGGCTTCGACGGCGCGCTTGCGCAGATCATGCCCTTCCAGACTACCGACGGTCTGCAGGCGGGTACGACGGTCGTCGGGCTGGGGCGGAAGCATCGCGTTCCCGTCGGCGAGGAGTTGTTGGGGCGGGCGATTGACGCCATGGGGTCGCCCATCGATGGCGGAGGACCGTACCGCGCTCGCCGTTGGACATCCGTGTGGGCCGACACCCCTTCACCGTTGGAACGGCCGCCGATTAGCGAGCCATTCGAAACAGGGCAACGAGCTATTGACGGCGTACTGACGTTTGGAAAAGGCCAACGTGTGGGGCTATTCTCGGGCAGCGGCGTGGGCAAGAGCACGCTTCTGGGGGAAATTGCCAAAGGGGCCGTTTCCGATTTGAATGTCATTGCATTGATTGGCGAGCGTGGCCGCGAGGTGCGACCTTTCCTGGAAAACTGCCTCGGGCCGGACGGGATGTCTCGATCCGTGGTCGTTGTGTCAACCGCCGAGCAACCGCCGCTGCTGCGAGTGCGAGCAACCCAAACGGCCATCAGCATCGCCGACTACTTCCGGCGCGAGGGGGCAAACGTCCTGTTGCTGCTGGACAGCCTAACGCGTCTCGCCATGGCACAGCGCGAGATCGGCCTGTTGATGGGGGAGCCGCCGAGTGCTCGTGGCTATACACCGTCCGTGTTTCGGCTTCTCTCTCACACTCTCGAAAAGCTCGGCACGTCCGCGCACGGATCGATCACTGGAATTCTCACGGTGCTGGTGGATGGTGACGACATGGACGAGCCAATCGCCGACGCCGTTCGCGCCATCGTTGACGGCCATATCGTGCTGGAGCGCACCTTGGCGGAAAGAGGCCATTTTCCCGCGATCAACGTGAATGCCAGCGTCAGTCGCGTCTTTCGAGAAGTGGCGCCACAGGAACACCAAGACACAGCCCTCGCAATCCGCGCCATACTGAGCACCTACGCAGAAGTGGCAGATTTGATTCGCGTCGGCGCATACACAAAGGGCACTTCGCCCCAGGTGGACCGCGCTATCGAGCTTCTGCCGGCGGTCGAATTGTTCCTGAAACAGAACATTGGCGAGTACTGCCCGTTCACGGAGACTCGCGGAGCGATGAACAAGATAGCATCGGCTTGGCCATTCTAGAGGAGTCTGGTTAACGTCGGGGCACGTTTTCAATCAGCCGTGACCATAATCGACAATTAAGTTTTCACAAACATGAAACGATACAAGAACCGATTCGCGTCGCTACTACGATTGAAAAAGCAGGCCAAGCGGCTTGCCGAGTTCGACCAGCATACGAAGAAGAACAAACTCGATTCGGCCCTGCTTCGATTGCGAGAGTTGGAGGAAGATTTGTCCACAGCCACGAGCGAGGTTTCTCGAAGGCTGGGCAACGCCGTGCCGGCGAACCAGTACCTTTTGCAGCAAGATATGATTCAGAAGCTTCAGCAACAGATCGCGACGGTCAATCAGCGGATCAGCGAGATGGAGAGAGCATTCCGAGACGCGTGCGAGACGCGTGCGACGCTTGCCAGCGAGGTGGAGGCCCTAATCACCTTGAGAACGGCCGAACAAAAGGAGCATCTCAAGTCCCTTCGTAATGCAAATCAACAACAACTCGACGACGACGCGATGCGCGGCTGGAGTTCCGGCCCAACAAGTTCCAGGGAGGTGAACACAGATGGCTAAGATTGCACTGTATACGTCATTTGGCCTCGTCATTTTTGTCGCGTCGGCTGCTGCCTCGTTGTGCTGGCAGCGCTCGGCCAAGCCGGCACAAGAGCAGCAGCGGACGCTCGCGGAAAGCGGTGGCAAACCGGGGGTGCCGGCCGACATGCCAGCCAGCGCTGGGCACCCCGAATCAGGCGAACTTCCCGTTGTTGTGCGTCCGCGACCCGCCACCACGGAAGAGATTCTCCGGCTTGGCACAACGATGCGAAACCGTGAGAAGACCATGAATGCTCGCGAGGAAGCGATCCAAAAAGAGCGTTCACGGCTCAAGCTGATCCTGGACGACATCCAAAGCGAAAGACTGGAGTTGGAAGCGCTTCAAACGGAGATCCACGGGAAGTTGGCGGCTGCGGAGAAGCTGTTGGGAGAGGTGACCTTACAACGCCAGCAACTGACTCAGGAACGCGAGAACGCGAAACGAGAACTGGAAGAAATCAAGAACGCCCAAACAGAGTACGAAGAGACCGAGAAGGACAACCTGAAGCGTATGTCCCAGTGGATTGAGAGCATGGAGCCGGAGCGAGCGGCCGATTGCCTTCGTGAAATGTCCAACGACGGAAAGCTGGACATGGCCGTCCAGCTACTCGGCAACTTCGAAGAACGAGAAGCTGCGAAGATACTGGAGGTGATGGACGATGCTCTCGTCGCCCAACTTCTCGAGAGGTTCAAAGGCGTGAAAAGGCCGCCCAAGAAACTCCGATAACCCGGCGTCCGCAGGCAAACTCGTGAGAGTTCTGGGCCGGAAGTCTCACGACTTCTGCTGCGGGAAGAGCCGAATTGTCCGCGCGATACATACGGGGGAACCGAGCCATGACGACCACTCAAGTGATCTACCTTGGTCGTGAGTTGGTGATGACCGCAATCCTGGTGGCGGCGCCGACCGTCCTGATTAGCCTTATCGTTGGTTTGATCATTAGTATCTTCCAGGCGGTTACCAGTATTCAGGAGCAGACGCTAACCTTCGCACCTCGTATTCTTGCGGTCGGAGTGGCTTTCATTCTGTCGTTGCCGTGGACGCTCCGTGTGCTAATGAGTTTCACGCACCGCATGATCTGGCACCTAGCGGAGGCAGGGCATTGACCGATGGCATTCCTGCGGACGCCTGGATTCTCTCATTCGCTCTGATCCTGGTACGCGTGGGGACTTTTGTCGCCACTCTTCCGCTGACCGGAGGCCGCAACCTGCCGCGCACGGTGAAGGTCGGACTGGCCGCAGCGCTGACCTTAATGTGGTTCGATGTGTTTGGAACGGATGCAGCGGCCAGGTTTGTGGAGGTTGCATCGGAGGGCCGCTGGTTCCATCTCGCGTTGGTCGCCGTCCGTGAAGCCGTTGTCGGTGCTGCGCTGGGGTTTGCCTTTGGGCTAGTGCTGATTCCCACGCGAATTGCCGGCGCATACATTGGTCAAGAAATGGGCTTGACCCTTGGAGCGATATCCGATCCGGGAAGCCTGGAGTCCGGCAGCGTCGTCTCGCGTATATTCGAGGCGATTGGAATACTGATGTTCTTTGCACTCGACGTGCACCACGTAATCCTGGCATCCGTTCACGTGACCTTCCAGCGATGGCCATTGGGAAACGCCTTGCCATCCTTCTCCTCCGCAGCGTTGGTTGACGGTGTCGGCGCTGCCCACGACTGGGGTATCCTGCTGGCCGCTCCAGTCGGCGTGTGTCTTTTTGCGGCGATCGTTGTATTGGCCTTGCTGATGAAGGCGTCGCCGCAGCTAAACCTGTTTTCAATCGGCTTGGCCGTTCGGGTGGCAGTTGGAATGATCGGCGCGTTCGTGTTTCTGCCGGACGTGTGTTTCCTGATGCAAAGACTGTTTGCCAAAGCCGAGCACGTTGCCCAAACCATGTTGCTGATGAACTAGCCATGCCGGAAGACACTGGGCAGAACAGAAGCGAGGCCCCAACACAGCGCCGCCGCGAGAAGGCACGCAAAGAGGGCCAGGTGGCGACCAGTGCCGACCTCTCAACCGGGTTGCTGCTGCTGGCAGGGACCTTTGCGCTATGGATCGGCGGCGAGGCGTTTGGCGAACTTCTGCTTCGCATGGTACGGTCCAGTCTTCTGTACACACCGCGAACCGAGTGGGGAGTTCCACAGACATCGGTTCTTGCCAAGGATGCTGCCGTTCAGGGCCTACGTGTTGTCGGGCCGCTCCTCGCAGTGCTGTTTGTTATCGGGGCCGCGGCTGGCGTCGCCCAGGCAGGCTTTCACGTTTCCTCCAAGCCATTGACGCCGGATTGGGGTCGGTTGTCGTGGGGAAAGGGCTGGAAACGCCTTTTCTCGACGCGGTCGCTGGCGCGCGGAGTTTCGTCAGTCGCCAAAGTGTCGGCCGTTGCGCTGTTGGTCTTGTGGGTGCTGCGCCACCAGGTGGATCACATATCGACAGCCGGCCATGGGACCGTCGAACGGGCGACCGCGCTGGGGTGGAGACTGGCTGTCTTGCTCGGGTTGGCGATTGCTGCGGCTTTGGTCGTAGTCGGCTTGCTCGACTACCTGTTTCAGCGCTGGCGGCACGAGCAGGACTTGAAGATGACACGGCGTGAACTGGAAGAGGAACGCCGAGAAGAGGAAGGTGATCCGCACATGCGTGCTCGTATCCGCAAGCTACAGCGGGAGGTCGGACAGCAGCGGATGATGCAGGACGTGCCGAACGCCACCGTCGTGGTTACGAACCCGACTCACATTGCGGTGGCGCTTCAGTACGAGCGCGGTTTGATGAGCGCGCCCAAGGTGGTGGCGAAAGGCGCCGATTTGCTGGCGATGCAAATTCGGCGGATTGCTGAGCGTCACGATGTGCCGATCTTGGAACGCAAACCGCTCGCCCAGGCTTTGTATTTGGCCGTGGATGTCGGCCAAGAGATTCCCGCGGAGTTCTATCATGCCATCGCCGAGATCCTGGCACACATCTATCGGTTGAGCCGTGCCGCATGAGATCCGTCGTTGATTCTGCTCAGGCGAGGATCAATTCGGCGATTCGCGTTCCGCCAATGCGACTGGGGGAAATCACTTCGTCGACCTGCGCCTTGCGCATGCGGTTGGCGATCGTGGCATCATTGCAGCGTGCAAATACCTCGATTTCGTGCCCCATGTCTTTGCAGGTGATGGCGACCAAGAGATTGTCGATCTCCGAATCCATGGCGGCCACGACGTGTTTGGCCTCCAAAATGTTTGCCTCCGCCAGGGTCAATTCATTCGTCGCCGACCCGTGAATCGTCAGCAACTTGGGGTATTGACGCCTCAGATCCTCCAGACGCTCCTGGTTCTTCTCGATCAGCACAACCGGTATGCGTTTCTCGATCAGACGTTCTATCACTGCCAGCCCCATCAGTCCTCCGCCACAGACGATCGTGTGGTCCTTTAGTCTGCCGATCATTCGCAAGTGCCTCCTTCGAAGAAAATGTCCGCCCAGGTCGTTTTCGACAACGAAGCTGGTTAGGATAGCGGTCCAGCAAGTCATGCCCGTAACGCAGAGGAAGATCAACAATGCAGTGAACCCGCGACCCATGGGGCTCAGTTGTTGGGGCTCGCCGTAACCGACGGTCGACATCGTGATGACGGTCATAAAGAAGCTGTCCAGAAGCGGCCAGCCTTCTACCCACACGTAGCCCGCCGTGCCAAACAGAATCAACACGGACAGACAAGCCAGGATCTTGAGCACGCGTGGGACCATCAGGCCGTTCATTTCGGCAAGCCTCCTGCTACATCGTGCACGCTCGAGCCGTTTCCTGAAACTCTGTCGGAGCCGTGGCAAGAACCGCCTCGATGGCGGCGGCGTCCAGCTTCAGGGGGATGTCCTCTGGCACATCGGGATCGCCGTCGACGCATTCCTCGTTGCTGCCAACCTGCCAGCGTCTTGCCAGCCGATCGGCCATGTGGATGAGCCAGACGAAGAGTTGGTCGTGGGGAGCCGACGAGGGGTGGTGATGATAACCAATGGCACCGATCATGGTTGGCGGCAGCCGCCAATCCTCGGCGCAACGCATCCCGATTTCTTCGTGTGTGAGACCGAACGTCTGTCGTTCCAGTTCCACCGACGGCATCGACGGAATACCAGCGGTGAGGCCGACGTATTCGTCCGGCACCAAGTCGTAGAAAATCAGCTTGCCGACATCATGAAAAATGCCGCCCAGAAATGCCTCGTTGGGAGGAATGCTGGGCATGCGATCAGCCAACAATCGCGCCACGGTGGCGCAACCCAGGGCATGTTGCCACAAGGCAGCGCGCTGTTCGGCTGCGGTACTTCCCTGCGCAAACATTTCGGCCGCAGCCATTGACAGCGCGAGATCACGAACACATCGGAAGCCCAGAACGACAATGGCGTGATCGACCGTTCGGATTGCGTTCGTGAACCCATACATCGGACTATTCGCAAGCCGCAACACGCGTAGCGCCAAGGCTGCGTCACACTGTATGATTTCGGCGATGGACTTCGATGTCGAATCTGGGGCTCGGCAGGCCCCCATTAGGCGCGTGGCGACTGGGGGAAACGGGCGGAGTTCCGGCAATTCCTCCAACCGGTCCAAAAAAGGGGCCGTTGCGGGTGCAGGCGGAGCAACAGTCGCCATTGTTTGGTAGGCCTCGCATGTCCTGCAGATTCTATCAGTTATGTTCACCACGGATCGAAAAAGAAGCGGAGCGTCGGCACTTCGGAAGTGGGCTGGCCGTGTACACGAGCAAATATAGCACACAAACCACAAAGCGGTCCGCGTGGTTAGGTGGTGCGCGATTGAACGAACAATTGCCGTTCGTTTCGACTTCTTGGGAAAACCAAGGCTGCGTGCAAAGAACGTGCTCAAGGAACGCCTCCTTTGAGCGAGAACCACACTGCCTACCTTCTCGTGGACGTTGGTCAGGAAATCCCTGCCGAATTCTATCACGCAATCGTCGAGATCTTGACCTACATCTACCGACTGACTCGTGCCGCATGACGTTTCGTCGTTCGGTGCCGACACATTCTCCCTCTACAACCGGTGCCAACCATCTTTCCTTCCTTTTCGATATACCTGCGCCGAATGTGAACCATTGTCGTTCGCTTGCGTTTTGCGGGTCTTCTTGCACGGACGTATAGTTGACTGACGCGGTCTACTTTTTTCACCGCGCGCACCAACAATACCGGCAGGCTCGAGGCCACAAGCTCCGCAGCCGTTCTTGGTGACCCCAAGCAAATGGGTTTTGGTGATGATTCTGAGGGGATGGTCAGAGCGTATCGCACTTGCCACTGGCAATTTCGCCAAGTTGTTCGGCAAGTCGGACATCCCTGCGCTGCCTGAGATTTCGGCGCGTTTGTTGGGAATGTGTCGGGATGAATCGGTTGACATATCCGAGCTAGGCGACCTCCTGGCGAGCGATGTCGGACTGAGCACAAAAGTCCTGAGCACCGTGAACTCCGCGTGCTATGGCCTTCGGCACAAGGTGACCAGCGTATCGCACGCGATTTCGATGTTGGGCATGGAGCGAATTGCGGCGTTGGTGACGGCATTCGTAGTGTCCCGGCAGTTACCGACCGACGCAGCCGGTTTCAAACGCATCGCGTTTTGGCAGCACTCGGTTCAGCGTGCCGTGTTTGCGCAAAGCATTGCTGCCGCGATTGCACCTGGTGACGAGGCAGAGGCTTTCACCGGAGCATTACTGCAGGACATGGCTTTGCCGATTCTGTTGAGTCAGTGGTCAACGCACTATTTGCCCACCGTCGAATTGGCAGAAAGCAGCGATAGACCGCTCCATGAGGTCGAAGGCGAGCAATTCTCATGGAACCACGCACAGGCGGGCGCCTGGATGGCTCGCAATTGGTCGCTGCCGGATGTGTTGGTTTGTTGTGTTGGACTTCATCACGCGACTCTTGATGAAGTGAAGTCGGTCAATTTGGACAGGACGCCCGTCGTCGCAGTCGCGATCTCGTCCTTGCTCCCGGACGCTGAAGAAGTGTGTTGTGAAGAGCTGGGATTCTCGCCTGACCAATATGCCCAAGTGTGCCGGAGGACCGACGCTGTCTGTGCCGAGATGTCTTCTGTGTTCAGTATCCCCACTCCGAGACGTTTAGCGAAAGCGGGGATGCCGTGTGTGTCTTCCTGTTGAGGAGGTCTTGTCTCGATGCCGAGTACTGGTCTTCAGCGCAACGGCACGAATGACTGGGTCAGCCGCATCGCGCGCTTACAGCCTTGGTACTTGCTCGTGCGTTATCCGAATCGACTGGCAAGGTCCCTTTTTGCTTTCACCACCATTGCCATCGCTATCGGGATTATCAGCGTTGCTACGATTTGTACCGGACAGCCCTTGCTTTTCCCGTCCTTGGGTCCTACTGCGTTTCTGTTCTTTTCACAGCCCACAGCGCCGTCCAGTTGCCCGCGCAACGCGATTCTGTCGCACGGCAGCGGTATTCTGTTGGGATGGTTCTCGTACTGGCTCTTCAGCACCACATTCCCGCTTGAGCCGTCAACAGCCCAAGTAGCATCGGCAACCTTTTCCCTGGGCGCTATCAGCGCCCTGATGGTAGCGGCAAGGATTCCGCATCCGCCGGCCGCTTCAACAACGTTGATCGTCTCGCTGGGGCTGATGCTCCAGTGGCAGCAGTTTGTCGCCGTGATGGCGGGAGTGATTCTGTTGACTATGGAATGTTACGTGATTCATCGTATCTCGGGCATCGTGTACCCGGTCTGGAGTGCCCGTCCGGAACAGCAGCAGGAAGGCTTTGTCGTAAGCGCACTGCGAACGAATTCATCCGGTCTCAAGAACGACGCCTACGCAGATGTCGCCGACCGGATCACAACCCGCCGAAGCCTAACAACGACCAGCGCAAGAGAGACGGGGACTGGCGTGTAAGCGACAGCGTTGAAGCAGGAGAGCCTGAAGATTCAACAAGGGACAGATTCGGTCGCCGTGATGCACTGTGGGCAACTAGATATCAGGGCGGGAGTAACGTCCTCTGCGGCCGGTGTGTCAACGGGCGACGGCTTGAGTTTCGACTCGATCCGAAGGGGCACCTCCAAATCGATAGCCAATTCCAGAATCTGCTGTCCGAGAGATTCGGCAAGACGCGTTACTGTGCTGCCCCCGCCTCGCCTTATCCATTCACGGCTTTCGTCCAGTTCTGCGGCGACCCGATGTGCACGATCGTACAGTCCTGCGGGCCATCCGTCGCATTCCGCTAACGCGGCATCCAGATGTTGCAGCGTGAACAGGAGCCGGTCCTTCAATCGACCGTCTGACAGGGCCAAATGCGTGACGGCGCGCTTGAAGTGCGTGAGAATGTCCCGACTTGCGGTCTGTCTCAGTGCTCCATGTCCGAGGAGTCCGATGGTTGCCATGCGAGTCTGCTCCATTCAGGTGCAGATGCCACTTTCATGCGCCTCGGCCCCATCGGATCCAGCCAGTGGTGCCGGCGCTATCGGTTCAGACTTATGATCTGCAGTGTCCGAGCGGCAGTGCAGCTTTCTCATGACAACCCGATTTCGTCCGGTTTGCTTGGCTTCATACATGGCCTTGTCGGCAATATCCAGGAGCCGAGTCAGGGAGTCGGCTTCGGCCTCGTCTTCCGGGATCCCGTCCACGAACACACCACCAATGCTTACGGTGACGGAAAGCTCGTGGTCACCGCTCGAGATCGGCGTCTGGGCGATGCGCTCGCGGATACGCTCGGCGATCTCCTCCACGCGCCCTTCTTCGGGGTTGTCCAGCAGAGCGATGAATTCCTCGCCTCCGTACCGAGCGACCACATCCGTCTCGCGCAGCGCGCTCTGCATGAGGCCCGCGATCACCTTCAGCACTTCATCTCCCACAAGGTGGCCGTAGGTGTCGTTGACGCTCTTGAATTTGTCGGCGTCCACGAACAGGATTGCCGTCTGAACGCAACCCTCGGCGAAGTTCCGGAGTCGCTGGCTCAGCCGGCTGCAGAAGTAGTCTCGGTTGTAGACGCGAGTCAGGTCGTCTATGGACGTTCGCTTTTCCAGTTCGTTGATCTTCTCTCGCAGTTCTTCATTCTCCTGCTCCAACTGATCTGCCTCCTCATCGGCAGGGCGTTCCGAGTCGGCGGCGCGGAGGGAAACATGCGCGAGTTGCTCCATGGCAGAGGCCAGCAGTTCCGCCGTGGATGGCATCTGCGACACGTCCGTGGAAAACAGGTCCGACGTTTCACTAAGCCGTTCGCGGATGCCCGTGATGTACTCGTCGAACTGTTCGTCTGAGAAGTCGTACAGCGTGGAAGTCAAGGTCTGCAAACGATCAATCGAATCGGCGGGCCTAAAGCCGGTAAGAAAGTCCGCTGTGGCTGCCGCGACGTTGGCTGAAGCAAGTTGGGGAAAATCGTCACGATCCTGCATGGCAAGAAGTGCATCGACCTCGAGGCCGTGGCACTCGGCCACCCTGATGATGCCCTCGGGCAATGACCATCCACGGAGCAGCTCGGCCGAAACCTCGGGATGCGTCTTGCCGAGTTCCTCAAGCTCGACCTCTTCGATGCAACGATTCCGCAAGCGAGCACGATCCATGAGTGATGCATACGCCGAGGGATCATTCCGTAACAGGGCCAGACGGCCGACGTCGGCAAGCAACCCGGCCACGAACGCCGCTCCCTCCGCGCCGGGTTGCCGTCTCTTGGCAATCCACTCCATCGACAGTGCTTGAATGACGCTCTGCAACCAGAGGTCTTTGAAGTAGCTGCCGAAAGCGCCACTGTTCTGCGCAGGATCCACCAAGGAGAAACTCAGGGCCAGACAAGTTACCGCGTGCTTTCCAAGCCAGACGACGGCCCTATCGAGGGTGTCAATCTTGTTGCTGCTCCCATAGTAGGGCGAGTTAGCCGCTTTCAGAAGCTTCGCGGTTATCGCCGGATCTCTCTTGATGATGTCGACAACCGTCGAGATCGGTGCGTCAGGATCGGAAAACGCTTCGAGCAACTGCACAGCGATCGCCGGTATCGTCGGCAAAGCAGTCGGCTGGGAGGATGCGGTAGTCATGATCCCCTCGTTATGGTTAGAATTCCTGCCATACAAAAGGCGAGTGACGGCGCGTACTTGGGACTCACGTCGGCCTGCAACAGGGCGCAGGGCAACGACATGTGCGAGTTCTTCGCACAAGTATAGGTTGCCTTTGGAACCACAACGCTAATCCGTGTCCAGGTTTCGTCTTTGCAGGCTGATTCAAACAGCCATCGCAACTGCGGGTGAAAAGGCGTGGACGTACGGTTTGGCCACCCCCAAGATGCAGAGATATTCGCGCCGGCAAACTTGGCCCTGGTCCATTTGGGCTGGGCTGGGTTTTTCGATTGTCAGAACCGTAGTGATTTTGCGACGCGCCTTGCCAATATCCTGGTCGTTTTTGCTCACGTGCTACTGGGTTTGCTGGCGAATGAAATTTAGAGACACCCACAACGCCGGTGATGCCTTTTGGGCGTTCTGTGAGGGGGAGTAAGGTGAAATGGACGTTGCGACCGTAATAGGCCTCATCCTCGGAGTCGTGCTTGTGCTGGGCTCCATCACCGTTGGCGGTGGCGGGATGCAGACGTTTTTCAACATTCCTTCGATAATGATCACGTTTGGCGGGACGGCCGCAGCGTTGTTGATCCATTTTCCCATAAGAAACGTCCTTGGTGTTTTTGGGGTAGTGAAGAAGTGTTTCACGACGGCGCTTCCCTCGTCCACGGCGACCATCGCAAGGTTCAAGGCTCTGGCCGGTACCGTTCGCAGTCAAGGCATGTTGGCGTTGGAGGAGGAACTGGAGGACATCGACGATGTTTTCCTCAAGCGGGGTCTCGAGTTAGTCATTGGCGGATCGTCTAAGGAAGTCCTTCAGTATGTATTGGAAACGGAGGTCGCATACATCGAACAACGGCACCAGACTGGTAAGAAGATCTTGGAAGCAATGGCCGCAGCAGCGCCGGCGTTTGGGATGATCGGAACGCTAATCGGTCTGGTTCAGATGCTGCGGACGCTGGATGACCCCAGTCAGATCGGCATCGGCATGGCAACCGCATTGTTGACAACCCTGTATGGTGCTTTGATCGCCAACCTGTTCTGCATTCCGCTGGCGGGGAAGCTGGAAAACCGCAGCCAGCAGGAAGTGATGATTCGCGAGTTGATGATCTCCGGGCTGCTCGCACTTGTGGAAGGGCAGCCACCACGAGCGATTGAAGAGAGACTGTACGCGTTTCTGTCGCCGAGCAGCCGTGCGATGGCCGCACGTGCCAGAGCGGCGTAAGAGCGGACGCCGATTGACTGTGACCTTGCCGGACGCCGAATTCAATACGTGCGGCGCGGTCGGGACAAGCAAGCGAAAACGGTGCCGACAATGCAAAGGAAACTTCCCCCGCCGAAGAAAGACGACGTTCCCACCTGGTTCGTGACGTACAGCGACGTGATCACACTGCTAATGACTTTCTTCATCTTGCTGCTGACCTTCGCCACGACCGAGCCGGAGATGTTCGCAAAGATGCAGATCACGCTTTTCGGCCAGGGCTCCGCCAGCGTAGCAGGTGACAAGTTGGAGGGAGTGGAAGAGAGTTCGCTTGTGCTTCGAGATAGACCGCGTTCCAGTCGCCTGGCTATGAAGGGATCGGAAATGCCTCCGATCTACACCGATGCCAATGTTGAAACGATCAGCGCGGGACTGGCGGGCATTGACGAAGAGCAGCGGCGGGATCCCATGGTGACATACGCGATTGAAGTGCCTCTTCGGCTGCTGGTGGGCGAAAACAGCGAGATATATCCGCGAGGTCGCCAACTGCTGCGAATGCTGGGGCGCCAACTGCGGAAACTTCCTTTCCACGTCGCATTCGTTGCTCGGGACAAGGAAACCTTGCCGCAATTGCTGGCCATCGCGGAACATCTCTCGGATCAGGAGCGTGTTGTTCCCGGCAAGATCGGCATCAGCATCGACGACGCGACCAGCCTGGATGTGGACAGAATTCGAATCATCACCAACTGGCATGCAAGTGAGTAGACCAGATGGCGCGCAGACGGAAGCAACCCCCCGGCGGACCGGGCCGAGCCTACTTGATCTCATTCGGGGATACGATGACTGCCCTGTTGGCGTTCTTCATCGTCCTCAATTCTCTCGCCGAAGAGCAAACGGGTGCCAATCTGTATTCGGGAACCGGTTCGTTCGTAAGGGCGCTAGCAGGGTTGGGTCTGCCGGGGATGCTGGGAGAGCAAGCCGAACGCGTCACCCAATTGGACCACGTGAGCCCCTACTACACCGTGGACGATCCAGAGAACCGGACACGCGAGGGGTCACCGAAAGGGCCAGACGACGAGGACAACGGAGTGCGCGTCATTGATCGCGAAAAGGAAGAGTTCGAACGATTTGTTTTTGAAATGGAGCACTTGTATCACGTTGACTCGTTCCCGAAGGCGAACGGGCAAATCGTTTTTGACAGCTTCGAGAGCTTTCCGGCCACACCGCCGTTGTTGACTCAGGATAAGCGTACGCTGTGCGGCGAGGTGCTGCCATTGCTGCGAAACGATCAGTATCGTGTTGAGGTGATCGTTTGGGCTACCACGCCCAGCGTTACGGCGTGGACGCGAGCCGCCAACCAGGCGGGATCGTTGCGCCGAGAACTGGCCAACGGCGCACGCCTATCGAAGGAACAGCAGAATCGCTTGACATGTGTGGCGAAACCCTGGCCCTTTTCGAACGCGAAGCGGCCCGCGATGTCGGTCGTCGTCATCAAGGCGGACATCTCACGCAAGCGACCTGCCAACTGACTGCGGATGTCCTCGCACCGCGAGCCGGTTCAGCCTTCCGCGGAGTCCGTTTCGTCCTGCTGCGGGGCAGGCGGCGTTGCCAGATTGCGGCTCACTCGCTCGCTGAGGGCGCGCAGTCTCGCAGTATCAAACATAAGTTGCCTCACGAGTCCGCGCACTCGGTCAGCTCCCAGAAGAACGACGGCGTGGTCCACATCGTTGACGCGGTGCCGTAGCCCAACCTTCGCCGAGTTGGCTCTCTGTACGACCAGTTCTGCCAGTTCCGGTATCTCACTTGTACGGCGGGCGATTTCACGAAGGTTGGACTCGCCATCGCTGCTTAAACGGAATAGCTCCTCGCATCGGATAGCGATGTCCTGCCGGGCGAAGTGAGGTTTCCGAGGCGATTCAGACTTCATGACTTACGATGCTCGATACCACGACTCTGTCCCACCGAATCCTGACGGTTCTCTAACTCAGATAGTCCAAGAGGCTCTGATCCAACACGATCGCCGTGGACGCGAGCGTGAATTGCAGCAGTGCCTGTTCGTTCTGAAGCTTGATCGCAACTTCCGCAATATCCGCGGATTCGTTTTCGCTGATGGTCCGCCGTGTCTCCAGTTGAATGTCTCGTACTTTCTGTTCGAGGGTATCAAGATGCCCGAGCGAGACCGACTGCTCGCCGACGATCATCATCACATTCTCGCGTGCTCGGTCCAAGTCGGCGATTCGACGGTCTAACGCGTCGGTCCGCGCCGACTGAGACAACTCTCGTGTATTGCGGAGATTATCCCGAAGTTCCAGTAGCGCCGTGATAGCGTCGGCCGTTCCCCCGTATTCGACGTGTTCCGTCCCGACTTGCCGTATTTCCGAACCGTCGACGTTAGTGACCTCGCCGGTCAGGCTGTTCTGAACCACCTGGTTGGCGCTGAAATCGATTGGCGTTGTAGTTGTTCCACCGTCCATCGAGAGAACGCCTTCAGCCGTGATCGCCACATCACCGGAAAAGCCTGCAGTAATCGACGTTGTGTCGACATAGACCTTCTCGCCGCTCGGGTCCATGACTTCGAGGTCAGCATCGGCGTTGCTGAAGGCTACAGTCACTCCCCCGTTCAGCGATACAGTTCCGCTTGTTCCGTTGCCGCTGGTATCGACAATCGTCAAGACGTGGCTTCCGCTAGGACCGATGATCGTGTCTCCGCCAGGCGAACTGACCCCCGCTTGCACTCCGGAGCCCGCTGCGTACGTTGTGGCCGTGTGGAGGACGCTAAGCGTCGCCTGCCCAGCACCGCTGTCGGTCCCGGAGCCGGGGGCCGCTCCAGTTTGGCCAATGAAGACAGTGTCCGATCGAGCGCGGCTTTGGAATACCTCGTCGCCGGAATAGAGCATGTCAACGAAGCCGCCCGAGCCTACTCCTGTCGTGGATCTGTCCGTGGAGCCGCGGTAGTGGACTGTCGTGGGCTGGCCGCCCGGACCATCGCTCTCGATTGAAAATGGGGCCGTATGGGCCGCGGTACCACCAAACAGGTAGTAACCTTCGTGTTCCGCGTTGGCAATCGCGAGTAATCGGTCTACAAGCCCTTCGACTTCCTTCGCCAGGATCTCACGCTCGGACGGGTCTGTCGCCTGAATGCCCTCCAATGCGATCTGCTTGGCTCGTACGAAGATGTCGTTCGCCTCCAGCAGATGGGTCACGCTCAGGTTGAGAATCGATCGGGCGTCCTGAATGTTTGATAACTCGGCTTCCAATCTGGCATCTTGATTCTTCGCCAGCAGAACTGATCGCATCGCCGTCGGATCGTCGGAAGGCTTTGTGAGCCTGAGCCCGGACGAGGCTTGCTGCTGCAGGGCCGCCAACTCGCTGCTGTGCCGGCCAGCCGCCTGAATGGCCCGCGAGATCAATATATTGGGGGTTACACGGAGGTTCATTTGCCTTCGACTATCCAACTGTCCGCAGCAAATCGTCGATCGTTTCATCAACAATCGAAATCAGCCGTGCGGCGGCCTGGAAGGAACGTTGAAACTGTAACAGTCGTACCATCTCTTCATTCGGATCGACACCAGACAAAGCTTGACGCTCCGCCTGGAGATTGTCTCCCAGGAGGTTGAGATTCTCGCTCACAATGCTCATATCCTGTACCCGTCCCCCGATATCGGCTGTCAGCCCGGCCAAAAACTGCTCGAAAGTCTCTGTGTCTTCCGCCAAGAGTCTCGCGTCGCGCGCGGCCAGCAATCGTTGAAGATTCGCCGTGTCCGCGGGTTCGCCGGAACGCGACAACGCGAGGCGATCGGAGCTCTCCAGCAAGAGTGGATTCACCGAGATATCGGCGGCCGACGTTCCCGAGAAGAACGTGTTTAGCCCAAGGGCCGTGAGGACACCGGACGTGTCTGGTGCTGCGACGACAGGCGTCGAGAAGCTATCGCCCGCGTTCAGTGTGCCGGATCCGAACGACACGAAGACTCCGGCCGCCACTTCGATGCTCGCCCCGGGCTCATAGCCCTGACCCACATCCAAAGTGGCGATCACCTGATTGGCCGAATTCCTCACTTGCACGGCTAATCCGTCCGTGACGCCAATTGTGCCGCCGTTCAATGCCTCGAACACATACTCGTCGTTCGCTTCACCGTTGTATGTGCCGGAGAGACGCACCTGCGACGTGCCGGTCACAGAAGATGAATTGGGCGTGGTTTCAAGGCGTCCCGCGAAATCGAAGGCAAAGCCCGGTTCGGCGATGATCGCTAACGATTGCGTTTGTGTGTCGACGACGGCCTGCAGGTGATCGATCGCGGACAATGCTGTCGCAAGGTCTTGCAGGCTCTGCACCGCCGGGTCAATGTCGATAGAGTACGACCGACGTTCCCCAGTCGTCCCATCCGTGATAGACACGAACAATTGCCCCGTCTGTATCGCGAATTCCGAGTCCAATTCAGCCAGAGGCACGGTCACATCGGCGACGGATCGCTGACCGCGCAGGATCCCAAAAGCCCCGGCCTCTCCCAAGCCTGTCGCGTGTGCGCCATCCACCGCTTTGATTAGCGACGCCGCCAACGAGTCCAGGCGGCTTTGGAAACCAACGACCAAGTCGTTGTGGGCGGAGACCAACGCGCCCAGCCTACCGCTGTCAAGCCGGACAGTCCGATCCCAGCCAGCTTGGGTGACGGCAATCCGTCCCGATTCGTCCTTAGTCACCTCCAGAATCGGTGGCCGCTCACCGATCAAGACGGAGCCGTCCCCAAGAAGCACCACAGGATGGTTCTCGCCTTGTTCGGTAGGGATCGCTTCGATAAGTTCGGCCAGTTCGTTCACCAAACGGTCGCGTTGGTCAAGAAGACCGTTCGCGTCCAACCCACGGGATTCGGCGAGACGAATCTTCCGGTTCAGGTCCGCGATGGTCCTTGCCCGGTCGTTTACCTCGACCACTCGTTCGTCTATTTCGCGGGCCACGTTATTTCGTAGCGTTTCAAGGCGTGTCGCCAGGGAGCGCAGTTCATTGGTCAGGGAAACGGCGTTTCGCAGGAAGATTTGCTTCTGTGCCGCATCGTTGGGGCGGGCGTCCAGTCTCTGCAGATCGTTGAAGAACGCCTGAAGCCGTTCGTGAAGTGAGCCTGATCCCGGACTGAACGCGGATTCGATCAGCCGAAGTACTTCGAGCGTGCCTGCTGCCTCCGCACGCTCCGATGTGTTTGCCGTCAACGCCTGCTCGACCAGTTGATTCCTCAGACGCTTGATCCTGGCCGCGTCTACGCCGGAACCGAGAAGAAGATTGTCGACCTCTACGGAAGTACGGCTATGAAACTGGACTACCTGACGGTGGTAGCCCGGCGTGTTGGCGTTCGCGATGTTATTGGCGGTTGTGTCCAATGCGATTTGATTGGCACGGATCGCCGAGTATCCGATGGGTAGACTCATCTCGTGTCAACACTGCGTCTGTAGGAAAGATCCGGAACCGCCAGTTTCCATCTCGCCGCGACTCGTGTAGCGACTGGTTCCGCCGCGTTCGCCGCCAAGGCTCTCCAAGAGCCGTCCCATAAGGTCCATCGACTGCCGGATCAGCCCGATATTGCCACGGTTGATCCGCTCGATTTCCCCGGCCATGGCGGCAAGACGCTCGCGACAGCGTTGAAGTCGCTCCCGAACTTCTCCCGAGACGCGTTCAGCGAGCATCCGCAGGGACACCTTTTCGACAGGCACGCCCAGCACCTGGCCCATGCGACTGCGTAGTTGTTGTCGCGCTCGGGCCAGTTCGGCCGCCGAACGGGCGACACGTTGTTGCCCCTGAATCGCCTCGTTCAGTCCTGCCGGGTCCGCCTTCACCAAGCTGTCGCGCACTGCGCGCAACGCCTGAAGCGAGGCATCCATCATGGCCTCTTCCTTCTCAAAGTGTGCCAGGCACACCAGGGCGAGGCCCTCGACATCAACACCGGTTTGGCTGTTCATTCGTTATTCGGTCTCGACTTTCGACAAGTAAGCCTCGATCATGCCCGCGATCCCCAGACCGCCCGACCGTGCAATGTGCTCGCCCATGTAGAGGTCAAAGAGGCCGCCGTACGCGTCCGAGTTCTCGCCCGCAAACAGTCCGTCGCCGCCAATCGTCTGTCGCATCTGTTTTAGCAGGAGCGACACGAGCATTCCCTCAAATTCCGAGGCCGCCTTCGCTCGTGCTGCCTCGTTCTTCGACGCCGCGACTTCCGCTGCAGATTTCGCCTTCTCTGCAAGACCGGAAGTCACGGATAGTACGTTGCCCAAATCGGTCATGACATCCCCGCTATTTGAACACAATCTCCGCGTGAAGTGCGCCCGAGTCCTTCAAACGTTGGAAGATAGCGCTTAGATCGGCGGGCGTGGCACCCAAGGCGTTTAACGCTTTTGCCAATTCGCCGACCGTAGCCAAATCGTCCACCGTGGTGATCGGGGCTCTTTCTTGCACAACGCCGACCTCACTTCTGGGCAGGACCGTGGTCTCCCCACGCGAGAACGGTGCCGGTTGTGATGCGATAGGTGACTCTGTCGTGGTGACCACGAGGTTCGCGTGGCTGAAAGCGACACGCGAGAGCCGTACATCCCCCCCGATGACCACCGTTCCGGTTCGTTCATTGATGACAACCCGGGCCTTGACGTGCGGAGTGACCCGCAGTGCCCTGATTTCGGCAAGGAAGGGAATGACATTGGCACGCATCACCTGGGGAATAAGCACTTCGACGGTGCCCGCATCACGCGCATGTACATGCCCCGGAGCGCGAACGTGCTGCGAGAGATGTTCGTCGATGGCGGTGGCGATGCGTCGCGAATTCTCAAAGCTGTCCTCTTTGAGTAGTAGACAAATAGTTCCATATTGACCGAGCGGAGGTGCACATACCGCTTTCTCGACAATGACGTTTTCGACCCAACCTGCTGTGGGATGGTTCCTTTGGACACTGGCCGCGGCACCGGAATGCACGGAGCCGACCCCCAGGAGTGGCCCGCTGGCGACTGCGTAGACTTCCTTTAGCTGGGGGTCAAGCAACTCCGTATCCATCAGTTGGCCGCCGTACAGGCTCGTTGCGTCGTCGATGGCCATTACCGTGGCACTGATCGACTGGCCGGGGCGTTTGCCAGGAGGTAATTCGGCCGTCACCATGACCAAGGAGACGTTATCGGTCTTCTCCTTCGTATCGTTCTTTATCTTGTCTCGTGAATCTGGGTCGGAACGAAGTCCAAATCTCTCCAGCATGTTCATGTACGCCTGACGCGTGCGCGGGCTGCTTCCTCCCGTCCCGTTCAGACCGACCACCAGTCCTATGCCTTTCAGCGTGTTTGGACGCCAGCCTTCCACGACGGTCATATCCCCGATCGCCACCTGGATTTGAGCATCGACGTTGCCGCCACTAATCCCCAGACAAAGGAAACACGCCGCAGCCACCGGAAGTCGCAGACAGCTTGCAGTCAATCGAGGCACGAATTCCATTTGCTTGCTCCATCACGTCTGGTTGGCACAAAACTGGCCTTTGCGAAGCCCCTAAAAAGGCCACAACAGATTTGCCGCTCGTCCCATCCATCCTTGGTTTATGAATTTTGACTCGGCACCTCTGCCTTCGTACCGCATGTCGAAGCGCGAAACGGACTGCGACGAAATCGTATTGTCTGGCCGTATGTCACTGGTCCTGACGATTCCCGACACGACCAGCCCTCTCGCGTCGCCTTCTATGTTGACTTGGCGTCTACCGCTCACCACCAAGTTTCCGTTCGGCAAGACGCCCGTGACCGTGACGGTGATGCGATCAGAGAACGCCCGTTCGCTGGAAAAGGCCGAATTGCCCCCAAAATCTCGCTTGGAATCAACGCCGAATTTCTCTGCCAGTGCGCCGGCCGAACTCCCATAGATCCCGCTGACACTGTGAGATAGCCCGAGATTGCTGCTCGCATCGGTCTCCTTCGTCAACGAGCGCTTGTCCTTATTCTCCACGTCGGTGGCTTCGTTAATTATGATCGTCAGCAGATCGCCCACATTTCGCGCCGTTGTGTCGCTGAACAGGGACCCCACAGCGGGAGCCCTTCTATGATAGAGCGACTGCGCCAAGCAGGGAGTTGCGGCCAAGGCAAGAATCAGTGTCAGGAGTTTTATCGACTTGCGGGATGGCATGATTTGGCAACCTTTCTGGTGTTGGATGTGTTCCGCCGTCACGGAAAGTCAGAAACTGACCTCGACCTCCGATCGGCTGAGGACACGGCCGACAACTTGTTTCCCAGAGTTGGGGTTCTTCACAAGAATGTACTCGCCCAGACGCCCCGACTTCAGCACTTCCGCGTCTGTCAGCGTAACCGTAAGGCGGCCCTTTCGGGCGATCAGATGTACCCTGTCACGCGGCTTCACCAAGATGGGACTAGTGTCGCGCCTGTCGTCGATGTCGTAGACTCGAACTGCCTCGCCAGCCCGAATCGAACGTTTCGCCTTGCGGCCGATGGCGTCGATTGGGGAGACATATTGTGCGTAGCCCGTGATGCGCTGTCGCACGGTCTTGATGTTTTGGTCGGAGAACGGATCCCCGGGCATGATCAACTCGCCCGCCCGGGCAATCTCCTGGTATTTGGCGATGTCCGCTGTGACATTGATTGTCTTGTTGAATTCGTCGCCGACAAACAGTCCCACGCGCATTTGCGTCCTTCCCAGACGCAGGGCGCTCGGTAAGTACGGCTCGATGCGCAGACGACGTGACGAAACACCGGCAATCTCTGGGAGCGGTGCGAGGGGTGCCGCGAGATGTACCTCAAGATCCTCGGGCGCAAGGTGAAATCGCTCGGCCAGGGCGTCACGAATTGAATTCTCGAGGGTCGCCTCATCCACGCTCGTCACCATTCCGGTGGATCCCGCTGATGATTCGCCAGACAGGATGCTGATTTCGTCCGGCCCAGTGACCGTAAAATCCGTCAACGAGTAGCCAGCTAGCAGAAGCCGCAGGCAGACTCGCTTCTTCGAAACAGTCGCCGTGTTACCTGCAGTTGAACTGTTGGCTACATCCAGCCTCTCAATACGCTCGCGTGTAGCGGAATCGCCACCACTCAACTTGGCGACATCTCCCAGAGTGAGAAGCCCATCGGGCGCGGTGACCGATGTCCTGAGCGCGACTTCCACGGGTCGCGTTTCGGCCGCAGGTGATCGGGATGACCAGACGGACAACAAAACGGCCGTCGTTACGCACAGCCTTGCTACAAGGGGATTTCCGTTCACGACTGAATTACCTCACAATCTGGCTGGTAGTGCTAAGCATCTCGTCTCCGGCACGAATGGCCCGAGAGTTGATTTCATAAGCTCGCTGGGCAGTAATCAGTGCGACCAACTCTCGCACAACTTCCACGTTTGACTCCTCCAGGTACTTGTGGCGAAGCGTGCCTATTCCGTCGTCGCCCGGGGTCAACGGTTCCGCCGTGCCCGATGCGGGTGTTTCGGCGTAGAGGTTCCCGCCTTCGCTGCTGAGCCCGGCAGGATTGATGAACCGATAGAGTTGGATGTCGCCCAACTGTGCTAGCGTCCCATCTGAAAGCCCCGTGACGCGGCCGTCCGCACTGATAGTCACGCTGTCCGGTGATACGTTCGTGTCGATCTGGACAGTCGCTCCTTCCAGGGCGTATCCGTCTTTGGTCACGAAGAGACCTTCCCGATTCAGGGCGAAAGCGCCGTCCCGCGTATAGCGGAGTTGCCCGTTCGGCAAACGCACTCCGAAGAAGCCTTCTCCTTCGATCATCACGTCCGTCACGTTACCTGTCTCTCGCGCAGCCCCTGGCGTGAAAACCTTGGTCGTTCCAATCGCGCGGACGCCGCTACCAATATCCAAGCCGACCGGAACCTGTTGCCCGACGGCGACCTCGGTGCCGGCAGATCGTTCCGCCGAATACAGCAGATCGGCAAAATCGATTTGACTTCGTTTGAATCCGTTTGTGTTCACATTGGCCAGGTTGTTGGCCGTATTGTCGATCATCAACTCTTGGGCTCGCATGCCCGTTGCGCTGGTGAAAAACGCTCTTAGCATCGAATCTTATCCTGTGTTCGGGTCTGTGTTGTTTTGGACCGCATCGGAAATCGCCCGCATCGCACGCTGGGATGCGTCGAAGTACCGAGAGGTGCCGATGAGCTGGACTAGTTCATTGACGGCCGAAACGTTCGAGGATTCTCGAGCCCCCTGAACAACGACGGCCGTAGACTCCTCGGTCGGCGTTCCAGCCGGCGCTTCGAAGGCTGTCGTACCCACGGGCACCAGCACCTGGTTATCCGCAAAACCGACGATCCTCAGTTTGTCGCTTGGCGGATTCCCCAGCCCGTCATTGATGATGATTGAGCCATCCGTGTTGACGTGAAGCTGGGCTGGTGTGGATAACCCATCGAGCTTGATTGGTCCGTTTTCGCCTTGTACGACGAGGCCGGTAGCCGTGACTAACCGGTTTTCGGTGTCAATGTGAAAGACGCCATTCCGTGTGTAGAGAGGACCGTTGGGGCCATCAAGCACGAAGAAGCCGTCGCCGCGGAGTGCGAAGTCCAGGGGGCGGTCGGTTTTCTCCAGACCGCCGGGGGTGAAGTCCGTCTTGATCCCGTCGACATGCGCCCCGAGGCTGCCCCCGACGCCCAATGCCTCGTTGAATTGCATCTCGAATGTCTCGGTGGTCACGATGCTTCGACGGAAGCCCGGAACATTGATGTGAGCCAGATTGCGCGCAACGACTTCATGGCGCGAGGTGGCAGCATCCAACGCGGTGGCTGAACTATACAATCCCTGTAACATTGATGCCCATCCAGTGGGAATAGGTAGGTCCGCTAGCGGCAAGACGCAATTCTTAAGCAACTGTCGTGCCGAAGAAGCGACGGATATGGCAGTCGGCTGCAACGCCTTGGCATGAACCGATTGTGCGGGTGATTCGAATCGTTCCGGTTCTTCTGATTGCTCCGGTATTCGGGAATTTGCTTCCGGTTGCTAGCGGAAAACTCTTCTTCGCCACCCGTCAATCGCGTCTCCCTCCTTGAAGGGGGATCCACGAGCCAATGCGCCCCCGAAAAAGCGGCTGCTAGCGGCTATGTCTCTCTACGTGGCCGTAAGTACGTAAAACCGTTTCATTCCAGGGGTTTACTGAGGATTCAATGCACCGCGAGTCGCGTGCTTGCCGATAGAACCGGCATAAACGTCAAAAGCTGCCCAATCGGAACCGAGCTCGACGTACGGAGTGTCAGCTCCTCGCGGCGAGAGATTGGCGGCAATTGATGCGCGCTTCGCACGTGAGTCGGGCCGGTTCATTCGGGCCCTTTTTCGACAAGAGAGAAACCAAATGACGGAAGAAACCTCCGACGAACAGCAGGACGCGGAACCCGCAAGAAAACGTCTTTCGCTCCTGGTCTGCGCCGCCGTTGGCTTGGCGTCAGCCGGAGCAGGTTTTGCGACGCCGTTTCTTGTTCCCGGCCTGGTTAGCGGCCAGAAAACGATCAAGGAGCCGGCTGATTCGCGAACCGTCGTCGACATTCCGCAACCAGGCGGCGAGATCGCGTTCATCCCGTTCGGCGAGACCGTCGTCAATCTGAACGACGGGCGATTGAGTCGATACCTGCGATTAAACCTGACATTGCAGGTGGACGAGGCGCAGCAAGAGCAGATCACGAAACTTCTCGATGAAAGGAAAGTGATCCTGAAAGACTGGCTTCTTCGGTACCTGTCTGACAAAGACATGGATGCGATTCGCGGTTCAGCGGGACATAACCGGATGCGGCGGGAAATCATGGACCATTTCAACACTACACTGTTTCCCGACGGATACGACCGAATTGTTGACGTTCTTTTTGAAGAATTCGCCGTGCAATGACAACGCAACCTGATTCCCGATCCTTCGACTTCCGTGAACCCGGCGGCCTGCCGCGTGGCGTCGAGCGGCGTCTGCAAGACTGGCATCAGGGGCTTTGTTCGGTTGTTTGTGAGAATTGGGCTCATTTTTCAAGATCGTCACTGTCCATGGAGTTTGAGGAATCAGTAACCGACGCGATGCACCACGTCCGCCGTGAGATGCCAAGCCCCGGAATTGGCTGCAGTTGCACCTTGGGTGACGGGGGGCTCACCACGTTGCTCGTGTTTCCTCGCCAACTCATTCTGGCTCTGGTCAATGACGTTCTGGGGGAGAAGGATGAACCGTGGCCCGAAGACCGTGAGTTGACGGCAGTCGAGCAATCCTTGTGCGAGTTCTGGTTCGAACACTTCTGCCAGGCGGTGAGCGAGTCTTGGCCGCGACAAGACGCGTTGGTGTGCCGCGCTGAAGGATGTGACGCCAAACCTCAGAGGAGTCGGTTGTTTGCTCCTAGTGAACCGGTGATCCTCACCATGTTCTCCCTCCTCGGCAATTTCGGCAACGAGAGATTCTTGTGGATTCTTCCGCAACGACCCATCGTGGAACTGATGGCCGAGACCAACGCGAATGTCCGGACTCGATCCGAGGTGTCGCTGCAGCAATTGGAAGCTCGAGCAATGGAGATACCCGCTGAATTTGTCGTTCGACTGGGCGAAGCCCGACTGAATGTAGCCGATTTGGCGAGGCTGTCTGTTGGCGACGTGATCATATTGGATCAGAAGATCAGTGATCCTTTGGCGGCCGCGATCGCGGGCGAGACGATGTTCCGCGGCTGGCCTGGGCGCGTGGGCAGCCGACAGGCATTCAAGATTGATCGTACTTACTAAGCCAAACAAGGCGGCAATCGCCAGCAGGAGAAGTCATGAGTGAATCGACCTTCCCTTCCGACCATCAAGCGAACAGTGCTGTGTTTGGTGAACAGAACGCTCAACCACGTGTGGGGCAGGTGGCATCGGCCCCAGCGGAACTGGACAGCGAGGAAATCCATATTGGAAATCCCGAATTCGCGCCGCTTCAAGATTCGTGTCAGGCGGCAGTCGACACGTCACTTGATCGGTTCTTCGACGTGACCGTCAC
>CAZURK010000169.1:0-32637 GCA_964623055.1 uncultured Pirellulaceae bacterium
CTGATACTTGATTGTCCGAGCCCGTTTGGAGTGTCCGATTCTGGCAGGCGTCATGCACACCCTGCCGACTGGTGTAGCTTCGGCTGATGACAAAAATGTCGCTCGACGGCCGGAGATGGTCGATCGTGTTGTCGTCACCATCGCCTCGCACCGATTCGGAGAAAAGCGCCGTATGGCCGGTCCCATCCAGGATGCCCCCGATGCGGACCACGCGATTGGTCAAGAAGACGCCATTACAGGCTTCGGTGGCAGTTGGCCAGTCGAATATGCCCACATCGCTGCCACTGTTCGCCCTGTAGTTGTTTCTGGCAAAGCGCAGGCCATGCGGACTGTAAGCAGGACCCATACGGTCAAAGTCCGAGGGGCAGAGAAACAACGGAATCTCGTCATCTATCAGCTCCCTGTTAGGGCCATCGTCGGGTCTCCTCGTGAAGTCAATGCGGTCATACCCGCTAAGTTGCTCGAAATAGGGCAATAGCCTCGCCTGCGCGCTCCACTGAGATGCTGTCCACAGGACACGGCCTGGTTCGAAGACTCTGCCGTAGGGAAAGCACTTATAGGTTGCCTCATAGTTGTGGGCAGCAATGCCGAACTGCCTGAGGTTGTTTTGACACTGAGTGCGCCGGGCGGCCTCCCGCGCCGCCTGGACAGCAGGAAGCAGCAGCGCAACGAGAACGCCGATGATGGCAATGACGACCAGCAGCTCGACCAGCGTAAGACCGCTCGCCTGCCCGTGTAAACGTTTGCGATGGTCGCCGTCATGTCTCATGGCTGGGCTCCTCCTTCATTGCCTCTTGTGTTCGGCCCCTGCCCAGTGCTCCTCCACTCGCTTCGGATCGTTGCTCCAGCCGTACTTCTCGCCGAACTCATCCGGCCCGAGAGTCTCTTGGCCTTTCTCTGTCTGGACCACATACACCAGCTCCGATTCCGCCTCCGGCGTCGAACACCGGCAGTGGCCTCCGGGGCTTACGATGGCGCACTGCCTGTTCCGCAAGCACAGTAACGTCCCGAGGATTTGGCCCGTGTCGTCGTTTCTGAGCGTGATCGCGCTTTCACCTCGGGTCGCAACAAGGCGTCCAAGGCTTCCCTCTTCGAGAGGATGCTCTCGGGGCGGCCGCGCTGGGACGCTCCAGGGTCCACGCGTCTTCTGCTCGAAAACCGCCGACAGAGTCTGGCCGTCCTGCGCCCATACCAATTCCCTTACCTCCTCGCATGGGTCACCGGCAGGCCACTCATCAACGCAATCGCCCGAGGCGACATCCCAGATGCGTACGTGACCATGCCGTTTAGTTCCAGAGGCCAGCATTCTTCTATCCGGAGAGAAGGCAAGGCTTGTGATCGATCCCACGTGGTACGGCAGCGAGCGGATGGACTGGCGTGAGCTGCCCTCGAAGATACGTACCTCTCCGCCCCTGTCGCAAACAGCGCGCGCAGCACCATCATTCGGCGAGAAAGCAATCGCCGTAACCTCCGGCACCCTCCTGTCTGGATCGTCCCCTTCGGTCCAATTGTCCCGAAACTCTCCAGTCAACCCGTCGTAGACATGTAAGATCCAGCTATTGTTCCCGCCTCCGATGACTGTATTCCCGTCCGGTGACCAACGCACACAGACATCGCCATTTTTCATGTCAGCGACGTTGCGAGTTTTACGGGAGTTCGTGTTCCAGAAGTTCATGGAGAACTTCCTCTCCTTTGTGTCCCACACAGAACCAGCCAACGCATCGCCCCTAGGGGACCAAGCGATGGCCTCGATGCCGCCCGGGTGTCTTGGTTGGAGACACGACATCGCACCTGATTCAACGTCCCAAAGCGACACGGCCCCACCACCGTAGGCCAATCTCTTGCCATCGGGCGACCATCGCACTGAGTCCACACCACCGTTGAAACCCAGCAATTCGGTCGGCGCATCGTTCGATACAACATCCCAGATACGAACAGCAAAATTCTCTAGATCCTTGCCGCCGGATGCCAGCAGGCCCAAACGGGACCAATCCATCGAGACGACCTCTCCGCTATGGCCCCTAAGCGTCCGCACCACCTGTCCCGACTCGACTTCCCAGACGCAGACAGTCCAATCGGCGCCGCCCGAGGCTAGATAGCTGCCCAACGGCGACCAGGCAAGGCATCGGACCGCGCCGTCATGCCGCACCAAGGCTTTGACGAGCGTGCCGGTCTTCCAGTCCCACAGCCGGACGGCACCATCGTCGCAGGCCGTAGCCAACAAGGACCCGTCAGGACTGAACTCGGCGCAGTACACAGGCCCCCGGTGGCCTCGTGTTTCGATGGTCCAGGAACGAACGCCGGGAATCGTGGCGGGCTCAGGAACCAACGCGGTCTTACTCAGTGCTGCCCCGTCAGCGACTTCCAACGGTTCAGGCTCGATCTCCAATCTCACCGGGGCCGGCAATGAATCGGGATTCGCCACCACCTTCCCGTGCTTCCAAACACGAACGACGACCGCACCAACGGTGAGAAACGTGACCAGAGCCGCAGCGCAAAGGGCGGCGAACCGCAGCCTGGTAGAACGCGTTGCGGAACGCCCATCAGGACGCCTGGACGGCTCGGTTTTCGCCCGTTCCACTTCTTGGCGAGGCGAGACTTCGCAACTATCGGCACGCGCCAACAACGCTGTTAGATCGCATCCGCCGGTGAAGGCAGACATCGCCTCGGCTACCTCGCCGGGCGTATCAAACCGCTCGTCCGTCTCCCACGCCAACATGCGCTCCAAAACGGCAACCAGCCCTTTGGGCACCTCAGGTCGACGCTCTCGGATGGGCGGCACGGCTCCAGCCGCTATCGCCCTCCGCTTCCTGACCGGCGTGTCATATTCGCCGCCCGCAAACGGCGCATGGCCACACAGCAATTTGTACAGCGTCGCGCCAAGACTGTAGATGTCGGCTCGAATGTCCACGTCGTGGCTGTCGCTAATCTGCTCGGGAGGCGCGTAGTCCAACGTGCCCATCAACTGGCCATCGGCTGTCAGTTCGCTGGTCGCCTCGCCAGCGTCCCCACGCAAGAGCGCCAAGCCGAGGTCGAGAATCTTCACGATCGCCGATTGCCGACTTGCGACTGGCGATTCACACGTAGGTTCTTCGTCGCCGACTGCTGACTGCTGACCGCTGATGGCCAACATCAGATTCGACGGCTTGATATCGCGGTGGACCAGGCCGTGCTCGTGTGCGTGCTGGAGACCAACGGCTGCCTGACGAATCAGCTCGCACGCGTCCGCAATGGACAACGGTCCGCAACGTCGGACGAGCTTCGACAGATCGATCCCTTCGACGTATTCCATGACCAAGTAGTGCTTTCCTTCGAACTCGCCGGCATTCAGGGCTCGAACAATGTTCGGATGATCCAGCTTACCCACTGCCGCCATCTCGCGTTCGAACCGCGCCACCGCCCGGTCGTCCTGCATGCGTTCAGGCGGTAAGACTTTCAGCGCTTCGACTCGTTTCAACTTCGTGTGGTGCGCCTTGTACACCGTCCCCATGCCGCCTTCACCCAACTTCTCCTGAAGCTGATACTCGCGGATGCCGCCCAGGTCGGACTGCTCGGGCCTAGACGCTTTTACAGAGAATGCTACGGAGTCGCATAAACTGTCGGCGATGGCTTCCGCCATCGCGACGGCTTGCTTGCACTGCGATTCCCGCTGGTATTCATCCTGGGCCGTGGGTCGCCGGAGACTGTCGACGAGCGGGTCCGATTGACGCTCCAGTTCGTCCACGGTCATTTCGCAGGTCACACACGTATCCAAGTGTTCGTCGATGTGTTCTGCCAGATCTTCGGGCAGCGTACCTCGAACATAGGTAATCAGCCTTTCATGGGGCGGACAGGAATCAGATGGCATCAGTCAGTTCCTTGCTGGATTTCACCCTTGAAATCCGAATCTCGAAAACCGAAATCCGAAGTGAATTCGGATGATACGCCAATGGTAGTTCGTATTTGCTGCGAATGCTTCCCATTAGTGATTGGACGTGCGCTCCCTATCTATACAACGCCGGGGCGCCACGCGCCCTGGCGCGCGGCTATTGCACGAGCCCATCCAATTCCAGCCGTAGTCGCCGCAGCATGCGATATTTGGCTTGGCGGACGGCTTTCTTGGTCATTCCCAAATCTTCGGCTATCTCGGCTGCCGTGTGGCCTTCGACCGTCATTCGCCAGAATGCTTGCCATGTGCGCTCCTCGAATTCGCTGCGCAGCAATTCCAACGCCCGATGCTCCAAATCATGCTCGTCATCCCACGAGGAGTCCGTCACAGAGGATGACTCCGGTGCGCGATCGGGCATCAGCGCAAGCTGTTGCTGATCATCGGTGCCGCCTTTGGCCTGAGGTTGCTTCTGAAGACGACGAAAATGGTCGTTGATCTTGTTTCTGGTGATCGTCCGAAGCCAGCCGCGAAAGGTGTCGTCCGGTCGGTCGCGGCGAAACTCGTCCAAGTGCGCGGCAACGGCGATGAACACCTCCTGATGCACGTCCGCAGCGTCGTCGGCTTGAAGCCTCGATTGCCGACACCACTTGTAGACCAACGGTCCGTACAGTTTCACCAATCGCCGCCAGGCGTCCGGGGCTCGAACCCTCACTCGTTCCAGCAGACTCGTAGAAGTCGACGTTGGCCCGTCGGAAACTACCCAGCCCTTGGTGCGAGCGTCACCACTCATCATCACAGTGCTTGGGAAGGAGATGATTCTTGAAGGGATGACCACACCAGTCGGGCTTACCTGACAAACGCGGCATCACACACGTCTAGCGTAGCCCCGATGACGCGCATAATCAAGGATCGGCCAGAGACGCCACGGATCGAGAATCGACGGGCCCTGTACTACGCTTTGCCGGTTGCCTTGTTTTCGTAAAGGGGTGATTCCAGCGCCAGTCTATCCAGCATTTCCTGCAAACTCCGTTCAATTTCCGTCATCAGAGGGTCCACGTCTGATGTCCGGTCACGCTCTGCGGTAACCTGGATCGCCTCGCCTACTTCGATAATCGCTTTCTGCGGTCCGTTAGCCGTGACGACGTCGGTCAGGTCTTCCTCGAAGCGTTCGATCGTTTCCCTCATGCGGTCAACGGATGGATATTGAGCCAGATAATCCGGCGGGTAGAAGGAGATCTGTTGGGCCAAATAAAGGTCGGCCAGATGCTCCCATCGCCGCTCGCGTTCGGTCTCGTCGACGGTCCCCTCGATCATCGCTGGCAGGATCTTGATCCGGAGCGCCTTCACGCGAGGCACGACTGGCCCGGATTGGGCGTCGCCCAGCCATTGTTGCTCCAACGGACACAGCAGCCGGTCTATCAGACGCTGAAGTCGTTCAACCAGAGTTCCTTCTCGGACGCAGCCGAGATACTCGATCTCCTTCAAGCTCAGCAGGGCGATACCCATCTTGGAGATTCGATCGATCAGCGACAGCTTCCTCTGCGGTCGCCACGAAAGCCGATGTTCGATCTCGGCAAGCACTTTGTCCGCTTGTTGCTCCAGATCGCCCTGGAAAACGTATTTGATCGCCAATGGGTGGACGACCACTTTACCTCCGTCCGTCTGTTTGGCTCGTTTCTTTGCGCTGGCTCGTGCGATCAACGAAATATCCAGCAACGCGTGCAGCCGGTCGTTCGTGCGTGACACGCTGCCCTCGGGGAAGATGATCAAAGGCCGCTCGGCCTTCTCCAGAATCTCGATCGCGGTGTTGATCGATTGCCGATCCACGCCCTCGCGATTGACGCTGAACGCCCCCATCTTGCGAATGGCCCACGCCATGATGCGGCCCTGGTGGAACAAGTGCCAACTGGCCATGGCGTACACATGCGTGCGCGCCTCGTCCGCCAGCCAGCCCATCGCCAGCGGATCCGCGGTGCTGCAGTGATTTGGCGTGATCAACACGCCGTGTCCTGCGTCCAACGACGCCCTCAAACGTTCTATGTGCCGACATTCATGATCGACAACACCCTCATTCTTTCGCAGATGCCCTTCGTACAGTTTCAGCCTCTGGATCAGCGCAGGCCACCAGTTGCCCCGGTGTGGAGGAATGAACCTGTAAGGCTTCTCGACGATGATGTCTTGCATACCAGGGAGATGATCCTGTTCGAATCACTAATCCGTACAACCGAAACACATCCGCGCTACGCAGTCCGGCGACGCTAACCGGCAACGAATGCGATGGAGGCGCTTGGGCGAATTATCCGAAAACAGACGATGGTTCGCAAATCCCCCCAGGTGTGAGAAATGACGAATGACAAATGACCAATGGTGTTGAAGATGCCGCCGACAAAGCCAAAACTGAAGCCGGTCAAACCTAAACTGCGTGGCGATGCTGCCGACCGCTGGTCTGCGGCCTTTGTAGACTATCTGCGCAGCGAGTGCCATTTGGCCGAAAACACGGTATTGGCCTACCGCCGCGACGTGCATCGGTTGCAGCAGTGGCTTGACGCTGCCGCCAAACGCATCCCCGATTTGACTATCCGCGATCTGTCGGACTTCGTCGCTTGGCTTCACCGCCGACGGCTTGCTCCGGCCAGCATCGCTCGGCACATCGTCGCGCTCCGGATGTTTTTTCGCTATCTGCAACTGGAGGGCATTCTGCGTGACAATCTCGCGGAGTTGTTGGGCAGCCAGAAACTGTGGCAGCGCGTCCCGGAAGTGCTTTCGCCGCAGATGGTGGAACGCTTCCTCGAGGCTCCACGCCCCTACGATGCTTTCTGTCGGCGCGACCGCGCCATGCTCGAACTGTTGTACGCCACCGGTTGCCGCGCATCGGAACTGTCCAACATGAAGACGCAGGACGTACACCTCGAAGAGGGTTTCTGCATGTGTCACGGCAAAGGTGGCAAACAGCGGCTGGTGCCGTTGGGACGCGCGTCCAGGGAATCCGTAGTGGAGTACATGGAAAACGAGCGTTCGGATCTGGCGGCTCGACCGCCAAGCCCGCCGCCGTGGCTGCTCTTGTCGCGCCGAGGCCGCCGGCTCAGACGCGAGGCAATTTGGGAGTTGGTCAAAAGGTACTCTGCCCGCGTCGGTGCACCGCCAACGATCAGCCCCCACACGCTTCGCCACAGCTTCGCAACACATCTATTGGCCGGCGGCGCGGACCTGCGCCAAGTCCAGGAGATGCTGGGGCACGCAAGCATTCAAACCACGCAGATCTACACCCACGTCGATCAATCGCGGCTGAAAAAAGTACACCGCAAGTTCCACCCGCGTGCATGACCGCGAGATTTGGGGTTTCAGGCGTGTAGCTTCAAGTTTCGGGTGTCCAGTTTCAAATGTCACGCGTCGGGGCAAAGCGTATCTTTTGTATCAGATCCACGACGTTTCCCGCGTCGTCTTTGTAGCCACGGATGGCGTCGATCGTTTGAATCACGTGGTCATAGGCGAGACCGTAGTCGCAGTCCAATACTGCCTCCAGTTCGTCGGTCCCGGTACCCGATTCACGCAATTCGCTGGTCATGCGAATGATCTCGTTGCGCAGGGCGTCCAGGTTCGCTACTGCAACACCATTGACACGAATGGAGGCAAGGCGACCGTCGTCTCCAGCCTCCAGCCGGATCCAAACTGGCGGAACGTCCACGACCGCGCCGGGCTGCCCCTTCTGGACGGGAGCTTTCATCCAAAATTCGCCCTCCATCGCAACGATTTGGAACGTCATCACAAAAAAGACCAACAGCAGAAACACGATGTCAATCATCGCCGACATCGGAGTTCCGTCGCCGCGTGACGAGGACGAACTGTTCCGAAACCTCATGACATACTCTCCTTGCAGCTACAGTCAGCACGGATCGGGATTATCGCCACGGTGGTGGGGCTAACCGGCGGAGGCACGGAGACTCGCTCCACGCAGGCATTAATTCGCAGCGACCTGCTAGTGGTATTCCTGAGATCGCCGAGCAAGCGGTTTTCTCGCTGCTTTCTTCGGTCCAGGTACGCGCGAACCGACCACTCGCCGCTTTCTCGCGATCTGGAGGTGGAAACCCGGTTATCCCTGATTGCCGAATCCGGTTCCTGGTGTACAGGCTACATTTCGCCGTTGAGGAGGCCGACGATGAGTCAGGCACACGTCGTAACCGGAGCATTCGGGTACTCGGGAGGCTACATTGCCCGTCGTCTGCTGGCCCGGGGACATACAGTCCGCACGTTGACGAACTCGCCGCATCGAAACAGCCCCCTCGCTGAACAAGTCGGTTCCTCGCCCCTCGACTTCGATGACAGGGACGGCCTGGTCGAATCGTTGCTGGACGTGTCGGTGCTCTACAACACCTATTGGGTCCGCTTCAACCACCGTGACTTCAAACATGCTGGCGCGGTTAAAGATACGTTGAAGTTGTTCGACGCTGCCAAGGAGGCAGGAGTCGAACGCATCGTTCACGTCAGCATCACGAATCCGTCGAAGGACTCGCATCTGGAATACTTCGCGGGCAAAGCGGAACTGGAACAGGCCCTCGTCGAATCGGGCATCTCTTATGCGATTCTTCGGCCGACTGTCCTGTTCGGCAAGGAAGATATCCTGATCAACAATATCGCTTGGCTACTGAGGAGGTTTCTCGTCTTTGGCGTTTTCGGGGATGGGCAATACAAGCTGCAGCCAATCTATGTCGACGACTTGGCCAAACTGGCCGTGGAACAGGGTGAAAGCAAGGAGAATCATATCATCGACGCAATCGGTCCAGAGACATTCACATTCCGCGAACTGGTGCGGCAAATCGGCCAGATCATCGGCAAGTCTCGTCCCATCGTGCGCGTGCCACCCAGGATCGGCTACTGGCTCGCCTCGCTGCTGGGTGCATGGAAAGGTGACGTCGTGATCACGCGCGAAGAGATCGACGGCCTGATGGCGGGACTGCTTTGCGTCGACTCGCCTCCCGCGGGTGAGACTAGGTTGACCGATTGGGCAATCGAGCACGCCGACACGCTCGGTCGCCGATACGCAAGCGAATTGGCTCGCCGACGCAATCGAATCGATGCTTACGAGAAGCTGTAACGCAGCATCTGATCGAACTCGGTTCCTCCAAGCCGCGGATCTTCGCCCGCGCCACGAATCTGATAGCCAGTCTTCAAATACGTAGTGGTGGCTTCCAGCCGCCATCAACTCCGCCAAAACGATTGGATCATGTGGCGGCTGGAAGCCACCACTACCAACAACAGTCTCGCTCTTGGCATTTGGAGACTGGCTCTGAGCGGCCAAGCGAGTCGTCAGACGGCATAGGACGGAGTACGATTGAACATTATCGAGGGACATCCGCATGCGAGAACGGCGTGGCACCGGCGCAGTCTCAATCACTCTATCAACCTTGTTGTTTTTGATAGTGGGCGGCGTGATCGCCGTTTGCAGCATGCTGGCTGGCATGGAAACGTCATTGGTCGCGACAAACTTGATCATCTACGCCTTTATCGCGGGGCCGATTTTCCTTGCGGGTGCATTGAGTCACTTCGAGCCGTCGAAGCACAGGAGCTTTCGGGCCACACTCTCCTACATGGAAGGAAAACGCATCAAGCCGCGTCTTCAGTTGATTCGTTGCATAATCTCCATGCTGGCGCTGTCGGCCATGTTGAGTGCAGTATTCGGAACCTTTGCGTTGGCATGTACGGAACGTGTCCCGGAGCGACTGTTCTTCATATTGCTGTGCGGCTCAGCGGTAGCCGCCTACTTCTTGACCATAGTCGTGTCGAAGTGGTTCTTTGTGTGGCGAGGCTGGATGACGCCGGACGAAGCTCGCGTCATTCTTTCCCGCTTGGATCGGTTGCCCGACTCCTGTCTGGAGCCGGCGGCTGAAGGAAAGCCGGCAACCCGCGATGTGGTTGTGCGTCGCACATACCTGGCCGCGCTCGTAGCGATGCTCGTCGCAGCCGCAGCGGTCATCGCATTCAGCCGGAGTCGTCTTCTCCCAGGCGGCGCCATCGTGAAATGGCTCCTGCTGTTTGGGGCCGCGGCGTCCGCCTACTTCGTTGTCGTGTTCGCACTCAAGCGGCTATATGTCCAGCTCGGCATAGTGTCTCGCGAGGAGGCAAGACTGTTTCCTTCGTGGTCCTGTCAATGCCCCAAACACCGGCTGGAATCCACAGACAACGACGATGCGGCGAAGAGCGCAGACCAGATGTCGGAGAAGACACCGGAACGTGAAACACGCGAGTAGGCCGGAACAAGTCGACTATGTTGTCTCCACCAGATCCTGTGCGCAGAACCTGGCTTTCACGCCTTCTCGCCGGCAGATTTGCAGGAATTCTCGAAGGACGTACTCGCTCGCAATTGCCCGCGGCAGCCGCCAAGAGCCGCCGTGCCAGTCGAGTTTTTCGGGGGCTGCGATCGCCTTGTAGACACTCTTCATCGCTTTCATCGTGTCATCCAATTTCCGTCGCCTGGGCTGGACAATCTTCAGCGCCGAGTAGACCACGTGACGCACGCCGACGTGCCGAGCGAGTTGTACGAGATTCTTCAGGTCCTCGATGGTTTGAGCTTCGACAAGGCCGAAGTCTCTTAGCGTTTGGTTCGGGTTTGTGGCAAGCGGCGAACGCGGGAACAGCGGATCGATTCGCAAGACCAGTGGAATTCCGGCGTCGCGCAATCGAAGAACACCTTCACGCCGTTGGTCCACGGTCGGCGCGTCTGGGTCATAGGCGGCCCGCGATTCATCGTTCCAGAATGCAAGGCTCACGTGGACTTGAAAGGCGGGAGCGTTTTGCGCATCTAACTCTGCGCGCTTGGAATGGTTTCGAGGGAGGGCCGTCAATTCCTTGAACAGGTCCACGTAGCCCAACTCGATCGGCAGCATAGGGTTCTTTGTCAGCATCGTGACGGTAGTAAATCGATGACGATGGGCAAGGATCTGTTCCAGCGCGTATCGTGTATGCCCGGTCGATCGCTCCAGCGGCTGGAAGGCATCGACGCTGTTTGACAGATGCACCGGCGCGGGAGGCACGTCAAACGCCTCGAGTTCCGCCATATCTCGATCGATGCCCCGTTGAAAATCCCGTTTTGTGCCCGCCTCGTCCGGTTCATAGGCTGCCGCATAGCAATAGCGGCAGTTGTGCGAACAACCGACGTAGACGTTGATACAGTACCGGTGTCCGCTCGCGAATTGGCACTGCGAAGCGAACGGGCAATACCATTTCACGAGTTTTGGGCGAGTCGGTTCAATGAACTCCTTCTCGGAACGACGGGGAAGAAAATAGCCGGCAAGCGCGACTTGGTCATCCTCCGACATCCCTCTCCAAACCGGCCTGTACTTGGGATGCACTCGGGGAACCAGTGCCAGCAATTCCTGTCGCGAGGGCATCTTGCGAGGACGTTGGTTTGGGAGAAGTCGCATTTGCGATGCCATCATTCGCCTCCGGAGGAAACGTCCCTAGTTGAAAGCGTCCATGTACATCGTTTGACGGCAAGCCGAAGGAGGCTGCTGCAACACTGGCGAGAACCGACGTGGGATAGGCTTCCAGCCTGTCGAATACGTAATTCGGGAAAGCCCGAGCGTTCAAATTGCAGAATCCAGACAGGCTGGAAGCCTATTCCACGGACTTTGTCAGCAGCCGCATTTAGCTTGTCGTTAAACGAGGACACCGCAAACAGATGGCTCCATAGGAGCGGTTTTACTTCTGTCGCTCTAGGGTCAGAGAGACTAAGAGTATAATAGCCACCAGGGCCAATGCGACCACCGAACCGACGGCGAGAAGGAGTGTCCTGAGCATCGTTGACACTTGGGCGAATAAGAAAAGGCCGCCACGGAAGCGACTCGCGACGGCCTGATTGATGGTTTCATCACGCTACTATCAGTATCGGGCCGAACTGGCGCGTAGCTTAACGTGAAAATGCCTGATTGTGCCACGCTGGAGGCCAACCATGACCACCGTCCGGAGACGGCCGGCAAACCGCTACTTCGACGACCTGCCCACGGGTTCACCGACGGTCCATTTTGCCGGATTGTCCGCATCGCGGATGACTCGACGGTACAGTGTGTCGCGTTCGATCGGTTCGCGCCCGGTCTCTTGGATCAAGTGGCGGATTCGTTCGACAGACAACACCTCCGGCACCGTGGATCCCGCATCGTGATAGATCAGTTCGTGACGCACGGTCCCGTCGATGTCGTCCGCACCGTACGACAAGGCAACTTGTGCCGTGCCGACGCCCAGCGAGATCCAATATGCTTTGATGTGTGGGATGTTGTCCAGCATCAGCCGGCTGATAGCCATGGTGCGCAGATCCATCAGCGACGAGGCCTTTTTGATTTGGGACAAGCCGGTGTTGGCTGGGTGAAAAGCCAGCGGGATGAACGTCTGAAAACCGCCGGTTTCGTCTTGCAGCTCGCGCAACCGAAGCAAATGGTCGATGCGGTGGTAGGCTTTCTCGATGTGCCCGTACAACATGGTGCAGTTGGTACGGAGTCCCAGTTCGTGTGCCGTCCGATGGATATCCAGCCATTTCGTGGCGTCGGATTTGTGTTCGCAGATCTTGCCTCGCACCTCCGGATGGAATATCTCGGCTCCACCGCCCGGCATACTTCCCATGCCGGCGTCGATCAGGTCTTTCAGTATGTCTCGCACCGCTCTCTTGGCCAGGAATTCGAACCAGTTGATCTCGACGCCCGTCCAGGCTTTGAGATGCAGGTCAGGATACGCTTCATGAAGGATGCGGACGATGTTCACGTACCAATCGTATGACCTCTGATGATGCAGGCCGCCGACGATGTGCAATTCGGTACAGCCGCAGTCCGCCGCCTCTTTACCGCGATCCAGGATCTGCTGGTCGGTCATCACATAGCCGTTCGGGTCCCGCAAGTCGGCCCTGAAGGCGCAGAAGATGCAGCGGTAGATGCAGACGTTGGTGGGATTCAAATGCGTGTTGATGTTGTAGTATGCCGCATTCCCATTAACGCGCTCGCGAACTACGTTGGCAAGCTGGCCGATGTCGTTCAGAGAAACTTCGGGATCGTACAACAGCAAACCGTCGTCGAACGAAAGTCGCTCGCCCGCTTCGATTTTGTCGCGAATCGTCTTCAGCTTGGGATCAGTGGTCAGCAACATAAGGCCAAGTTGGCAAGAGCGAAGATCAGAACTGACCTGCGAATGCCTCTTTCAGGGCTTGGATGCCGCGTCGAAGCGAAATGATATCGTTGCCTATGGTGGGCATGCGGCAGCCCAATTCAACGGCGCGGTCCGCGAATTCTGAATCGGGCGTAACCCCACCCCATGCCTTGCCGTGCCGACGACACGCCTCGGAGACCCTAGAGATGGCGTCCCACAGCCTGTCGTGGTGAAACTGGCCGACGACACCCAGTGCGAGCGACAAGTCCGCTGGGCCGATGAACAAAAGATCCACGTGCTCGATGGCCGCAATCTCGTCGACTTGATCCAAGGCGCCCAGCGTCTCGATTTGGATCGCCACGAACCGCTCGCGATTGGATTCGTCGACCAGTTCGGTCAGTGGTTTGAAAGTGTAATCGGCATCGCGACCGCCCGTGTTGATGCCTCGTGTACCCTCGGGGGCGAACTTCGTCCAGGAAACGAACTGCCTGGCATGGTCCGCCGATTGGATTTGCGCGCCCATCACGCCGCCAGCACCGGCTTCCAGACACTTGGTCACCTGCCAGTAGCCAGTCGGCGGCATGCGGACAAAGCAGTCGAAGTCGTTGGCCCGGGCTGCCAACGAGGCAATAGCGACATGCTCGGTACTGACTGCACAATGCTCCTGGTCCATCCAAAAACCGCGATAGCCGCCGGCCAGGCCGAAGATCTCGATGACCACCGGATGCGGGATCCGTCCAATGGCGAAGATCGGAATCAACTCGTCGGTTGCCAAAAGCTGTTTGAAAGTCTGCGCCATTTCAGATCAGTTCGTCGATGGTCTTTTCGAGTTCGTCCGATTGGATTCCCATTTTCGCCGCCGCTTCCGCGAACAGCCGCTTTTCAATCGCAGCCAATTCCCCGTCGGCAGCCATCATGAGGATCAGATCGCGCAGCAACCGCGCGCGTTCCTCCTGTCCCTCCGGGATCGTTATCTTGGCTTCGCTACTCTTGGCGAACCGGAGAGCTTCCTCGAACTGCTGATCACTGATACCCCAACGGCTTGATCGCAACGAAAGGAACTCCACCTCTTCCTCTGTGAATCTCCTGTCGGCGGCTGCCATCACCATCAGATTCTTGAACAATTCATAACGGTCCATCAGCTTTGCCTCCCAGTCCTCCCGACGGTTGTTCGTTAGACTACAGCGCATGAAGAGAGCGTTTAGCCCCATCAAAATACCATGAAGCGTCCGGATTACCAGCGGGACAAGACGCGAAAGCGATCACAACCGCTCGTTGTGCCCTGCCTTCTCTTCGGTTTTCAGCACGACTTGTGTGCCGAAAATCAAGTCGTGCAGACTGCGCCTTTGCCGGTCGAACAGGGCGAATCCAATGTCGACAATCAGTGCCAAGCCGGCATAAAGGCAGATCAGTCCTCCGATAGGTCCCGTTGGCAGCGCAGCTAACACGTGATAAACGGTCGCGGCGCAAATCGGCAGAAGCTGAGCGATCATACGCAGCGCCAGTGTCGGCGATCGCGGCCTGGCGCCGTGACGGTCGGCGATGCGGAGCTGGAACAAGTGTTTTCCGGGCGTCGTTCCCCAGCGTGCCTGTAGCAAAGCGGCTGCAACCGGCACGCATCCACCGGCCAAAGCAACGAACAGGTGGGCAAAGGGATGGGCACGCCACAATCCCTCGGCGCTTTGGGCAGCCAACGTCCCGTAGAACAACTGCTGTGCCGCGTGTGCCAGCCCAAGATCCACCAGCCACGCAAGTCCACGCTGGACTCTTCCCGCCTTTGGAAGCGACTTTGGGCGTAATTGTTCCAGAGCTGCCGCCAATTCGTCGTAAGACTGGTATCGGTCTTCCGGCTCTTTGGCCAGCAGTTTCCCCAAGACGTCGCGCCATCCTTCTGGAACACTTTCTGGCCAAAGCTCCGGAAACTCGATCTCGGAGGTGAGATGTGTCTGAAGGTAGTCGATCAGACTGCTGCCGGCGAAGGAATAGGGCAGGCGGCCAAACGTCATTTCGAACAACGTGATCCCCAGCGAGTACATGTCGCTGCGGATGTCCAGGTTGCGGCCTTCGGCAGCTTCGGGGGAAAGATAGTTGGGCGTTCCAGCGACCAGCAGCGGATTCTCTTCGGCCTGAGACATGCGCCGCGCCAGACCGAAATCCGAGAGCTTCGCCGTGCGCGGGTCGGCCAGCAAGATGTTGCTGGGCTTGATATCCCCATGCACGATGTCGAACTTGGCACAATGCCGCAAGGCGTCGACCACCTGTTCGCCGAACGCAATCACCTCGTCGAACGGCAACAGTCCTTCCTCCAGCCGGTCGGCCACGGTCGGTCCGTGGACGATCTCCATGGCAAAGAAAGGCGTGTTGCCCTCGCGGCCGACGAAGTAGATGTGCACCACGTTGGGGTGGTTCACACGAGCCTGGGCGACGGCCTCCTGCTGTAAACGCTTGATGTGCTTGGTGTCCGCGGCCGATGCGCCGGTGGAATGGATGACCTTGAGCGCGACATAGCGTTGGAGCGATTCGTCCAGCGCCTGGTACACGGCGCCCATGCCGCCCTGTCCCAACTTGCTGATAACGCGATAGTGCCCGAATAGTTCGCCAATTTGGGCATCGTCTTCCTGGTGCTCGTCCGGAAGCGTTCTGGATCGTGGATCGCCGGCCACGGAAGATGCGGCCATCGTCTCGGCCATAGCGCCCGTCAAAGCCTCTGCCGACACCTTTCGTTCACAAGACGGACAGTCTGCACCCACCGTAGGATCCACGGGAAAGACTTGTCCACACACGCAACGGTAGCTCATGCCGGACGTTTCGGCGGGTCCCGGTTGATGGGCAGACTCCGAAGATGGGGCTTCGTCAGACATAGTTGGGGCCAAATGGTCTCACGACGGATTGTCATTGTACGTTATCGGCTCGGCGGCGTCAGCTTCGTACCAAAAGAAGTCGCCAGACAGCCGAGAATGTGATAGGCTCAAACGACTACGGAGATCGGGTACTCTGACCGTCCATCCGTTTCTTGGAGACGAAAATGATGTCTATCGACGATTCGCCAAACCGCCGAGAATTCTTCAAGCACGCCGCCGCAGGAGCGGCTGTCATGACGATGAGTGCTGCGAGCTACGCACGCGTGGTTGGCGCCAATGATCGCATCCGGATCGGTCAGATCGGCTGCGGCAACCGCGGCTTCGGCGCCCACATGGCCGGCGTGTACAAACACGCGAAAAAACAAAATGTTGACATCGTGGCAATCTGCGATGTTTGGAAAGAACATTTGGATCGGGCGACAGCCAAGGTCAACGAGTGGTATGGGCGCGCGCCGCTTGCGACGACCAAGTATGAAGAGGTTCTGGCGGCGAAAGATGTCGACGCGGTTATGATCGCTTCGCCCGACCACCAACACTGCATGCACCTGGAAGCGGCTGCCAAGGCGGGCAAAGACGCCTATTGCGAGAAGCCTTTGGCGATGAACATGGAGGAACTGAAGTCCGCGTGCGATGCTGTCAAGGCCGCCGGTATCGTCGTGCAGATCGGCACGCAAAGCCGCAGCACTCCCGCCTTGGTCGGTTGCCGGATGCTGTATCAGGCGGGAGTGTTGGGCAAGGTATCGAGAGTCGAACAGTATCGTAACGGGAATCGTCCTAACTGGTACAAGCGACTCGTGCGATTACCGATCACCGAAACGGAGTTGGATTGGCCCGAATTCCTGAAGCCGCGACCGGATCGACCATTTGACGATCTATTGTTCGCCGGCTGGTACGGCTATCGCGAGTTCTGCAGTGGGTCTATCGGCCAGTTCATGAGCCACTTTATCGACCTTGTTCATTTCATAACCGGCGCAAAGTACCCGACCAGCGCCGTGTCCATGGGCGACACGTTCGTATGGAAGGATAAGTACAACTTCGATTGTCCCGACCAAGTGGAAACCAGCCTGATCTACCCCGATGGGTTCATGGTTCACTACGGCACCAACTTCGGCAACGGCAGCGGCAATCGTACCGTGATGTACGGCACGCAGGGGATTATGGACCTGAGCCATCGGTCGAAACCCACCGTCTCGGGCGAAGGAGCATACGAGAAGGGATCTTTGGGCGAGGAAACCGCGGTCGAACCGATCGAGTGCCCGGACCATTTTCTTGACTGGCTCCAGTGCCTGCGCAGTCGCAAGACCCCGGTTGCGTCGATCGAGGCCGGTTATCAGCACTCGGTAGCATGCGTCCTTTCCGATTTGGCCTGGGAGACCAGCCGTCGCCAGGTTTACGACCACGAGAAACGAGAGATCCGCGAGGGATGACGTGTCGGGCGCGCGAACCCAGCGGCCGGCGTGTTGTCTCTTTCGGACATGAGCCTCCAGCGTTGCCTTGATGATCACGAACTCTGTCTTCAGGCCGCCAGCGAAGTGCTGGGCGAAACGGCTCGCGCCGTCGAACTGCGTTGGGAATGCGAGCAACTGCTTCGCCCGCACCTTCGTTTCGAGTTTCGCCGCGGCGTGCGTGCCGAGGCATCTATCCTGGCCTTCGACACAGAACGACCGGGGCATGAACTCGCCGCCGGCATCGAGCGATACCGCATTGACTATGGTGACCGATCGCTGCGGGTGGCTCGCGTCTACGTCCCCTTCGGCAGTTATCCCGAGACGACGTACTACGACTTCTGGGCTGTGGGGCAGACGCGATATCGGGATTTCTACCGTGTGCTGCGGCAGCTTGAACGCGAGGCGATGGCCGCGCCGGCGCCGTTGATGCCGGCGGGCAATGTCGAGCGGCTGTACGCGAATACCATCGGTTTTCTTCGGCGTGGCTGCCAGATGCTGCGCGAGCACGGTGTGCCGCAACGTTTCGGCCGAGGAGTTCTCGAGTTCACTTTGCGATGGCCGTGCCCATACCTTGTTTCATTTGTCGCGGCCCGGAGTGATCTTCTTCGACGACTTTGACTCGGCCTTGCGCGACCGTGAGACAAACGGGACGAGCACCGAACGCACGCTCTTTCTTAACGGGCTGGACGGAATCGACGTTCACGTCGGGGTCGCATACGTCTTCACCAGCAACGCTCGACTGGACGAAATTGACCCGGCGATTCGGCGGCCGGGGCGGGTTGACGTAATACTGACCTTTGGGCCGCCGTCGGCAGAGCTGCGTCGTGCCTTGATCACCACACGCTGGCACGAGGACCTGCGAAGCCAATTGCCGATCGAGCGAGTCGTACAGCAGACCGAAGGCATGAGTTTCGCCGAACTGGAAGAGTTGAAGAAACTGTTGGTCCTGCAACTGATCGACTTTGGACGCTGCGATTGGGACCAAGCGTACAATGACTTCCACGCAGGACGGGCCGACAACAGACCGAAGTCAATCCTCGGATTCGCTGCCAAGGCTCCCTTGCCCGCCGAGCCTTCCGTGCCGCAGACATCTGCATTTCTTTCCGCATCGCGCCGGTCGTAGGCTTCGGCGACACGTAGACGAAATGCTGCTTAGTGAACGTCGATTACGCAGTCACGTAGAGCCGCTTGCAGTTCCTTGATTTTCTCGGCTGACACCGGCGTGTCCAAAATGGAGAGTTCCTTCAACTGTGACAAGGTTGCCAGTGGTGACACGTCGCGAAGGCAAGTGTCCTCAAGCATCAGCCGCTCCAACTTCGCCAATCCGCACATGGCGGGCAGTACGTCGTCGGTCACGTTCGGACCTGCAAGTTGAAGGTCGCAGATTTCCGTAAGGCACGAAAGTCGCTGAAATCCCGTGGCGCTGACCGCAGTACGGCAAATCGCCAAGCTCTCCAGGCGTCGCAGATTCGCCACGTGCTCCATGGTGCCGTCGTCAACCGTTTCGCCCAAGAGAACCAATGTTCTGAGCCGTGGCATTTCTCTCATATGCTTCACCGCCACGCCGGTCCCCTTCACTTCAGATAGCAGAACCTCTTGAACGCTGGATAGGTCCTTCAGCAGTCTGCAAGCATCTTGCGTCAAGTGCGCTCTGCGAAACCACAACTCCCTCACATCAAGTTCCCCCAGGAGCCGCATTTCCTCCGGTGAGAAACTGCCTGTGACATCGAAGGTATCGCCGGCCCAAAGAAGACCATTTCCGCAGACGTACCGCAACGAATCGAGATGCTGGGCCAATTGCCAGATGCCGGCAAGCGTTGTTCTGGTTCCTCCCAGCGACAGCTCCTCAAGCTTTCGTTGTGCATGGAGGTGCTGCAGTCCCGCATCGCCGATTACGGTATCGTGGACGTGCAACGATCGTAGTTCCGTCATGTTCTTCAAGTGCTTAAGTCCGTCGTCTGTGATCTTCGTCGTGTTGAGAAACAGCTTTTCGACGCGTGTCAAGTCACTGATGTGCCGCAGTTCATCGTCGGAGACCCCTGAGCCGCGGAGATTCAGTTGAGTCACCTGCCGGAAAGATCGAACGCCGTCGAGTCGAAGCTTCTCTGTCGGCACATCCGAGAAGTCCAAGCGAACGATCGATCCGCGTGCGTCCTGGTCGGCATAGCCCGTCAGGAGAAACCGACAGGCCATCAACGTACCCGTCTGATCGAGCCATAGGTATAGACTGGCGATCGCAAGCAAGGCAATGGTAGCCGGGTTTCGAAACAAGCAAATCAGACGTTGCCTTCGTGTACGCGGCACTGGTGTACCGGACTCGCGTTTCGTGGCATGGCATTCCCTGATCAATCGAATGCCCAGGCTTCTGGCCGCCAGCAGCGTTACGACAAATGATGCCAGCCAAATCCCAGAGACCAGCAAACCATCAAGAGAATCAGAGATCCCCGACAAGACTGCCACGGTAATTCCGCAGAACCCCAATCCAACCCAGACCGACCAGCGACGCGTGCCGAACATCAGCATGCCAACGAGCGCGTGCACGACGGCAGTACCCGTGGCGGCTACGATGTACGCGATGAGATCCATCGAGTTCGCTAGGGCCTGGCGACTAAGAACGTCTCCTAGGTCATTCCACGAAGGCGGCAGCAGTTGCTGAACGAGCGATAGCGCAACCGCAATCGCGGCGACAATTGTGAACAGTTGAAGGAGGGTGAACCGATTGTCGCCCTGCGGCCGATCACATCTTGCACCGGAGTCGTGGGCGAGACGCCAACGTACCGACGGCAGCCATCGGATCGCGGTGAGGACAAGAACCGTCGCCATCCACGAAGACGCAAAGATGGCCAGCATCCATGACATCTCTCCAGCGCCAGCGTACACGCCGACAACCCACATCGTCGCCAACGGCACGGTGGCTGTCGTGCCCCAGGCGAGGACTCGCAGCACGAAGGGCCACTTGCTCAACGCCGCGCACACAGCCGTCAGCCCGATCTGTGCAACCGCCACCGCAAAAGCGAGCACGAACCATCCGGATCTGTCGTCTCGCACAAAAGCAGTGGAGAGCAGGACGGCCGCGCCGTGTCCGCAGCAGATCAGGCCAAAAAGAATGATGCCGAACGCCTTCAGCCGGTTCTTCCCATCGGCTTTGCTGCACAATTGTTCGGTATTCAAGTCACTCACAGGGTTTCGCCCGTTGCTTGAAGAAAGAGCTGGGCTGGAATATTGGCAGCAGGAATATTGTCCGTTGGGATGCCGTTGGAAGCAAGAGTTGGACGATACATGCTGGAACTGGAACGGCCTGGTGCGATGATGTCGCTGAGGAGCCTACCAAGAAGGCGATTTTGACCTGACGGTGGGCCGCCCAACTTGGTCGCAGCCCAGAACCGAGCCGCGGCCATTTTCCGCAAGAATTTGTCGATGTGAAATCTTCGCACTTGTGGTCTTGCCCGGTCCTGCTATACTGTTTCTCGTCTTTTCTGGCTTCAGTTTATTGCGTCTGTCTCATACGGTATCCCGTGATGAAGTTCATCATCAGGGCCAAAACGGCGGAAGCTTCGTCTATCCACGTTGAAGGGATTTGGACCGTGGAAGCCGCCGATCGAGAAGAGGCCCTCTTGTTGATGGAGCAGCATATCGGTCTGTTGCCTGCGGATGCCACATGGACAATCCGGCCTTGGACACCTGACGATAGCGAGGCTTCGGACAGCCCCTCTCCCGCTGGCCTCCATCAAGCCGCCAAACCAACCGCCGCTGCCTAGTGCTTTGTCAATTCTAAAGAGTGGGGCAAGCATCCTGCTTGCCAAGTAGTTGACGCTATCCATCGCAAGCTGGAAGCTTACGCCACGAGGGCGCCGACCCTAACTCTAAGACTCCAAGGATTGACAAAGCACTAGCGTTTCGGCCGAGCGGGCTTGGCTTTCTTGCGTTTCGACCTGACCGTCGGGAAGTTCTCCAGCGAGTACTCGCCTCCGTAGCAGTCCCGAAGTTCATTGCAGCGATTGCGCATGTTGGTCAAGGCATCGGCATAGTCCGGATCGCCAACGAGATTCTTGATCTGTTTCGGGTCTTTCTCCAGATCGTGCAGGAATTCGCCCTCCGGCATGTGTTCGAAGTAGCGGGCGTATACATACTGCTGGCCGCGCACACCTTCAAACTTCGGAATCCGTGCGTTGTCGAATAGATGCTCGCATAAGAAGTCGTCACGCCAGTCTTTCGGCTCTTTGCCGTGTACCAGCGGCATCAGGTCCCGGCCCTGGTGCAACGCGGGTACGGTGCCGCAAGCCGCCGCCATCATGGTCGCTGGGACGTCGACGTTCAGAGCCATGTTGTCCAAGACCCGGCCCCGTTTCTCTTTTGGCACGCGCGGATCGAAAATCACCAGTGGCACTCGCAACGACTCTTCGAAGTGACTCCACTTACCCGCGAACCCGCGCGATCCCTTGTAGTAGCCGTTGTCGCCGATGAAAATGACCACAGTATTTTCGCCGAAACCTAGTCGATCCGCCTCGTCCAGAACACGCCCCATCACGCGATCCAGGCCGGTTATCATTCGATAGTAGGCCTTCACGTTCTTCTGGTACTTCTCCGGAGTATCCCATCGCCAGAACCAACGATCGCGGTGCATGCAGTCCTGTAGAAACTCCGGCAATTGCTCCCAGAAATCAGTCGACACCAACGGCGGTGGAATCGTCACGTCGTCGTACAACCCGTCTTCGGCCTTCGGCCAGGGATAGTGGTTCAGCTTGTCGCTGTCCTCGGCGTGTGCGGCGTTGAAACTGATCGATAGGCAGAACGGCTGGTCCTTTCGGCAGGCTCGAAGAAACTCAACTCCCCGGTCACCCACGATCTCCGTCAAATGCCGCAGCGATCCGTCCGGCTCTCTCTTGAAGTAGGGATTGCGATTCAAGGGCATGAAGTCATCGAACATCCGCTCTTTGGCGCTCTGCGGCACGCCCACGCCGAACTTGCCGACGAAACCGGTGCGGTATCCGGCTTTGCGAAGCAGGACAGGGTAGCTCTCGTCGATGAACTCGTTGGCGATGGGAGGCGTGCCGAAGGTGAACTTGTGCGACCGTTCCCAAAGCCCGGTGAATATCGTCGCGCGGCTGGCTGCGCAAATCGATGTGGTGACAAAGGCATTCTGGAACCGCACTCCTTCGCCAGCTAGACGGTCGATCGTGGGCGTCTTCAAGATCGGATGACCCGCACAGCCCAGGAGGTCGGCTCGATGATCGTCGGAAAGGAAAAAAATGATATTCGGCGGTGGGTCCGTGGCATCAGCAACTGTGGCGGGAGGCAATGAGGCCATTAGGGCTGCGGTTGCCGTCAGAACAAGAGCGAAACGAAAGAATGGCTTGAGAGTCTGGGCTTGCATGCTGATTGCTCCCGGTGCGTGTTAACGTATCGCGTGTCAGGTTAGGGCATTAGATCAGGCCAGGGCGTACGGAAACCATGATGGCAAACGCAAACACGATTGACAATCCTCTGGAAATATCCCCAAAATTCAGTAGGCTTCACGCTTCTCCTCAGATCATGAGGCGTCTATGCGAGTCAATTGTCTCCACTGTAACCACCCTTTGAGTATCTCTGCTGACCACCTGGGCGGTGAGGTTGTGTGCCCGCACTGTCAGGGGACGGTTCGCTTGCCTGAAGCAGAGGCTTACGAGGCGGAAGAACGGCGACATTCGACGAGCGTCACCGGTTCGTGGCTCAGCAACAGCGTTTCAGGCTTGGTCTCGGTGATAGCGCACATGGGACTTCTGTTGCTGTTCGCCATCGTTACCTGCGATTACCGGGGCGGTGGTGGTGCGGAGGGCGAAGAGGTCCTGATCGCCGAGTTGCCGGTGGAGAACCTTAGCGAGAACCCCGACGACGAGCTTGATGCGGACGATGCGGCAGCCGAGGCGGAAGAAGTCCAAGACATGGACGAGACATTGGACGTCGTCGCTCCGATGGACTCGTCCGACGCCGCCATGTCGGTCGAGATCGACATGTCGGAATTCACGCCCAGCGGTGCGTCCGGCGGCGGGTCGCCCTCAATCTCGGCGCTGGCCGGTGGCGGCGGTTCATTGGGCGAAGGCGCGTCCTTCATGGGGCTACACGCCAAAGGCACGCGATTCTGTATCATCGCCGACCGCTCGGGCAGCATGGAAGGCCCCAAACTGTCTTTCGTCAAAGAGGAGATACTGGAGACTCTGACGACGATGGGCAGCCGCGGACGATTTCAGTTGATTTTCTTCAACACGCGAGATCTGCCCTACCGGCAACCTGGTTGGCGGCATCCTCGCCGGGACCGTGCCGACGTGGCGGCTTGGCTGCAGACAGTGAACGCCGGAGGCGGCACGTATCCCACGCCGGCTTTCCGCGTCGCTTTCGCGTTATCGCCTCGCCCGGACGCTATCTTCTTCATGACCGACGGCCAATTCCCGGAAAACGTTGTAGATGAAGTCGCAGATCTGAATCGTGGCAGCGGCAAGAAGGTCCAGATTCACACGATTTCGTTCATGGACACCAGCGCGGAGACCCTGATGCGGAGGATTGCCAGCGATTCAGGCGGCAGGTACCGGCATGTATCGGGATTCTAGCGACAAGGCGGTGGGGCGGTGACGAATGACTAATGACCAATGACGAATGACTAATGACCAACACTTCGACATCTTGTCATCTGCAGCCTCTTTCCCGTTTTGTCTCCGTGATCCTCTTCTCGCTTGTCTGTTTGAAAGTGGGCTTCGCCGCCGACCGGATCGTGCTACGCAACCTTGATATCATTGCCGACAAGACGGTCGCCCGTTTTGACGAGGATGGTGTTCGGCTGAGCGACTCGTCGCTGATCACTTGGGACCAGATCGAGCAAGGCAAGGTCGCGGCGGAGAACCAAGCGGCGTTTGATCAGATGCTGCAAGATCTCGGGACGCATCTGTACCGGATTCGGCAGCGACTGACGGTGGGCGACTATCGCGACATCCTGCCCCACGCCGAAGCCGTGTACCCGCGCTACGTGGGCCGAAAAAGCGAAACGGCGTACATGGTGTTTCAAGCTCTGATGTGGGCTCGCTTGGCGGCCGGTCGCAGGGAGCAGGCGGTCGAACCGTACTTGCGCTGTTTCGACTATCTGAAATCCATCGGGTCCTCGAAGGTATCCTTGCCTGGCGATCGACGTCTGAGATACGATCCGGCCACCGGGATGACGCCGGAACTGCAGCCCGTATGGTTTGACGCCGAGGCGGCCAAATCGTCGCTGGGTGGCGTATTCCGCGCGGTGGCGGGAATGCAGCCACCCCGGCCGGAAGGGACTCGCGTGTACTACGGCACATTGGCACTTGCCGCTGGCGAATCAGACCAGGCAAAGCGCGTTTTGGAGGGCATCGAAGGCGAGCATCCAGCGATGATCCAATTACGAGCGATCGCGATGGCCCAGCGCGAAGTGGCTGCAGGGGAATCGGGTACGGCGATCGGCACGCTGGAACAGAATCTCGATAAGCTTGCGCCCGCCAACAAGCCGCTGGCGATCTACTGGTTGGGCATGTCCAAGCTCATCAGCGGCGACGAACGCGTCCGCCGCGAAGGCATCCTCCGGTTGCTGCATTTGCCGGCGATCCACGGAAAACAGTTCCCCGGATTGGCCGCAGCCGGGTTGTACGAGGCAATGCTGGCTTTTGCCGCCACTGGCGACCTCGACAGCCGGACTGCTGTGCGCAGGGAGTTGCTTGACCAGTATGGTCAGACATATCATGCAGCCAAGGTCAAGGCGGAACTAAGTCCGAAAAGCGATCCTTAGGGAAAGAACATGACGAAGGAAATCAACAAGCCGCTCCGCTACGTCTATCCGCATTTGGTAAGAGGCCCTCTTCGGCACACGATCTTCGTGCTGTTGCTTGGGGCCTTCGTTGCGGGGTGGTGCGTCCCGGAGCGCCCGGCTTGGGGTCAAGCCGAAGACGAAACACTGGACGAAGAACTGGCGGAGCCCGACGGCGCATCGTCAGACGCGGCGACTTCGATGGATTCGGACGTCCCGGGGAAAGAGCGATCCTTGCTGGACACGCTGGTCGACGGCGGGTTCGTGGGGGTGTTGATCCTGCTGCTGTCGATGGTAGCCGTTGGGTTCGTTGTCGAGCACGCATTGACGATTCGCAAGAGTGTGCTCATGCCGGACTACGTAATCGCCGAACTGGACGAGCTGATCAGCCAGAATCGAATCGACGATGCCGTCGAAGCGTGCAATGAACCGCAAAACCAGTCGCTGGTGGCTTACGTTGTGCTGGCGGGGCTCGAACGCTACAAGGGCTCTGAGTTTGGTTTCGCCGAGTACAAGGCCGCCGTGGAAGAAGCGGGGGAAGACCAGACGGGACGTCTGTACAGGAAGACGGAAGTACTCGGGCTGATCGGTTCGATCGCGCCGATGTTGGGATTGACCGGTACGGTGTTGGGCATGATCACCGCTTTCAACACGATCGCGGCATCGGGCGGCACGGCCAAGCCTGACGAGTTAGCCGGCGGCATCGGCCAGGCGTTGGTAACCACGTTGATGGGGCTTGTCGTGGCAATTCCCACCATGATCGCGTTCAGCTACTTCCGCAATCGTATTGACTCGATCGTTGCCGAAGCCGGTAAGTGTGTCGAGCAGATCATGATGCCGCTGGGACGAAGGAAGTGATGGCCGGGCAGCGGTAAGCTGGAAAGATCAATGCGACTGACTAAACGCAAACGTCGAACGACGGCCGGTATCAATATGACGCCGATGATCGACATCGTGTTTCTATTGATCATCTTTTTCATGACCGTGTCGCAGGTATCGGAGATCAAGAAGGAGCGGTTGGAACTGCCGAAACTCAAGGGCTCCGAAGACCAGAAACGCACGTCGCTCACTGTGAATGTGGATCAGACCGGAGACATCGTCGTGTCCGGCAACCGAATCACGAACGCCGAACTGCTGACGTTCGTTTCTCTGGAATTGGCCAAGGTAGGCGACGATCCGGACCGCCTTTCCGTGGTGATCCGAGGCGACGAGCGCGGCGATTGCCGAACGGCGAACGAAATAATGGAATCGTTGGCCCGTATGGATGTGAAGAAGGTACGTATCGCGGTTCAAGTTCCCGAGTAGTATCGATGAAGCTGAGCAGCCGCAAAGTTCAACGAGAAACCAAAATCGAGCTGTCGATGACCAGCATGATCGACGTGGTATTCTTGTTGCTGATCTTCTTCATGACGACCTCCAGTTTTGTCAAAACCGAACGCAATTTGGATTCCGCGATCAAAGTCCGACAGCGATCCACCAGCGGGTCGGCCAACGACCTTGAACCTGCGATCGTCGAAGTTACGCAGGGCACCGCGGGCTTCGTCTACAAGCTGGGCGAACGGGAAATCGAATCGGACACCGAACTGACCGGCCTGCTGAAGCAGTTCGACAACAAGGCCGACGGCGCTTTCGTCCGAGTAAGCGCCGAAGCGCCGTTTCGAATGGCGGCAGCGGCGATTCAATCCTGCAAGTCTGCAGGGTTCGTCATCGTATCTTACGTACCGCTGGAATCGCGCGAGGAGTAACGTGCGCCCTGATCAGCCGAGACCATTGAGCTTCAATGCAAGACGGGAGGGCGAGGCTCCCGCCGAGCCGCGGGCTCGTGATGGAACATCGGTCCGCGGTGAAACCTCGGCTCAGCAGGAGCTTCGCCCTCCCGTGGCTGTGGCATTTCGCTTCTTTCGGCGAAGCTATGTCCTGCTAGTCATCGCGTTCCTGCACTTCATGATGCCGGCCACGCTACCCATATCAACCGTCCGCGGCGATGACGACGAGTTGGTTACCCAGTTCTTGGACCGGCTTGGGCTGACCGACCTGGAAATCGTGCACCTGGAGAGGGTCGTTTGGGAGGATCTTCCCAAAGAGAGGCAAATCGCTCTGGCCAAGAAGCTGGCCGACCTGTACGCCAGCGAACTAATGACCAACGCGGGCGACGAAGAAAAGTCGCTCGATCTTCTTCAACGCATTCAGAGGCTGACGCAGAGGGTCCCGCAGGCCGATACCCCTGCGCTGCAAGTGATGCTGCTGCAAGCCGATTACTACCACGCCGAGTCTCTGGTGACCGAGTGGATCGCCAACCCCGCCTATGTGGAAGCCCGCGACGAGGCCAGTGTGATTCTCGCCCGGATAACCCCGGAACTGAATGAGTTCCAGAAGCAGCTCAACTCGCAGGTCGACGACCTTGTAGATCTGATCGATAGTATCGAGGAATCCGATCGGCGCAGCGCAAAGGAAAAGGAGTTGGATCGCACGCAGCCTGTCGCTGGCCGCGCGACGTATTTTGCCGGGTGGTCAAACTACTACCTCGGTTTGACCAAGCGGGAGTCGGCGGCGACTGAATTCAAGGTTGCTCGTGACATCTTCCGAAGGGTGTTGGACATCGACAGCGAATCATACGTCGATGTGGACGCCGAGTGGTTGGGACTGGAATCGACCTGGCGGTCGCGTGCGCTGATCGGCCTGGGACTGGCCGAGGCAGCCGCCGGCAACCTGGATGCCAGCAGAACCTGCTTTCAGCTCCTGGAACATGCCAGCGTGCCGCCGGAAATCCAAGATCAAGCCTCCTATTGGTACGTGCAGGGCTTGTTGAATGCCGGCAAACATGGCGAAGCCGGTACCTATGCCAGAGAGAAAGTGGCCGAATGGGCTGGAAATGCGACGCAGGGCAAAGTCAGTCTCTGCGTCAGCCTGGTTCGTGCCGCGTACGGCGACCGCAGCGAACAGGTGTCCTCGGAAAAGGCCGATTTGGGAATCATCGGGCTGGAAGGACTCGCGCGGCTCGGCGAACGGCGGACCGTTCGTCAGTTGATGGACAAGTACGATATCAGACTTCCGTCGGGTGGCGGCTTCTACCTTCGCTGGATAAACGCGCGACGGCTGCTGGCCGCGGCAGAACGAAGCAAGACGCCGGATGACTACAAGGCTGCTGTAAATGCTTTGACGGCGGCGCTGGCAGCCCCAGATGCGAATCAGCACATCAGTTCGACGGGGCAATGTCGATACGAGATGGCTTGGTGCCACTTTCAACTCGGCAGCTACAAGGAAGCTGGGCGGGAATACGAGCAGGCGGTTACTGGTTTGAAGGTTTCAGACGCCCAGACAGCCGCACAATCGGCCTGGATGGCGTTTGTGTCTTTTCAGAAGCTGAGCAAGACGGAACCTCGGTCTGCCGCAGACGCGGTGAATGCTCTAAAGACCCTGAAGCGAGATTTCCCCAGTCATCCGCACGCCAAACGCGCCGACTACTATATGAAGCGAATCGAACAGGATTCCGCATCGCCGAGAGAGGCGATCGACAAGCTCCACGAGATTAAGCCCGGAAATCCTCAGTATCTTGCGGCGCGATACGATATCTGCGTTCTGATCCATCAATTGTGGTCGCGCGCCAGCACTGATGGCAAATCGCCGGCATCCCGCGAATTATACGCGGCCGTGAGAGAATATCTCGCAACGGCTCGCGACGATGCGGACGACGGTCGAAAACTAAAATGTTGTCTGCTGGCAGCCGACGCGGCGTTGAACGGGCCGCGTCCGGACGAGCCCGAGGCGGCGGCCTTTCTGGATGGCGCCTCGCCGCTGGCCCAGCGTTTGCCTCCTAGCAATTCGCTGGTCGCCCAATACCACTATCGCCGTCTGCAAATGGCCGGGAGGAAAGGCGACGACCAGGCCCGCCGCACTCATGCGGACTGGCTGGTCCAGCACGCGGCCGGTTCGATGTACGAGGTACCGGCTTTGGTCGTATCGGCCAAAGCTCTGGACGAAAGACTGAAGACAGCGACAGACGAACAGCAGAAGAAGGCCCTGCATCGGGAGGCATATGCCGTCTACGCTCGCTTGGTCAATCGCGAAGGTAATTCGGTAGAGGCGTTATCGGCGCGGAAAAACGCGAGAATTGCCACTTCCAAACTAGCATACTACGCTTCCCAGCTTGGACGGTTCGACGAGGCCGCGAGGCACCTGGGAAAGCTGTTGGCGGCATACCCCAAAGACAAGAGCTACCTGCGTCGTGCGGGATTGGCATACTTCCACGCAGCCAAGTACGACAAGTCACTACCGTACTGGCGGACGGTTCTGTCCGGTGTCTCGAAGAGCTCCGACGAATGGTACGAGGCGAAGTACTACCAACTGAGCTGTCTGTTCAACAATGACCCCAAGACGGGGGAGAAGGTGCTGCGACAGTTCAAGTTGCTGCACCCCGATCTGGGCCCGCCAGCCTGGAAAGACAAATTCGAGGGGCTGGCACGACGTAAGTTGTGAATCTTTCTAAAGTAATCCCCCCTATCCATTCGAAACATAAAATCGGAAGGTTTGTTCCGAAACGTACTTTGCACATGCGTTGTGCGTTTCGCGTGCAGAACGAACTGAGTAGGGGGGGATCCTACCTAGTGACGTTGCTCTGCTTCTGCGGCGATGAGCGGAAACGCCCATTCCGCGGATTCTAGCGAGGACGTCTCCCGCTCAACCCTACCACGCTGAGGTACCGGCTTGTTGGTGATCGGGCTCTTGCATGATGGGGAAGATGGAACAAACTTCTCCATTTTACGGATTTTACCCAAATTCCTCACGTTCCGATTGCCGATGGTTATTAGTGAGGCGCAGATCAGAGGGAGCTGAGTCTTAGCCACGCAGAAGCGTAACGACAGTCAAGCCCTGACCCAGTTGTCTGTGAAAAGCCGGTCCCCCCACACCGGCAAACGCGGACCTTAACGGTTGGTGTCACAGGCAGGGGGCATGACACTGTGTCGCGGCTTTCCAGCCCGGCGCAGTAATAGCGAGTCAACGAGAGAGTTATGGAGAACCTGCGATGAAGGTGTTCACAACTGGACAGGTCGCTAAGATCTGCAAAGTGGCCCCGCGCACGGTCAGCAAGTGGTTCGACTCGGGCCGCCTGAAGGGATACCGGATTCCCGGCTCCCAAGACCGACGCATTCCCAGGGAATACCTGATCAAGTTCCTTAAAGAGCACGGGATGCCACTCGGCGACCTCGAAGACGAGGCAATGGCCAAGGTGCTGATCGTGGCTCAAGATCAGGTATTGATCGAGAACCTGAAGCGGGAACTGCCGCCCGAGAGGTCATTCAAAGTTGCCGTTGCAGCAAGTGGTTTCGAGGCCGGCATTCAAGCGGAAAGTTTTCACCCCGACTGCATAATCGTGGATTTCTCGATCGGCAAGGTGGAAGCCTTGCAGATCTGTCAGAATCTGCGGAAGAACATGGACTTTACCGAGACGATTCTCATCGCGTTGTTGCCGGACGACGGCCAACCGATGAGTTTCGATCGATCCGCCATCAACGAGACGTTTAAGAAACCGTTTGATGCACGGCTCCTGGCCGAGCGTCTGCGGACACTGATTGGCGCGAAAAAGGAATTGGTCTAACCAATGCCCGCTAGTTCGCGCAAATGGAGGGACCTACCAAAACGCCGCTCTGCCCAAACCGTCGTGATTAGACCCGCACAACGGACACAATAGACCTTACGGGGGGCCGAATGAATCGACCCGTGGAGACGCCGGGGAGCCCGGCCCCGGTCTCCGCTTCCCCGAACCTTCAACACACGCCCGTTCGCGGGCGTTTTTTTTGTTATCATAACTTGTTGGCCACGGTTCCTTAAGTATATGGAGATGTCTGGATCCAGAATTCCAGCAACGCAGACCATCGCAGATTCCCCCACCTACGGCACCCTTCCAGAATCCGACGAAGACTGATGAGCAGCAGCCTCTCCCATTTCGACGAGAACGGAGCGAGCCGCATGGTGGATGTGGGCGACAAGGAAGTGACAGAACGCTGCGCTCGGGCCAGTGGCCGCATCCGGATGGGTTCCAGCACCCTCCGTCTGATTCGCGAGGGCGGGGCGGCAAAGGGCGATGTACTTGAAGTAGCACGTTTGGCTGGTATCATGGCCGCGAAGCGCACCAGCGATTTGATACCCCTCTGTCATCCGCTGGCGTTGGATGCGGTCAAGGTGGATTTCGGGTTTCCAAGCGAAGATGTGCTAACCATTACCTCGCAGGTCCGAGTGACGGCCAAGACGGGCGTTGAGATGGAAGCGCTCGTGTCGGTCTCCGTGGCCGCGCTAACCGTCTATGACATGTGCAAGGCGGTGGATCGCAGCATGGTGATCGAAAGTGTACAACTGGAAGAGAAATCGGGAGGGCGCAGCGGCCACTACGTTCGTGCTTCCGACTAGACATGTCGTACGAGAATGCTATCTATGAGTCCCGCTATTCGAAACCTATCGGCCGCCAAGTCGCGTCTGAAAGATCTGTATAACCCGATCGCGGCCGAAATGGCCGGAGTGGAAAGCGCTCTGCGCGAACAGATGCAGAGCGATCACGCGTTTGTCGATGAACTGGTCCGATACGGTTGCCATCTGGGCGGAAAGCGGCTGCGCCCTGCGCTGCTGTTGTTGAGCGGAAGGGCCGTGGGCGAACTGAACTCGGTCCACGTGACTCTCGGTGCCGTTGTCGAGATGATTCACGCGGCCACGCTGATCCACGACGATGTCCTGGACGAGGCCACTACCCGACGTCATCTGGCTACGGTTAATTCGCGCTGGGACAACGAGGCAAGCATTCTGTTGGGCGATTTCCTATTCAGTCGAGCGTTGTGCCTGGCAAGCACGCTGGACAACACGTACGCCTGCCGCGTGATCGGAGAATCCACGAACGTCCTTTGCGAAGGGGAATTGCGTCAGAAAGGCACTCGAGGCGATTTTGGCCTGAGCGAAGACGATTATCTGAGCATCATCGAGGCCAAGACGGCAGAATTGTGCGCATGCAGTTGTAAGCTGGGCGCGCATTTCGCCGGAGCGAACGAAGCCACCGAAGATCTGATGGAATCTTACGGCCGAAATCTCGGAACCGCGTTTCAAATCACCGATGACGTGTTGGATGCGGTTGGGGACGAGGCGGCCACAGGGAAATCACTGGGAACGGATCTTGACAAGCAGAAGCCCACATTGCCCGTGATTCGAGTGCTGGAACTGGTCGACGAAAGTGAGCGAGAGAGACTGCAACACGCTCTGGAAGGTGAATCGGACCTGCGCCACGAGATTCTGGTCGAGTATTTGGACCGGTATGATGCGATCTCCTATTCTCGGGAGAAAGCCGTTGCGTATGCCGAACGAGCTCGGCAGCAATTGGCCGATCTCCCGCCGGAAGCGCCGGTCGAAGCGTTATCTTTGCTGACGGATTTCGTAGTCACGCGCTCGATCTAACCATCGGTCAGGACGCCTTCGCGTTTTCTGCGCTGCAAACGACTTAAGCTCGCGCACCGTGCGAGCATTTCCGTAGCATGGGCCCCCGGCCCGTGTTGGCCGCCA
>CAZURK010000170.1:0-32273 GCA_964623055.1 uncultured Pirellulaceae bacterium
CCAAGGCAAACGCCCTGATCGAACAGCACGCCGCCGACTTGGGGACGTTCATCGCGAGCGACGAGAGGGGCAAACACTTGCCCGGATACTTGCGGGAATTGTCCAAGCACCTTCACGGCGAGCGCGACTCCGTGCTCGAAGAACTCGGCGCCCTGATGGAGAACGTCGAGCACATCAAGGAAATCGTCAGCATGCAACAGTCGTTTGCCAGAGTCGCCGGCGTGGTGGAACCAATCGATCTTGCAGACACTGTCGACGGCGCCTTGAAGGTCAACGATGCCGGACTGCTTCGCCACGGCGTCGCTTTGAAACGTGACTACAAAGCAACACCCTTGGTCGCGAGCGACAGACACATGATCTTGCAGATCCTGGTGAACCTGATCAGCAATGCCAAATACGCCTTGAGCAATTCCGCACGAGACGAGAAACGTCTGACGATCCGTATCGGCTCGTCAGACGAAGATCGTGTGAAGGTCGAGGTGGAAGACAATGGAGTCGGTATCGCTCGCGAAAGCCTGGACCGGATCTTCCAGTATGGGTTCACGACGAAAAAGCAGGGCCATGGTTTCGGTTTGCACAGCAGCGCGCTGGCGGCCAAGGAGCTCGGTGGGTCGCTGAGCGTTCGCAGCGACGGACCGGGGCAGGGCGCGACGTTTGCATTGGAGCTGCCACTAAGCCATTCAGTAAACAAGGTGCCGGCCCGGAAGGAACGGCCAGTCCCGCCGGTTGCCCAGCCGGCCTGTTGATTTTTCCGTGGCTGCTATGGGAGCGAGACATCCTTGAATCCTCAATCGAAACCTGGCGGGAAGACATGATGCGTGACGTGCAAGAGAACAAGAATCGCCGGATTCTGGTGATCGACGACAATTCCGCAGTTCACGACGATTTCAGAAAGATCCTGGGCAGCGACGCCACGCCTTTCGGATTGGTCGAGGCTGCAAACGCCCTGTTCGGCGACGACGTCGTCACGCAGAGCAGAGACAGCTACGAGATCGACTCGGCCCGTCAAGGGAAAGAAGGACTGGCCAAAGTGATCGAATCTCTGGAGAACCAGCGTCCCTATGCGATGGCGTTTGTCGACATGCGCATGCCGCCGGGATGGGATGGCCTGGAAACAATCGAACACCTATGGGAAATCGACCCCGACATACAAGTCGTCATCTGCACGGCCTGCTCGGACCATTCTTGGGAGGAGATCTCCGGACGCCTTGGCAAGAGTTCGAACTTCCTGATTCTCAAGAAGCCCTTCGATTGCACTGAGGCGGCCCAGCTTGCCAGTTCGCTGACCGAAAAGAGGAAACTGTCCGAATTGGCGGCTCTGAAGATGAACGATTTGGAGCGAATGGTCGCGGAGCGGACCCAAGAACTCGCGGCCGCCCAGGAGGAAGCCCATCAATACGCCATTACGTTGGCTTCAACGAACGAGGCGCTGAAGGAGTCTGTCAAGACGGCCGAGAACGCCACGCAAGCCAAGAGCGAGTTCCTGGCCAACATGAGCCACGAGATCCGCACGCCCATGAACGGCGTGATCGGCATGACGGATCTTCTGCTGCATACGAATTTGTGCGCAGAGCAGCGAGAGTTTACCGAAACGATTCGAAACAGCGCCGAAATGCTGTTGGTGATCATCAATGATATTCTCGACTTCTCGAAGATCGAAGCGGGAAGACTGGACCTGGAGAGCCTCGATTTCGATTTGCGCACCACCCTGGAAGAGGCGTGCGATGTGCTCGCCGTTGGGGCCCACAAGAAGAACATCGAATTCATATGCGAGATTGATCCCGAGGTGCCGTCGCTGCTTCGCGGAGACCCGGGCCGGCTTCGTCAAATTTTGACCAACCTGATCGGCAACGCGATCAAGTTCACGGCCCAGGGAGAAATCGCCGTCCGCGCGAGTCTGGAGACGAAGGACGGCGCCTCGACCACCGTGTGTTTCTCTGTCAGCGACACGGGCATTGGCATTCCAAAGGATCGGATCGACTCGCTCTTTGAGGCTTTCTCGCAAGCCGACATGTCCACCACTCGCCAGAACGGAGGAACCGGCCTGGGTCTGGCTATCTCGAAACAACTCGCCGAGTTGATGGGAGGCCGGATCGGTGCCGAAAGCGAGGAGGGGAAGGGATCCACATTCTGGTTTACCGCAGCTTTCGAGAACCAGCCGATCGGCGAGAATCCGGTTCCAGACGCATTCGATAGTCTTGAGGGCGGACGCATCTTGGTCGTGGACGACAACGCGACGAACCGTCGCATGGTTCGGGCACTGCTTCGGTCCTGGAACTGTCGTGGCGACGAAGCGTGCGATGCCATATCGGCCTTGGAACTCATGCTGGACGCCGTGGCCAAAGGCGATCCGTTTCAGATAGCGATCATCGACATTGCTACGCCGGGGTTGGCTGGAGAATCCCTGGGCTTGGCCATCAAAGCGGACGCAGCTCTGCGAGACACAACGCTTGTCCTGATGAGTCCCCAGGCAACGCCCGTGGACGCCGCACTGCTTGAACAGATCGGCTTTACCGCGCATCTGAAGAAGCCGCTAAAGCAGTCCATGCTGTATGACGGCTTGGTGACCGCACTTAATCCGGAACTGAATCAAATCGCGGCCGAGGACGAGCCCTGTCGCCGCCGCCTGACGCAGGAGCGCAAAAGCGGTGCTCGCATTCTGCTTGCCGAGGACAATCCGGTAAACCAGAAGGTGGCTGGACGCGTTCTGGAGAAGGCGGGGTTTAACGCCGAAGTGGTGAACAACGGCTCGGAGGCCGTCGAAGCGCTGCGGGCGAAGGCTTACGACATCGTTCTGATGGACGTCCAAATGCCCGGCATGGACGGATTCGAGGCGACTCGGATCATCCGGGACCAGAACTCCGATGTTCTGAACCACGATGTGCCCATCATCGCCATGACCGCACACGCGATGAAGGGCGATCGCGAACGCTGCTTGGAGGCAGGTATGGACGGTTACATCTCCAAGCCAATCAACGCTCGCAAGCTGGTGGATACCATCGAGACCTTTCTTGAAGATTCCCCCGAGGCGGAAAGGGACGCACGCGAAGATACCGGCCGAGCGGAACTGCACCAAACGATCTTCTGCCGGCAGGAGGCCCTCGAACAGATGGAGGGAAACGTCGAACTGCTGGCTGAGCTGGCGGAGATGTTTCTGGAGCAGAGCCCCGCGTGGCTGCAAACGATCCGGGACGCCGTCACTCGGCGCGACTGCGAAGCAGTATCCCAAAATGCTCATAGTCTCAAGGGGGCCGTGAGCAACTTCGGCGCGAAGCCGGCATTCGATGCGGCGCTGAGACTCGAATTACTTGGTCGCGACAAGGACTTGGGCTGTGCCGCGGAAGCAGTGGCCGTGCTGGAGGCAGAACTGCTTCGTCTGGAGCCGCACCTTGTCACCGTGGCGAATGAGGAACCTGTATCATGTCTGTGAGCTCTTGCACAGATTCCGACAAGCTCAAGCCGGCCGCCCCAGTCCTGCCTCAGCAGGCCGCCTTCGATGTCGAACCGCGAGGGCTCCTTCGCATTCTGGTCGTCGACGACGAATCAATCACCCGACGACGCCTCCAGAAGCTCTTGGCCAAGACCGGGCACACCGTCACCATGGCTGCGGACGGCCGCGAGGGGCTGCGTGCGGCCTTGGACACGAACCAACAACTGATCATCAGTGACCGGATGATGCCGGAGATGGACGGTCTCGACCTGTGCCGCGCCTTGCGCCGTACCGAGGCCGGCCGCCGGATGTACATCATCATGCTTACCGGATGCGAAGATGACGTCCATCTTGTGCAGGCTTTCGAGGCCGGGGCCGATGACTACGTAGTAAAACCGTTTCGCCCTCGAGTGTTGGAGGCTCGGCTCCGCGCGGGAATCAGGGTGCTGCAACTCCAGGAGGAACTGGCACTCGATAAGGAGAAGATTGACGGCTATGCCAAAGAGTTGGCGGCCGCCAATCGCGTGCTGCATAAGGCCGCCCTTATCGATGCGCTGACTGGACTGCCAAATCGTCGCTGCCTGATCGAACGGCTCGAACAGGAGTGGGCGGAAGCCGCCCGCCACGATCGTCCTCTGGCATGCCTCATGCTGGACGTCGATCACTTCAAACGCTTCAACGACACCCACGGTCACGATGTTGGCGACGAGGTGCTTCGCAACACGGCCAACGTGCTGAAAACGTCGTGTCGAACCTACGACGTGCTCTGCCGCTACGGCGGCGAGGAGTTCATCGTACTCTGTCCCGACGTCGATCTGGACTCGGCACGCAGGATCGCCGAACGCATGCGAGCAGCCATCGAGGCCAACACGGTGGAAACCACCAACGGCCTCCGGTTGCGTGTCACCGTCAGCATCGGCGCGGCCGTCAGCAACAGCCACGTGGCAGACGCCGATTCACTGGTCAAGGCCGCCGACGAAGCATTGTACGCGGCAAAAGACGCTGGGCGAAATTGCGTTTGTGCCTCCCGCCGAGCCGGAGAGACTCTCGTCTCCGGTCAACAGGACGAGTGAGATCACACGTTGCTCGGCTGGTGATCGGATACTTGTTCCGACGCCAGACACGGCGGCAGCCGAGGTCCGGGGCCGCTATAGTCCCGTACTCAACAACCTTGCCGCTATCTCGTCGATGTCCGCCCGCGTCTTGAGGCCCTTGGCCCCCAGCAACCTGACCACCAGTGGAAACAGCAAGCCACACGCCTTTCTTATGTGCCGTATCTCAAACGCAGCGGTGTCCACGGGGCCGCCGTTGTGTGGCGACAATTCTTCGGCCGCAACGGCATCGGTCAGCGCAACCAGGTACCGCATCATGCGTTCCATCTTGACGTAGTTCAGCTTCTCCGGCGTATCCGTCTCGGCATGATAGTGCCGCCACCGCCCACACGACAGAAAGAGATACGGCACGCCATTCACGCGAAACACGCCATGATCGCTCATGTCCCCCACGTACTCATTCAAAGTGGCGATCAACCGAAGTCGCCTTGGGACCCGCACCGAGTCGACCATTTGCGCCAATGCCGGATGGCTCTCCGCCCCGGTCATGAAGAGCAGATCCCGGACACCGGGCAACGCCACGTCCTCCGAACCCACCTTCGGAAACAATCGTCCCAGACGACCAAACCACGGTACCGAGTCCAAGTACTCGACGGGAATGACGACATCGTGTCCCATCAGGTCCATTATGATCGCCGCATGCACCCCATCGTCCGCCAAGTAATCCTCATAGAACCGGATGCTGCCCATCGAAGGGCTCTGGAAGTGCCACGGTTCTTCGGCGTCGAAGATCGCGATGATCACGTCGCGTTCCCAGCTCTTTGTGCGCAGAATCTCTGCCGCAGAAAGTGCGATTGCCACAGCCGACGCGTTGTCGTCCGCACACGGTGCGTCGATCACACTGTCATAATGAGCGCCAATCAGTACTGGCTTGGCCGAAGGTTCGCTGCCGCGAATCACGCCAATCAGATTGACGAAATCCTCACCGTCCCAGGTGTATGGCAACTCGAAAGTCTCGCCTGTGTACGGCGATAGTTCAAGCTCTTCCATTCGTCCAAGAATGTACCGCCTTGCCTTCGCGTGTCCCTCAGATCCGACAAGCCGCCCCTCGGGCAACGCCAACGCGAGCACGTCCTCTTTCAGCTTGTCGCGGAATCTTGCCATGATCCGGCCGCGGTTATGGATACACCTTTACGAGCGATACCGTAACGCGGAACTCGGGCGGTTGGGGACTGGGCAACGAGAAGACAACCGGGTTCGGTCCGGGGCTGAGTCTCGGTGTTGATCCGTCTAGTTTCACCTCCTCTACAGTGCCCGTCTTGCGGTACAGTCTACAGTCGCCGACATTTTTCAGAACCAGCCGGTCGCCTGCGTTCATCGCCACGGGAAACTGGATGCGCTGGCCGGCAATGGTCAGTGCGGGATTGCGTAGAGGCTCCGCCTCGCGCAGCACTCGGATTTCATCCACATAGCACGTCACGGTCTTGCCCGCGGGAATGCCGTTGTAGTAGATGTTCAAGCCGTCGATCTTACTGAGATCCTTCAGGTTCGGCCCGCCGAGGTCGAGCTGGCAGTAACGCCAGCCGTTGAAGTCCACCCGCGTATAGTTGTCCTGCCAACCGCCTTCAGCGTCTCGCAATTGAAGCTTGAATGACTGGCCGCCCGCGTCGCCGTGCAGCCAAAAGCCGATAGCGGCGAAGCCGGACAGGTCGATCGGCTCCTTGAATCGTTTGCCCTTGACCGACCAGCCGCCGTTGTCGTCGCGTGTGCTGATCGCCGTGTAACAGGCACTTGTCTTGCCGATTTTCACAATGTTAGACGAACGGCTGAGTTTCTGTGTGACACCAGAATGGCATCCCCCGCCGATGTACTTCGAGTCGTATGCGTATGTCGCTGGCTGGTCGGATGGATCTGGTTCGTCGAAGCTCTCGAACGTGACCGCCGTGGGGGCGTTATATGCTGCCATTCTGTCGCTTACTTTCTCGACGCTCAGCGCGATCTCCACGTCGGCCTCGTCTACATCAGACCGGCATATCACTCCCCATTCATTCTGGCGTCCATCCAGCGCGCAAATTGTGCGCGGTGGTTCGTATTCCCGGCGCAAGAGCGACCAGTCAATCTTGTCCTTCGGCATGCGATCGCGCAGCGGTTCTCCGCACGTGATCACGGTAACCTCCGCGCGTGATCGGAAGCCCTCCGGGTCCGTGCAGGTGAACGTGACCTTGTTATCGTTCGCCGTTAGCATGGGCACGTCACCCTGAGGCTCCAGCAATCGAATCATGTTCCCGCGTTCGTCGTACAAACGGCAGTCGTCGGGCGACTCGAACTCGATGTACATGCCGCTTTCCAGGTCAACAGGAAAGACCAGCCGCTTGCCGCCAATCTCGATCGTCGGATTCTGCAAGATGACCTTTCGCGTTCGGAGTGCCTTGATGGGGCCAAGATAGCACGTAACTTCGTCCTGTGGCGGCAGGTTGTTCAGATAGGCCGTCAGCTTGCTGACCGCGTGGCGCACCAACGGCGAACGATGCAGAACGCAGTGGGCGCCATAAGGCCACTTGTAGTCGTGGTACGCGGCCGCATCCCGCTCGCGCAACAGCAACTCGAAATAGCGCCACCCATTGAAGTCCAGTCTGATGTGATGATCGTCATGCGTGCGAAAGTACTCTGGCAGGTTCGTAAGCTGCAGATTAAGCAGGGCGCCTTTGCCGTCGCCATGTACCCACAGGCCGATCGCGTCGTACGGCGTCATATCGACGACCGGATCGAACTGCTTGACAGCCCTGGCCCACGCTCCGACCGGCGAGTCCCCTTGATTCGTTGCTGTGAAGCACAACGTTGCGGCCGGTTGAGCCAGTGCTGTGGCCGGTCTCCCCTGAGTTGTGGCCGGTCTCCCGACCGAGCCACTTGGTTGACCGGAGGTCTCAGGAGGCGCGGGAGACCTTCGGTCCGGCGTTTCGGCGGGGTCGGGAGACCCGCGCCGAACGGTACAAATGACGCGAGGTGCCGTGCCAGCAGGTGCGAACTCACCGTCTTTCGAGAAGTCGGCCAGAACCATGCTTTTCTCGTCATCGTACGGGAACGCCGAGTATAGGGCATGGATTCGCAATTTGGCCGGTTGGGCACCAAAGCGATTCGTCACGGTCCATGCGCTTGTGCCGTCATTCAAGCCGGTCACCTTATGCTCATCGTAGTCGGTTGGGATCAGTTGCCAATCGCCGTTATCGGCTTGAACTAGCCGGCACTCCTGCCGCTCTTCGCGCAGCTTCTCCTTGACCGACTCGGTAAAGTAATTGGCCAAACGCAGTTGTTCGTAACGTCCGATCGTGGTGAACAACTCGTCTTGTCGAGCGTTCTGCGGCGTGCCTGATGCGGAGACGTTTTGGAACGACAGGGGCACGTCATGGGCCAGCGCCTTGGCACAGAGGTACTCGATTTCGTCCGGCATCTCCATGTCCCAGTCGCGAGCCGGGCCGAGGATGACCCACCAGCCAAGTTGGGCCTCCAGCAGGCACGCGTTGCGATACTGCTGGACCGCAGCCAGATGGTCATCGGCAAAACGCTTCAATCCCCACTTGGGATGATCCCACGCGCCGACTCGCGAATGGAAGGGCCACGAATGATGGCCCCAGCAACTCGCCTCGACCAGCGCCGGGCGTTTTAGTCTGGTGAAAATCGCGTGTCGCATCCGAGCAATGCCGTACCATCCACGCATGGCCTCGGCGCCGTCCATGTAGATCTGGTCGATACCGCAAGTGTTGTAGACGTTGGCAATTCGCTCGGCCACTTCATCAACCAGCGTCGACTTCTCGTCCGGGATGAAACAGCCGTATCGAGCGATCATGTGATGGACGGGCGCTCCCTTCTTGTGGGCAGCCACCTTGGTGCCGAACGCGCCGCGCCTGCACTTCAGGAAACCATAGGGCGTCTCATTCGAGATGACCGAATACTGGATCAGCTCGTCGTCGATACGGATGCAGTTACCGCGGCTGCCGTAGGCCCAAACGGTGGGATAGCTGCCCGGCGGCTCGGAGGTCGGGACCTCGATGTCCTTCTCGTCCAGGTCCGCAGGCAACGTGAACGTTCCGTCTGTGGCAAGCCGGGGATCGGGTACTGGGCGTACCCATGGATCGTATGGGCTGATACATCCCGTCAGCGTGTGGATGCCGACCTTCAAGCCCGCCTCGTGCAATCGGTCAGCCACCGCTTTCATTCCGTCGAAACCATTAGGGAAAAGGTCCTCACGAGGCTCGTAATGCCCCAGACTCTGTTGCCAGCCCGACAGGTGGATGTACTGGATACCGCCACGTCGCGCCAATGCGATCCACTGATCGACATTCTTCTCCGACACGCGAGCGAACACGTACGAGCCGCGATTCTCTGGGGCATCTTGAGCAAACGGACCACCGAGCGCCGAGTAGGGAAGCCCCTCACTGCGCACGACGTCCTGCAGAACGGACCTCATCTGCGGCGTCGGGCAAGCCACCAGGGCCGCGCCGGCTCCTTCAAATCCATGTTCTTCGAACGCCTTTGCCGCCAGGACCGGCGGATTCCCTCTGACTTGGACGTAGGTCTCCAGGTTCAGCGTTCGCAGGCACACGCCGAAGCGATCATCCGCAGCCAGCCCGGACATCGCGTGAACGTGCTGGCAGGACTTCAAATTGAGATCCACAAAAGTCACTTCGCTCAAAAAGGGGTCGGGAGTCTTTTCTGGACCCTCCGTGTTCCCCTTTGTCTTTGCGGCCGCAGAAAAGACTCCCGACCCCTTTTTGTCGTACGCAACTGACTCGACACGAAAGACGAAGTACTTCGGTTTCGCCGTCACACCGACGACCACCGTGGTCTGGGCTTTGTCGAATCGGAGGATCAGCTTGCCGTCCTCGAACGAACACTTGGCTCGCCTGTAGGTCTTGTCACCCTGCCTGATCCAGACCAAGGGCGATGTTCGGAGGATGCGATCCTCGCCCGTGCTCTTGTCCAGCAGGGCCGTGCAGCGGCCACGTGGACCGATGGCAAGTTTCGCGAATTCGTTCTCGAACGTCGCCACGGCCGTAGCCAATTGCGATGCCCGCGGGATCTTCTCGTAAGCCTTCTCGCCCTGCGGTGTCGGGGCTCTTCCCGTTGCCTGTTCCTTGAAACCGGCCGCTATCTCGTCAGCGTCCAACGCTCGATTGAAGACTCGTACCTCGTCGATCAGTCCCTTATGGCTGACGGCGCCGCCCCACTTGCCGATCACAAAATCGCCCTTGTGGCCGACGGGGTAGTCCCAGTTGGCCGACCCGACCGGCTGGCCGTTCACATAGGTCTTGATGGCTGGCCGCTTGAACGTGGCCGCCAGATGATACCACCGGCCCATCGCAAACGGTGCCAGCAATTGCGAGCTGACTTCGCGCCACTGCTCGCGGTTGTTCGACGCCGAGAACCCCGGTCGCCCCATCCGAAACGTGCACTGGTTGTCGTTCACAAATAGGAGGAATCCGCCGGGACTCCATGTTCCGCCGGAGATGATATTGGGGTATTTCCCCGTGCCTTCCCACCACACCCAAGCCTCGACGGTCATCTCGTCCGAACCGTCCAGCCCGGCGATCTCGGGGATCGACACGTACGCCCCCTGCCCATCAAATGCCAAAGCCGTGCCGAATTTGCCCTTGACCCAGTCGGCGTTCCAGATGTCTCCGTCGTTCTCGTTACCGGAGCTATCCACAGCCAAATCGCCCTGGCCCTCGTCGAATCTCCAGTGGCCCAACAGGCTCTTTTGGCCGTTCGCGTGCGGGGATACCCAAACGAGGCTGATCACACAAACGAGCCCTACCAACGATCTGCGCCACATTGTCTCGCTCCTTTGGCATTGGGAAGGGAGGGAAATGTTCGTTGCCGGTGGTTCGATCTACCCGTCACTCGGTGTATGCCGCGGTGGCAGGTCGGATGTTCCCATCGACTGAGGTGGCGCCGCGGAACGCGAGGGCGATGGGCCTTCGATAGCCTTCACGGCGATGTCCTGCACCTGGCGGTACGAATGCTCTAACTGCTGCGAGAACTTCGCGATCTGTTCCGCCTGTTTCTGCACCGTTTCTTGGAGCGATTCGATGCGCGAGTTCAGCACGTTTCGTTCGCCGGCGAACTCTTTCTGAATCAGCTCGATGCTGGTCTGGCTATCGCGTTCCAATCGCTCGGTGGTCGCCTTGACCGCTTCGGCCACAGCATTCTCCAACTCCCCGGGAGATCGTTCGACGTTTTCTCGCAACTGCTGCAATTCGGCCTCGGCCGCGGCTACTAGCTTCTCACGTTCGGAAAGATCCGCCTCCATCTCTTCTCTCTTGAGTTGGATTTCTCGTTCCAGCTTGGCCTTGTCGTGCTCGAACTGTTCCAGCGTCAACTGTTTGTCGCGTTGGAACTGATACTTGAATTCCTCCTTCTCCCGCTCGCGTTTCTTCTTCTCGGCGTCGTTGTAATCCTTCATCATCGCTTCGTACTGCGTCTTCTCGTTCTTCCAAGCTTCGCGCTGCGTGCTCATCTCGCTCTCGAATTGCTCTCGAGTCGCTTGCATCTCGGTTTCGTATTCTTCGCGCTTCTCCTTCTGAGCCTCCAGCAGAGCGGCCAGGCTTGAAGCGGACTTTTCGATCTCGTAGATCTCGGCCAGTTCAGCTTCTGCAGCCCCGACGGCCTTCTTCACTTGCGTGTACTTCGACATTTCTGTTTCGAGCCGATCGGCCAGATCGTTCAGCGACTTGCCTATTTCCGATTTCAAGACGCCGATCTGCTTGCCGATGCCGTCGGTAGACAGTGAATCGGCGACCCCCTTGGCCTCGGCTTTTTTCTTCTCTGCCGCCGTTTCTGCCGGCTTCATTTCGGCACGGCGCTTCTCCTTGAGTTGCCTCAACAGCCGGTTGTAGGCGTCGAGCATCTCTTTCTTGGTGTTTGACATTGTCAGTTTTTCGGTTTCGGGCGTCCCATTGGTCATGGTGTGTTCCTTTGTGTGGCGCGTTCTTACTTGGCTTGCCGGACAATCGGTGAAGGACCGCGGTTCTGCGCTCGGCGCAGGTCTCCCGGCCTCGCCGAAACCGCCGACCGCAGGTCTCCCTAATTGTTGAGACCTGACGGTCGCCCCGCGTGCGGGGTCGGGAGACCCGCGCACAGCAATCGGGCTCCGGGAGTTCATTTGCCCTAGATTATGCCCCTCACGGCAGACATCTGCCAGATGGTCAAGCCTTTCGCGGTCTACTTCTCCGTCGGCAGATTCTCTAGTCCGTACCGGCGTGCCTCATGCTGCATCCTCTCCGTCAATTCGTTCTGGGCTTGTTCGGCGAGCGTTGAAGGTTCGTAGCTCTCCAGCAACTGCTCCACCTTACGATGAGCCCGTTCTTCCAAAGATGTCGCGCCCTCTTGCTCCCAACGCGTTCTGTTGGCGCGGTCGATTGCGGGTCCAGGGAAGAAGATCTCGTCGTCCAGGTACCGCCGGGTATGATCCGAGATGAGCAGATGGCCCTGTTCCATCAGTTCCTGAAGTATGCCGGATGCCGGGAAATCCTCTTTGGGTTCGATACCTTGGACGAGCCTCAACGCCATCCCGCACACCTCGTTGTCCAGGACCAGCTTCTCCAGGCTCTGACAGTTCTCGAAGTCAATCATCCCCGGTCCCGAGATGCTGTTGATACCGGACAGAGCACCCAGAACCGCACCCATGCCGGTTTCCAGCCCCGCTTGAGCGTCCAGGCGTTTGCTGTCACTTATAGAGATATATGCCTGAGTTGGAAGTCCCAGGTATTTGCCTATCTCGTTGTAGGCACAGCCGATCATCATCGTTTCGATGGCACCCATGGGAGTCGTTTCATAGCGGACGTCAAGAATGGCCGGCGAGCCGCCGTACAAGACCGGAGTGCCCGGATTGACGATTTGGCTGATGACCAAACCGCTGAGCGATTCGGCTGTGTGCTGAATGAGCGTTCCAGTGAGGGTAACCGGCGCGACCAGCCCGGAAAGCGGCATAGCGACAAGCTCGATGGGAATCGAATGGCGAGCACAATCAACCACGTTCTGACAAGTGACCTCGTTCCACTGAAGAGGCGAAGTAGGACAGCAAGAGAAGATCGCCAGTGGTTTCTCGCGAAGAGCTTCCGCCGTACCTCGGACAGCCATTTGGAGATCCTTCATGACCTCGAATGCCTCGATCGAAAACGCTCCGGTTACCACGGGTTTCTCGCAGTAAAGGAGGCTCAGAAACAGGCGATAACTGTCGGAGATCTCTACCGGGACGTCTGCCGGGGTCATCGCGGTACTCTGCGAGGCGATGTGCGCAAGTTGGCTGACCACCTTCGCATGTTCAATGTAATCCCTGGTGGACGGAGAACGCATCTGCTTCGTTCGATAGTCAAGCAGTCGTAACGCTGATGAACCGGGTGTGAAGTAAACCGAGTTGCCGGAAAAGTCGTGCGTTTCGTTTCCGTTGACGTTGTAGAGCCGAAAAGAGTCGGGTGCCGAACGTAACGCACGGTCAACGATCTCCTTCGTCAAGGTCGCACGGTGTCGCGTCACATCAATCTTCGCCCCGTGGTCCGACAGCGCCGAAAGAGTCCCCTGGTGATCTATTTCCACCCCCAACGAGCAGAGAACGTCGATCGCCTCGGCAACGATCCGCTGCACAAGAGCGTCACTCAGGAATTGTAGAGTCGGTCGCATACACAAGGTCCTTGCGGTAAGCACGCCGAGAATCGTTCGGATCTCAAACCTCCGCAAAGATACAACAAACGCCGGCATTCCGACAGATTGTAGGGTTATCACAAGCACGCAAATTGACACCGGCCCCTGCCTGTGATACACTTGCTGTGATGTATACAAATGGAGGGGCGAGCCATGTCTCGAGTCATACACGCGCGGATCGACGAAGAAACGGATAAGACTTTGAAGGAACTGAGACGCCGTCTTGGCTGGAACGATTCGAACATCGTGCGCGAAGGTATCAAAGCGTTGTCCTTCATGTTGGCCCGTAGGCGAAAGCAGAGAATCGTCGGATTGGGATCCTTCGAATCGGGCATTCCAGACCTGGGATCGAACAAGCAACACTTGGAGGGGTTTGGACAGTGACTCCGGTCCTGCTTGACACCGGATGTATCGTCGCTTTGCTCGATCGGTCCGAACGGCACCACGAGCAGTGCGTCGAAGCGGTCTCGGCGATTGACAGCCCGCTGATCACCTGCGAGGCGGTGATCGCGGAAAGCTGTTATCTGCTGCGAAGGCTGAAAGGCGCGGCGGCCGCGGTTCTACAGAACGTGGAACGGGGAGTGTTCTTGGTGCCGTTTCAATTAACCGGCAGTGCGTCGGGCGTCATCAAACTGATGAGCAAATATGCGGACGTACCAATGGACTTTGCAGACGCGTGTTTGGTTGCCATGGCGGGCGACTATCGAACAGCTCGCATACTCACGCTCGATCGCGATTTTCAAATCTACCGCTGGGGCCGGAATCGTCCGTTCGAGTTCCTATTGGAGATCTGATTTCTTTCCATTCGGGCTCTTGCGCAATGGTCATCTAGCGAAGCTGGCAAGGCCATCGCTCGAGCACTGGGCTCTCGGCCGACAGAAACCGTCTTGCTTGCGGGGCCTAGCGATTTAGACAGCCGTCTTTTTATTCTTGACAGAAAACAGACAATTGTCTAAATTGCGGCTATGGACGAACGCGCATGCTAAAGCGACGGAGGGTGGCATGAACAAGAAAAGCCGCAAGGAAGGCGCGGTGAAACGACCCGCGTCTGAGCATCTCCCGGACACGGAGATGGAGGTCTTGGCCTGCTTGTGGTGCGATGGGCCGGCGACCGCGGCAGAGATTCGGCAGTCCCTCGCGCGGTTCCGGCCGATGGCGCACGGATCGGTGCTGACACTGCTGAAGCGGTTAAGCGAGAAAGGGCTGGTCGCGCGAGAGAAATCCGGCCAGGGGAAAGCGTTCGTCTACCAGCCCACGCGGCGGCCCGAGCCGACGTTTCGGCGGATTCTCAGAAAGTTGACCCAACGCGTGTTCGGCGGTGACCCGGTCGCCCTGGTGGCAGCACTCTTGGAAAGCCAACCGCCCAGTCCGGACCAACTCCGGCAAATCAGACAGTTGCTGGATGAACTCCAGCAATGCGACGAGGAGAAAGGAGGGCAGACATGAACCACATCGCCGAGCTGCTAAACCAAGCAGCGCAAGCTTGGTGGGTCTCCGTCGTTCACGCCACGTGGCAGTCGGCGTTAGTCGCTGGCGTGATCCTGCTGGCGGTTTGGATGGCGCGAAGGCTGCCGTCGCCGCTACGGTATGGGTTGGTTCTGCTCGTGCTGGTGAAGTTCGCGGTACCGCCGTTCTGGACGCTCCCCACGGGCTTGTTAAGCCAATTCCAGTTGACGGTGCCGCGTGAAGCTGGACGGACGATGGCGGCACGACCAACTGAGCGAGCCGAAGAATTCGCCGCATTTGAGCGCGAGCCGATGGACGTGGGCGGCGAAGTTCGCGGTCCGTCGGGAACGGGCTTGCCGTTGGCAAAGCCGACGGATCTGCGCTCGCAGTGGCAGGACGAACATCCTGTGAAAGCGACCTCCGTGCGAAGTTGGATGAGCCTTCGATCGTTCGACTGGCGAGTTGGCTGCATGCTGCTGCACTTTGCCGGTGTATTGGTTGTGGGGGCATGGATCGCCCGCCAGTACTGGCGTATCGCCCGAATCATACGTTCGGCTCAGGCGGTAACCTGCGGTCCGCTGTACGAGTCATTTCGGCAGGCTGCCGATCGGCTGGGGCTGCGCCGATCGGTCCGGTTGATGGTTTGTTCCCAGCCGATTGCGCCGCTGGCGTTTGGAGTGGTGCGGCGAGTCGTTTTGGTGCCATCGGGGCTGTTGGATCAGTTGTCGACAAACGAACAGCAGATGCTGGTGGCACATGAGTTGGCTCATCACCGCCGCCGGGATTTGTGGGTACTGGCGCTTCAGGCGGCAGTAGTGTCCGTCTGGTGGTTCAACCCATTCGCTTGGCTGGTGAACCGGGCGTTGATTCGGATGCGCGAGGAATGCTGCGACGACCTGTTGCTCTGCGATGGCATGGCCAGCAGCAACCGATACTCCCAAACGCTGCTTCACATTGTCGAGTGGTGTTCTGTACGGGAGGTTGCGCGTAGCGCTGTCTGGTTTGCCTCGCGCATGCACCCACTCGGGGTGCGCATCACCCGTGTGATGGATTCGACCTTGAACAGATCTGCCCGCCTTTCACTGATGGGCACTGCGATTCTGTTCGCGACGGCGACCGTCGTCCTCCCCGGGATGGCACAGCAAACATCGTCGCCAGACGAAATAAGGTCTCCATCACCTACGTCCCACCAGAGCGACAGACGTCACGGTCCCCAAGAGTCTGTTGAAGACTCAAATCACAAACCAATCGCCGAGGAGCGTGTCGACGTTTACGGCGACCCATTGCCGCGAGGCGCAATCGCGCGGCTTGGCACCGTGCGTTATCGCAAATTCGGCGACAGCGGTCTCCATTTCCTGGCAGACTCGAAAACACTGGTCGGTGGCAGTTCGTCCGGTTCGCTGTGGTTCATGGATCGGGACAGCGGAAGGGTCGTTCGAGAGGTTGCAGCAGACATGAGAATCGGAGCCCTCACAGTTTCTCCGGACAGGAAAACGATCGCGGCGGTGGGTAGACCGGATCAAACGGAAACGCTCGACAATTGGGCGTTGGTCTTGTGGGACGCATCGACCGGAGAACGACGAAAGCGAGTGACTTGGGTCGAATCGCGTGTGTCCCGCTCCGGCTCTTTGGCTTTCTCGCCGGACGGAAAAACCATCGCTACCGCTTGCGATCGCGGGCGCATCCGGTTCTGGGACGTGGACTCATGCAAGGAGTCCTCGAACCATGCATTCTTGAACATGGACATCCGGAACATCGCCTTCTCACCGGACGGAAGTATGCTGGGCATTGTTTCATATCGAGAGCTGTTCCTGTGGGACTGGCGCAACGCGGCCGAACCATACGCGGTGGCGGACGACTTTCCAGATTTTCGATCGCAATCCATCGCGTGGTCCCCGGATGGAAAGGTTCTGGCGTTTGTTGGCGGTGGTCGTGCGTGCGAGCTTCGGTTCTTGGAGGTATCCTCGAAACGAACGATCGAGCCTCTGGATACGGCGGATCGCAGCTACTATCCGGTGGGCATGGCGTTCAGCTCAGATGGGAAGAGTTTCGTGGTGCCCTGCTTCTCAAACCGCAGCATCGAGGTTTGGGACATGGACACCGGTCGACTTGCCAAGACCTTCGGCATGACGCCGCACCGATACCTCGACTCGCGCTTGTCGCCTGACGACCAATGGCTGGCCGTGAGCAATCGTGCGTTCATCGAGGTTTGGAACCTCCGAACAGGTAAGGCCATCGGGGAGCAATTCATCGGCCATCGTGGCGGCATCTATGAAATGGTGCTTTCATTGGACGGAGCGTCGGTTGTCACGGGCGGAGCGGACGGGAATGTGCGCGTATGGGATGCGAGATCCGGTCGACACCTCCGCGGTCTGGCTCATGGCCAGAAGTGTGTGACGGGGCTGGACATCTCGCCTAACGGCGAGCGAATCGCCTCCATGAGCATGGACGATACGACCGTCGTCTGGGATGCGGAAACCGGACAGCGCATTTTCGAACTTCCCGGTGATGGAAATCTGCGTGCTGCGACGGTTCGGATCACGTCGGACGCCCATCGGCTGCTTACCTTTGGCCGGGACATGGTACTGCGCGCTTGGAACCTGCAAACCGGCGACGCGATCGTCGAACACCGGCTTCGGCCAAGTAGGCTCGGCGATCCTGCCTTGGCTGGAAGAAATGTTAACCCGTTTGGCGCTGTCGGCGAAGGTCCGTACCCTGAGAATGCCACATTCACGGTCGACGGTAAGTTGTTCTTGCTGAGCCTTCAAGGAATTCTCTACCTGTTCGATGTCGAGTCGGGTAAAGAACTGTCGAAATCCGAGCCTTCTTTCCGGCTCGACGAGTTTGGGATCTCGCGAGACGCGCGGCGGCTCGTCACAAAGGACGTTCCGCAACGCGGGACTGGGGCCTATCTACATGTCCGCGACCTCCGGACCAAGAAGGTCCTCGCGGAGATCGAGTTGCAGCAGCGGTCTCCGGGCAATCTCACGATCTCGGCTAACGGGCGGTTTATCGCGATGACCGGTCGGGATTCCTCTGCAAGTGAGACGAATCACTGGATTGACGTGTGGGAAACCGAAACCGGCCGCCACCACGCTCGCATCACTGGCTTCACAAGCTATCCGCACGCCCTCGCGTTCTCGCCAGATGGAAAGCGAATCGCTTCAACGCACTTCGACACGACGGTTCTGGTCTGGGGCATCGAGCAGTTTCGCGTGCAGAATTGAAGTCAGCTCTACGTGAACAGTTGCTCGACTTCGCCTATCGAGTTGTGCCATGGTTTTGCCAACGTCTGCTGCAGCTTTGTTTTGATCTCGGAGCATCGGAGGATACAATAGACGCCACCGAGAGATTACCGCTGGTATGCGGGATCACGGTGACGATGGAACGGCACAGGGCACACTCGCGTCACCGTCGGCTTGCAGGCGGCTGGGAGAGTTGGAGTATGTTCTCGAGAGAAGTCTTGATCGAATTCGTGATGCTGGCGTTTGCGGGAACGATGTTGGCGACTGCGGGGGAACCGCGGGCTGGGAAGTCGACGGGCAAGTTCAGCGATGAGGGTATTATCGTATTGGACAGCGGGATCGCTGAGGCAGATGTGGAGAAGAGGCCTTACGCCGACTACGTGACCGAATGCGTGGATCTGCTGATGGAATACGGTACAGACCGGTATGGCGAACACGACAGGCCGGTCCTGGTTACGATTCTGGACGTTCGCTCTCGATCGTGTCCCGAATCTCCTCCTGAGCAGACGGCGCATTGGCGTGGTCAGTGGCGGCCTTGTTTCTGGAAGCCGCGTGGCGCCGATCTGCTGGTCGATCAATCGACGATCGAAGTGTTTTACCTGTTGTCCCAGCTCACCGAGAATCGGAAGTATTCAGCGTTCGCCGACCGGTACGTGCGCTGCGTCACTAGAATGGCGGACGATAAGGGTTTCTTCTGGTGGGGCTGGCACCGATTCTACGACGTGTTTGCCGACGAGGTGAGCGGTTCGCATGGTAACTGTCATGAGATTCACGTCAATCTGCCGCGTTGGGAGCGTCTGTGGCGAGTCGACGAAGAAGCAACGCGACGCGAGTTGGAGGCCATTTGGGAATGGCACGTCGTCGACAAGGCGACGGGCGAATTCAATCGCCACGGCGATGGCCGGCGCGGATGTGATTTCGCTATGAGCGGGGCCGAGTTCATCTACGCCTTCAGTTTCCTGTATGCCAAGACGAATGGTCCTGTTTGGCTCGAACGTGCCGAGTTGGTTGCCAACTACCTTTGGCAGAGCCGCGACCGGCAGACGAACCTGATACCCAATCGCCCGAATGCCGGCAAGACGCGATTCGACGGCAGCCACTTGGATACGTCGGTTACCGGTTTGCTCTGTTATTACCTCTTGAAGAGCTACGAACTGACGGACGCCGAAGTGTTTCGCGACCAGGCGGTGGCGTATCTTGCGGCGTACGATCGCTACGGCTACGATCCGTCGACCAAGCGTTTTTGGGGCTCTTTGACGCTGGACGGCAAGCCGGTACCAGGCCCTCGGGTCCAAGGCGGTTACGAGCAATATGAACCCAGGGGCCATATCGACTTGTGGGAGCCATATCAACTTGGGTACGAGTTTCCCATCTACACCGCTCAGGCGTACGCCTATGTGTTCCAGGTAACGGGCGATCGAAAGCTGCTGGATGCGGCGACTCGTTGGGCAGACTGGATTCGCCGCTGCCCGCCATCGGAAGGCTGCCTGGCCGAGAACGCTTGGTACGAGCGTTACGCCGAACTGTTTGCCCCGCACGGAACGTTTGCCGACATGTACGGTCGTACGATTTCGCTGTTTATCCACCTTTACGCGCTCACCGGCGAGCAATCATACTTAAGTGACGCGCAACGAACGGCTCGCGAGGCCATTTCCAAGCTCTACTACAGAGGGCTGCTGCGAGGGCACCCCGCCAAACCGTTCTACTCATCCGTAGACGGCGTTGGCTATTTGTTGTACGCGCTACTGCAACTCGATCGCGTCCTGGAAAACCCGGACGCCGTCGTCGGCGCGAAAGCGATCCCGCTGGGCGACAACCGCGGGACGATCAACTTCGACAACTGGTAAGCTACGACAATATGGAGGTATCGCCATGGGTGTTGGCATTGGTCGAGCTGCTACGATCACGTTGGTGCCAATTCTGTCAGGTCTCCTGACGACGGGGATGTCGGCAAACCACACACGGGCTGCCGAGCCCGGCTTTGCCTTCCTCGCGCCGGAGGCGTCCGTCGACAAATTCGGCCCGGAGGCCCAGGCGGCTTGGCAGTTAGCCGAGCAGCTTGCCAAAGCCGCGCTGGTGCTGCCCGCCGAGGATGGCAAGTTCGTCAACCAGCAGGGCCAGCCGGTTACGTTGGATCAGTTCCGAGCGGTCTGGCACCATCAGGGTGACACGCCAGCGCAGAGTGGACCGATCTGCCGGCCCAAGACGGTTCGTGCGTTGCGCGAGTACATCGACGAAGGTGGTGGGCTGTTCCTCTCCGGCGCGGCGCTGGCCATGATTCACACGATGGGGATCGAGCCCGTTCGGCCACGGATCGGCGCTGGCGGCAACGATGCCTATCAAGCGAGACTGATCGCGGAACGTAGAGACCATCCGGTCTTTGCCGGACTGGCATTCGAGGGCATATTCGAGGGTAACACCCTGATCCCGCTGACCAACGGCGGTTGGCCGGCCTACGCGGACTTCCACGGTTCGGGCGGCCCAGCGCGCGGCATGCTGCTGGCGCGTGCCAACGCCAGTTCCGAGAATCCGTTGGCCGAGTACGAATTCGGCAAGGGGCGCGTGATCGTCCTCGGGTGGCGAGCCCCGAACTATGCCTTGGCCAATAACGCCCACCGCGAAAACCTCGAACGGCTGACCGGGAACATCCTCACGTATCTGGCCGACAAGGAGAAATGGCAGGAAATCGTGCTCCGCCGTGTGAGCATCGCGTCCAAAGCCGCGCCCGGCGTTTCCGCTAACCAGTGGCGGGCTCTGGAAATGGCCGTTCGCGATCTGATCCAGACGTTCGAGGCCCGTTACCCGGACGGTCCACAGTATTTGGTGCGACTGGCGGCTCTGAAGAAATCTCACGACGCAGTGATTGGCGAGGATTCCGCCGAAGGCGAGTCTGGTGACAAACGCACGTTCGATGGCGACCAGTTGAAGCAGCTTGACGAGATTGCCAAGCACTTCGAGGACTTGAAACAGGAGGCTTTGCTGGCGAATCCGCTGGTGGATTTCGATCGGCTGCTATTGGTTCGGCGCGGCGTTGGCAACCTGGGGCTGCCAGCCAATTGGCAAAGCAACTCCAGTTTGCCCACCACGGGTTTCGACAACCAGATCGCCGTGTTGTCGCCCGTCCGCCCCGACGGCGAACTGACGACGTTCTTTGAACCCGACGGCGGCCGGTTCGTCGGCGACGTAGATCTGCACTTCGATGCCGATCGGATGCTGTTTTCCATGCCTGGATCGAATGGACGTTGGCAGGTGTTCGAGATGGGCGTCGACGGTTCCGACCTACGTGAGTTGCCTCTGATCCGCGAACCCGATGTAGACAATTACGACGCCTGCTACTTGCCCGACGGGCGAATACTCTTCACGTCCACCGCTCCCTTCATCGGCGTGCCGTGTGTTTACGGCGGTTCGCATGTCACCAACGCGTACCTGCTGGATCACGATGGCTCGATCCGCCAGTTAACCGTGGATCAGGAGCACAACTGGTGTCCTACGGTTTTGAACAACGGTCGCATTCTGTATCTGCGTTGGGAATACTCGGACCTGCCACATTCGAACTCGCGAATTCTGTTCCACATGAACCCGGACGGCACAGGGCAGATGGAGTACTACGGCAGCAATTCCTTCTTCGTGAACTCGTTCTTCTATGCTCGGCCCGTGCCGGATCATCCGACAAAGGTTGTCGGCATCGCGACTGGTCATCACGGCATGAGGCGTTCGGGACGCATGCTGATCCTCGATCCGGCCTTGGGCCGGCACGAAGCCGACGGCGTGGTGCAGGAGGTTCCCGGTTGGGGCAAGAAGGTCGAGCCGATCATCAAGGACAATCTGGCCGACGGCGTCTGGCCGCAGTTCCTGCACCCCTATCCGTTGAGCGAGAAGCACTTCCTGGTCGCGGCCAAGCCCACGCCCCAATCGTTTTGGGGTATCTACCTGGTCGACGTGTTCGACAACATGCTGCTCTTGTGCGAAGAGCCCGGCTACGCAATGTTCGAACCGGTCCCGCTGCGCAAGACTCCGCAACCGCCGGTCGTCGCGGACAAGGTCGATCTCAAGCGAAAAGACGCGCTCGTCTATCTGAACGACATCTACCTTGGCGGCGGCTTGAAAGGCATACCGCGCGGTACGGTCAAGCAGCTAAGGCTGGTCACCTATCATTTCAGCTACCGCGGGATGGGAGGACTGCTGGGCGCTGTTGGCATGGATGGCCCGTGGGACGTCAAACGAGTGCTGGGTACCGTGCCCGTCGAGCCGGACGGTTCGGCCTTGTTCCGCGTGCCGGCCTACACGCCGGTTGCCGTACAGCCTTTGGACGAAAACGGCCAATCGCTGCAATTGATGCGCAGTTGGTTCACAGCGATGCCGGGCGAGGTGCTTTCTTGCGTCGGTTGTCACGAGCAGCAAAACACGGTCACGGTCAACCGCGAGACCATCGCGGCTCGACGCAAGCCGTCAGAAATCGCGCATTGGCATGGTCCCGTGCGTGGATTCAGTTTTCAGCGCGAAGTCCAGCCCGTCCTGGACAAACATTGCGCCGGTTGCCATGGTGGCCAGCCCTTGGATGATGGGCGACAGTTGGCAGATCTGCGTGGCACGAGAATTATCGCGGACTGGAATTCAAAAATCGCCGGCCACGTAAATGCGAAGGTGGGCGGCAAGTTTTCGGATTCCTACGTCGAATTGCATCGCTTCGTGCGCCGGCCCGGGATCGAAAGCAACATCCGGCTGCTCGCGCCGATGGAGTTCCACGCCGACGCTACCGAGTTGATCCAGATGCTCCGCAAAGGACACCACGGCGTGCAACTCGACGCGGAGGCTTGGGACCGGCTCGTCACTTGGATCGACCTGAACGCGCCTTATCACGGGACCTGGACAGAGGTTGTGGGCGAGGCGGCTGTGCGGAATGTCAACCAGCGCGCCCGTGCAATGCGCGAACGTTTCACTGGCATGACCGAGAATCCCGAAGAAATTCCGCAAATGCCCACTGTGGACATCGAGCCCATCGTTCCCGAGCCCACATCCAAACTTGCCCAGCAGCAGATCGACTGTTCCGGTTGGCCCTTCAGTGCGGATGAAGCGCGGCGTCGTCAGGCGGATGGCGGCGAATGGCAAAAGACGGTTGACTTGGGCGAAGGATTGAAACTGGAATTGGTGCGGATTCCCGCAGGTCAGTTTGTGATGGGCGACGCCGACGGCCATCCGGACGAGTGGCCACGGACGGTAGTGAAAATCGAAAAGCCATTCTGGATGAGCCGTTGCGAGATCACCAACGAGCAATTCGCTTCGTTTGATGCGACGCACGATAGCGATGTCGAGCCGATGCACGGGTACCAGTTCGGCATTCACGGCTATCCGGCCAACCAACCTCGTCAGCCCGTGGTACGCGTGACGTGGAACAAGGCGATGACCTTCTGCCGCTGGCTCGGCAAGCGGACCGGGCTCGAGTGCAACTTGCCCACTGAGGCGCAATGGGAATACGCCTGCCGCGCGGGCACGGACACACCGTTTTGGTACGGTGGCCCGGACACAGATTATTCGAAGTTGGCCAACTTGGGCGACGCCAAGCTGCGAGAATTCGCCCTGGACACCTACGTGCACGTGCGCCTGGTGACCGAGCCCAACAGATACGATGACTGGGTGCCCAAGGACGAGCGATTCAACGACGGCGGATTCGTATCGACAGACGTGGGCCGCTACAACGCCAATCCCTGGGGGCTTCGTGACATGCACGGCAACGTCTGGGAATGGACGCGTTCGGCGTTCCGGCCTTATCCGTACGATGAAAACGACGGCCGCAACGACCCGTCGGCCCAAAACCGGCGCGTCGTCCGAGGCGGTTCCTGGTACGATCGCCCCAAACGCTGCCGTTCCGCCTTCCGGTTGTCGTATGAACCGTACCACCCCGCCTTCAACGTCGGCTTCCGCGTGGTGATGGAACAAGAATAGAGCCGTTCCAATTGCGATCCTGCCGTTTCACGCGATACTGCCGCCGTCCATCCTCGGTCGCTCTTGCGGAACGGCTCCGAGATTCGATCGGCGCGATCACACGACGCCGGATCTTCGTGTCGATGATCTGGATATGGCGCCGTGGTACTACTTGCTCTCCAACATGAATGCCAGTTCCTGTCGCAGTGCCCGAAGCTCCTCCTCCTGCTCGTCGCTGAAGTGGCCGAGACGATGGGCGTAGGTGTCCATCCAAGTGACCAGACGGTCCATGCTGTCGTCGTCTAGCTGAACGTCCTTGTGAGCCGTTCCGTCATTGAGAATGGCCAGGACCTTACTCTTGCGCGCCGGACAATCGCCGATCATAGAACGCGGCTTCTCGAATGCCAGGTTGTGCAGATCCTTGCCGCCATACTCGATAAGACTCTGGTACGAGTTGGCCGAAGTGAGGTTGTACCGCGCGGCGGCCGCATCGTCGCCATCGGGCTGATGGCAGGAGACGCAGTGTTTGTCCAGCACCGGTTGTACCAAGTGGTCGTACCGAAGCGGCCAGGAGCCCTCCGGGCCGAGTGTCAGCTTGGACGGTTCACGCAGCGCCGCCAGCGGCGATCCGCCATACGGCGGGGCCAGATCGCGGTGCTCGTGGCAGCCGATGCAGGCGAAGGTCTGGTCCGGCTGCACATACGTCAGGCTGCGCATTGTCTGCAAGGCCATCCCTCGCTCGTCCAACGCCTGGAAGAATACGGGAATTCCGCTCGGGACGTGGAAGTGGGCCGAACCGTCCGCTTCGACCGGCACGGTACCCAATACGAACTTGCCAGGATCCTCGCGCGACACACCCAGTACCGGATTGTTCATGTGTGGCTGGACTTTTGGCGGCACTGCGATGATTCGAATCCGCTTGATCGTTCCACGCTCGATCCCTTCCATCCCCAGGTAAACGTCCTGAAGCAGGAAGCGGCCTTCTTGCGATCCGCTCCAGTCGACCAGATCGGGACGGTTCGCCGGATGTGGCCGTGACAGGATAGGTAACGGGTACATGCTGGAGATTTCCGGATCGCGGTGAAGCATCTCCAGATTACCGAAAGCGTCGTACAGGTAGATCCCCATCGAGTTAACGGGGTTGCGTTCGGCGTCGGGAAGGAATGTGTGGCCGGGCAGCGGGCGATCGCTCCAGGTCGCCAGGAAGAATTGTTCCGAGAGTGGATACGGATTGGCGTAGTAGTGTCTTGGCCAGCCTTCGGTCTCGGGGAAGCAGACTTCGGGGGTCAACCGCGTCAGTGGTCGTTCCTCCTCGGTGCCCAGGTTGCGATCCAGCAGCGCAAGCGAGCCGCCCATGTTGGAATGGTGGGCGGCGGCCGTGAAAACGAACTTGTGCGAACCGGGGATCGACCGAGCCTCGAACACACATTGCGGCTTCGTGGTGAAATTGCCGTAGACCAGTTGCGGGCTGGTGCCGTCCGGATTGGTCGACCAGAGGCTCATGAACGGCCCGTTATGCCGGTCGATGTAGTCCCAGCGGGCGTACAACACCCGTCCGTCGTGCGACACCGAAGGCGTCCACTCGAAATTCTCGAACGCCGATATCGGCTTCAAGTTCTCCCCGTCGCCGTCCATTCGCTGCAACGTGAACACGGGCACCGGCCGGTGGTTCCCACCGCCGCAACGCACGTAGCTGTCGGGCAGGTCAAGGGTCTCGGCCGAGGCGGCCGCGCTGGACTGGCACACTTGGATCGATTTGCCCTTGCGCGTCGACAGGAACACGATGCCACCGTCGGGCAGGTAGCGGGCATCAAAGTCGTCGTACTTGCCGTGCGTCAGTCGCCGTACGTCCGTGCCGTCGACGTTCATCTCGAAAATCTTGTAGAAGGCATCTTCGGGCAAGTTGTCCTTGTTAACTTTGTCCGCGACGCCGTGGATATGGGGGTAGTGTTTGCAGTAAGTGAACAACACTTTGCGGCCATCGTACGAAATATCGGGACGCAAAAAGCTGCCTTCATCCCAGTCCTCCGTGATACAGCGGAACGTGGGGTCATCGGTCTTGAATCCCGTCAAGACATAAATGCCACCGCCCGGCCGTGACCACCAGCCGTAGTACTGATCGGACATGTGTGGGAAAGCGGGCGGCACGCGTTTGACAAATAGGATCGCATTGAAGTCAAGCAGCGGATTTTTCAGCGTCATCTTCCTCACCGCCCAGCGGGCCTGCATGTAAAGGTCTCGCCGGATCTCTTCGGAAGCGTCCTCAGGCAACTGCTCCAGCTTCGAGACGACCTGTCCGAGCGTTCCGGCTTGCTCGTCGACATCCGCTCCCAGACGCCGTAGCTCCTCAGCCAGCTTCGAGCCTCGTTCGATCACCTCAGCCGTGGCATACTCCTTGGGAACGTCGTCTTCGACAACAACCTCTTTGTGCTTGACGGACCACTGGCTGGAACTGCTCTGAGTGGCCGGCTTCTCTAACGCGACGTTCTTGTCGCTATCGGTCGCGTAGATCAGGACCTCGTCCAGGTGGAAGTAGGAACGACCCTTCAAGGCAAGACGCACGTATCGGGCACGCGCACCAGCCAAGTCGACGGAAAGCGGCTTCTTGTCCGTGTGGCCGTAGAAGATCGTGCCATCGTGCTGGTACAGTTGCTTGAACGTCTGGCCGTCGTCCGATGCGAGCACAAGGATCTGATTGTTACGTTCGGTGCACCTGTCGCAGCGATTGTACAGCACAATGCGGCCCAGCGATGTTGGCTTCTGGAGGTCTACCTGCCACCACGGGTCATCCTCATTCTCGGTGTGAAACCCCCACTTGCCGGTAGTCACGCCGTCCACGCCGCCAGGGGCATCTTCCTCGGGCTTTACGTGCGACATGGTGGTCTGATCACTCAGCCGCAACTCGTCCTGATGAAGCCAATCCGCTTCGATCTGCTCGGGCGTCAAGGCGGGTTGCTCCGGTCCGCTCGACTTGGACTCTGCGACGGCAAGACTGCAAGCCAACGCGACGGACAAGGCAAACGGTGCGGCAGCACAAGAGAACGTCCTCATGTTTCGGCTCCTTTCTCATCCCCCACGGCAACGGCAACTGGGCCTTTGGCGCCCGCGTCCCTTTCATCACCGTCTAGTCTACACGAAAACGCGCCGGGTATAAACTTCGGTGCTCCCGCAGAACCGACAGAGAGCACCTGGGATGCCCGCTTGTTCTGAGGACGGGCTGGGCCCTAAGATGCCATTATGGCTCTTGTGACGATTCGCGAACTTAGCATCGGATTTCGCGGTCCGCTTCTACTGGACGAGGTTAGTTGTCAGATCCATCGCGGGCAGCGCATCGGTCTGTTGGGACGCAATGGGGCGGGCAAGTCTACGTTGCTGCGCATGTTGTGCGGGCAGGTCGAGCCGGACGGCGGCAAGATCGGCTTCGCCCCCGGTACCACTGCATCGCTGCTGCCGCAAGACGTGCCACGGGAGATCAGCGGCAGCGTCTCGGAGGTCGTAGCCAGTGGTTTGCCGCCCGACAACGATGATCCGGAAACGACGTGGCGCGACGAACACCGTGTCGAACACATCCTGTCGCGCATGCAATTGGATGGCGGGCCGCAATTCCAGACACTGTCGTCCGGCATGAAGCGGCGCGTGCTTCTGGCTCGATCCCTGGTTCAGGAGCCGGATCTGCTGCTGCTGGACGAGCCGACCAACCATCTGGATATCGACGCCATCGAGTGGCTGGAGCAATTCCTTGGTTCCTGGGACGCCACGTTGATGTTCGTGACGCACGATCGCATGTTCCTGCGCAAGCTGGCCGACCGCATCCTGGAATTGGATCGCGGCAGGCTGTTCGACTGGTCGTGCGACTACGACACGTTTCTGAAACGCAAAGAGGCCGCACTGGCCGCCGAAGAGAAGCAGAACGCACTGTTCGACAAGAGGCTGGCCCAGGAGGAAACCTGGATTCGGCAGGGGATCAAGGCGCGGCGCACGCGCAACGAAGGGCGCGTACGTGCCCTCCAGCGGATGCGTCGCGAACGCCAGGAGCGGCAGACCGATCCAGGGCAGGTTCGCATGAAACTGCACCAGGAACTGCGCAGCGGCAATCTAGTCGCCCACGCCGAGAACGTCTCGTTCGCCTACGGAGATAACACGGTCATCCGCGATTTCTCGACCACAATAATGCGTGGTGACAAAATCGGAATCATCGGACCCAATGGCGTCGGCAAGACGACGTTGCTTCGCGCACTTCTGGGGCAACTTCCGCCAACGCAGGGCAACATTCGCCTGGGAACGAATCTGCAGATCGTCTATTTCGACCAATTGCGGGCTCAGTTGAAGGAAGACGAGACCGTGCAGGAGAACGTCGGCGACGGCTACGATACTGTTCGCGTCGGCGGGCAGACGAAACACATCATCGGCTACCTGCAGGACTTTCTGTTCACGCCCGACCGGGCCCGCACGCCGGTTTGCTTCCTCTCTGGTGGGGAGCGCAACAGGATTCTGTTGGCTCGGCTGTTTGCCAAGCCTGCCAACGTGGTCGTGTTGGACGAACCGACGAACGATTTGGATACGGAAACGCTGGAACTGTTGGAGGAGTTGTTGGTCGAATACAGGGGGACGGTGTTACTGGTCAGCCACGATCGCGATTTTCTGAACAACGTCGTCACCAGCACGATCGCCTTCGAGGGCCAGCAGTTGAGGGAATACGTCGGCGGCTATGACGACTGGCTGCGACAGCGTCCGGAGGAAACGACCGATGCGGAAGAAGCCGACAGACCTGCGAAAGCCACATCCAACGTTCAACAAGCCAAGCCGAAGATGCGCGACCGCCGCGGGTTGACCTACAAAGAGAAGCAGGAATTGGCTGCTCTGCCGGAGACGATCGAGCGACTGGAGGCCGAAATCGAGAGCTTGCATACGGCGATGGCCAGTCCAGATTTCTACAAACGCCCGGGCGACGAAATCGCCCGCGAAACGGCCACGCTCCGCCAGTTGGAGGATCAACTATCAGAAGCCTTCCAGCGTTGGGAAGATTTGGAGGAACGATCCTCCTGAGCTGATTGCCGGCGGCCGCATTGTTGACCGCGGGGATCGAACATTTTGTGGATTACGGTTTGCGGCTGGCTTCGGCATACTGCTGGACGACTTCCTCGGCTCGAAGCGCTCGGTCGTATATGGCCACTTCATCGATCTTGCCTGCAAGATTGGCGAAGTTATCGTTGCGACCGCCGATGAAGACGTGTTCGGTGCCGCGCGGTTCAGCGACATCGGCCTCGCCGACGATCTCCGGCTTTGGATTGCCGTCCAGATAGACAGCCACTTTGCGCCCGTCCCTGACGAGCACGACGTGGTACCACCGCTTCAGTTCGAGCCGCGAACGGCCCTCAAACGCCTGCCCCAACTCGTTACCGTTGAAGAACAACAGCCTATCGGGTGCGCCGGCCGTGCCGCCGATCCCCACGTGATCGCCGGGGGCGCCTTCCGCGCTGTCGACGCCTCGGGAGAAGAAATAGCCGGCGACTTGGCGCGCGTCGCCCGGCATGCCGTTGTAGATCCACATCTGGACGGAGTACGTGCGCCCGAGGTCCTTGATACCCGCCTTCATTCGTCCGCCGGCAGAGTGGATGGTGCGGTTCGCGGGAGGGCGAAGCTCCCGCTGAGCCGCACTCGCGCGCGAAGGCTGAACGTCGTGCCGGCTGGAAGCAGGCTCGGCAGGAGCTTCGCCCTCCCGTTGCGTGTCGCCGTGAACCGCCGTTTCAATGCGGTCAGCCCGAGCGAGCGTAGGCCCTGGCAGATAAAACGCCACCCCGTCTTCATATACACCGTCGTTCTCGTTGCCACTACAGTCGCCGGCCACAGGCCCGCGGAACTCCGACATTCTCCAATAGGCGACGGGATTCGAGGCAAGTACGGCTTTGGCGTACTCGCCGTGTGTCTGAACGACTTCCCGTCGCGGCTTATCCGAGACTTGTTCTAAGAGGCCGAGTACGGCGTCCACGATTTTCGGCTCGGCTTGTTCCTCCAGGCCGGCCGTGCGCGCTTCCCACGTGCTGTAGCCGCCGAGGAAATGCTGCTCGGGTGGCGGGATATAGCCTTCCTCGCCGTTGGCCAATGTGATATTGAAGGTTGAATCCAGCGGACTTTGGGCCTTGATCTTCAACCCGGTGATACCGTAGACCTCGCACGGGATCGCGGTTATGCCCACATCGCCGATCCGCACAGCCTGTAGCTTCAATTCAGCCGTGGGATCGTGGTGAAGGTAGATTTGCTCGCGGGCGAAGATCTCCGGACGGTTTTTCGGCGGTCGTCCCCCCATCGCGGCCGTCACCTGCTTGGCCCAAGCCAGTAGTTCCGCATCGGGCACGCGGCGGCGCAGCGGGAGTATCGTCTCAGCCATGGCAAGAGGGACCCACTTGCGATGCTCGATTTTCTGATACGCGTCGTGTGCGACCTGCGCAACGGCGCTTGCATACGTATCAATGTCGAGCTTCGGCTTCGCGCGGCTGTAGTCCATATACATCTGGTCGCCGCTGGTACCCTGCGACATCATGGCCACAAACTCTGGCTTCTGGCCGTCCGCCCCAATAAGTTTCGTGACGTGACGTACAAACCGTCCGTAGTAGCCAGCCGAGATCGGCGCGGCGTGGAAGTAGTGCATCGAGTAGTTGGCCAGCAATGCGATGGGCCGACCATCGGGCGATTGAACCGACACCAGCGATAGATCGGCATCGACCGGACCGGCGGGACCGACTGCCCCAGGGTCCTGGTGTGCCGGACACATCTTCGCCCGATCACGACGAAGCCCAAATGGGTCGGTCCCGATCCGGTCGGGACGCATGATCCAACGCCTGGAATGAGTGTGTTCCGGAGCCGCCACCACGCCCCAACCGATCTGCGCCGGGGCAAGGTTCTCGGCGGCGAGCCGAATTCCCTCCGCGATTCGTCCAGGCAGATACTTCACGTAATCGGGATCTGCGCCACTGCCCAACGCGGGCATGACCGACGGCGCGGAATGCGTATGGGTGGCTGAAATGAGTATCCGCTCGGCGGGGATGCCGGTCAGTTTTTGGGCAAGTCCCTTCGCGCGATCAATCAACCCGCGCGGCATCACGCAGATATCGACCACGACGATCGCCACGCGCGTCGTGCCGTCGTCCAGCACCAGACATCGCGCGTGAAGCGGGTCGTGCACAACGTCAACGATCCGCTCGAACGTGTACCCGTTGACCACAGCAGGCAGTTTCTCCGGCGAAACGTCAATTGCGTACGCACCGGCGCGAAACACATTCTCGCTCGACGTCGGCACATCCGCCGCACTCACCAACAGCAGACCCATCGTGACGACCAGCGCCATGTCATCGGCCTCCACGCTCTAGAAATCCCAAGTGCCATCCAACGGAATCACCAAGCCTTCGCACCTTTGCCTTCATCCGTGTGCTTCTATCCGTGTGCGTTCCCCGCTTCTGCGACAAGAGCGCACACGGATAGAAGCACACGGATGAAGGAATCGAGTAAGATCGGCGGTCTCTTTTTGACCTGCGTCCTGTTCCGTCCACGTGCTCTATGTGATTCTACGAACTCGGCGTATCATGACATCGTGCCCAGTGAGAACGCTCGAATCAAGACCACGTACCAATCCCACGGGTCGAGACCAATGAAACTGGCGTTTCGCTTCAGTCTCCGCTCCATGTTGTTGGCTATCACGTTGTGGTCCGTTCTTCTGGTAGGCTTCGTTCGGTGGGGAATGGTCGAGGCGTTAGACTTGGCGCTGCTGGTCGTCAGTCCGCTGGTCCTAGTCGCCCATCTGCACCGCGAGATCGTCCTCCAACGCCGTGTGCTGTCCGCTGCGTTGGCGGTTTTCCATGTGCTGGTGACCGTGGCCGCGGTTGTGGTTGCGTACGGGGTGTCGCGCGTCCAGGGAAACTGGATTGGCGATTTGGCCTGGGCGGTCGCGTGGGTGCCCATGTTTCCTTTGCCTTTGATTCACCATTTCGTCTGCAGGTACTGCGGTTGGCATTCCGGATTGGCGCAACCGGGTACGTTCCTGCTGGTCGTGGTCCTGAACACACTGCTGTGGACCCACGTGTGGCGATGGCGAAGGACGAGGCAATTGGCGAGTGCCGACGGGAGACAGTCTCCTTCTTAGCAGGCCGTTCGAGAAATACGTATAAGGAGTCTGACGTGACCAATCACAAGAATAGGGCGACCAATATCAGACGTCGCACGTTCCTGGCCGCTGGCGGCGCTTTTTTGGCCGCCGGGGCGAAGCTGCAGGACGAAACGGCTGCCGCTCAGACAACTGGTCGGGCGAAGCCCTTCATCATGGACTGCCAGAGCCATGTGTTCGTGCCGGACGTGGTCGAGATGATGAAGCGCCGGAAGACGGATCCGACCGTTTACGAAAAGGACGGCCATCTATGGATCAAGATGGGCGACTGGCATCGCAAGCTGCGTCCTAACCACATGAACGTCGACGGCAAGCTGGCGGAC
>CAZURK010000171.1:0-32162 GCA_964623055.1 uncultured Pirellulaceae bacterium
ATAAAACACAAAAGATGGACGCACTATGACGGGGCGGCATGGCAGTCGCGCTGAATCGCGAATCGCGTCAACGCACCGCTCTGAGCCTTGCTACGTTCTCGCCGGGTTGGACATCAATACGGAAATTGGGGAACGCGTTGTTGGCTAGGGAACCCTTGAGGTTGCGGACGTCGGCCGGCAGGACGAAGGCTTCGATTTCTGTGCTGACAAACTTGCCGAGGCGTAGAGCGGGGATAACCACGGGGTTTGTGCGAAACTCGACTCCATTGGCCTTCTGTTCAACTTTCCACTCGGCGTCGTAGGGGATGCCTGCTTCGCGAAGTACGTGCTCGGGAACCAGGCTGAATTCGGCTTGCGGCCGCAGTGCAAACAGCGCGGTCGCGCGGTCGTTCAGAATCGCTTCAACGTGAAACACGTTTTCCTCTTCGCCGCCATGGAACCCCATCACCTGATCGGTCAGCAGGCGGTCGTCGTTCTTCTGGATGCGTTTAAGATTACGTTCAAGCGCCGGCGTCGGGCCAAGTCGGTTGTTCTCAGGCCCCAGCCGCTCCAGTGCCTTTCGGACATTGGGGTCATCTGCCAATTCCTGATATTTGGCCATCGTTTCTTCAGCCGTACGTGCCGCCTGCAAGGAAGCTACGGCCAATTGGTTTCGTGCCTTCATCGACTTCGCTAAGACTTCACGATATTCCCGTTTCGTGTTGTCGAGCCTGCGTTGGGCCTCTTCAACAACACCGATCCGCACTCCTTGTTTCGCCGCGGCAAGCTGATTGGCGGCTTCACGAATCGTGTCGACCTCCTTCAGTACCGCCGTATCCGCCGCTCGACTGCTCCGCGCCAGGCCGTCCACCTGGGCCACGCTTTCTCGCAGCTCGTCGTCGCCATCTAGTAGCCAGAATTCTTCTTGCTTCCTCAAACCGCGGCCCTCCAAGAACTCCGCTGGGTCCGCGGGCGGCTCGGCTTCGGTCTTCTTGGGCTTAGCTGGCCGGTCTTCCACACGAGGCGGTGCGTCGCCATTCGGGCGGTCGGATGCCGCTGCCATGGTTTCTGCTCGGTTTGACCTGCGACGTTCGAGTACCGCCGGTGCGTTCTCTTTCAGTGTCTGTCGAAAACGTTCACCCAACGCGGGGTAGCTGAAGCGGTCGTCGGCGCCAACTTCCGACTTCCCTGCCACAAACAACTCCAGTTGCTCGTCCGACAGTTGTTCCTCAAGCAACTCTCGCGCCGCGTAGTCCGAGGTGGCGATATCTACCTCTTCAAGCATCTGCCGCGCCCAAGTTCGCCGCTGGCTGTCGGGGGACTCAAGCACGCGCTCAAGCAGTGGTAGCGCCTGCTCGATCTGCCCGTTGGCAAGCGCCAGCATGGCCTCATCAAACGGAGTCTCGTCCAGCGACTTCGGCTTTGCCGCTGGATAATCCACGACGGGGCTATCGGCGAGGAATTCGTCATTTGTCCTCTCCTGCCGCCCGGTCGATTCCATGTATTTGCTGCCGGTCGCTTGACCGTCCAGGCTCGTTTTTGCCCTTGGCCGTTTGGGAGTCCTCCGGTCATTCCGATGCCGACTCGATTGGGAGTCACTCTGCGAAACACCCGATCTGGCAGCCCGATCGTCGTTCCATTGCCCGGTGGCAAAGTAGATCACCGCCAAGAGCGTCGACACAGCGGCGACCGATCCGACGGCGAGCAACGCGGGATTGCCACGTTTCCCTCTCAACCGCCGCGCATGGGAAGTTGGCCTATCCGTCGGCACGCTCACCACGGGTGCCACGCTAGGCGGCGTCGACTTCGCTTGAACGGGCGGAGGTTGTTTTGGCGGAGGGGCTTCCTTGTCAGGAGGTTGTGAAGCCACCGTCTTGCCGGCAACGTCGTCACGAGCAGCAGGCGGAGCGGGCGGCGGTTTCGGTTTCGCTGGGGGGGCAGCGTCCGGTTCGGGGACGGCAACGGGGGGCGCTGCAGCGACCGGCGGGGGAGCCGGATCGCCATCCGATGGCGGGCCCTCGCTCTGGGCCTGGTCTCTGACTCCCGTTGTTTCGGTATTCGTAGCCTGCGTCTGTGCCCCGGCCTGTTTCGCACTTCCTTCCGGCGACTCGATCTGCTGCTTCAGGTCCGCGTCATACACTTCCTTGTCGTCGGGATCCATCAAGCAGACGCGCGCCATGGCGAGTTCATTCAGAAGCGTCTGCGACCGTTCGCCATGCTCGCCGGACGCCAGCCCTTGTAGGTAGGCCATGCGCTGATTGGCCGCAGCTTCGATCACGTCCAAATCCGATTCGAACAACTCGACGCCCAGCAGCCGGTAGTGGTTTGGCGGTTGGAGTTTGGGTGGGATTCCGAGCCACTTGTGGTAGGGATCAAATTCGGCGGACATGGCGCGCGATAAGGAAAATGGTTGCCCCGTTTGTCTTGATTTCAATTGTAATATCAATGGCGCGGAATGGGAATCTCAATGTGCCTTCGGTGACGGCACTGAGAATCGCGAAACGATTCCGGCTCACGACGACCGGCCAAAATGAAACTCTCCCCCCGCGGTCAATCGCCGTGCTCTGTGGTACGATGTTGGCTTCCTCACGCACCGAGAAGGGATTTCCGATGCAGCTTCATCCCGTTGACGTGGCCATTGTGGCCGCTTATCTGGCCCTGCTGGTCGGCTTGGGATGGCTGCTCTCGCGGCGCGCCGGCAAAGACATGGAGGCGTATTTCCTCGGCGGCAAGGGCATGCCGTGGTACGTGCTGGGCATTTCCCACGGCGTCCCCGGCTTTGGTATGGCCAGCACCATGTGGTTCGCGCTGATACTGTACACCTACGGCGTGAAGGGCGTCTACATCCTCTGGATTTGGCCCATGTTTGCCATGGTGTTTCGCATGGTCTACCTGAGCGCGTGGGCTCGGCGTTCCAACGTCCTAACGGGTGCGGAATGGATGCGCACCCGCTTCGGCAAGCGAGGTGGCGGCGATTTTGCGCATCTAATGGTCGTAGGATATGCCATGCTGGGCGTATTGGGGTTCTTGATCTACGCATTCAAGGGCATCGTCGAATTCGCCGAACCGTTCTTCCCATCGCACTATTCACCAAAGCTATACGCCACGGTGATCATTTGTGTGACGGCTGCCTACTTGATCGCCGGTGGAATGTACAGCGTGGTCGTGACCCATTTGATTCAATATGTGCTGCTGACGATTTCGGCCGTCGGCATAGCGATCATTGCCATTCGAGAGACGACGCCCGAACTGATCGCCAGCAAAGTCCCCGATGGATGGTCGGACATTTCGTTTGGCTGGGTGCTGCAGATCGATTGGTCGGACCGCATTCCGGCGCTTCAGAACCAAATGACCGAGGATGGCTGGTCGCTGTTTACCGTCTTCCTCATGATGCTTCTGTTCAAGGGTTGGTTGGTCAGCATGGCGGGCCCCAGCCCGGGCTATGGCATCCAGCATGTGCTAGCCACGCGCAATCCAAGGGAAGCCGCATTGGAGAGTTGGGGCATATCCGTGTTCGTACTGTTCCCGCGTTTCCTGATGATCGCCGCGATCGTCGTGCTGGCCCTGGTGCACCTGACGCCCGAACTGCTCGCCATGAAGGACAAAGTCGAATTCGAGCAGATCCTGCCGTTGGTCGTGGGGCGGCACATTCCCGTGGGTCTGACCGGCATCGTGGTGGCGACCCTCGTGGCGTCGTTCATGAGTACCTTGGATTCGGTCGTACACGCTGGAACGGCCTACATCGTGAACGACCTCTACAAGCGATACCTCCACCCAACCGCGTCGCCCAAAACTTACGTGTACGTCAGCTATGCAGTGGCTGCCTGCGTGGTGGGGCTTGGAATTGCGTTTGGGTTCATGACAGAGTCCATTTCGTCTGTGATGAAATGGCTGGTCTCGATGCTGTTCGGGGGTTACGCGGCACCGAACATACTCAAATGGCACTGGTGGCGATTCAACGGCTATGGTTTCTTTGCAGGTCTGTTGGCCGGTATGGCAGGCGCAATGATAATGCCGTTTGCATTCCCGGAACTGGAGCCGCTGTATGCGTTTCCATTTGTATTCGGGTTCAGCGCCTTTGCATGTGTCGTCGTGTGTCTGCTCACTCCGCCCGAGGACGATGAGCTTCTTGAGAGATTCTACTTGACGGTTCGCCCCTGGGGGCTCTGGCGACCGGTCTATCAGCGGTTGCTGGCCAAGTACCCGGATCTATCCGCCAACGACGGTTTCGTTCGCGACATGATCAACTGCGCCGTTGGGATCGTCTGGCATACGACGATCGTGCTGGCGGCGGTCTACCTGGTATTACAGGACTACTGGGCGTTGTCGATTTCCGTTCTGGTCGTTGTGGCGACATCTGTCTTTCTGAAGAGGTTCTGGTACAACCGGTTGGCGGACGGAGATGGCTACCTACCCGAGGACGACCGACCACACGGCCCCAGCAAACACGCTGCCGCAGTCAGGTCGTAGTTCCCGACTGCCAGGCCGCACGGCCTCATTCCAGAATCCTACACCGAATCACTTGTCTGCGACGCAGCGGGTCGTGATTCTACGCAGCGAGCCTGCTTCGTGTCTGAAATTCTCGGAATTCGCACTTGACTCAAGTACGAATGTACGTGTAAAACTCGCCAAGTACATTTGTCATTGATGGAGGATGGCTCAAGATGGGCGGGCGACCGGCGTTATCTAAGGGAGAAATGGAAGTTGCACGCGTGCTTTGGGAGTTGGGCAAGGCGACCGTGCGCGAGGTGCATGAAGCGTTTCCCGAAGGCCGCGAGATCGACTTCACGACCGTGCAGACGTATCTAAGGCGTTTGGAGTCCAAAGGTTATGCGCGAGCGACGCTCGACGGACGCGCTCGCGTCTACACCCCCAAAGTGAAGTCGCGGACGGTGATCCGGGAAACATTGGACGATCTGATCGACCGGCTGTTCGCCGGTGAAGCGTTGCCGCTGGTGCGTCATCTGTTCGAAGATCGTGGGATTAGCCACGATGAACTCGCACAATTACGCGAATTGATCGACCAGCTCGAGGAGGAGAGCGATGGAACAGCTCGCCAATGAATGGATGCGACTAGTCGTGACGCACGCATGGCAAGTGACGGCGCTGATCGTGCTTACCGCGATCGTCATTCGTGTGTTCGCCCGCAATCGGCCGCATTTGGCGTTTGTCTTGTGGCTGCTCGTGCTGGTCAAGTGCGTGACGCCTCCCATATGGAGCAGCCCAAGCGGCTTGTTCAGTTGGGTACAGCCACCGCGGACCGCCATGGTGCCCGAGCCGCCGCAACTCGGTGGCGTCGTGGATAGAGAACAACATGGTTTCGAGCCGGCGACAGTCGTGGCTCGCTTCGGTCGGTCGCCAGTGCCCATCCGGGAGTGGCGAGACCTGACGCCGCATCCGCACGATCTGGAAGGGGAATCGCTAGTGGCGACCGCCAGCGCGAGTCATCCTGCACCCGCACATCGCGTCAGTCCAATCGAGCAAATCGTCGTTGCGGTGTTGGTCACGTGGCTGTCCGGCGCTGCGTTGATTGTGGTTGTCGCAGTATTCCGATATCTGGGCTTCTGGTGGCACCTGAATCGTCAGGGTTGCGTTGATGAATCGCGATTGGCGGATCTCGTTCGTGATCTCTCGCGTCGTTTGATGGTGAAACGAAACGTCCGCCTGCGTGTATCGACGGGTCGCGTGGGGCCAGCCGTCATCGGCGTGTTGCGACCAACGGTGCTGTTGCCGTCAGTCCTGGTGGAAGGGCGGTCCGACGAAGAGTTGAAGCCGCTTCTGGCTCATGAACTGATTCACGTGCGGCGTGGCGACTTGTGGTACGGCATGCTGCAAGTGATCGCGCAGGCCCTGTGGTGGTGTCATCCGCTGGTTTGGTGGGCGGGGCGTCGGACATCTCGCGAGGCCGAGCGCTGCTGCGACGAGGAAGTCATCGCCGAACTGGGCTGCAGTCCGGCCCGCTATGCACGTAGCCTACTCGGCGTTTTGGAACTGAAGAAGACATTGAAAACCGCTCCTGCTTTCCCGGGCGTTCATCCCGTGGAGGTTACCTCGAACCGATTGGAGAGAATCATGAAACTCGGACATGGATGTCGCCGACGTACGCCGTGGTGGTGTTGGATCGTTTTGGTGATGGCCGGTGCAGGAATGCTGCCTGGTGCCGCGTTCCTGGCGGGCGAAGAGGAATGGCCTGCGAGAGACCTTACGTTGCCCCAAGGCAAACACGTTGCCTCGATCCCACCGTTGCCGAGAAACGTTCCCGAGGAACCGCTGGTGACTTGTATCTACGAGGTCTCTGACCTTGTCGAGAAGGCCCGGTTGGAGCTTGGTCTCGACGAGGAGGCGGCGAAAAAGGCGGTGCAGTATCACCCCGGAGTCGTCGGGGGACCTGCGCCGGTTGCCGAGGTGAAAGAGGCGGATTCACGGTCAAGCGGAGAAGGGCCACGTGCGGCGTGGTTCGACGACAAGTTGATTGTTTGCCACACGGCTGCCCGGCACGATCGAATCTCCAAAACATTGACGGCGCTCAGAAAACACGGGTTCGGGCAGGTCGTCATCGAGGCGCGTCTCGTGACTGGCCCAGAAAAGACCATTAACGCGATCGGCTCGAATTGGACGGTCATGGCAGCCGCAGTGGCATCGAACGAGAAACCGACGCATCAGGATCCAGATGACCCAACACGTGCCCTTCGACACCCCATAGGCATGCATGGGTTGCCGACTCCCCCCTTGCCGGACGAGGCAGCGAAGCCGTGTGCTCAAGGTCAGACCGTGATAGAGAAACGTCTGCCTGTCATGTTCGAGATAATGGACGATGGGCGCGCATCGAAGGTGATTCAGGACTTGCAGGACGCTGCCAATGTCAACGTGCTTGCTGCCCCCAAGGTGACGACGTTCAACGGACAGGTCGCGGAGATAACGGATTGTTCTCAAAGGCCTTTTGTGGTCGGCGTCAAGGATGGAGAGCCGCAGGTTCGCGTTGTGGACGAAGGCTTCATGATGCGTTTTTGCCCAATACGGGGCAAAGACGCGATCATTCGTTTGGAACTCTTCATGACTCTGAGCACGATCCGCGAGGTGGAAACCACGACCATTCCCCGCGGCAAAGGCCAACCTGGGACAACGCTGCAGATTCCTGTCGTGGCCAAAACCCAGTTGAACATGAGCGTTGTAGCCCCGTCTGGCAAAACACTCGTCATCGGCGGCCTCAAGACGACCGACCAGAAAGGAAAGGAGCAGTCGGTACTCGTGATGCTCCGCCCAACCGCGTTGGCGCCGCAGGTGGCTGACGCACCGCGCGGTCGTAAGATGTCTGGCGTAGGTGTCAACAGCGATGCTGGTGTCACCGGCACGATCGCGATCGACCCAAAGATAACGGCGGCCAACCCTTCGCCAGACGCGAAGGCTCCCGCAGAGGCACCCGTCCCGTCGCCAGCTTTGAGGCCCATCGTCACAGCCCATTCGTGCAAAGGGATCGAGCCCCCGAGCGACGACGAAGTGATCCGCGCGTTGGGCGAGAAGAGGAAGGTGAACGGCGCCTGGGTGCAGGTGTTCGAGAAAAACAGCGAAAGCGTCCGCATCGTGAAGGAGAAGATCGCCGACTACATTGATCCTCCGCGAACCTATCCATTGATCGGACCGGCTCAACTGCATCACACTCACTACAAATGCAGCGTCTACTTCACAGAGAGTCTGGTCCACGGGTGGCCGATTCCGCACCAGTCGGAGAAGGAAGCCGTAGAGATCGTGTATGTCAAGACAAGCCATTTGCACAAGTTGGATGTCGCGCGAACGAAAGCGGCAAAGCTTGAAATCGAGGAACGACTCAAGCAAAAGGTCGACGTAAGTTTCGACAACACACCGCTGTCGGAAGCATTGGATGAAATCGCCAAGAAGGCAAAACTGAACATCGCGATCGACACAGCGGGCATCCACGAAGAGGGCGTCACCGTGGACGAGCCCGTCACCATCCAACTGGCGTCAGCGATCGGCGTCAAGAGCGCGCTGAACCTGATACTGAGACCATTGGATCTTGACTACATGATCCTCGACGAAGTACTCAAGGTCACAGGTGAGACTAGAACCACAGCAAGGGTGTTTTCCAGGGTATACAACGTGGCGAATCTGGTAGTGCCTTTTCCCGACCCACACATTGTCCTGTCGCCCAAAGGAAAGTGGGGCGCCGTTCCTCCACCTCAAGAAGTTGCGCCCGATTTCGATACGATCATCGAACTCATCACCAGTACCATCGCGCCGCACTCCTGGGACAAGGTCGGCGGGCCGGGGGCCATCGAGGCATTCCCGACGAATCTCAGCTTGGTCGTATCGCAGACAGAAGACGTTCATGAACAAATTGCTGATCTGCTCGAACAACTGCGCCGCCTACAAGATGTACAGGTTACCCTGGGTCTCAAAGCGATCCGTGTCTCCGACGACAGGGACCACCCCAACTCCGGGTGGGCGGAGTTTATGGGCGAATCGACGATACGAGCTGCGGCGGCAGATGTTCTCCGGTCTGTTGTCTCGAAAGGTCGCTGGGACGGCAAGTCTGGCGTCCTCAAGATGACGCTCTTCAACGGGCAGAAGGCCAGTCTTCGTTTCCCCCGTTTGGAATCCGAGTCGAGGAACGGCGTGAGCACCTTTTGTATCCAGCCCGTTGCATCAGACGACCACCAATCCGTGACGATGACAGTTGCTCTAGAACCCGGTGAATCAACGGGCAAAACTCGCGAAGACACGACCAAGGTTGTACCCATCGGTGAGTCGTTGGTTGTGGATCTCACCGGTCACCTTGACGCTCCGCAACACAACGACGACTCCGGCGAACGACTGCTCGTTGTCCTGACTCCTCAGATCATCGTCAACGAACCGGAAGAGGCGGCATACAGCGACGTACTTCGCGCAGTGCGCCGGTGACGGATCGAGTCGCCGTCACGTTTGCGTGGGGGATCTCCGGTACGATGCCCCCGAGGCCGTCGATCGCTGTGCCGTCGCGCATCACCTGGGAATCGGCTTTCTGTCGTCGCGCATCAGCAGGCGCCGAAGGCGTTCCGCGTCGTGAGGCAGTGGGATGAAGTGTACAGAGCCGTCGCAGAAGACACATTGAAATCCGCCTTCGAACTGTCCGCCGAGTCCTTCGGCCGGATTCTCGGCGTTGAACGGAAGCCCTTCCGGTTTGGTCCACACAACTGCGTGCTCGTCATCCACTTCGACGGCCATGATCGTGTTGGATGTGCCGTCGATGATTTGCTTGAGTTCGATCCCCTCGCGCCCTGGGAAGGGCGTGTGTTCGCCCACTAACAACCGATAGGTCGCCAATCCTTGCTTGGCCTTGTGCTTCGACGCTGGACACCGGAAGATCTCGGGCATCTTCACGATCAGCTTGCGGTTGTGCTCGCTGTCCCACGGCTCGTCGCGGCGAAACTGGTCGTAGAGCTTTTTCTGCTCGACGTAGGGCAGGATGTGTACCCGCCAACTCAACAGCGGTTTGCCTGTGGCGTCAAACGTGCCGATCGCCGGCAATCGCTGGTACGTGTCGTAGAAGTTGTGCATGGCCCAGCCGATTTGCTTCAAGTTGTTCACCGACTGCTTACGCCTGGTCTCGTTTCGGGCGTGCTTGAGAGGCGGTGTTACTGCGGCCAGCAGAGCTTCGATGCTGCGGTTCGCTACGTCCGGCCTCAGTATCAGTCGGTCTCCTTCAACCTTGGGGGTAAGAAGAGCAAGTGCCTTGTCGATATTCTGCAAAGCCTTGTGCGGAATCTGCTGCTGAGAAAGGACTTTGACTACTTCCTGCCACTTGGCACTCAGAGCGGCAGCGGCCTTGGCGTCTGCCGATTGAACGGTCAGCCGCAGAGAGATGTTCGGTGGCGCGTCGATACCAAGGGCAAGCCAGCGTACACCTCGCGTGACGATCGCGCTCGGGCCTCCGCCGATCTGCTCCGGAAGTGTCGGCATCAGTTCGTCGACCACCCGGCGGTCATTGTCCGTGGGCAGCAAGAGGATTTGCACGTCCGCATCACCCGCCGCGCGGAACGCGTCGGCCAAATCGGGCCGACTATCGGGCTTGATCGACTTCAAGCGTTCGATAGTGCGACGGTGGCCGAAAACCAGAACGCCATCCAACGGCACGACCAGTTCGTTCTTAGTAAGACTTGCGATGGCTTCCAGATTCGCCACAAAGGCGTCCCGGTCGACTCGTTCGACGTGAGGCACAACGACGAAGTATAGCATCGAGGGCCAGTCCGCCAAAGTTGCCACAACGTACAACTCCCTCGCACCAGCGTCGACAAAGCCATCAAGAATCCGTTTCACTTCGTCACGATCGACGTCGCCCTGAGCCTCGGGAACGAGTTTCACAAACGTGTCGACCAACGGGCCGGGTTCAATGCCCGTCAGGTCGATATGGGCAACTGCGACTGTCTGGGTGTCGATGAACGGTGCGATACTCTTCGCATGTGCATCCGGATCGAATTGAGTGTCCGCTCCGGCAAGAGGCGCCGAGACGAGCAGAAGACCGGAAATCATATATCGAATTGTTGTCGCCATGATTTTTCTCCGGGATGTGGAATTCAGCTACCGTGACGATCACACTCACACCATCGGCATCACTCGCGAACCATCGTGATTTCGTAGTTCAAAGGAACGCCGGGCAGGGATGGGCCTTTCAAGAAGGCCGTTTCACCTTCGACCCGGTACTCGAATGGCTGCCCCGTTACCGGATCATCGGGGACGGGCACGCTCGTGTCGCTCAGATTCTCTGGCAACCGGCCGTCGTGTTCCGCAGCGTACAATCTCAACGCTTCGACCACTCGCAACACCGCTATTTCGCGGTCCGTTCGAACGGCGGCCGTCCGGCAATGTTCAATCCCAGGCAAGAACACATTCGCTACGGGGAGAACCCCTCCCCCTTCAAAGAACTCGCGGCTGAGGCCTTCCCGTGCTGCTTTCGTCATCTCGCGGGCTGTTGGATACGGAACAAAGAACCACTTGAAGATATCGTCGCGAAGGTCTTCATACGTTTGCATCGCATAGAGCAGGACTACCTTGCCGACCGGCATGGCTTCCACGGTATCCGGTGGAAATCCGCGCTCGATCAGTGCACGTTTCGCTTTGGGATAACCCCGGATACTCGCCGCCGTGACCATGGTGCGCGCGTCCAACATCGAATCGTCTGACCACTTGGCCAGCTTCTCGGAGAAACGGTGCAGGCGTTCGCTCCACTCGTCGGTAGTTCCTTCCGCCTCGTCCAAATCGCGTAGTTCGGGGAACGAGAGTTCGACGGCGTGCATCTCCGCTTCGACCGCAGGGCGGAGGTCTATCAGCGGCTGCGGCAACGCGGTTAGTGCCCAGTACAGATTGGGCGAATCAGGATGCTGGACGAATTGCATCACTTGATGGGACGTGATGCTGCAGATCGTGACGCCAACGAGCGAATTGACCAAAGTCTCGCCTGCGGCCGCATCTTGTCCGACGGAATACGCGGTCTGCAGTGTCTTCACGGCATCATCGAACTCGCCACGGGCCATGTGAATCCGGGCCATTGTTCCCAGAATTCGGCCAAACTGCTTCAATTGCGACAACTCCGGCAGAAGTATCGAGTAGAACTCATCTTCGCGAACCGGAAGCTGCCAATCGCAGTGGGAGCAACGGGCGGCTCGATCGAGCCAGTACGCGATGGTTCCGGGCGGCAAACGTACGTCGTCGGCCCGCAGTTCCTCCAGCGGGGCCTCGCGCCACTGTTCGATCTTGTTCAGCCACTCCTGATCGTTGAAGAAGCGTCGATGCTCCACGGTCACCTTACCGTAGTACACGGCGGCATTCCCGGGAATCCGATCCATGAAGCCGGGCAGCAGTTGGTACTTCAGAGACGGTCGTGGTTCTGCGGCGGGATGCAAGGTGAGTTTTACGGGCGGTTTGTCCTCGTCCGCGCCCGCCTGCCCGGCCGAGCAGAAGAGGACCAACACAAAAAGGCCCCACGGCAACCAGTGAATTGGCTTCATGACTTCGCTCCTGGATTCTGATAGGTCGACCGATCGGACGGAACGTCCGCAGCCGCGGATTCCTCCAGCAATTCCGTCAACGACCTGCGAGAGAGGACTGGACGAATTGCTGGCTCGTCAGCATCGTTCGATGGAATTCCCTGACGCAACTGGGCATGGGGCACTTCGGCGTACAAGTGATGGAACAGGCGAAACTGAGGTCCCCCTGCAGGCAGGCTCCCTCGCAGTGACGGCTGCGTCGTGGCAAGACCGTAGGAAAACGCGTCGCCACTGGACGCGGTTCGCTCATGCTCGGATCTCCCTCGCTGTCTGACGTCATGGACGGGGTCAGTTTCCTCTAGCACGCTCGTCGGTGACGGCTGGGATGGGACGTACACGATCCGTTCCACCACTCCGGGCTCCGGCTGTGCGAGCAGCATCACGAATAGCGCCGCAGCTACCGTCGTCATGGCGGCGAACGAAGAAGGCCAGATCCATCGACGAACGCTCGCGCTCTGGTGAACGACAGCGTCGCGAACCGACGCCTGCCCGGCAAGGAACAGCAAACGCTCGCGGTCCAAGCGATCGTCGCGCGGAGCGAGCGCCGCCAGTTCGGCTTCGATCGCCTTCAGTTCCGATGGCACGCCTTGGCGATCCGTTGCGTCCACGGGCGGCCCGTTTCGATCGTCGTTCATTTGTCCGTCGAATCTCGGTTCTGACATGAGACTCCCAACCTCTCTTGTAGGGCTGCCAGTCCAGCCACGTAACGTCGGTGAGCGGTGCTTTGCGACGTGTTTGTCAACTCGGCGATTTGCTCGAACGACAGACCACCCCACAGCCGTGCGACTATCGTCTCCCTTTCCTCGATGGGCAACGTTCCTAGCGCGTCGGCGGCAGCGGTTGCGTCGAGCCGTTCGCCAGCGGCAACGGCAAACCAGGGCTCCCCGCGGTGGGCGGCCGCCGATTCATGACGTGCCCGCCGCGCTATCGCCCGCGACGCACTAATCGCCTCGTTGCGCACCACCCGATACAGCCACCCAACCACGTTCTCGGGAACTGGCCGTTGGCACACGAGTCGCACGAACGCCTCCTGCACCACATCCTCCGGCGCGTTGCACCACTGCTGGGCATACAGCACCAGCGCGGCGCCGTGCTCGTCCAGCAATCGCGTCAGCAGTTCCGGCCCGGCTGCGTCCATTGGTGCCCGTCCAAATACGTTCCAGAATAAAGACGCCTCTGGACGGACATTGTCCCACAAAGCGGGAACAGAATCTCGCATGAGGCGGGAATCCTGATCGGACGGCGCACCCGTCCCCGTCATTCACGGTGATCGGGGCGAGTGAAGATTCCCGAGAAAGTACGATCATAATCGTTGACGCTACGATTCAAATCGTATATCATGCCAGAAGACATACGATTTGGATCGTACACGGCGATTCCTTCCCCTGACGCAAACCACCGGAGTACCGATGGCTCGAAAACGTGCACCTCAACCCTCCGAGGCGGAACTGGCTATTCTGCGAGTGCTTTGGGCGCATGGTCCAAGCACCGTTCGCCAAGTGCACGAGCAACTTGGAAGCGGACGCGGCATTCGGTACACGACGACGTTGAAGCAGATGCAATTGATGGCAGAAAAGGGAATGCTGGACCGCGACGAAACACAACGCTCGCACGTGTATTCCGCAGCAGTCGACGAAGCATCGACCAAAGAGACGCTCGTGGGATCGTTCATTGATCGCGTATTCGATGGATCGACTCGGAAGATGGTGCTACACGCCCTCGCAGCTCGTGAGGTCAACGATGAGGAACTGGCGGAGATCAAACGCATCGTCGGGCAGTTGGAGACACGAAAATGATAGCCAACGCCTTTGACTTGTTGACGCAGCCGACGGTCGAACGACTTGGGTGGACGCTAATCCATTTCGTCTGGCAAGGCGTGTTCGTCTGGGCTTGTCTTGCCATGCTACTCTGGCGGATGAAGAACCGTACGGCGCAGGCGCGATATCTAGCGTCGTGCGCTGCGCTGCTCCTGTTGGTCGCCTTGCCCGTATGTACCTATGTCGCCGTTCGTGTCGACGTGGCTGGTTCGAACCACCTCGCAGAAGTGGAACCGGGAAATGTCAGTTCGAGTTTGATCTCAACAGAAAGTGCTTCGCAGGCGATACGCCCGGTTTACACGGCGCGCACCCAGCGACCGGGCGCAATAGAGGTAGAGCCAAACGAAGCAATTGACGAATTCTACATCGAAGTAGAGGGAAGTAGCGAAGCTGCCTGGAGAACCCCAGAGGCCACGAACGGCCTGGTGTCCGACGATGACATCGCGCAGGTTCCTTCGCGAACCGAATCGCGATACGCCACCTTCCTGACTGGTTCGTTACCTTGGTTCGTCGTGACTTGGTTTGCCGGAGTGCTTTGTCTGTCGATATGGCACATTCTCGGTTGGTCGTTGTCGCAACGGTTGCGCCACCAAGCTACTGACGACGTGCCAGCGCGCGTCAAACGCGTGGTCCAGAGACTATGTCGCCGGCTGAGGATATCGCGTGTCGTCGGTATTCGGCTGTGTGCGTGGACTACCGCGCCGATGCAAGTTGGGTGGCTCAAGCCCATCGTATTGACGCCCGCGTGTGTTCTGACAGGTCTGTCGAGCAGCGAGTTGGAAGCCGTTCTGATCCATGAGTTGGCGCACATCCGGCGACACGACTATTTGGTCAACCTCTGCCAGACCGCGATCGAGACCTTGTTATTCTATCATCCGGCCGTCTGGTGGGTGTCGCGGCAGATTCGGATTGAACGCGAATACTGCGCGGACGATTACGCCACGCGGATCAGCGATGGAGCTGACGTCTACGCGCGTGCGCTGGCGTCTTTGGGGCTCTTGTCGCAGACATCGCCTCGCTATGCGGTTGCATCGACGGGACCGACGTTGGTGACCCGAATCCGCCGAGTCCTCGGCTTGCCGGTTGCTGCCGAGCCTCGGAGGTTCCGACGACTGTCGCACGCATCGGGGGCTACCGGGCTGTTTGTTGCTGCGGGGCTGGCAGCATGCTTTGCTGCGACGGCGGAAAGGCCGCAGGTGGATGGGAGACCGTCGGTCGAGAGTGGCGGCGAGGTCGGGAGACCTGCGCCGAACGCTGAGCCTGGGAGACCTGCACCGAACGCTGAACTGAGGGTGCCTGCGGCGAGCGCAGACGAGAAGATGGCCACTCCTCGAACCGATCTCTACGGCGATCCGCTGCCGGTGGGAGCGATCGCGCGGATCGGCTCGATTCGGTTGCGTCATACGGAGACTGTCCAATACGTGGCATATTCGCCAAACGGGGAACTGATTGCGTCGGCCGGACGTGATGGAATCCGACTGTGGGAGACGACCAGCGCAAGGCCACGGGGCTGGTGGCCTGGGCGATGCGATCACTTGGCATTCTCACCCGATGGCAATGAGATTGCCTGTGCGGGGGATTCGGAGATTTGGATTCTTGATGTCTCGACGGGCGAGGAGGCCCGCCGTTTCGCGGTCGAGAACATCCGCGGCGTCGTCTACGCCCCAGACGGATCGTTCCTGGTCGGATGGGGCGGCACTTTCAGCACGCGCAACCGCAAGGTCGTTCGGTCAGAAGGGTTTGCACGACTACTCGATCCAAAGACGGGAGAGGTGCTTCGCGAGTTCGAGGGACACGAGGGCCGTATCTTCTCCGCCGCCCTCTCGCCGGACGGTAGCACGCTTGCCACCTCCAGCCAGGATAACACCATCCGCTTATGGGAAACCGCATCAGGCACGGAGCTCCGGCAGACACCAATTCTTGACGAGGCGCAGCTTGAGCAAGGCAAATGGCTGCGTTACGACATCACGGCCCAGTTGGCTTTCTCGCCCGCAGAGCAAATGCTGGCCGTCGCCATGCCGATCGTCGCCAAGCCAGAATACTCAATCAGACTATGGGAGACTCCGTCCGGCAAAGAGCTGCGCCGGCTGGGCCACCATGACGACAAGATCCAGTCGCTGGCGTTCTCGAAAGACGGACGATACCTCGTCTCCGGCGGCCGGGACAAGAAGGTGCGTGTCTGGGAGACCCAATTTGGGCAGTCAATGGCGGTCTATTCGCATCGGGGACACACAGGCTGGATCGAATGTGTTGCGTTCTCGCCGGACTACCAGACGGTCGTGTCCGGATCGCAGGACCAAACGGTTCGCATTTGGCATCTGCCTGCTGGTGGGCAGCTTCATCCGCGTGTCGCGAACAAGCAGCGGATTCGTGGCGCGAGTTTGTCGCCGGATGGCAAGTGGTTTGCTACCGGTGGACGAGATGGCGTCCGCATCTGGGAAGCGAAAACAGGCCGGTCTCTCAGCGTGACCTATCCGCCAAAATCGGTGGACTGCGTGGCCTTTTCGCCCGACGGTAGAAGCCTGGTGTCGGGCAGCGGGGAGCATGGCATTCGTCTCTGGGAATTGAAGGAATGGAACGACAGGGTGTTCCTCAAGGAACCCAGACGCTTGCAGGGCTACAACGTTCCCGCCGTGGACGTGGCTTTCTCGCCGGACGGTACCCGGCTGGTGTCCGGCGGCGGCGATTCAGATCGAACGGTTCGTCTGTGGGATGTTGCATCCCGCAAGGAGATACGCCAATGGACGACGGGGCCGGATTCGGCCGAAGACGTCGCCTTTTCGTCGGATGGGCGCCGTGTGGCCGCGCTTTGTGGGGACGACGCCTTGCGCATCTGGAATACCGAAACCGGCCACCTCGTGCAGCAGATCGACAAGGACCGACTCACGTTCCGTGGTGCCCACTGCATCGCCTTTTCCCCGGATTCCAGAACTCTGGTCACCGGTGGGAAGGGCGAAAATTGCGTATTTCGCGACGGTCGGCGACTGCCCCCGCCCTCAAGCATCACCGTCCCGTCAGCGATTCGGTTTTGGGATGTGGCCACTGGAGAAATGATACGTGAACTCAGCCGGGATCCCCGAACGCTTCTTGAACCGGGCGAACAGGAAGGCAGCCATTGCGTGGGACGCGAGGTTCATGCCATCGCCATTTCGCCCGATGGCCGGTTGCTCGCATCGGCGGAAAAGGACTTGCGCGTTTTGCTGTTTGATATCGAATCCGCGCGTCTGCTCGCTGATTTCAAAGGACACGAAAGCCACGTCACCGCGCTGGAGTTCTCCAGCGACGGCACCAGACTGGTCTCGACCTGTGGCGACGATCTGACGGCGCTGGTTTGGGATGTGACGCCGTTTTTGGGCGAAAAGACCGAACGACCAGCGGTGCCCAAGACCGCGCCGCCCCCTGCCGCTGATCGCGAAGACGACGAGAAACCCGCCGTCGAGAGTCGAGTTGCGGCAAACGACGAGGGGCCTTCCGACGAGACAGCATCGCAGCGGGCCGCCGACCTCGCACCACCCGTGCGAATCACCGCCGGCGGGGCGCCGATCGACGTCGAGGGCTTTGCGGCGCCTTTTGTGGGCGACTTCGACGAGGACGGCAAGAATGATCTGCTAGTCGGACAGTTGCAGGCGGGAAGGCTTCGCATCTACCGCAATGTCGGAACAAATGCGCGACCGAAGTTCGACGGGTTCGAATGGTTCACAACGGTTGGCGGAATCGCCGGTGTGCCCATCTGCTGTCGCGTCGCTTTTACTCCGCAGTTAGTGGACTTCGACGGTGACGGGCGTACCGATATCCTCACCGGTGCGGGCTGGGGCGAGGTATACCTTTTCCGGCGCAACCAGGACGGATCGTTCGCCGAGGCGGAGATCCTCGAAGACAAGCACGGCGAGCTGCAAATGGGACGCTATTTCCCGAACAATAGCCGGATCCGGTACAACTCGACCGCGTTTGCCCACGACTGGGACGACGACGGCGACCTCGACCTGTTGTTCGGACGCAGTGCTCGCTGCCTGGTGCCGAACGAAGGCTCGCGCCGACAACCAGTCTTCGGCGACGGCCTGCCGCTGGAATTCGAAGGCGAGGTGATTCCGTCGGGCATCGTCGGGCCATGCGCGGCAGACTGGGACGGCGACGGTCGCGACGATTTGTTGGTTGGCCGCAAAGGGGACATCGTTTGGTACCGCAACACGGGCAAGAAGGGCCGACCCGTGCTCCAGGGGCCCGAAATCCTCATCCCTGCCGGCAACCGGTCGCCCGGAAATGAACGCCGTTACGACGAACCGGCATACCATCACGCCATCTGCGTCGCCGACTTCAACGCCGACGGCCGACTCGACTTGCTGCTAGGCGATCACTCTGTTCGACGCATTGAGCTAACCGAAGAACAACGGGCACAGCTCGCCGAAGCCAGCGCGAAGAATGTCGCCCTGCGCGGTGAGGTGACGAGGCGCCCGCAGAACGAGACCCAGCAGGAGCGAATCGAACGATTTCGCATAGCGCTAAGGGAATGGCAAGAGTGCGCGTCGCCCTTGTCCGGCTCCGCTCAGGCCGCCAGCGCCCAATACGCCCGGCACGGCTGCGTATGGCTCTACGAGCGGACCGGCCCACAAGAGTGAGGGTCCCCTGAAGAAACAAGTTGATCATTTTGTTTCTTCGGGGCTTTTACCTGCGGACCGCTTGTGGGTTTCGCCAGACGTAGATCGAACCGTTTCCGTTTGCCGAGACAATGTAGCGGCCGCTTGGGTCGAACTTCGCGTCCCAAACGCTTCCTGGAAACTCCCATCGCCGAACCGCTTTTCCGGCGGCCGCATCCCAGATGATCACTCGGCCGTCACGTCCCGATGTGAGGAGGCTTCGTCCGTCGGATGCAAATGCGATCGCTGTGATCATATCCGTGTGTTGCTTGAGTTCGCGACCACTCGATTCCTCTTGAGTAAGATCCCACAGTTTGATCGTCCCTTTCTCGTCCCCCGAAGCGAGTCTTTTTGAGTCGGGTGAGAAACGGACTTGACGAGCTTTGTCATCATGTCCGCCCACGCGACGCAGCAATTGCGGCGTGGGGCCGCTAACATCCCACAGGTTGATATGTCCACCCCAGTCGGCAGAAGCCAAGGTATTCGCGTCCGCAGAGTAGTCGAGCGAGCAGACTCCGCCCGAATGGATGCTTGGGATAGTGACAGTCGGTTTGAACTCGCCGTCGCGAATATCCCAGAAGCGGATCGCGCCGTCACGGTGTCCTGTCGCCAACGTTGCCGCGTCCGGAGTGAATGCGTAACTATAGAACGCGCCGGGATGCCCGCGCCCCAAGTCCACCGCGTTCAATTCGTGAGGCTCCGGCTTTGCGAATTCCCAGAGCCTCAGTGCGTATGCGGAATTCTTGTACGTGGAGAACACGAAACGGTCGCCACCCGGCGCCACCGCCACATCCTTGACCTGTAGACCGACGAATCGCAAAACGTGTTGTTCCTTGGTTTCGAGTGTCGCGAAGTCCCAGATTCGCATGGTTCCGTCCAGGCTGGCGGTCGACAACAGCCTGTTGCCATCCGGAGTGAAGCTCAGCGAGTCGACCCATTCGCTATGCCCACTCCTCGCTCCGGTCACCTCGTCAGTCGGTCGGTCGAGCTCCCAGCGTCGAACGATGCAACCATCGACCACAAAAAACACCTTTCCGTCAACGCCAAACGTCATATCTCGCACGCTGAACGGCGGCCTGTGAGTCAAAGGAAACACAGATAGCTCGATAGGATCATCCTCCGACAGGTCCCAGAACGAGATGCTACTTCCGCCAACCGCAAGGGTCTTGCCGTCTGGGCTGAAGGAAAGCCCTCCGACTTCATCATGTTCAAGAATGTGTTTGACTGGCGGCTTCGCATCGCCAAGGTCGTAAAGACGCACTTTGTTGTCGTGCGAGCCAACAGCCAGCGTATTGCCGTCGGCGTGAAATGCGATCGAATAGACGTATCCCGTTTTCTCAAGGACACACCGGACTGTTGGCTTCGGCCCGCCGATTTGCCAGACGGTTATCCGGCTTTCGAGATACGTGGGAGTTGCGCCCCCATCCCGACGGACCCAGAACGCCGCCCCACCCGAGGAGACAGCCAGCAGGCGTCCATCCGATGATAGTGCCAGAGTCTCTCTGTCTTTCATCCCCATAACGCCCTTCGTACGGGGCAAATCCATTTGATCCATTGCTTCCCGCCACCTATCGGAATCTCGTTTTTTGTCATCGCGGCGAGGTAACTCGCCTCTGTCCACGAGACCACCGGCCTGCAAGCGCCAGATTCGCGTTTCGCCGTCGCGAGAACTGCGGGTAACCAGGGTTTTGCGATCGGCCGACCACACAGCCCGCGTTGGCCGCTCGCGGTGTGGGCTGATTGTGGTGCGCTCCCGAGGCTCGTCGCCAGATAGATCCCACGTGCGAATCGTCTTGTCCTGGCCGACGGAGACCAGAGTCTGGCCATCCGGCATGTACCCGACGGAGATGACGGCCCCCTCGTGGCCCTTCACGAACGCCTCCAGGTGCAAGTCCGTTGCGTCCCAAACGAAGATGGCGCCGTTTGCACCACCCGCAGCCAGTTGCCCACCATCAGGCCGAAGTGCAAGGCCGCGGCCCAGCCACCCCCATTTGCGTCCGCGCTCCTCGCCAAAAACGGCGACCAAACCGTCTGGTAGCCAGGGGAGACCTTGGTCACCCTCGCCCATCGTGCGGTGTCGTGCGGTCAGCTCATCTGCAGGTTCCGGCTTCGATGCCGCCTGCTCTGCCACCAACTCGACACGGAAAAGACCAAACACCAGCAAACCGATGACAGGTGAAAGCAGCAGCATCTTCTTCACGATTCCGTCCTCCTTGGAGGGCAGCGAAATGATCCGCCGAATACGAACAAACATGGACCCGCCGCGAATGGCCGTGGCACACGACGGGCAACGCGGGCTTTGTCCGGCCACACACATCAACGCCTTGGCGTACTCCAACGACGCCCGATAGTCCCGGCCGGCGGCTGCCCGGTCACACGCCCATTCGCCGTCTTGCACGAATTGACGGACCGCCCACCAGGCAAGTGGATTGAACCAGTGGACCATGGCCAGCAGTCGTACGGCCAGGGTCTTCCAAACGTCGCGCCGTTCGAAATGAGCCAACTCGTGCCGAAGGATCGCCAGGCGTTGGCTCGGATGAAGCTGATTCCAGATCTTGTCGGGAACGAATACACGGTAGCCCAGCGGAGTCCAGCAGAGCATCGGTCCGAGGTCACCCGTCACGCGCAGCGGAATCGAGCGCCGGACGCCTTGTGAATCCAGAAGCTCGTGCCATTGGGCTGTCCAAGAATCGCAAGCAGGCCAACTGCTCAAAAGCCGCCGCAACAACAGCAAATACGTCAGCCCAGCAAACACAGACACGCAGAGGAAACCGACAATCCAAATTAGGACGGCAAGAGGCTTCCAGTTGAGCCTGTTTGAAGATTCCCGCAGCGGAAGGCTTGTGCGACCGGCGGTAGTTGTCTCGAAGGGCTCGTCGGCGACCGAGCGTCGTGAATCGGACGCCGCTACCGGGAGTCCTGAAAGACCCGGCCGAGCATCGCTGTTCTCTTCAAAGTCCGAGGCCGGCTGTCGGGCGATTGGCGTTTGCGGGAGCCGGGTTTGCCAAGTCACCTCGATGGGAATGTGAAACAGCAGCACGCCTTGAAATAGCACTACGAACCAACCGATTCGCCTCACAACCGGTGACGAAGGCCGGAGGAGCCAAATCGCCGTCTGCATTACGAGGACGGAGACGGTCAGCATCAAGCTCGCCCAGAACAGCCGAATGACTATGTCCCACTGCGGATCCATCATGGCTTGTCCTCCTCGCGGTCAAGGGGGTCTCTGACGGATGCTTCTGCCTGGGCAATCAGGCCCTTGAGCTGGCGAATCTCCTCTTGCGAGAGCGAGCCCGCAGAAATCAGATGGGCGACAAGCGGCACAATCCGCACGTTGCTCATCTTGTCCAGCAGGATGTCGATGTGCCTGGCGCCGACGTCCTCGCGGGCCACGGCAGCCTCGTATTTCGCTGGTCGCTGGCGACTTCGCCGCACCGCCCCCTTCTCCACCAGCCGGTTCAGTCGCGTCTGAATCGTGGTATAGCCCACCTTTCGCCCGAACCTGTCGAACGACCCGTGTGCCTCCGAAAGCGTCAGCGGTCCTTGCTCCCAGAGCATCGAGAGGATTTCGAACTCGCCCGGGGAAAGACGAGGTACCTTCTGCTTTCTCCTGCCCATAGAATCCTCCGTTTATGACGCATGTCGTAATATCCAGTTTACGAACTTTGTCATAAAGATGCAAGAGTTTTCTGTCGTGGTCTCAGAAATGGGCTCTCAAGCCTTGATCCGCAGCACGGAAGCCGTTCTCCAGACGAGAATTCCAGAAGATGCAGGAAACCGTGGCCAAACGCGTCACTCGGTCTCGCTACCGCGTCAAGAAAAGCCTCCTCCGGAGCGACCTGGATTCGAATCGAGCGGACGAAGTGGTATCATCCACCGAGAACTGGTGAACGAAGAGACGGACTTGATAGACGTGTTTCACATCCGACGCGATGACTTTGACAAGGTGCCATTCATCGGCAAAGGGTTTGGCGAGGATCCAGCAGCCGATGATTTGGCCACCACAGCGACTTGACCGATGGGACTAATAGAGATTGCCGAATGCCGCCTGCGTCTTTCCCGGAAAACCAGGACCCACGAGTCTCCTCGACTTCGAGATTTCTTTGGAAACGCATTCGAGGACGAGGTGGTCAGGCACAGCTACGACACGGACGGCAAGCCGGTTTTCGAATATCCGCGGATTCAGTTCAAAGTCATTGACGCAAACGCGGTTTTGCTGGGGATCGCCGAAGGGGCCGAGTTGTTGCAGCGACTGTGGCCCGAGATGGATGAAACCGAATTGGGTGGTGAGCAACTCAACGTTCGAGAGACGTATTTTGAAACGCGACAAGATGAAATCACCGCGTGCTCAGAACCCGTCGAGTACCGTTTTGTCACGCCGTGGCTGGCATTGAACGAGAGGAACTTTCGATCCTACACCGGTTCACGCAACACGGCGTTTCGCAAAGACGAATTATCACGAATCCTGGTGGGCAATTGCCTCGGGCTGGCCAAATCGCTAGGCATCAAATTCCGCGAACGGATCGACGCCGAATGTCGGCAACTCACGTCCATCAAGACCAGCGTCAAAGGAAGAGGCATGATTGCGTTCGTGGGTAAGTTCAATGTTAACCTGAGGCTCCCGGAGTATTGCGGTTTGGGCAAAGCGGTGTCACGCGGATTTGGAGCAGTTTCCGCCAGTTAGATGTGGCCGATATGCTGAAGCATAACCTACCGTGGCCGCGGAGCCTGAATCACTAGAAGAGACGATTGAAGCTCTGCCGTCGTCAATCCTTCTCGTCCATTTCTGCGACTTTCTCTCTCATCCGCCGTATGACGCGACTGCGGGCGGCGTAGATGGTGCCGGGCGTCTTGCCAAGTTTTCGCGCGACCTCCTCCACGCTTTGGCCCTCGACCGCCGATAGCCAGAATGCATCCCAAGTGGAAGGTTGAAACTCGTCGCGGATCTGACGAGCGGCCCAGCGGAATACTTCGCGGCGGTATTCAAGCCGTAGGAGGTCCGAGTCAGGTCCTTGGTCATCGGGCTGCTTGTCCAGCAGGGCCAGCAGCCCTGTATCGCCGGAACCTCGATCCGGCTTACCGCGCGTCAGAGCGTTCAAGATCGCGTTGTGTGCCACACGGTGCAGCCACGTGCGAAACCGTGCTCGTCGCGGGTTGTGCTCCCATCGCTCGACCGCCTTTGCCACCGCCATAAGCACCAACTGCGTAAGGTCTTCCGCGTCCGCGTGCTGCAGCCCTTTTAGTCGTGCTAGTCGGTAGACTACCGGCTGATAGATCTCCGCAAACTCGTGCCACGCCTCTTGATCCTCGCGGTCCTTCAGCCGTACCAGTAAGCTCGGTCGAGTTTCCGGCGATCGGCTCATAGACATCCTTCCCTGCCGACAGTCGCATATTTCCCCTACACCAACATACACACGGCGTTCCGTATGATCTGACACGCTTTTCCGGAACTGGCAGCAGAAAACAAACGCTCGGTGTCCGCCTCTGCTGCGCCTGTCCGCCAGACTCCTTGATTCTGCACTATTCCAGTACGTCATGTTAGGGCGGAACCAGGTTCACTTCGACCACGCTCGGCGGGAATCTGGGTGCGTTTCTGGTCCGCAGGCCCGTCGCAGGGGTACAATATGCTTGGCAGACGTTCCCGATCGTCCTACTTGGGGAGCCCCCATCCATGACGAACCGCAATAGACACATTAGGCTCACTTCCTTGGCTGTCGTAGCCATCTTCGTCATCGTGTGTGGAGTGGCGGCGGAGGCGTCTCCACCCAGCACAGACAACAGAACCGAGAGAGCCGTTTCGCAGACGGAAAAGCGTATTCGACCCTTCCGCGCAATACGCAAGAATGACCTGGTCGAAATCGCTCCGCCGGGCGTTTCATTTCGCATTCCGCAGAGATGGCTTGATTGGTACAAAGGGTTTCACAACAACCTGTATCTCACAGAGGAAGAACTTGCCACAGTCAAGACCGGCGATGAGGCCGATTGGGATCCGGAATACGCGATCGTTGTGAATGCCGTTTTGCCCTTCGAGCGATGTGCTGTCCACGCGGGCGCCGAGGGGTGGGGACGAGGAGGCGTCTCCTACAGCGATCTGCAAATGCGAGTCTATATTCTCGATGAGGCGCCGGAAAAGACCGAAGCGAAGGTGATTTCGGAAGGCGTAGAGGCGGTTCGAACGCTCTTCACTCCCAGACGCGTGGCTTGGCGCGCCCGCGGCGGTCCGGTCACAGACCGTCCTCCCGAGCTACCCAAGAATCCCGATCAGCCGCCACGGGACATGAAGATCCCCGTCGCGCGGAGTAGCCAGGACGGATGGCAACAGGTCGCGCTGTCGTACGATCTTGACTACGGGGATTACGGCGCCAAGGCCATCGTCGATTTTCGTGTTCGACGAATGCGGGGTCGGACGGTTGCCGCGGTCTTCATGTACACCGATTATGACGATCAAACGCCCGCCATAGAGGCGATCCTTGGTTCCTTTGCGGCGTCGGGCGACAAGTCGGTCACTAAGGCAGTGCTTCAAACACTGATGTCGGGTCTTGTGGAGGCGGATTCTGCCATGAGAGCCCATTGCGAAGACGGGCTCGACAAGCTCGGCCGTCTCACTCTGCCTTTGCCCGAGACCGTCTGCAAGAGTGTTGATCGAGCAACCTATGAAAGGCTCCGCCCGACGAAGCTAATATGCACTGAAGTGACATGGGGAGACGAAGTGTACTTCGAGGTGCAAGAATGGGAGGAGATCTTCCAGACGGACGGGACAACGGGGATGGCCTATTCGACACAATGGTATCGCGCGCCTAGTGGGAGACGTTAGGGGTAACGCACCGGAAAAGGGATAGCGTGGCCGGAGAGGCAAATGGCAGAAGAACGCGGGCAGGAAGATGGTAGCCGCGCGGTCAACGACTGCACACTCAAACGTCGTTGGTATCGAACTACCTGCCCGATTCATGGCAGGTGCGGGCTGCGATCGCGGTATGCGCTCCAGCGGATCTCGCAGTTCGGCAGCGCAAATCGCAGCTTCGCTATGCCTTGCTCGCTGACGCGATCTCCGACAACCAGCCTGCACAGCGCAGTCAATTGAGCTAGGTGCTCGACGGAAGCGTCGGACGTGTTGGTCAGCCCGAGCTGCAAAACTTCAAGTTTCGCGAGGTTCCGTAGATGCGCGACGCCTTCGTCGGTCACTTGGGTGTTCTCCAGGCTCAACCATCGCAGTTCGGTCAAGTGGCTGATTCTCTCAACGCCGGCATCGCCGATGGCCGTGCTGCCCAGCGAGAGTTCTACGAGCCCATCCATACCGCGCAGGTGAACCAAACCATCATCGCGAATTCGCGTGCGGCGCAGAACGAGTCTTTCCAGTTTTGCCAGATTGTTCAGATGCTTGAGATCGGCGCTGGTGATGCGAGTCTGTTGAAGATCGAGCGAGCGCAGATCAGTCAAATTGGCGACCGCCGCAAGTGAATCGCGCGGCATAACGGTGTCGTGAAACGAGATTGACTCCAGACCTCGTAATGCCTCGAAATGCGGCCCGAGCGCGAGCACGTTTTCGCAATTCCACGACTCGACTTGCTCGTACTGCTGTGACCCTTTCCGCGATGGTTCGATTCGAGCGACCGGTATAAACTTTGGGTTGTGGGCGCGCTGGAATTGCACGCGCTGTACGTGATCGAAGAAATCGTCGCCGACAACGCGGCGAATCCAGGTCGGCGGCGTCACGCGCGTGGCGGGGAAGGTGCCCGTGTCCAATCCATCATTGTAGACGACATATCCGCCCAGCCGATGGATCGCGGTCACGGCCGCTTGTTGCCGGCGCGCCTGTTGAAACCGAGCGGCCAGCCATGCAAGCCCAAGGGCGATCACAAAAACGACTACGAGCATAAAACGAACGCTGAACCGAAACCAGCGCCGGCGTCTTGCTTTACTCGCATGTGTCGGATTTGTCGTGGTCATCGCTTTCTTCGTTGCGTAACCAGGAGAGGACACGGTAGTCGACTCAGAAGCGTGCTCTGCGGGGCTCACAGTGGTATATCTTTGTATTGGGCAGAGCCGCCTTCAACGAGTCTATTGCAGTAGGGGACAGGTTCGTGTTGTGGAGGTTGAGAACGTGCAACGACTTCAGGGTGGCCAAGTGACTAACCGCACCATCGGTGATTCGCGTTCCTCGAAGGTAAAGACCGCGAAGATACCGATGTCCGACGAACGCCCTGAGGTCTTCGTCTCGAAGCCCGGTTTCCTGGATAGACAGCAAACGCAGCTTCGGAAGTTGCGCCGCAAGCTCCGCGACCCTTGATGGATTGTCGGCGTGAAGTGAGGATACATCCACGATCGGCGAGCAGTAGTCAATCCCGATGTGCTCTGCAAGCCAAGGGACCGTGGCATCAGGGTTAAGCGAGTATTTGTGTTCGTTGTCGTAGTTGTCGTACTGATACTGGTACGTGATGTGTGCGCCGCTGGAAACCAAGGCAGCAGCAATCCGCCGTTGTTTGGAGGCTTGGTTTGCGAAATAGCCCAGCGTCAGGATCAGGATGGTGAACAGCAGCATCCACGTCCGTAAGCTAATCTGAAACGCGTGTTTCATCCGACTGCCAAATTCATTGGTCATCCGATAACTCGTGTCGTATCGACTTCGGGGTTGATCCGCCCACGGATTGCTTTTCCGAGGCCGATTTGGCCCGGGCACCCATCAATCGCTCCTGAATGATCGGCGTAATATCTCTCTCGGGCAAGAATGCGACGACCGGCTGGTTGATTTGCGCCTCGATCTCGGCCGGATCGGGATGCAACAGTAGGGGAACGTCCTTTGGAATCGTGATTTGATCCAGGCTGCCGGTCGAATGGTTCTCCGGAGGTGAAGGTAACTCCCTGCGGCGCCAGCCCCAGGCGTGCCTCGGCTCCATCCACGAAAATGAACCTCTGTCTTTCGAATACTTGATGGAAGAATGCGCGTCGGCGCCCGTATTTATGTCCAATTCTGGGATCTCGATCCGGCGCGGCGCTGATCTGGCGACATTGAGAACAATGCCAATACCCTGTGCCCGCTGAAATCGCAGGACTTCCCGTTGGATCTCGGCGTAGGCACTCGCGTAAGCCTCAGCCTGCCGTTGGCGAATCTGTCGCAGTGAGGATGTCTGCTGCAAACGAGCCGTCACAACTCGCTGTCGTATGTCGTTGTCGAGCCGTTGGTACTCCGGCGATTGCGGCTTGTAACTCTGCATGCGTTCGTGGAGGCTGCTCATCGCGGTCAATTCGGCGCGGAGCTTCTTACGCGCTTCTACCACATCTTTGTGGAGTTTTTCGATCGCCGTTCGAAGTCCTTCGTGGTTGTCAATCAAGTGACTGACGTCGACCACGACAACTTCAGCCCGGGCGAAATCTGCCTGCTCCTCGGCCGGTTGTTGGGCACCCGTGGATTCGTTGCTGGCAATCGCCACGAGAACCGACACGCTCAACGCTACAATGACTACTCCTGGCCGCGACATCCCGTTACTCCATAACACAGGGGGTGCAAAGTGCCCTCGCGCGCCGCTGAGCGGCATCTCACTCCACTCATGATCCTCTGGGGATCCACGTCAACCTCTCGTCATTTCTTCCGAGGCCCTGATGGACGCGGGACGCCGTGGGCTTCGAGGAAACGCGCATAGTCTTCCTTGCCCCACCGGATCACGTCTCGCATCGCGTCACGTTTCGAGACATCGTTTGTGACCTCGACGAGAATCTCCGCCAAATCCAGCTTGTCGCACCGGAGACATTCCTGAAGTGGAGTCCGACGACTGAGGTCAGTCGCATTTGGATCTGCGCCAAATTCCAGCAGCAGTTTGACTTTCTCCACCGCTGCTTGCTCGCTCTCGCAAACGCAGGACAGAGCTGGTGTGTGGCCAAAGAAGTGTTTCGCATCGGGATTGCCGCCCGCTTCGAGCAGGCTTCGCAGCGTCTTGGCCCTCCCCTTCTTCGCAGCCTCTGCTACGCAATCATCGGTTACCTTGGCGCCGGCGGCCAAGAGAGGCTCTACGGCGGACTGGCAGAATTTGGCCGCGTAGTCGATCGGCACATGGAGCCTGTGGCCATCCAACTCATTCGGGTCGGCCCCCGTTTCCAGCAGTCTCAGTACTTGATCCCGCTTGCGTTCCTTCAGTGCGACAATCAATTCCGGATCGTCACTGGGCAAATCGGCCTTTGGGATCCATGGTAGGTCTCGGTAGTGTTCGTCTCCCAGTAAACGGGCCAAGTTCTCCCAATCCTCGTTGGGCAAATCCGTTTCGGCGAATCTGCTCACAGGCACGAACTCGCGATCCGCGTGGATGCTTGTGATCTGTTCCAATGCCTCTCTGGCATCAGGCATTTCCACCCCACCCATGAACTGGAGAAGACGCCGAAATGTGCCGTGGAAATCCCTCGGGACTCCCAAGCAGGCGATCTCCTCCATCTCGATGGTCACGTACTGGTAGGCGGGTTCGATCTCCGAGATGGCCGTTCCCAACAGCCTCGCGTGTTCGAGCAGAGGACCATTCTGCGGAAACACGGACTCAATCCGAGGTATCGCCTCCTCCAGCCGAGCAACCACCTGAGAACGATTCACGACTGGTGCAGGCTCTCGTACGATTTGCCCCTCGACCTCCAATTCATCAACGATGATGTCTTCCGCTCGATAGATGGCGATCCATAGCAGCGGGATCGCGTACGCGCAGAGAGCGACGGTTTGGCTCTCGGGATCGTAGTCCGCTTCCTGGAAGCTTGGGTATGTGTGCTTCTTGCTGGTACAGCAGAGATAGGCTCTGTTGGCCATGATTACATGATCCGCCAAACAAGTTCGCGTGCCTCACGCTGGCGGAATGCGCCGACCGCGCAGGTAGAAAACGACAGCTAACGCGATGAATGGAGGTCCAACGACGCCCCAACCGATTATCCGCAGAATTGGTTGTCGCTGCAAGACAAGGCCCGTCTCCAAGGCGGTGTCTCTGAAGATTGGAGTGCGGTAGGTGCATCACGTCTATTCGTCGTGCCCAGCTTCTGCTTCAGTTTTTTTGCCCGAGCCGCCGGTAAGCTTGACGCGCAGGTTGTGGCTTGTGATCTCGTGGTTGAAGTAGCAAGTGACCTTCGGGGATGTCAGTGCCGCCGCGCGTGACGGTTTCAGGAGGACGCGGACCGGCACGAAGCCGTTTTCGTCGCGGTGTTTCAACAGGGTGTCGATGCTGGGGCCTCTGTGGATGCCGATATAGCTTCCCCCGTGTTCGCCCATCAACAGCACAAGATCACCGGTTGGCACAACGACATCCGTGTCTTTGATGTGGAGTTCCACCTTGAAACACAAATCGACGGGAAGCGGACGAGTGACCTTCCAGACAGGCAGATGCAGCCCCGTAAACTGGCCGTCTTTCTTCTTCGTCCAGCGGATTTGTGGCCTCCACGGATCGGGTGGAAGGCCTACAGGGAGGCGGGATTGTTCGCGACGGATTTGCGCTTCCGACTTCAATCCTTCGCTGGTTTCCGCGATCTTGAATGACTCGCGCACGATACGCTCGATCTCAGCATCCGGCGGCGCAGCTAAGTGGTCAGGCACGTCGGCGGAGACTATTTCGAATTCGTACTCGGACGACTCGATCCGGCCCTTCCACGTGGACTCACCGCGCGTGAATTCATAATCGGTCACCAAGTGAATTAAGTGTTTGCCAAGCTCCAGATCCTTCGTTTTGATCCAGCCGGTACAGGCGCTGTACTTGGGATACGAAAATGGCTCGCCATATTGCTCGCCGTCCAGGAAGTGTGTGGTAACGGAATGGGATTCGTACTTACGATCGGGTGGTACACAGCGATAGTCCAGATCGTACCCGACACCCATGCGGATTGCTGCGTCGATTCCATGCGGGTATTGCTCGCGCTGATCTACCGTGTGGTTCAGCGAGAGCTGCAAATACCGCTTGACCTGCTCGTGGGTCATCTGGTCCCACGAGTCGGCAAACGTGACTCCCGCGGGCCAGTGCAACGAGTCATCGCCGCTTTCGAGTACCTTCAGCAAGTAGTCGCCGGAATCTGGCACATGATCGCGCACCAGGCGGTGCAACGTTTGTGGAACTTTCGGCGTGTGAAAGCGCGGAAATGCAATCAACTCGCGACGGATGTTCTCACGTACCACGTCCAGCTTCGGCGTTTTGTGATCGCTTGGCAGGATTTCGATCTGGAATGGGGCTGTCAACATTTCAAACGGTTTGGCCCTGAGGTTCGGCACGGTGTAAACCGGCACACCGTCTTCTCCGATGGACATCTCCGGTTTTATGGCGATGTGGATTGCCACGCGCAGGTCTTGTTTGCCCGCGTGGAATTCGAGCAGCTCAAGCGGATTGGAAACGGCCGTCCAGTCGCACAACGTAAACGGAATCGTCAAGTGTTCCCCGCCCGGTGAAAGGCGTTTCAGCCCCGCCCACGATTGTCCTCTGCGCTCGTAAACCACATCGCCCACATGCACTCGTTGCTGCGTCTGATGGGTTTCAATGGCCACGTCGTCGCGCTTGCCGCGATTGCGGAGGTCGACGAACAGTATCGGAACCTCTCCCTCGTGCCATGCCGCCTTCTCCAGACGCACTCGGTACTGCAACCCTTCCGGGCCGCGGTGCCAATCCGACGGCTCTTCGCCCGAAGGCTCCTCCGATTCGGCAGGGGGGACGTCCGACGCGTTCCGCTCTCGAACGACGGGGGCGGGGGTATCGAAATTGAGATCGTCTCGCTCGACGACGATGATGTCCATCTGCGTCTTGTTATCGTTCTGGTCCACGATTGTGAGAACGGTACCGCCGACTTTCTTCGTCGTGATCCGTATCCTCTTCGCATCAAGCGGAGCGACCTCCAGCACCGACGTATCAGGTACCCACACACTTTTTATCGGTGCTCCAACGTTGGGTTCAATGACGCGTCCCCGGTTGACGAAAAGCAACCCGGCGTTTGTCCGCCTGAGCGTGACAAGTGTCGCGTAGCTTTCGCCGCCAGCCGCAAACTCGGTCGGACGATCCTGGCCGGAGTCGCTCGGCAAACAGAGCTTCAACGTATCGCCATCGAAGGAATAGATGCCTCGAACTTCGTGCGTTCGGTCACCGGCCTCGGCAATCAGGTTGATCTTCTTCAGCCGCGTTGGTGGATGCAGCAACATGAACTTTGCCTGGAGTCGCCTGCCGGACGCCGACTGCAGCAGAAAACGATCGCCGGAGAACAGGATCCAACCGAGATCATCGCGCCCCTCGAGTTTCTTGTCCGGTCGCTCTTCCACAACGATCTTCCAGACACCTTGCAGTCGCCCAAGGTCCGACGTATCGCGCTGGGATTCAGCATCAATTTCCACAGGCTCCTGATGCGGTGACGTTCCGAGATGCCGAGGTGACCGGTCACGGTCCCTTGCTGCTTGACCGTGCGACCGGTCATGCCTTTCTGTGCTTGGTTGTTCGGGATCTGCAGTTCTTATCGGCTTATGACGTTCGAGCACAAGCGTCCCGGCCGGCAGCGTCGGCCGCGCGTCCTTGCCGAGTTCGAGTTCGTCTCCGGTCAGGAAACCTTCAGCCGAGACGCGAGCCCGCAAATGTCGGTTGTGTCCGTCAGGAGTAATGAATAATCCTGTCGTGAAGCGACCGGAATCATCGGTGGTCGATTTTTCGACGATCTCACGAAATCGCTTTTTCGCCCCACGAGCGTCATGGGGTTCCCGCCACAGGTAT